>NZ_CM142713.1:5850000-6650959 GCF_054898025.1 Pseudomonas sp. LB3P93
TACACAGGAAATTCCACCACCCTCTACCATACTCTAGCTTGTCAGTTTTGAATGCAGTTCCCAGGTTGAGCCCGGGGATTTCACATCCAACTTAACAAACCACCTACGCGCGCTTTACGCCCAGTAATTCCGATTAACGCTTGCACCCTCTGTATTACCGCGGCTGCTGGCACAGAGTTAGCCGGTGCTTATTCTGTCGGTAACGTCAAAGCAGCAAAGTATTAATTTACTGCCCTTCCTCCCAACTTAAAGTGCTTTACAATCCGAAGACCTTCTTCACACACGCGGCATGGCTGGATCAGGCTTTCGCCCATTGTCCAATATTCCCCACTGCTGCCTCCCGTAGGAGTCTGGACCGTGTCTCAGTTCCAGTGTGACTGATCATCCTCTCAGACCAGTTACGGATCGTCGCCTTGGTGAGCCATTACCTCACCAACTAGCTAATCCGACCTAGGCTCATCTGATAGCGCAAGGCCCGAAGGTCCCCTGCTTTCTCCCGTAGGACGTATGCGGTATTAGCGTCCGTTTCCGAGCGTTATCCCCCACTACCAGGCAGATTCCTAGGCATTACTCACCCGTCCGCCGCTCGCCACCAGGTACAAGTACCCGTGCTGCCGCTCGACTTGCATGTGTTAGGCCTGCCGCCAGCGTTCAATCTGAGCCATGATCAAACTCTTCAGTTCAAACATCTTTGGGTTTTTAAGAAACCCTAAACTTGGCTCAGCAATCGTTGGTTACATCTTTGATTTCTCGCGGAGTAACTTGTGATGCTGATAATCTTGTTGACTATCAGTCTGACTCCACAAGCACCCACACGAATTGCTTGATTCAGTTGTTAAAGAGCGGTTGGTTAAGATCTTTCGTCTCAACCGAGGCGCGCATTCTACAGCAGCCTCTGTTGCTGTCAAGTGGTTATTTTCAGAAGTTTTCAAAGTTTCCTTTGCAACTTCAACCACTTGCGCTTCCGATCTCTCGTTAGCGGGAGGCGAATTCTACAGCGTTACTCGCTGCTGTCAACACCTCTTTTTCTCCGCTTTCGACCGAGAAGATCGAACCGTCAATCAAGCCCTACAACCTTGCCTGATCAACTCCTTCTGGGCTTCGATGACCTGAAGCAACTCGCTGTCGAAAACTGCGCAACCCTTTGTTTACCAAGGAGTTTTCCGTTTCGACTGCGCCGGAAGTGGGGCGAATTATAGACTTCCAGAATCTGCCGTCAACCCCTAATTTCAGCTTTACTCGGATTTGAGCGTAATACGCGCAAATGCCTTCTTTCCAGCCTGGCAAACATGGGTCGCGCCCAGTACGTATATAAAGGTGCGATCGACAACCTCACCATCTATACGCACACCACCGGAACCCAGAAGGTCTCGAGCGACAGCCGAGTTCTTGACCAAGCCCGCCTTATTAAGGACAGCAGCGATCGGCATATCTTCAGAAGCGGTCAATTCGATCTCTGGCAGGTCGTCCGGCAGCTCGCCTTCCTTCATACGATTGCCCGCCCCACGGTGAGCATTGGCCGCAGCCTCCTCACCATGAAAACGCGCAACAATCTCTTCGGCCAGCTTGATCTTGATATCTCGCGGATTGGCACCCGCCTCGACATCGGCACGGAATGCATTGATCTCATCCATGGAGCGGAAACTGAGCAGCTCAAAGTAGCGCCACATCAGCGCATCCGGAATAGAGACCAGCTTGCCATACATGACACCCGGCGCTTCCTGGATACCGACGTAGTTGCCCAAGGACTTGGACATCTTCTTCACGCCATCCAGACCTTCGAGTAGCGGCATCGTCAGGATGCATTGAGCCTCTTGACCATAACTGCGCTGCAGCTCACGCCCCATCAGCAGGTTGAACTTCTGATCGGTACCGCCCAACTCGACATCCGCGCGCAAAGCGACCGAGTCATACCCTTGAACCAGCGGGTAGAGGAATTCGTGAATAGCGATTGGCTGGTTGGTCGTGTAGCGCTTGTCGAAGTCGTCGCGCTCAAGCATGCGAGCCACGGTGTACTGCGAAGTCAGACGAATGAAGTCCGCCGGCCCCATCTGATCCATCCAGGTGGAGTTGAACGCCACCTCGGTCTTGGCCGGATCAAGAATCTTGAATACTTGGGTCTTGTAGGTCTCGGCATTATCGAGAACCTGCTCGCGGGTGAGCGGAGGACGTGTCGCGCTCTTGCCGCTCGGATCACCGATCATCCCGGTGAAGTCACCTATAAGGAAGATCACCTGGTGACCCAGTTCCTGGAACTGGCGCAGCTTATTAATAAGCACGGTATGACCCAGGTGCAAATCCGGCGCAGTCGGATCGAAGCCTGCCTTAATACGTAGCGGCTGGCCACGCTTGAGCTTTTCGATCAGCTCGGACTCGACCAACAGTTCTTCCGCACCACGTTTGATCAGCGCTAGCTGCTCTTCAACCGACTTCATAACAGACCCGCAAGGCTCGAATTCAAAGGGAACCAACCATACAAGATCACGCGTCAAATACAAAGTTTGGCCGGCGCAATGACGCCAATCCGCTGGCAGAGTGACCACGGACTTGCTTCAGAGATGATTTGGTTATATTTTATACAGTTATTTCATCTTCATCATGTCATTCATCTTTTCCAATTCATCTTTTTCAAAGTCAAAAATTACCTATGACCAAAGAATCGTCTAAAGCGCCACCGCTTTACCCGAAGACCCACCTGCTCGCAGCAAGTGGTATCGCCGCTCTTCTGAGCCTGGCGCTTCTGGTATTCCCTTCCAGTGATGTAGAAGCCAAAAAGACGACCCTGAGTCTTGAACTGGAAAGCCCTGCTGAACAACTGACACAAGATCAAGACGCTGCTGAAGCCGTTCAAGCCACAAATGAACCGGCAGCCTCCCCTTTTGCGCAGATCGAAAACAGCGCAGAAGAACCGCAAGAAACAGCCCAGGCCACTCCCGCGCCTGCGGCCGAAGAAAAGAAGGCCCCTAACCACAGGGAAGTGATAGTTTCCAAAGGCGATACCCTTTCCACACTATTTGCGAAAGTCGGCCTTCCAGCCACTTCGGTGCATGAAGTACTGGCCAGTGACAAGCAGGCCAAGCAATTCAGCCAACTCAAACACGGCCAGAAACTCGAATTCGAACTGGCCCCCGACGGCCAGCTGACCAACTTGCACAGCAAAGTCAGCGACCTCGAAAGCATCACTCTGACCAAGAGTGACAAGGGTTATACGTTCAATCGCATTACTGCCAAACCTACCGTGCGCTCCGCCTACGCTCATGGCGTGATCAACAGCTCACTGTCGCAGTCTGCCGCGCGTGCTGGCCTGTCCCACAGCCTGACCATGGACATGGCCAGTGTGTTTGGCTATGACGTCGACTTCGCCCAGGATATTCGCCAAGGTGACGAGTTTGATGTGATCTATGAGCAGAAAGTTGTCAACGGCAAGGCTGTCGGCAACGGTCCGATCCTTTCCGCACGCTTCACCAGCCGCGGCAAGACATACACCGCCGTGCGTTACACCAACAAGCAAGGCAACAGCAGCTACTACACCGCTGACGGCAACAGCATGCGCAAGGCGTTTATCCGCACGCCGGTCGACTTCGCCCGCATCAGCTCGAAGTTCTCCATGGGCCGCAAACACCCGATCCTGAACAAGATCCGCGCCCACAAAGGTGTGGATTACGCAGCACCACGCGGCACGCCGATCAAAGCGGCCGGTGACGGCAAGGTGCTGCTGGCCGGTCGCCGCGGCGGCTACGGCAATACCGTGATCATCCAGCATGGCAACACCTACCGAACGCTGTACGGCCACATGCAAGGCTTTGCCAAAGGCGTCCAGACTGGTGGCACCGTCAAACAGGGCCAAGTGATCGGCTACATCGGTACTACCGGCCTCTCCACCGGCCCGCATTTGCACTACGAGTTCCAGGTCAATGGCGTGCACGTCGACCCACTGGGCCAGAAGGTCGCGATGGCCGACCCAATCTCCAAAGCGGAGCGCGCACGCTTCCTCGCGCAGAGCCAGCCGCTGATGGCGCGCATGGATCAAGAGAAAGCCACCATGCTGGCTTCGAAGCGCTAATCCATGACGCTCTATATAGGTGTGATGTCCGGGACCAGCCTCGATGGGCTGGACATTGCGCTGATCGAGCTGACTCCGGCGATCAACCTGATCGCCACGCACTACACCCCAATGCCTGACTCCCTGCGCGCAGAGCTACTTGGCTTGTGCGCCAGCGGCTCGGACGAGATTGCCCGTTCCGCCATCGCCCAACAGAACTGGGTAAAACTGGCCGCGCAGGGCATTAACGCCCTCCTCCATCAACACAACCTGAAGCCCGAAGACATTCGCGCGATTGGCAGCCACGGCCAGACCATTCGCCATGAGCCGGCCCGCGGCTTCACGGTGCAAATTGGTAACCCTGCCCTGCTGGCCGAGATGACCGGCATCACAGTAGTCAGCGACTTCCGCAGCCGTGATGTTGCCGCTGGCGGGCAAGGCGCACCTCTGGTTCCAGCTTTTCACGAAGCCTTGTTTGAAGAACGTGCCGGCAATCGCGCAGTATTGAATGTTGGCGGTTTCAGCAACCTCAGCCTGATCGAGCCCGGCAAACCTGTCGCCGGTTTCGACTGCGGCCCAGGGAACGTCCTGCTGGATGCCTGGATTCATCAGCAACGCGGCGACAACTTTGATCGCGACGGCCAATGGGCTGCCAGCGGCAAGGTTGAACCGGTCCTGCTGCATGAATTGCTGAGTGATCCTTTCTTCGTCACCAAAGGCCCGAAAAGCACTGGCCGCGAAGTGTTCAACCTGCCATGGCTGACACAGCATCTATCGAAACTGCCACCCTTCGCCGCTGAAAACGTGCAAGCAACCCTGCTTGAGCTGACCGCATTGACCATCGTCGAGTCCCTGCAGCACGCCCAATCGGATACTCAGGAACTGCTTGTCTGCGGTGGCGGCGCACACAACGCCACACTGATGAAGCGCTTGGCCAGCCTGCTACCGAACGCGACGGTCAGCAGCACCGCCGCTTACGGCGTGGACCCGGACTGGGTCGAAGCCATGGCCTTCGCCTGGCTGGCCCATTGCTGCCTGGAAGGCATCGCCTCCAACCGCCCGAGCGTCACCGGCGCCCGCGGCCTGCGCGTACTCGGCGCCATCTACCCGGCCTGACTATCCAGATCAAATCCCACACAGCAAAACGCCGCAAAGCCCTGAAGCCATGCGGCGCTTGATAATGCGGTGAAACGCGATCAGATCGAGAACGAAGAGCCGCAGCCACAAGTGGTGCTGGCGTTCGGGTTCTTGATCACGAAACGCGAACCTTCCAGACCTTCCTGATAATCCACTTCAGCACCAGCCAGGTACTGGAAGCTCATTGGATCTACGACCAGACTCACACCTTCGCGCTCGACGATGGTGTCGTCATCGGCCACTTCTTCATCGAAGGTGAAGCCGTACTGAAAACCTGAACAACCGCCGCCCGTAACGAATACGCGCAGCTTCAAGCGATCATTCCCCTCTTCATCGACCAGGCTCTTCACCTTGTGCGCGGCACCGTGGGTGAATTGCAAAGCGGTGGGGGTGAAGGATTCGACGCTCATGCTGACTATCTCCCGGCGTTACGCCGCCATAATGCGTGATGACGCGCATTATCCGCTTCTCCTAGAAAATCGGTCAACTATTGTTACGGTATATCAATAAACCCGATTGCTGGCTCGAAACGCAAAAAGGCCCGTCAGACGGGCCTTTTTGCTGAGCGGACTATTGCCTTACGGCAGCATGCCGGCGTGGGACAGGCCCAGACGTTCATCCAGACCAAACAGGATGTTCAGGTTCTGCACCGCCTGACCCGACGCACCTTTGACCAGGTTATCGATCACCGACAACACCACCACCAGATCACCGTCCTGCGGACGATGCACGGCGATTCGGCAGACGTTGGCACCGCGCACACTGCGGGTTTCCGGATGGCTGCCGGCCGGCATCACGTCGACGAACGGTTCGTTGGCATAACGCTTTTCAAACAGCGCTTGCAGATCCACCGAGCGATCAACGACGGTCGCGTACAGCGTCGAATGAATGCCGCGAATCATAGGCGTCAGGTGCGGAACGAAAGTCAGACCGACGTCCTTGCCCGCTGCGCGACGCAGGCCCTGGCGGATTTCCGGCAAGTGACGGTGACCTTTGACGGAGTAGGCTTTCATGCTTTCCGACGTCTCGGAGTACAGCGACCCCACAGAGGCGCCACGGCCAGCACCGCTGACACCGGATTTGCAGTCAGCGATCAAACGGGTGGTATCGGCCAGACCGGCTTCGAGCAACGGCAGGAAACCCAACTGCGTCGCCGTTGGATAGCAACCCGGCACAGCGATCAGGCGTGCGTCCTTGATCTGCTCGCGATTGACTTCCGGCAAACCGTAGACCGCTTCTTCCAGCAGTTCCGGCGCACCGTGCGGCTGGCCGTACCACTTGGCCCACTCGACAGGGTCTTGCAGACGGAAGTCTGCCGACAGGTCGATGACCTTGGTCCCGGCCGCCAGCAGTTCGCCGGCCAGCGCATGGGCAACTCCGTGTGGCGTGGCGAAGAACACCACATCACAGGCGCCCAGAGTCTTGATGTCCGGAACGCTGAAGGCCAGGCCGTCGTAGTGGCCTCGCAGGTTCGGGTACATATCAGCCACGGCCAGACCGGCCTCGGATCGGGAAGTGATCACTACCACTTCAGCTTGCGGATGCTGTGCCAACAGACGCAGCAGTTCGACACCGGTGTAACCCGTGCCGCCGACGATACCGACCTTGACCATAAACCTGCCCTCAACGAACTCACTGGAAAGCCGTCGATAATAGGGCCCGCATCGTCCTGCGACAACCGCTTAGGTGACGTGCGGCCGCTCAAGCCTCTACTATTCGGGCTACCGTGAACCTGGGAATAACTAACAATGCTTTATCTGTGGCTCAAAGCGCTTCACATCGTCAGCATGGTCTGCTGGTTTGCCGGCCTGTTTTACCTGCCGCGCCTGTTCGTTTATCACGCCCAAAGCGAAGACACCGTCAGCAAGGAACGCTTCAGCATCATGGAGCGCAAGCTGTACCGCGGCATCATGGGCCCGGCGATGATCGCCACCCTGATTTTCGGTATCGCGCTGATCTGGCTTAACCCAAGCATTTTCAGTCAAGGCGCGTGGATTCACGCCAAACTGACCCTGGTGGTGATCCTGATCGGCTACCACCACATGTGCGGCGCACAGGTAAAGCGTTTTGCCCGTGGCGAAAACACCCGCCGCCATGTCTTTTATCGCTGGTTCAATGAAGTGCCGGTTCTGATATTGCTGGCTATCGTAATTCTGGTCGTCGTTCGGCCGTTCTAACTCCAATAGGCACAACTCACCGGGGTACTTCCAATGTCGCTGCCCGCTTTGCTCGAACAACGTTTGCGCCTGCCCGTGGTGGCAGCGCCGATGTTCCTGATTTCCAATCCGCAATTAGTGCTCGCCTGTTGCCGTAACGGCGTGGTCGGCAGCTTTCCTGCGCTAAACCAGCGTGAGAGCAGCGGCTTCAAGGCCTGGCTGGAAGAGATCGAAGCAGGACTGGCGTCACTGGAGAACCCGGCGCCTTACGCGGTGAACCTGATCGTCCACAACAGCAACCCGCGACTGCAAGCAGACCTTGCGATTTGCGTCGAGCATAAAGTGCCGATTGTGATCACCAGCCTCGGTGCCGTTAAAGAACTGGTCGATGCGGTCCACAGTTATGGAGGCCTGGTGTTTCATGACGTGACGACCCGTCGCCATGCCGAGAAAGCCGCCGAGGCCGGTGTGGACGGCTTGATTGCCGTGGCAGCAGGCGCCGGTGGACACGCCGGGACTTGGAGCCCGTTCTCGCTGATCGCCGAGATTCGCCAGTTTTTCGACAAGACCCTGCTGCTGGCAGGCTGCCTGAACCATGGCCACGAGATTCTTGCGGCGCAATTGCTTGGCGCGGATCTGGCCTACTTCGGTACGCGATTTATCGGCACCACTGAAAGCCATGCGCCTGACGCCTACAAAGAGATGTTGCTGACATCCAGAGCCGCGGACATCGTCCATACTCCGGCGGTCTCGGGTGTACCGGCGAGTTTCATGCGTCAAAGCCTGGAAGCTGCCGGTTTCGACATGAAGGCGCTGCAAGGCAAGGGCGAAGTCGACTTCGGCTCCAAACTCAAGCCCATCAGCGATGAAGCCAAAGCCTGGAAAACCGTGTGGTCCGCGGGCCAGGGTGTCGGGGAAATCGATGATTTGCCGAGCGTCGATCAATTGGTCGCACGGCTGGACGCGGAGTACCGCAAGGCCCTGGAACTGGCGGCACAGCTGCCTAAACGCTGGCCGCGCTGAGATGAAAGTTTGGCCAGCCCGCCCCGGCTGGCTTTACACTCCACGCCTGTAACATTTCCTCATTCAAAAACTCGCGACAAGGATGCCTCGCAATGAGCGACAACCGTTTCAAGATCGTGTTCGACGGCGCTCTGCTGCCAGGCGTTGACGTCACCACCGCCAAACAAAATCTGGCCGCGCTGTACAAAAGTGAGATCGCGGCTGTCGAGCGACTGTTCACTGGCAAGACGGTTACGCTCAAACAAGACCTGTCGCAGGTTGACGCGCAAACCTACCTTCAAGCGCTGAGGAAAACCGGCATCGATGCTCGCATCGAAAGCGAATCATCCATAGAGCTGAACCTGGCCGACGCCCGCGAACACGCGCCCGCCAACAGCCAACCGGTATTCGCCGACCCCGCATCTCCTTACGCACCGCCCCGGGCCACTGTCGGCGAAAGCCCGCCCGCGTATGCTCCACTCAAGCCATTCAGCGTCGATGGCCGCATCGGTCGTTTGCGCTATCTGGCCTGGACGATGTCCCTGACGCTGGTCACGCTGGCCGTCGGTTCGGTATTGGCCATTTTCGCCTTCGCCATCATCAGCGCCGATTCGACCGCAGGCCTGATTCTCGGTGGTCTGGTTGCGTTCATCCTGTTCATTGCCATGGCGGTCGTCAGCATTCAGATCAGCGTGCAGCGTCTGCACGACATCGGCTGGTCTGGCTGGCTCTGGTTGCTGAACCTTGTGCCGTTCGTGGGCAGCTTCTTCCCGTTTGTGATCATGATCGCTCCGGGCACCAACATTCCCAATCAATACGGCGCGCCGCCTCCGCCTAACACCACCGCAGTCAAGGTGCTGTCTTCGCTCTGGGTCGTGTTCATCGCGCTCGTTTTCATTGGCGCACTGGCCGGCGGCATTACTGCCATCCAGCAGGAATACGAAAGTGCTGCCGAAACCAGCTATGACAGCAGCTCGGTAACTACCGACGAAGTTGAAGTCGAGCCAGCGCAAGAGGCGGAGCAAGCAGCGGATTCCGCAGAGGAAGAAGCCGAATAAGCCCCGGCCCCTGTAGACTCTGCGAAAGAATGAACAGCGCTCCCCGCCCGTGACACCCGCGTCGCCGGCGCGGAGCTGTTGCGATGGAGAACTGCATGACCCGTTACGCTCTGATCACTGGTGCTTCCAGCGGCATCGGCCTGGCGATGGCCGAAGCGCTGGCCCGCCGTGGCCGTAGCCTGATTCTGGTGGCCCGACAACGTGATCAGCTGGAAAGTATTGCAATTGAACTGACCCAACGGTTTGGTGTGGAAGTCTTGTTCCGCGCCTGTGACCTCGGCGAGCCGTTGCGGCTGTCCGGGTTCCTGCTGGAACTGGAAGAAGGTGACCGGCAAATCGATTTGCTGGTCAACTGCGCCGGCATCGGCACCTGCGGGCCATTTCTGGCCCAGGACTGGATGACCGAGCAGGACCTGATCGAAGTGAACATCCTGGCCCTCACCCGCTTGTGCCATGCCATCGGCAACAGCATGGCCTTGCAGGGCGGCGGGCAGATTCTGAACGTCGCTTCAATGGCGGCCTTCCATCCTGGCCCGTGGATGAGCACGTATTACGCCAGCAAAGCTTATGTGCTGCACTTTTCCGAAGGGTTGCGCGTCGAGCTGAAGAAATGCGCGGTCAAGGTCTCGGTGCTTTGCCCCGGCCCGACACGCACCGGGTTTTTCCGCACCGCGCAATTGGACACCGGCAAACTGGCCGACAGCAAGCTGCTGATGAGCCCCGAAGAAGTGGCGCTGTATACCGTGCGGGCTATGGAGAAAAATCGCGCGATCATTATTCCGGGTCGCGGGAATCGCTGGCGCGCTGTTCTGCCGCGGCTCGGCTCTCGCTGGTTGATCCGGACAGTCGCAGGCATGGTCAACAAGGCCTACTGCCCGCGCTGACCAGACCTGAAGGTAAAAGGCTGGGCTCGGGGATAACCCATGAGTACACTCAGGCCAGCCCAAACAACGGAGAAAACAGCTGTGGATACTCTGTTCACCAAGATCATCAACCGGGAAATCCCGGCAAAGATCATCTACGAGGACGACCAGGTACTGGCCTTCCACGACATAAACCCACAGGCGCCGGTGCATTTTCTGGTCATTCCGAAAAAAGCGGTGCGCACCCTTAACGACCTTACCGAGGACGACAAGGCATTGGCCGGGCATATTCTGTTCACCGCCCAACGCCTCGCCCTGGAACTGGGCTGCGAAAAAGGCTTCCGCGTTGTCATGAACTGCAATGAAGAAGGTGGGCAGACTGTCTATCACATTCATATGCATGTGCTCGGTCAGCGCCAGATGCACTGGCCGCCGGGCTGATTGAGGCTCTGAGGGCTTTTGTGGCGAGGGAGCTTGCTCCCGCTGGGCTGCGTAGCAGCCCTGAAACCTGAGGACTCATTGGCCTTGATTGTGACTGCTTCGCAGTCCGACGGGAGCAAGCTCCCTCGCCACATGCCTCATTCTTGCAAATGACCCAGCGCAAACCTTCCCTCGGCCGATTGGGTTAAACTGGCCGCCGAGATTCTTCCCGGAGGTCAGCATGACTACCCAGCGTCACTACTCGCCGATTGACCGTCTTCTGCTGCAAGCCGATGCCGCGATGCGTACATTGCTGCCTTTCAGCGGCCAGCCGTACCGTCCGTCGCCCGCCATCGTGCAGCCGGATGCGCAAATGAGTGACGAAGACACCCGCCATGTTGCCGGTTTGATGCGCATCAACCATACCGGTGAAGTCTGCGCCCAGGCGCTGTATCAGGGTCAGGCCCTGACTGCCAAGCTGCCGCACGTGCGTGCCGCCATGGAACACGCTGCCGAAGAAGAAATTGATCACCTGGTTTGGTGCGAGCAACGCATCAAGCAGTTGGGCAGCCATACCAGCATTCTCAATCCACTGTTCTACGGCATGTCGTTCGGGATTGGCGCCGTGGCCGGATTGATCAGCGACAAGGTCAGCCTGGGTTTCGTGGCTGCTACCGAGCATCAGGTGTGCAAACACTTGAACGAGCACCTTGAGCAATTGCCGGCGGAAGACGAAAAGTCCCGGGCAATTCTTGAGCAGATGCGGGTTGATGAAGAACATCATGCCGAGAGTGCGCTGGAGGCTGGAGGCTTTCGTTTTCCGGCGCCGGTGAAATTCGGGATGAGTTTGATGGCCAAGGTGATGACCAAGAGTACCTATCGGATCTGATAGATGCACTGTCCGGGAGAGCCCTATCGCGAGCAGGCTCGCTCCCACAGTGACCGTGTTCAGGTAATAAAAAAGGCGACTGCCGTGAGGTAGTCGCCTTTTTTGTACCCGAAAATCTTAGGTCGGCATGTTGCGCGCGTAGAAGATTTCGAGCATTTCGTGTTTCACACGATCCGTCACTTGAGCACGCTGCTCAGGGGACAGGTTGTTGGTCGCGTCGCCGAACAGGTAGTTGTCCAGTTCGAAGTTCTTCAACAGCATTTTGGTGTGGAACAGGTTTTCCTGGTACACGTTCACGTCGGTCATCTGGTACGCGTCGCGGGTGTCGTCGGAGAGGTAGTTCTGGATCGAGTTGATCTCGTGATCGATGAAGTGCTTGTTGCCTTCAACGTCACGGGTGAAACCGCGCACACGGTAATCCACGGTCACGATGTCCGAATCGAACTGGTGAATCAGGAAGTTGAGCGCTTTAAGCGGTGAAATGACGCCACAGGTCGACACGTCGATGTCCACACGGAATGTCGCAATACCGTCGTCCGGATGGATTTCCGGGTAGGTGTGCACCGTGATGTGGCTCTTGTCGAGGTGGGCCAGGATAATCTCGGGCAACGGACCCGGCGACTCTTCGATCTGGCTGTCGGTCGGGGTTACCGGCTCTTCAGAGATCAGAATCGTTACGCTGGCGCCCTGCGGATCGTAGTCCTGACTGGCGATGTTCAGGATGTTGGCACCAATGATATCGACAACTTCTGTGAGGATCTGCGTCAGGCGCTTCGCGTTGTACTCTTCATTGATGTACTCAACGTAAGCCTGTTGGTCTTGCGGGGTTTCCGCATAGCAGATGTCATAGATGTTGAAGCTCAAGGTCTTTGTCAGGTTATTGAACCCGTGGAGCTTGAGTTTGCTTTTCACCGTTAAAAACTCTCTATGTATTGCGGCCCGGGCCGCGTGATCAAGCATGCCCGTCAGATGCGAACGACGCACCTGCGTAGGACGGTTAACACCTCTTCGCGATGGCGATTTTGGTTGTCTGTTCGGGTTCGCAGCCTGTCGATGACGGACCACGACCCTGAAAAAAGTGGCGCATTATGCAGACGTCAGCTTGGGATCGCCAGAGTCTGCACTGCTTTTATGATAGTTGAATGTCGATTCAACCGAGTTCGATGATCTCGTAGTCGTGGGTAATGGCCACGCCCGCCGCGCCCAGCATGATCGACGCCGAGCAATACTTCTCGGCGGACAGTTCGATAGCGCGTTTGACCTGGGCTTCTTTCAGGCCGCGGCCCTTGACCACGAAGTGCATGTGGATCTTGGTAAAGACTTTGGGATCTTCGGTCGCACGCTCGGCTTCGAGGAAGGCTTCACAGCTTTCGACGGCCTGACGGGACTTCTTGAGGATGCTGACCACGTCGAAATTGCTGCAACCGCCGACACCCAGCAGGACCATTTCCATCGGCCGGACACCCAGGTTGCGACCGCCTGCATCGGGCGGACCGTCCATGACCACGACGTGACCACTGCCGGATTCACCGAGGAACATGGCTTCACCAGCCCATTGGATGCGTGCCTTCATCGCCAGACTCCACTGCATAAAAAAGGGTCGCCAGCTTAGCACAGGGCCCCGGATTGACAGTGCCCGGCATTTGTAGGGCATAACCTTCCGAACCGTAGGTAAAGTCTCGAATATTGCAGGAAGTGTCTGTTAAGCTGGCGCCAATTCGCTGGCGCTTGGCCAGCCTTTGCCGCAACCGTCGTCTGCGACTCATAAAAAAACCAAACACACCGTGTAGTCTTTTCGGGATACAACCATGGTTGCTATTGCCCCAACCCCCAAAATCAAGAACCTCGACAAGCTGTTGATGCATTGCCAGCGCCGTCGTTATGCGGCCAAGAGCAACATCATTTGTGCCGGTGATCGCTCGGAAACGCTGTTCTTCATCATCAAAGGCTCGGTCACGATCCTGATCGAGGATGACGACGGTCGCGAAATGATCATCGCCTACCTGAACTCCGGGGACTTTTTCGGTGAGTTGGGTCTGTTTGAACAGGCTGGCCTGGAACAGGAGCGCAGCGCCTGGGTGCGCGCGAAGATCGAATGTGAAGTGGCGGAAATCAGCTACGCAAAATTCCGCGAGTTGTCCCAGCAAGATCCAGACATTCTTTACGTGCTCAGCGGACAAATCGCACAGCGTCTGCGTAATACCACGCGCAAGGTCGGTGACCTGGCCTTCTTCGACGTCACCGGTCGCGTGGCCCGCTGCCTGCTTGAGTTGTGCAAACAGCCGGATGCCATGACCCACCCGGACGGCATGCAGATCAAAGTGACCCGTCAGGAAATCGGCCGGATTGTCGGTTGTTCACGTGAGATGGTCGGTCGCGTGCTCAAGGATCTGGAAGAGCGCAACCTGGTAGACGTCAAAGGCAAGACCATGGTGGTCTTCGGCACGCGCTAAGCTCGAACACTCAAGCCCCGAGCATGTCTGCCAGCAACTGGCGATAAAGTGTGTCGAGCCGTTCCAACGCATCGGGGGCGGCATACTTTTCATGCAGGGCAATGTGGCTTTCGGCGCGTACCCGCTGTTCAAGACCGCACGCTTCATTGAAGCGATTAACCGCGGCGACCATCGATTCACGCTCGTTATCGAGTAACAAAGCACCGTGCACCAATCCCACCGGACGTTGGCCACCCTTGCTCTGGCGCCAGCGCTGAGCGGTGCCGACCATCTTGCGGCCGTCGAGGTTGACGTTGAAACGGCCATCGCAGAATGCGCCGTCGACTTCGCCCAAGGACGAAACACCGCCCAGCTCATCGAGTAACTGACAGATCGGGTCGCATAGACGGCGGTAAGCGGTTTCGATCCGATTCTGGTCGCCCTCGCGGCGTGGTGGCGCGTAGACCAGTGCGATGTTGATGGTGGAGGCCGATTGCGGCACTGGCTCACCGCCGGTTTCACGTAACAGCACTGGCCAACCGGCGGCGGCTGATACTTCACATGCAGCTTCGAAGCCTGGCAGACGGTTCAAGCGTCGGGGCATGACCAGTGCGCGGTCATTGGGTTGCCAGAACAGCAGACCAAATTCAGCGTCGCCGGCACAGACCGATGCCAGCAGATTCTGTTCGGCCTGTAGGCCGGCTTCGACAGTCAAAGAGACGATTGAGGTCATAAGGTAATCCATGGGGCATAAAGTCTGTGGTGCTACTTATGCCGCCATCGCGAGCAGGCTCGCTCCCACACTGGATCTGCGGTGCTAGTAGATCTCTTGTGGGAGCGAGCCTGCTCGCGATGGGGTCGACTCGGTCTGCGTTGAATCAGTCGAGCGTAGAACCGCTGACCGGACCGCCGCGTTCAGGGAAAAACAGACGTTGCAATTCGGTGCCCGGGCTCTCGGCGCGCATGAATGCCTCGCCCACCAGGAATGCGTACACGTCGCTGATTTCCATCAGTTCCACATCGGCCCGGTTGAGGATGCCGCTTTCAGTAATCACCAAACGATCACGTGGGATACGTGGCAACAGGTCAAGCGTGGTTTCCAGGCTGACGTCGAAAGTGTGCAGGTTGCGGTTGTTCACGCCGACCAGTGGCGTGTCGAGGGTTTTCAGGGCACGCTCCAGCTCGTTGCCGTCGTGGACTTCCACCAACACATCGAGACCGACGCTTTTGGCCACGGCCGCCAGCTCGGCCATTTTCACGTCATCCAGCGCGGAGACGATCAGCAGCACGCAGTCAGCGCCCAAGGCTCGGGCTTCGACGATCTGGTAAGGATCGATCATGAAGTCCTTGCGGATCACCGGCAGGCTGCACGCCGCCCGCGCCTGTTGCAGGTACGCATCGGCGCCCTGGAAATAATCGATGTCGGTCAGCACGGACAAGCAAGTCGCGCCGCCCTTCTCGTAGCTTTTGGCGATGTCGGCGGGAACGAAGTTCTCGCGGATCACGCCTTTGCTCGGCGAAGCTTTCTTGATTTCGGCAATGACGGCCGGCTGTTTCAGCTTGGCCTGAGCAATCAGTGCCTTGGCGAAACCACGGGGTGCATCGGCCGCCTTGGCCAGACTTTCCAGCTCCGCCAGACTCACACGAGCGCTACGCTCGGCGACTTCCTGGATTTTGCGGGCCAGAATGTTTTCCAGAACCGTCGGTACACTCATCCCTCATTCTCCACTTTGAATACCGCGGTAAATGCACCCAACTCCTCAAGTTTTTCCCGAGCGAGGCCTGTGTGCAGCGCATCGTGCGCCAGGGCAACGCCTTCTTTCAAACTGCTCGCCAGGTCGGCGGCGTACAGCGCCGCGCCGGCATTGAGCACGATCATCTCGGCGGCTTTCTGACCGCTCTCGGTCTTGCGCTTGCCCAGGGCATCGCGAATCAGCTCAAGGGACGCCGCCGGACTTTCCACTGCCAGGCCGTGCAGGCTCTGGCTCTTCATGCCCAGGTCTTCTGGCTCGACCCAATATTCGGTGATCTGGTCATTCTTCAGCTCTGCGACAAAGGTTGGCGCCGCCAGACTGAATTCGTCCAGGCCATCCTTTGAATGCACCACCAACACGTGCTTGCTGCCCAGTCGTTGCAAGACCTCAGCCAATGGCCGGCACAACGCCTGACTGAACACGCCCACCACCTGATGTTTCACACCGGCCGGATTCGTAAGCGGGCCGAGCATGTTGAACAGGGTACGCAGGCCAAGATCCTTGCGCGGGCCGGCGGCGTATTTCATGGCACGGTGATGGGTCTGGGCAAACATGAACCCGATGCCGACGTTGTCGATGCAGCGCGCCACCTGGATCGGGGTCAGGTTCAGGTAGATACCGGCCGCCTCCAGCAGATCGGCGCTGCCGCTTTTGCCCGACACCGCACGGTTACCGTGTTTGGCCACGGTGCAACCGGCTGCCGCCACCACGAAGGAGGAAGCGGTCGAGACGTTGAAAATGTTCGCACCATCACCGCCGGTGCCGACCACATCGACTACGCCGTCCAGGGTCTTGAGTTCGACCTTGTCCGCCAGCTCGCGCATGACCGACACCGCGCCGACGATCTCGTCGATGCTTTCGCTCTTCATGCGCATGGCCATCATGAACGCGCCGATCTGCGCATCCGTGCATTGCCCGGTCATGATTTCGCGCATCACATCGCGCATCTCATCGGTGCTGAGGTCGAGGTGGTCGACGATACGGCTCAGGGCTGTCTTGATATTCATGAAAAGTCCTTAGCGCGTGCCGCCGGTTTGTTTGAGGAAGTTAGCGAACAGCTCGTGGCCCTGCTCAGTGAGGATAGACTCGGGGTGGAACTGCACACCCTCGATGTTCAATGTCTTGTGGCGCAGGCCCATGATTTCATCGACCGAGCCGTCTTCGAGCTGGGTCCACGCGGTCAGCTCCAGGCAATCCGGCAGGGTTTCGCGCTTGACGATCAGCGAGTGATAGCGCGTTACCGTCAGCGGACGATTCAGACCTTCGAATACACCCTTGTCCTCGTGGAATACCGGGCTAGTCTTACCGTGCATGACTTGCCGGGCGCGGACCACATCACCGCCAAAGGCCTGGCCAATGGACTGGTGACCAAGGCAGACACCGAGAATCGGCAGCTTGCCGGCGAAATGCTTGATCACGTCGATCGAGACACCGGCTTCGGTCGGGGTGCAAGGACCGGGGGACACGACGATTCGCTCTGGGTTGAGCGCTTCGATTTCAGCAACGGTAAGTTCATCGTTGCGCACGACTTTGACCTGGGAGCCGAGCTCACCGAGGTACTGCACAACGTTGTAGGTAAAAGAGTCGTAGTTATCGATCATCAGCAACATGGCGTTTGGAACCTCTTGAATTCACTGACTTTTAAGACAGCCTTCGAATGATTACCCGCAGTGTCCTGCGCTTTGTCAGTCGCTGGGTGCGCCAGCAAAGCGGTATGTCGTACGGGTGAAGAAGGCAAAGCGGTACAGGTCCGGCGGGGCCGGCAAAAGAATTCAGGCGCGCCAACGCCAGCGGGCGTGTGCCTTGATGACTTGATCCAGAAGTTTGCTGATGATCAACACGGGGAAGGTCTCATTCATACGTCTTGGCACAGTAACTTAGCTGGGCAGAGCGTGCAATATGGCCGGCGTGACTGGCCGCGAAACAATTGAAGGGTTCGCGACCGATGGCAAAAGGCCGGAAGTTTTTGGTACTGTCGTTTCGTTCACTACAACAATAAATAAACGGACTTGCTCATGATCAAACAGACGTTGTTTGTACCGCTCGCAGGATGCTTGCTCGCCATGGCCTGCGCCCAGGCGATCGCCGCGCCCAATCCTTACACCAATTTCGTCGTCTTCGGCGACAGTCTCAACGATGCCGGGACCTTTGCCGACACGGGCGGACCGGCCGGTTCGACCCAGCGCTTTACCAACCGGACGGGGCCGGTTTACCTGGATGGCAGCGGCGAAGTCCGCTCGCTCAACTCCACGCAGATTCTCGGTGGAAAACTAGGGTTCTCGGCGGATCAGACCGCCTCATCGTCTTCGGCGGTACGCGCCAACAATGGCCAGCCCGATGGCAACAACTGGGCCGTCGGCGGTTATCGCACCGATCAGATTCTCGATTCGATCACCAGCACCTCCGCCACGGGCGATCGCACCCGCGCGGGCTACCTGCCGTCGAACAACTTCCGCGCCGACCCGAATGCGCTGTATTACCTGTCGGGCGGTGGTAACGATTTCCTGCAAGGTCGCGTGACCAGCCTGCCCCAGGCCAGCGCCGCCGCCGATCGCCTGGTCAGCAGCGTGCAAACCCTGCAACAGGCCGGTGCCCGCTACATCATGGTCTGGTTGCTGCCAGACATCGGCTTTACCCCGGCTTTCAACGGCACCCCACTGCAAGCATTCACTTCCCAACTCAGCACTCAGTTCAACACCGAACTGGTGAGCCAGCTGCAGAACGTCAATGCCAACGTCATCCCGCTCAACATTCCGGTTCTGCTCAAAGAGACGTTCGCCAACCCGGCCCAGTTCGGCCTGGCCACTGACCAGAATCTGAGCGCCACCTGCTTCAGCGGCAGCAGCTGCACCGAAAACGCCCGTTACGGCATCAATAGTGCTACGCCGGACCCGACCAAGCTGATCTACAACGACTCGGTGCACCCGACCGAGGCCGGGCAACGTCTGATCGCCGATTACGCCTACTCGCTGCTGTCTGCGCCATGGGAAGCGACCCTGCTGCCGCAAATGGCCCAAGGGACTTTGCGCTCCCATCAGGATGAATTGCGTAACCAGTGGCTGGCGGATTGGCAAAACTGGCAAGGCGTCGGCCAATGGCGCGCGATCGTCGCCGGCGGAGGCCAGCATCAGGATTTCGACAGCCAGCGCAGCGGCGCCAGTGCTGATGGTAATGGCGCCAACCTGAACATCGGTGGCAGCTACCGGCTCAACGATGCCTGGCGCGTTGGCCTGGCGGCAGGCTTCTACAACCAGAAGCTCGAAGCAGGCGATCACGACTCGGATTACAAGCTCAACACGTACATGGGTACGGCATTCGCCCAGTACCAGCAAGACCGCTGGTGGGGTGACGCGGCAGTGACCGCCGGGCATCTGGACTACGACAGTCTCAAACGCAAATTTCAGCTGGGGGTTAATGAACGCGGGGAGAAAGGTGATACCGACGGTTACCTGGTCGCTATCGGCGGCCGCGTGGGTTACGACATCGCGCCAGAAGCGTCCAGTCCTTGGCACCTGTCGCCGTTTGTCAGCGCTGACTTCGCCAAGGTTGAAGTCGACGGCTACTCGGAAGATGGCGCTGACTCCACCGCGCTGACCTTCGATGACCAGTCGCGCATCTCCCGGCGGCTGGGTCTCGGGATCCAGGGCAAGTACCAGATCACTACGCAGACCCAAGTGTTTGGCGAACTGGCCCACGAGCGCGAGTACAACGACGACACCCAAGACGTGACCATGAGCCTCAACAGCCTGCCGAACAACCGCTACGCCTTGGCCGGCTATACCCCACAAACCAACCTCAACCGTTTGAACCTGGGTGTGAGCCACAACCTCACCAAGGATTTGGCTTTGCGGGCCAGTTATGACATTCGCAAGGATGATGACTTTACCCAGCAAGGCATTAACGTCGGGGTTGCACTGGACTTCTAAATCGCAGGCAACAAAAAACGCGGCGCCCTCGCAGGCGCCGCGTTTTTTATGGTGAACACTTATTGTGGCGAGCGAGCTTGCTCGCGCTCGGCTGCGAAGCAGTCGTCGATTGGGCCTGCTACGCAGGCCAGCGGGAGCAAGCTCCCTCGCCACAAAGGCTCGCGCCCACAGGTTTTGTGTGAACTCAGGCGTCCGGGGTTTGTTCGGCCAGGGCCACGGCGCGGAACATGGCGCGGCGCTTGTTCAGGGTTTCCTCCCATTCCAGCGCCGGCACCGAGTCAGCGACGATGCCGCCGCCGGCCTGCACATGCAGTTCACCGTTCTTGATCACTGCGGTGCGGATCGCAATTGCGGTGTCCATGTTGCCGTTCCAGGCGAAGTAGCCCACCGCTCCGCCGTAGACGCCACGCTTGACCGGCTCCAGTTCGTCGATGATTTCCATCGCACGAATCTTCGGTGCGCCCGACAACGTGCCCGCTGGCAGGATCGCCCGCAGCGCATCCATCGCTGTCAGCCCGGCCTTCAATTGGCCAGTGACGTTAGAGACGATGTGCATCACGTTGGAATAACGCTCGATGACCATCTTCTCGGTGAGCTTCACCGAACCGATCTCCGAAACCCGACCGGTGTCATTACGGCCCAGGTCGATCAGCATCAAGTGCTCGGCGATTTCCTTGTGGTCCGACAGCAAGTCTTTTTCCAGCGCCAGATCCGCCTCTTCGTTGGCACCCCGTGGACGGGTGCCGGCAATCGGGCGCACGGTGATCAGGTTGTCTTCGACCCGCACCAGCACTTCCGGCGAACTGCCGACGACGTGGAAGTCGCCGAAGTTGAAGAAGTACATATAAGGCGTCGGATTGAAGCAGCGCAGCGCACGGTACAGATCGATCGGCGCAGCCTTGAAGTCGATCGACATGCGCTGGGACGGCACGACCTGCATGCAGTCACCGGCCAGGATGTATTCCTTGATGGTGTCGACGGCTTTTTCGTAATCGTCCTGGGTGAAGCTCGAACGGAAGACAGGATCAGCCGACTGTTGCTTGCTGAAATCCAGGCCACGACGCGGGGTGATCGGCTGACGGAGTTTTTCCAGCAGCTCTTCCAGGCGTGCCTGACCTTGTTCGAAGGCATCTGCCTGCGATGGATCGGCCAGCACAATGGCGTGCATCTTGCCGGCGAGGTTGTCGAACACCACCACCGCGTCGGACACCATCAGCAGAATGTCCGGCACGCCCAGCGGATCCGGGTTCGGGCACTTGCCCAGACGCTTCTCCACATAGCGCACGCAGTCGTAACCGAAATAACCCACCAGACCGCCATTGAAGCGTGGCAGGCCCGGGATGGTCGGCACGTTGTAGCGGGCTTTGAATTCTTCGACGAAGGCCAACGGATCTTCGGCTTCATGGCTTTCGATTTCGACGCCGTCGTGGGTCACGCTGACGTGATGATCGTGAACCCGCAGCACGGTGCGGCACGGCAGGCCGATGATCGAGTAACGGCCCCACTTCTCCCCGCCCTGTACCGATTCCAGCAGGTAGGAGTTCGGCTCGTCAGCCAGTTTCAGGTAGATCGACAGCGGCGTGTCGAAGTCGGCCAGGGTTTCGCAGGCCAACGGGATACGGTTATAGCCGGCAGCGGCCAAACGCAGGAATTCTTCGCGGATCATGGGGTAGCCTCGTGGCTTGAGGTGCTAACAGTCAGGTATGCAAACGCGCCGGAAAACCGGCCAGAATCGAGTCAGGCGCGCCAACGCCAGCGGGCCAGGGCCTTGATGACTTTCATCCAGAGTTTGCGAGTGACCACCACGATGGCGTTTCCAGAAGGGGGTTGGACAGCGTCGGGCAACGTTATCTCAGCGGCCGGATCCAGGCAACCGGGAATTAGCTTGCGCAGATCGTCGATCACCAGCGCCGGCGACTCTTCCGAAATCGGCCGGCCATGGTTGTAGCCGTAGCTGAGGGCCACGCACTTGACCCCCGCCGCTTTCGCCGCCAGCACATCGCTGCGCGAATCGCCGACAAACAGCGATTGCGAGGCCGGGATGTTGGCCATTTTCATCACGAAAAACAGCGCGGCCGGGTCAGGCTTCTTCTGCGGCAAGGTGTCGCCGCCGATGATCCACTTGAAGTAACGGCCGATTTTCATCTGATCCAGCAGCGGCGCGACAAAGCGCTCCGGCTTGTTGGTGATCAGCGCCATCTCGACACCCTGCTTGTGCAGCCACTTCAGGGTGTCACGCACGCCGGGATAGACCACGGTCAGATCATGGCTCTCGCTGTAAGCCTCCATGAAAATCTCCAGCGCGCCCTCGGCTTCACCGTCGTCGACCGTCGAATGGTCGATGCCACCGGCCAGCGCACGGCGAACCAGCACCGGCGCGCCATTGCCGACCCACTCACGCACCGACTCGATGCCGGCAGGGTCACGCCCCAGTTTGAGCAGCATGTTATCCACAGCCACCGCGAGGTCGGGGACCGAATCGACCAGCGTGCCATCCAGGTCGAACATCACCAGCCGCGGCAGACGCCCCGGGAACAGCTGCTCAAAGCCACTCATGGACGAGCCAACGCCAGTTCGGAACGCATCTTTTCAATCACCTCTTGGTAGTTCGGTGCATTGAAGATCGCCGAACCGGCGACGAAGGTGTCCGCACCCGCCGCAGCGATTTCACGAATGTTGTTCACGTTGACGCCGCCATCGATTTCCAGGCGGATGTCCCGGCCGGAGGCATCGATCAGCGCGCGTGCTTCACGCAGCTTGTCGAGGGTGCCGGGGATGAACTTCTGCCCGCCGAAACCCGGGTTGACGCTCATCAGCAAGATCATGTCGACCTTGTCCATCACGTACTTGAGTACGTCCAGCGGCGTCGCCGGGTTGAACACCAGGCCCGACTTGCAACCGCCCTCGCGGATCAGTTGCAGGGAGCGGTCGACGTGCTGCGTGGCTTCCGGGTGGAAAGTAATGTAGGTCGCGCCGGCCTCGATGAAGTCACCGACGATGCGGTCCACCGGGCTGACCATCAGGTGCGCGTCTATCGGCGCGGTCACGCCGTACTTGCGCAACGCGGCGCAGACCATCGGGCCGATGGTCAGGTTCGGCACGTAGTGGTTGTCCATGACATCGAAGTGCACGAAGTCGGCGCCGGCGGCCAGGACGTTGTCCACTTCTTCACCCAGGCGGGCGAAGTCGGCGGAGAGAATCGACGGAGCAATGACGAAGGGCTGCATGACGCACCTTTTTTGAGCAAAATCACGATGGCGCGCATTGTATACCTCATGCTTTGACGCGCGCACTGTGACCGCGATGATTGGGCCTGCCTTCGATCAATAAGTCACGAAAGGCTCTAGAACGCCGCTCGGTAGATTTTCTCGATATCGACGGCGCTCAATTTGCGAGGATTGTTGCGCATCAGGCGTTCGATCCCCGCGGCTTCCACGGCCATGGCCGGGATCGCATCCTCGGGCACACCGAAGCTGCGCAGGCCTGGCGGGATCTCTACCGCCGCACACAACGCGGTCATGGCCTCCACGGCTTTGTCCGCCGCTTCATTGGCGCTCAGGTGCGCAGTCTTGACCCCCATGGCTTCGGCAATATCCTGCATGCGCTCCACGCAAGCCATCTTGTTCCAGGTCATGACGTACGGCAGCAACAAGGCGTTGCTGACGCCGTGGGCGATATTGAAACGCCCGCCCAGGGGATACGCCAACGCATGCACCGCGCCGACCCCGGCATTACCGAATGCCATGCCGGCCATCAGGCTGGCGGTGGCCATGTCTTCCCGGGCTTGCAGGTTGGACGGATTGGCGTACGCCTTTGGCAGCGCGCTGGCGATCAGCTTGATGGCGCCGATGGCCAAGGCATCGGTGATCGGCGAGGCGTTCAGCGACAGGTAGGATTCGATGGCATGCACCAGCGCGTCGACGCCACTGGCCGCGGTGACACTGCGCGGGCACGTCAGGGTCATCTGCGGACTGACCAGCGCCACGTCCGGCAATAGATAGTCGCTGACAATGCCCTTCTTCAGTTGCGCAACCTTGTCGGAGAGGATCGCCACGTTGGTCACCTCCGAACCGGTGCCGGCCGTGGTCGGGATGGCGATCAGCGGCGGGCCTTTGCGCGGCACCTGATCGATGCCGAACAAATCCTCCAGCGCACCGTGGTAACCGGCGTAGGCCGCGACGCTTTTGGCGATGTCGATGGCACTGCCACCGCCGAGGCCAATCAGGCCGTCGTGCCCGCCCTCACGGTAAACCCGCATGCAGTCTTCGACGATGGCGATTTCCGGGTCTGGCAGCACACGGTCGAAAATCTCGTAGGTCCGATCTCCCAACTGCGCCAGCGCCAGCTCGACCGTGCCGGACTTGACCAGTGCAGCGTCGGTGACGATCAGCGGGTTGTCGACATCCAGACGCGTGAGTTCGGCCGCCAGTTGCTCGATGGCACCTGCGCCGGTGATCAGTTTGTGAGCGATTTTGAAAGAGGAAAGACTCATCGTGCGCAGCCTCTTATAAGTAGGGGAGCTGGGCACAATAGTAGCTGGGGATTGGGGTTTGTCTGCTATTCAGGTTGTGAATGACACAACATCCCGAAAACACCATAGCCCCCTGTTGCCGATCGTTCCCACGCTCCGCGTGGGAATGCAGCCAGGGACGCTCTGCGTCCCAAGAGCGGACGCGGAGCGTCCAGTGAGGCATTCCCACGCGGAGCGTGGGAACGATCATTGCGTGAGGGTCAGACCTGCGCGGTGCGCAGTTTTTCGCTGCGGCCACGCAGCCATTCCAGGGTCAGCAACAGGATCACCGAGAAGGCGATCAGCAGCGTCGCGGCGGCGGCGATGGTCGGGCTGAGGTTTTCGCGGATGCCGCTGAACATCTGCCGAGGCAACGTCGCTTGTTCGGGACCGGCGAGGAACAGCGTCACCACCACTTCATCGAACGACGTCGCGAAGGCAAACAGCGCACCCGAGATCACACCCGGCGCAATCAGCGGCAACGTCACCCGGCGGAACGCCGTCAGCGGCGAAGCCCCCAGACTGGCAGCGGCACGCACCAGGTTATGGTTGAACCCCTGCAAGGTCGCCGACACGGTAATGATCACAAACGGCACGCCCAACACCGCATGCACCACGATCAGCGAGAAGAAGCTGTTGCCCAGGCCCAGTGGCGCAAAGAACAGATAACTCGCCACACCGATGATCACCACCGGCACCACCATCGGCGAAATCACCAGCGCCATCACCAGCGCCTTGCCCGGGAAATCACCGCGAGTCAGGCCGATCGCCGCCAGCGTACCGAAGATCATTGCCAGCACCGTCGCCGCCGGGGCAACGATGATGCTGTTCTTCAGCGCCCGCATCCATTCCGCCGAGGCGAAAAAGTCGTGATACCACTGCAGCGAGAAGCCTTGCAGCGGATACACCAGGAAACTGCCTGAGTTGAACGACAGCGGAATGATCACCAGCACCGGCAAAATCAGGAACAACAGAATCAGGCCGCAGAGAATCCGCAAGCTGTAGAACCACACCCGTTCGATGGGCGACATATAAGGACTCAGCATTTCATTCTCCCCTTAGCTCAGGCGCAGGCGACTGGCGCCTACCAGCCAGCTGTAAATCAGATAAAGCACCACAGTCGCCAACAGCAGCAGCCCACCGAGTGCGGTCGCCATGCCCCAGTTGATGCTGGTGTTGGTGTAGAAGGCGACGAAGTAGCTGACCATCTGATCGTTCGGGCTGCCCAGCAAGGCCGGGGTGATGTAGTAGCCGATGGCGAGGATGAACACCAACAGGCAACCGGCGCCGACGCCGGCATAGGTCTGCGGGAAGTACACCCGCCAGAAACTGGCGAACGGATGGCAGCCCAGGGAAATCGCGGCACGCATGTAAGTCGGCGAGATGCCTTTCATCACGCTGTAGATCGGCAGAATCATGAACGGCAGCAGGATGTGCACCATGGAGATGTAAACCCCGGTGCGGTTGAACACCAGCTCCAGCGGTTTATCGATGATGCCCATCGCCATGAGGCCGCTGTTTATAAGCCCGCCGGATTGCAGCAACACAATCCACGCGGCCACCCGCACCAGGATCGAGGTCCAGAACGGCAACAGCACCAGAATCATCAGCAGGTTGCTTTGACGTGATGGCAGGTTCGCCAGCAGGTAGGCCAACGGATACGCCAGCAGCAGGCAGATCACGGTGATGATCAGGCCCATCCAGAACGTGCGGGCGAAGATGTCGAGGTAGATCGCCTGATCAGGGGTGGCCGGGGCGACTTCACCGAGGTCGTCGATGCGGTGATCGACGGCCGCCAGCAAGTAGTACGGCGTGATGCTGCTGGTGTTGCGGCGCACCGCTTGCCAATAGGCCGGGTCACCCCAGCGTTCGTCGAGGCCTTCCAGTGCTTCTTTATAGGAGGCCGGCTCGGTGGCGAACGGCAAGGCGCGGGCGGTTTTGGTCAGCAGGCTACGATAGCCGGCCAACTCCATGTTCAAGCGCTTGGACAGATCGCCCAGGGTCTGATTCTTGCGAGCCTCAGCGAGGTCTTCGCTGGCTGCCTTGTAAACCGGTTCAGCGGGCAGGCCTCGGCCGTCCCAACTGGCGATGGCCGCCACGGTGCGCGGCATGCCGCCGACCACTTCCGGGTTACCAACGCTTTTGTAGAGCAGCGCCACGATTGGCACCAGGAACACCAGCAACAGAAACAGCACCAGGGGCGCGATCAAGGCCTGAGCCTTCCAGCGGTTGATCCGCTCGGCGTGCTTGAGCCGCTGCTTCAAGGTGGGGTCAGTGCCCGCGTTCAGGGGAATGGCGGTGGCCATGGCGTACTCCGGAAATCTTTGATCGTTACAGAGGCGGAAAACTCCACCTCGAACTTTTGGTACTGATCGTTCCCACGCTCTGCGTGGGAACGCATCCAGTGACGCTCTGCGTCACAGGGACGCGGAGCGTCCCGGGCGGCATTCCCACGCGGAGCGTGGGAACGATCATCCGGCGAACCGTCGTCCTGTGTGACTTGCTTATTTGGCAGCCCAGGAATTGAAGCGCTGCTCCAGTTGCTCGCCGTTGTCAGCCCAGAAGCTGACGTCGATCTGCACCTGGTTGGCGATGTTTTCCGGGGTGGTCGGCATGTCTTTCAGGACATCCTTGGACAACAGCGGTACGGCTTGGGTGTTCGCCGGGCCGTAAGCGATGTTTTCCGAGTAAGTCTTCTGCTGCTGCGGAGCCACCGAGAATGCGATGAATTTCTTCGCCGCTTCGGCGCGCTTGGCGTCCAGACCTTTTGGAATGGCCCATGCGTCGAAGTCGTAGATGCCGCCGTTCCACACGACTTTCAGATTGCTTTCTTTCTGCACGGCAGCGATCCGGCCGTTGTAGGCCGAGCTCATGACCACGTCACCGGAAGCGAGGTATTGCGGCGGTTGTGCGCCGGCTTCCCACCACTGAATGCTTGGCTTCAGCTCATCAAGTTTCTTGAACGCACGGTCCTGACCGTCCTTGCCGGCCAGCACTTTGTAGACGTCTTTCGGCGCTACGCCGTCGGCCATCAGAGCGAATTCCAGGGTGTACTTGGCGCCTTTACGCAGGCCGCGCTTGCCCGGGAATTTCTTGGTGTCCCAGAAATCCACCCAGCTGGTCGGTGCGGAGGCCAGCTTGTCGGCGTTGTAGGCCAACACGGTCGACCACACGAAGAAACCTACGCCGCAGGGCTGAATCGCGCCTTTGACGTAATCTTCGGATTTGCCGAACAGCGCAGGGTCAAGTTGCTCGAACATGTCCTCGTCGCAACCGCGAGACAGTTCTGGCGATTCAACTTCCACCAGGTCCCAGGACACGCTTTTGGTGTCGACCATGGCTTTGACCTTGGCCATCTCGCCGTTGTATTCGCCAGCCACGATCTTGCCGTTGCCTGCCGCTTCCCACGGTGCGTAGAAGGCTTTGACCTGCGCTGCCTTGTTCGCCCCGCCAAAGGACACCACGGTCAAATCCGGGCCCGCCGCCATCGCGTGTGCCGCACCGATCATGCCCATGACCAAAGCGGTGAATTTCAGGGATCTCAACATTTATTGTTCTCTCCACGTGCAGGGTTGGTGTTGTTGAAGCCGGGGCGATCAATTCGCCTCTAGAAGTGGGTCGAGCGCGCGAACGTGTTCGACCTGCCAGCCAAGCGGTACCACATCACCGACGGCGAGCGCGGGATCGAGCTCGGCAATCGGTTGTTTCACGAAGAAGTCGGTCTTGCCGCAGACTTCCAGGCGAACCCGGACGTGGTCGCCCAGATAGATAAATTCCGCCACCCTCCCTGAGAAGCGGTTGACGCAGGATTCGCTGGAACCGTTGAGGCTCACGCGTTCCGGGCGAATCGACAGCGTGACGGGCTCGCCGGTCTTGCCAACATTGACCGCCAGGGCTTCAACCTTTTCACCACGACCGAGTTCGACGATGCAGCGGTCGCCGGTCTGACTGTGCAAGCGGCCATTGAGGCGGTTGTTCTCGCCGATGAAATTGGCGACGAAGGTGTTTTTCGGCTCTTCATAGAGGGTGCGCGGCGCGGCGATCTGCTGGATTTCGCCTTGGTGGAACACCGCCACACGGTCGGACATGGTCAGGGCTTCACCCTGGTCGTGAGTCACGTAGACCACGGTCACGCCGAGGCGCTGATGGAGGTGTTTGATCTCCATCTGCATGTGTTCGCGCAGTTGTTTGTCGAGTGCACCGAGGGGTTCGTCCATCAGCACCAGCTGCGGCTCGAACACCAGTGCCCGGGCCAATGCCACACGCTGTTGCTGACCGCCAGACAGTTGCGCTGGATAGCGTTGGGCGAAGGCGTCGAGCTGAACCATGCTCAGGACTTTCTTGACCTTGTCGCTGACATCGTTCTTGTTCAAACCGCGCACGGTCAGCGGGAACGCCAGGTTCTCGGCCACGGTCATGTGCGGGAACAGTGCGTAGTTCTGGAACACCATGCCGATGTCACGCTTGTGCGGCGGCACGTTGTTGATGGAGCGTCCGGCCAGCTGGATTTCGCCAGCGGTCGGCGTTTCGAAACCGGCGAGCATCATCAGACTGGTGGTCTTGCCGGAGCCGGACGGCCCGAGCAAGGTGAGGAACTCGCCTTTGCGAATCTCCAGGTTGAGGTCTTTGACGATCAGGTTCTCGCCGTCGTAGCTTTTTTGCACTCCACGAAAGCTGACCAGAATATCGCTGGCCCCTGCGTTTGAATCGACCTGGCTCATACCCACACCTTTTTTGTTGATGACTGCTGTGGACTAAGCCTAGTGGACACTGCTGGCCACGCAAATCGGGGCGCAGGAGAGAATCGCCTCAGCCGGATGGAAGGTTGGGGGTAGGGATTGCCCTACAAGGATGGCGGGGATGGATAGGGGCAGTGGCGAGTTTCAAGCTGCGACCTGCGAAACCGGACAAAAGCGAGGTTAGAGGGATGTCGCAAATGGATATGTCACCGAGATCCCTGTGGGAGTGAGCCTGCTCGCGATAGCGGTGAATCAGGCAAAGCCATACCGACTGATACACCGCTATCGCGAGCAGGCTCGCTCCCACAATCGGACGGTGGTGGTTTTTAGAGGAGTTTGTGTTCCATGGCGTACTTCACCAGTTCAGCCAGGGAGGTGATGTTGAGTTTCTGCATCAGCCGCGCCTTGTGGGTGCTGATAGTCTTGCTGCTCAGGGCCAGTTGCTGGGCGATGTCGTTGACGTTGGCGCCCTGGGCCAGACGTTCGAACACCGAAAATTCGCGCTCCGAGAGCAATGAATGCAACGGTCGCGAATCGGTCAGGCCAACTTCAAAGACCATGCGGTCGGCCAGGTCCGGGTCGATGTAACGCCCGCCCGCCGCGACCTTGCGGATCGCCGTCAGCAGCAGCGCCGGATCGCTGTCCTTGGTCGCGTAACCGGCAGCGCCGACCTTCAGCGCTCGGGCGGCCATTTGCGCTTCGTCGTGCATCGACAACACCAGGATGGCCGGCGGATTGTTCAGCGCGCGAATCCGCGGGATCGCTTCCAGGCCATTGACGCCCGGCATGGAGATATCCAGCAACACCACTTCGCAGGGTACATGCCGCAGGGTTTCGAGCAACTGCTCGCCATTGCTCGCCTCCCCCACCACCAGCAAGTCCTTGGCCAGGCCAATCAATTGCTTGATGCCTTCACGGACGATGGTGTGGTCTTCGGCTACCAGTACACGGATCACAGTCTTCTCCATTCTTCTTATGTCAGAGCCAAGATCTATCGTCGGAACGCCGCCCGGAGCAAGCCTGCTCCCACAGGGATTTCGGGTGTATCACTATCTGTGAATTTACCCAAGAACCTGTGGGAGCGGGCTTGCCCGCGAAGGCGTCAGTACAGACACCACAAATACCTCAGGCCTCATCTACCGGCACCCGCACACTCAACGTCGTGCCCTCCCCCGGCTCACTCTCCAGCGACAACTGCCCGCCCATGATCAACACCCGCTCACGCATGCCAACCACCCCGAAAGATGTTGCCCTACCGGTGGCAGGAACAAATCCTACGCCATCATCGCTGACCGTCAGACACAACTCGTCGCCTTCCAGCGCCAATGTCAGTTCGACAGTATGCGCCTGGGCATGCCGCATGACATTGGTCAGCGCTTCCTGAAGAATCCGGAACAGTCCAATCGCCTTGGCATCACTGAGCACCGGCAGATTCTCCGGCACCTGCACCAGACACGGAATCTGCGTGCGCGCCTCGAAACGCCGGGCCTGCCACTCGATGGCCGAGGCGATCCCGGCATCGAGAATCGGCGGTCGCAACGCGGTCGCCACATCACGCACCAGCTGGAACAGCTGAGCGATCAGGCGTTTCATGCTGTTCAAGCGTTCATTCAGACCGGGGTCGAGCTGGGCGTAGGCCAATTCGCACATGGAGGTTTCCAGCTTGAGCACGGTCAACATCTGACCCAACTCGTCGTGAACTTCCCGGGCGATGCGCGCTTTTTCCTCTTCCCGCACGCTCTCCAGGTGAGCGGACAGCTCACGCAGTTGCTCACGGGAACTGGCCAGTTCAAGTTCGATGCGCTTGCTCTCGCTGATGTCCCAGACAATCCCGTCCCAGACATAAGCGCCGTCTTCGAGCCGACGGGTGATGGCCTTGATCTCGGCCCAGCGTTGCTCGCCCGAACGCGTGAGTATCCGCCCCTGCCACGACCAGTCACTGTCCGTATCCAGCGCATGGTCCTGAGTCTGGTGATAACTGGCCTTGTCATCCGGATGCACCAGGCTGCGCAGGCCTTTGTCGCGATGGGCCAGGGTCGCCGGCGAGTAACCCACCAGACTCTCGCTGCCTTCACTGATGTAGGCAAAGTCGATCTGCCCTGTCACCGGCGCCCGCTCCAGGCGAAAGACTAATCCCGGGACGTTGGCGGCAATCCCCTGCAACCGGGCTTCGCTTTCCTGCAACGCAGCCAGGGCGCGACGACGCTCAGTGACGTCGTTGAGGTAGACCACCAGATACTCCCCTCCGCGAAAGCGCATAAAGCTCAACGAAACATCGGTTGGCAAGATGCTGCCATCCGCTCGCACGCAATTGGTTTCGAAACTTTGCGGCCCTTCTTCGCTGGCCCGGGCGCGCTTCCACAGGTTCAGCCAGCGGTCCATGTGCAGGCCCGGTTCGAAGTCGATCAACGGCCGATCAATGATTGCACCGGCCGGATAACCGAGCATGGTTTCAGCCGCGCGGTTGGCGTAGCGCACGTGACTGTCCCAGTTGACCCAAAGGATGCCGACGGTGCTCTGATCGATGGAAAACTGCGTCAGGCGCAACGCCTCTTCACTGGCCTCGCGCAGGGCAATGTCCTCACGCGCCGCCAATAGACGCTGCTCCAGGCTGTGCTGCTGGCGGCGTTGCCAGAACACGATGGCCATGCTGCTCAGCGTCACCACCACCATCAGCAGGCAGAGGTTTTGCCAGAATCCCGGGGATTCGGTCAGGCGCGGATACTTGGGTTGCAGCCATTGGTTGTGCAGGTGCTCCAGGTCCTTGGCCGGGATCGCCCGCAGTGCGCTTTCAACGATGCCGGCCAGTTCCGGCTGGTCCCGGCGCGTGGCCACACGCAGCAATTGCGGCAGGCCGATATCGCCCACCACGACCAGCCCGGCGAACTCAGGCTCTACGGACAAGCGCCCCAATTGCGCTTCATCGACCACGGCGTAACCGGCCTGCTGGCTCAGCAATAGCTGCAGTGCCTGGCGCTCCATCGGGACGCCTTGCAGGTTCAGATGGGGATAGTTGCCGCGCAGATAGTCGGCCGTCGCACTGGGCATGCGCACAGCGACGCGGGTTTGGCTGTCGAGTTTTTCCAGCTCCACTACACCAGTGCTTTTCTGATCGCTGACCACCAATTGCGGCACCCGCATGTAGGGGTCGGAGAATTGCCAGAGTCGCAGGCCGGCGGGAGTTTGGGTCAGCCCGGGGGCGATGTCGATTTCACCCTCGCGTGCGGCAGCTTCCAGTTGCTCAAGGTCAGGGAAATTACGCCAGCTCAGCTCGACCTTGAGGGCCTTGGCCAGCCATTTCATCAACTCGACGTTAACCCCGGACAAGCGCTGCAAGCGGCGATCGTATTGCGCGTAAGGCGCTTGCAACACCAGCCCCACGCGCAATTCGCCATGGTCTGCCAGCCACTGTTGTTGCTTGGGCGACAAGGGCGCGACGTGCGTCGGTGGCGCGGAAGCCGCCCAACTCATCAAGGGAAACCACAAACAGCCGATAACCCACAGGCAGCGAAAACGCATCATTGAAGTCTCACACACTGACAAATACTGACCAACCCATTAGGCTGCCGGAATAACTTCTGGCCTGGAATATCCGATGCCCCCTGTCTACCGCCTGGCACTGCCAGCATTGTGCCTGTCGCTGATCCTGCCTTGCGCCTTTTCCGTCGAGGCGGCCGACCCGGCACCTGCCGCTGCGGAAAAACCCGCGGAAGAAAAACCGGTCGAACGCCAGCCACTGCTTGAGCGTAGTCAGGAAGAAGCGACAGCACTTGAGCGACAAATCCCTGCGCAGGAACAGCAACAACTGCAAGCCGGCGCCGACACCTTTCTGGCTTTGTGGAAACCGGCCAATACCGCCGAGCCCAAAGGCGCGGTGATTATCATCCCGGGCGCCGGTGAAACCGTTGACTGGCCGCAAGCAATCGGCCCGTTGCGTAATAAATTGCCCGACGCGAAGTGGAGCAGCCTGAGTATCACCTTGCCGGACCTGCAAAGCGATGCCATTGCGCCCCGCGTCGTGGAAATGCCGCCAACGCTCAAGGCGCCGGAAACCGGCAGCAAGGACTCGACCACGGCAGCACCCATCGAGCAAGCGGCCGGTGGTGAAGCGGAAGTTGCCGACAAGGCCATCGCCGAAACCACCGAGGAGCAGTCCAAGGCCGACGCCGATCGTATATTTGCGCGCATCGATGCGGCCATCGCGTATGCCGAACAGCAAAGCGCTCGCAGCATCGTCGTGCTGGGGCATGGCACCGGTGCTTATTGGGCCGCGCGTTACCTGAGCGAGAAGCAGCCGTCGCAAGTGGAGAAGTTTGTGATGGTGGCGGTGCAGACGCCCGCTGCGGCGAAACCCGACCTGGCGCAATTGACGCCAACGTTGAAGCTGCCGACCGTCGATATTTTCTACATGGATAAGCCGCTGGATCGCAACGCAGCGCTGGAACGGATGCAGGCCAGCAAGCGCTTGAAGGCTTCGGCGTTCAGCCAGGTTTCGCTCAAGGCGTTGCCCGGCAATGCCAAGGCCGAGCAAGAGCAACTGGTGCGCCGGGTGCGCGGGTGGTTGAATCCGCAGAATGCGGCGGACTGATAGACCACATCACGGCCATCGCGGGCAAGCCACGCTCCCACAGGATTCGAGTCGTACGCAATTTATGCTACCGACACAAAATCTGTGGGAGCGTGGCTTGCCCGCGATGGCGGCCTGACAGGCCGCACAACACTCCCTATCGAAAATCCCGCCGCTCACGAATCAACGTGTAGGCCGTATGCAGTTCGCGAGTCTTGTCAGTCGCCTCACGCACCTGCAACGCCGTCGCCCCGGTTCCGGCAATCTTGTCCGGGTGATGGCGACTCAGCAGGCGTCGATAGGCACGCTTGATCTGCGCCGGCTCGCTGGTCGCCGACACGCCCAAAAGCCGCAGTGCCTCTTGATAAGTCAGCGCAGTGCTGACTTGCGGCCGCAGATGCGGCTCATAGTCCGCCGCCAGCGCCTGCACCTGATGCCGCGTCCAGCCCAGCCACTTGCCCCATTGCGCAATCAGTTCACGCTCGGCATTGCCCGCGCGGCCATCGGCCCAAACCATCCGCCAACACGCGCGCAGTACACCTTCCGCTGCATGCGGCTGAGCACTCAAGCGCCGCAGATAGCCGCGCAACCGGTCGTTGCCTGACTTGCCGCGATTGAATGCAGCAATCGCCCGACGCTTTGCCGGCTCGGTCATTTCCAGCGAATGCATTTCCTGACGTGCCTGCAGGATATGTCCCTCCCCCACTCGCCCATCGCTCTTGGCCAACCGCCCCAGCAACACGAACAACAGCTCATCGTTGCGCAGCATCGGGCGACCGCCGAGCTTTTCACGCAAATGCCCCCAGCTTTGCAGGTGCAATCGCCGATCCAGCGCCTGTCCCAACAAAGCGCCGAGCATGGCCCCCGGAATGCTGGCTATGGCAAAGCCCGCTCCGGCTCCAATCAGAGTCCCTGGCCACAGCATGTCAGCGTCTCGCTTCTATCAAGGTTTCAACTTCAGCCAGGCGTTCGTGCGTGCCGACATCCACCCAGTGTCCATTCAGGCGTTCGCCGGTTACTTGTCCATCGGCCATGGCTTTGCGCAGCAACGGAGCCAGCTTGAAGGCACCGGCCGAACAACCATCGAACAACTGCGGATGCAGCACGGCAATGCCGCTGTAGGTCAGATTTGCGGTGTCCGGCTGACCGTCACGCACTTGCCCGTCGGCCAGCGTGAAATCGCCGGTCGGGTGATGGGCCGGGTTGTCCGCCAGCACCAAGTGCGCCAACCCGGCGATGGGTTGATGCAGCACGCTGAAGTCGTAGTCAGTCCAGATGTCACCATTGACCACCAGAAAAGCCTCATCGCCCAGCAACGGCAAAGCACGGAAGATCCCTCCACCGGTTTCCAGTGGCTCACCTTCTGCTGAGTACTGGATACGCACGCCGTACTGCGAACCGTCACCCAGGTAACTTTCGATCTGCTGACCGAGCCAGGCGTGATTGATCACGATCTCGGTAAACCCGGCGATCGCCAGGGCTTTCAAGTGGTACTCGATCAGAGGCACGCCGCCGGCACGAACCAGCGGTTTTGGTGTGGTCAGGGTCAGCGGGCGCATGCGCTCGCCTTTGCCGGCCGCCAGAATCATCGCCTTCATGCATGGGCTCCAGCACGCAGACTCAGCAGCAACACATCCAGCTCAGCCAGTTCAGGGCGGCGGGCGACCACCGCTTCTATATAAGCAAAGAAGCGCGGCACATCGGCCAGGTAACGCGGCTTACCGTCGCGATGGCAGATACGGGCAAAGATGCCGATCACTTTCAGATGACGCTGCACGCCCATCAGGTCGCTGGCCCGCAGGAAGTCTTCAAGATCAGGCTGCACGGGAATACCGAGATCGCCGGCTTGCTGCCAGTAGTTTTCCAGCCATGCACGCACACGCTCCTCGGGCCAACTGAGGAAGGCGTCCTTGAACAGGCAGGTCACGTCGTACGTCACCGGGCCATAGACCGCGTCCTGGAAATCCAGCACGCCCGGGTTCGGTTCGCTGAGCATCAGGTTGCGCGGCATGTAGTCGCGATGCACCAGCACTTTTGGCTGGGCCAGGGCGCTGTCGATCAGCAGCTCGGTTACGTTCTGCCAGAGCATCTGCTGCGCCGAATCAAACTCGATGCCCAGCTCGCGTTTCACGTACCACTCGGGGAACAGTTCCAGCTCGCGACGCAGCAATGCCACGTCATAACTTGGCAGCGGTGCAACCATCGGCAACTGTTGAAAAGCCAGCAATGCTTGCAGGGCATCCTTGAACAAATCGTCGGCGTTTTCGCTGTCGATTACGTCCAGATAAGTCTTGTTGCCAAGGTCATTGAGCAAAAGAAAACCGCGCTCGAGGTCTTCGGCATAAATTTTCGGAACATTTATTCCGGATTTCGCCAGCAAAAAAGCGATATCCACGAAGGGTTTGCAGTTTTCCTGGGGCGGTGGAGCGTCCATCACGACGAAACTTCGGCCCTCGCCTTCCCATCGGAAATAGCGTCGAAAACTCGCATCGCTACTGGCCGCGGTCAATGTGGCCGGGGGTACGGCGCCCCAACCTTGTTCTGCAAAGAGGGTTGCCAATTGCTCATCGAGCCAAACTTTCAGGTGTTGCAAACGTACATCTTGGTCAGGCATTGCAAGGGTCTCCGACGGCGCTAGCCGTCAAGCGGGTCATGCTTTATTATCCAGCATCTTTTTCAGACCATCGAGAGGCGTGCGGCCCACACCGCGGGCAGATGGCACGCAGGAAGCCCGGACTAATAAGATGGCATTGAAATCCCCCGCGTTTCGTAAAAAATTTCCGTTGTTGGTTACCGGCAGTCTGCTGGCCCTTCAACCTCTAGCCACTTCATTCGTGGTCGCCGCGGAACAGTATGACTGCTCAGTCTCTGCTTCGGGTGCCTGGGACTGTGCGCCAAAAGCGCCAGCGGCGGCATTGCCACCGCGTCCCGTCCATGACGGCAGCGCAGTTTCCGCCACCGGCGAACCTGCGACCGAGAATGGCACCAGTGAAGACACCGGCGCCAAGCCTGTTCTGGTTACCGAGTCCAAAGGCCGCGGCCTGAAGTCGCGTAGTGCAGACTACAGTCACCTCGACTGGGTTCCGCGCGAGAACCTCACGGCGGCGCAACTGGCCGAGACCGGCCCTTACTGCTCTGGTTCCTATATCGAACCGATTCGTCCTGGCATGAATGACAAGACGGATAAAAGTGACGCACCGACCTTTATCGGCGCGAAAGCCTCCCGCTATAAGCAGGAAGAGCAAGTCGCGACCCTGGCTGGTGACGTCGTCATGCGCCAGGGCAGCATGCAGGTCGAAGCCGACGAAGCGAATCTTTACCAGGCCGAGAGCCGTGGCGAACTGAGCGGTAACGTGCGTATTCGTGACAACGGCGCGCTGATCGTGGGCGACCACGCCGACGTGCAGCTCGATACCGGTGAAGCCAAGGTTGATAACGCCGAATACGTGATGCACAAATCCCGTATCCGCGGTAACGCGCTGTATGCCAAACGTGCTGAGAACGCGATCATCCGCCTCAAGGATGGTACGTACACCACGTGCGAACCGAACAGCAACGCCTGGCAGCTCAAGGGCAACAACATCACCTTGAACCCGGCGACCGGCTTCGGTACCGCGACCAACGTGACACTGCGGGTCAAGGACATTCCTGTCCTGTACACGCCGTACATCTATTTCCCGATCGACGACCGTCGCCAGTCCGGCTTCCTGCCGCCGACTATCGGCACCGGCAGCGATACCGGCTTCATGCTGGTGACCCCGTACTACTTCAACCTGGCACCAAACTACGATGCCACGTTGTATCCGCGCTACATGGGCAAGCACGGCCTGTTGATGGAAGGCGAGTTCCGCTACCTGACCCCGTCCAGCGAAGGTCAGTTCGGTGCTGCGTACCTCAACGACGAAGACACCGATCGCAGCAAGCAGACCGACTACCAGAAAAACCGCTACATGTATAACTGGCAGCACAAGGGTGGCCTCGATTCGCGCGTTTACACGCAAGTCGATTACACCAAGATCAGCGATCCGTATTATTTCCAGGATCTGCAGACCGACCAGATTGGGGTGAAAGGCGAAGATTACGTGAACCAGCAGGGTTCCGTTACGTACCGTGGAGACAACTACACGGCTCGACTCAATGCCCACGCCTATCAGCTGGCGACCGTTTCCAACGTCACTCCGTACGACCGCCTGCCGCAGATCACCTTCAACGGTGCGCTACCGTACCACCCTGGCGGTCTTGATTTCTCCTATAACACGGAACTCGTGCGGTTTGACCGAGACCTGAAAAACGGGAATTTTACCGACGAAGATGGCAATGTAACGCCGCGACTCGACAGGAACGTTACCGGGTTGGCACGTGCTACCGGTGATCGCCTGAATGTCGCCCCAGTTGTCAGCTATCCGATGAATGCCAGTTATGGCTTCTTGAAGCCATCTCTGAAGTACCAGTACACGCAGTACCAACTGGATCTGGACGGGATCGGCAAAAGCCAGATCGCCGCACAGACCGCAGAGCAAAACAAGCTCAACGGAACCTTCGGTAGCAACCAAAACCGTGGTGTGCCGATTGCAAGTATTGATAGCGGCCTGTATTTCGACCGCAATACCCAATGGTTCGGTAAAAATTATCGCCAGACGCTCGAACCTCGCCTGTTCTACCTGTATGTCCCTGAAACAGATCAGGAAGACATTCCGGTTTTCGATACTAGCGAATACACCTTCAACTACTCGTCGTTGTTCCGTGACAACCGGTTCTCGGGCTCCGATCGCGTGGGTGATGAGAACAAGCTCTCCCTGGGCATCACCAGTCGCTGGATTGAAGACAACGGTTTCGAACGTCAAACCATCAGCGTCGGTCAGGCCTTGTACTTAAAGGATCGTGAAGTCCAGTTGCCAGGTATTGATGCAAAAACCCGCGACGATGCGCACTCCAATGTGTCGCCATATGCGCTGGAATATTCTTTCCGTTTCAACCGCGACTGGCGAGCCACGGCGGACTACAACTGGGACCCGGACAGCCGCAGCCCTCGTTCGGGCAGCGCAATGTTCCATTACCAGCCTGAAGATAATCCGAACAAGATCATCAACGCCGGCTATCGCTATCGCAACGACCAGGTCCGTTACGACCAGAACACGGGTAAATGGGCCGTGGGCGGTGGCGACTACGGGGTCGAAGGTCAACCTGGCTTCGTGAAGGACTACTACAAGATTCAACAGCACGACTTCTCGGTGATGTGGCCGATCGTGCCGCAATGGAACCTCATCAGTCGCTGGCAGTATGACTACAACCGTAACCGTACCCTGGAAGCCTTCGGTGGTTTCGAGTACGACAACTGCTGCTGGAAACTGCGCTTGATCAACCGCTACTTCGTCGATTACGACGAATTCAGCCAAGACGCCCCGGAAAACGAAAAAGGCGACCATGGCATCTTCCTACAAATCGTTCTGAAGGGACTCGGCGGCCTTACCGGCGCCAAAGTAGAGAGTTTCCTCGACAAAGGCATTCAAGGTTATCGTGCACGTGAAGACCAAGCTTTCTGATTGTCTGCGCCCGCTAGTGCTGGGCGCGCTGTTCCTGGGTACCGCGGCCAACGCCGCGGTACAGTCCATCGATAAAGTGGTGGCCATTGTCGACAACGACGTGGTCATGCAGAGCCAACTGGACCAGCGCGTTCATGAAGTTCAGCAAACCATCGCCAAACGCGGCGCTGCGTTGCCGCCGGCCGGCGTGCTGGATCAGCAGGTGCTTGAGCGCCTGATCGTCGAAAACCTGCAACTGCAGATCGGCGAGCGTTCCGGCATCCGCATTACCGATGAAGAACTGAACCAGGCCGTTGGCACCATTGCCCAGCGCAATAACATGTCGATTGAACAATTCCGTGCCGCCCTGACTCGCGACGGTCTGTCTTACGACGACGCCCGTGAACAGATTCGCCGCGAAATGATCATCAGCCGTGTGCGTCAGCGTCGTGTGGCGGAGCGCATCCAGGTGTCTGAACAGGAAGTGAAGAACTTCCTCGCTTCCGACCTCGGCAAAATGCAGCTGTCGGAAGAATTCCGTCTGGCCAACATCCTGATTCCTACGCCGGAAAGCGCCAACTCCGACGCGATTCAGAACGCAGCCAAACAGGCTGATGCGGTTTACCAGCAGCTCAAGCAAGGCGCTGACTTCGGTCAGTTGGCAATCGCCAAATCCGCCAGCGAAACCGCACTGGAAGGCGGCGACATGGGCTGGCGTAAAGCCGCTCAACTACCTCCTCCGTTCGATCGCATGCTGAGCACCATGACCGTTGGCGACATTACCCAGCCAATGCGTACGCCGGGCGGCTTCATCATCCTCAAGATCCTCGACAAGCGTGGCGGTGAAACCCAGACGCGTGACGAAGTGCACGTGCGTCATATTCTGGTCAAACCTAGCCCGATCCGCGACGAAGCAAAAACCAAAGCCCTGGCTGAATCGCTCTACACCCGAATCGAAGCGGGCGAAGATTTCAGCGAACTGGCGAAAAGCTTCTCGGAAGATCCGGGTTCCGCCCTCAACGGTGGCGACCTGAACTGGATCGACCCGAACGCATTGGTGCCTGAGTTCCGCGAAGTGATGGCCAAGACCCCGCAAGGTCAGCTGTCCAAGCCGTTCCAGACCCAATACGGCTGGCACGTACTGGAAGTCCTTGGCCGTCGCGCCACCGACAGCACCACCCAGGCCCGTGAGCAGCAAGCGATGACCGTACTGCGTAACCGCAAATACGACGAAGAGCTGCAAACCTGGCTGCGTCAGATCCGTGACGAAGCGTACGTAGAGATCAAACTCCCTGGTGCAGACCAGGCAGCGCAGTGAAACCCAAGCGTTTCGCGCTGACACCCGGCGAACCGGCCGGCATAGGTCCTGACCTGTGCCTGCTGCTTGCCTCGCAAGCCCAGCCACATCCCCTGATTGCCATTACCAGCCGCGACCTGCTCCTCGAGCGGGCCGCGCAGCTGGGCGTGGTCGTCGATTTACTCCCGGTTGCTCCGGACAGCTGGCCGGATGCTCCGGCACCCGCCAACAGCTTGTATGTCTGGGATACCCCGCTTAATGCACCGGTCACCGCCGGGCAACTGGACAAGGCCAATGCGGCTTTCGTTCTGGAAACCCTGACCCGTGCGGGCCAAGGCTGCCTCGACGGGCATTTCGCCGGCATGATTACCGCCCCTGTGCACAAGGGCGTGATCAATGAATCCGGAATTGCCTTCTCCGGGCACACCGAATTTCTTGCTGACCTGACCCATACCGCACAAGTGGTGATGATGCTTGCCACCCGCGGCTTGCGCGTGGCGCTGGTCACCACCCACCTGCCCCTTCGAGAGATTGCCGACGCGATCACGCCGGAGCGTCTGGAACGGGTCACACGTATTCTGCACGCAGACTTGCAACAAAAGTTCGGCATCGCCCAGCCACGTATCCTGGTTTGCGGGCTAAACCCGCACGCCGGTGAAGGCGGACACCTGGGCCATGAAGAAATCGACATCATCGAACCTACATTAGAGCGCCTGCGCAGTGAGGGCATGGACCTTCGTGGCCCCCTGCCCGCCGACACTCTGTTTACCCCCAAATATCTGGAGCACTGCGACGCGGTGCTGGCGATGTACCACGACCAGGGCCTGCCTGTGCTGAAATACAAAGGCTTCGGCGCGGCAGTCAACGTGACCTTGGGCTTGCCGATCATCCGCACGTCGGTCGACCACGGCACTGCCCTGGATCTGGCCGGCAGCGGCAAAATCGACACCGGCAGCCTCCAAGTCGCCCTGGAAACCGCCTACCAGATGGCCGAGACCCGTTTATGACCGAGCATTACCAACACCGGGCGCGCAAGCGTTTCGGCCAGAACTTTCTGCACGATGCTGGCGTTATCGACCGTATCCTGCGCTCCATCCACGCCAAGCCCGAAGACCGCCTGCTGGAAATCGGCCCGGGCCAGGGTGCATTGACCCAAGGCCTGCTGGGCAGCGGCGCGCAACTGGACGTGGTGGAGCTGGACAAGGACCTGATCCCGATCCTCAATCAGCAGTTTGCCGGCAAGAGCAACTTCAACCTGCATCAGGGTGACGCGCTGAAGTTCGACTTCAACAGCCTGAACGCAGCACCTGGCAGCCTTCGGGTTGTCGGTAACCTGCCGTACAACATCTCTACGCCGCTGATTTTCCACTTGCTGCATAACGCCAGCCTGATTCGCGACATGCACTTCATGCTGCAAAAGGAAGTGGTGGAGCGCATGGCGGCAGGTCCTGGCGGCGGCGACTGGGGTCGCCTGTCGATCATGGTTCAGTACCACTGCCGGGTTGAGCATCTGTTCAACGTTGGCCCGGGCGCGTTCAATCCGCCTCCGAAAGTCGATTCGGCTATCGTGCGCCTGGTGCCTCATACGGTGTTGCCGCACCCGGCCAAGGATCACAAGCTGCTGGAACGTGTCGTGCGCGAAGCCTTCAACCAGCGCCGCAAGACCCTGCGCAACACCCTCAAATTGCTGCTGAGCAATGACGAAATCACCGCCGCCGGTGTCGACGGCAGCCTTCGTCCAGAGCAGCTCGACCTCGCCGCCTTCGTGCGCCTGGCCGACAAGCTCAGCGAACAAGTCCTGCAATCCCCTGCCGCTGACTGACAGTTGGCGAGCGTGATCGGGTAGGACACCAGCCCTCATGTCTGGTTTACTACCCGATACTTGGCCTAGACTGATTCAATCAGCTACGCCCCGCGTCCCGCTTCGTTTTTAAGGCCTCTTGCATGTCCGATCCTCGTTATCAGGTCGACGTCAGCGTCGTCACCCGCTATCTGGCAGAACAATCGCAACCCGAGCACAACCGCTTTGCCTTCGCCTACACCATTACCGTGCACAACAATGGCGAGCTGCCGGCCAAACTGCTTTCCCGGCACTGGGTGATCACCGACGGTGACGGGCATGTCGAGGAGGTCAAGGGTGCGGGTGTCGTGGGCTTGCAGCCATTGATCCAGGCCGGTGAAAACCACACTTACAGCAGCGGCACCGTCATGACCACCAAGGTCGGCACGATGCAAGGCACTTATGAGATGGTCGCTGACGACGGCAAACATTTTGACGCCATCATCGCTCCTTTCCGCCTGGCGGTGCCCGGAGCCCTGCACTAATGGCGACGTACGCCGTCGGTGACCTTCAAGGCTGCCTTGAGCCGCTGCAGTGCCTGCTCAAACAAGTCTCCTTCGACCCTGCAAAGGATCATCTGTGGCTGGTGGGCGATCTGGTCAACCGTGGCCCGCAGTCGCTGGCAACTTTGCGCTTCCTCTATAGCATTCGCGAATCGCTGGTGTGCGTACTCGGCAACCATGACCTGCATTTGTTGGCGGCCGGGCAGAACATTGAACGCTTGAAGAAAGCCGATACCCTGCGCGAGATTCTCGACGCACCCGATCGCCCGGAACTGCTGGAGTGGATGCGTCAGCAAAAGCTCATGCACTACGACGAACAGCGCAACATTGCCCTGGTCCATGCCGGTATCCCGCCACAGTGGTCGCTGCGCAAAGCCTTGAAATGCGCAGCAGAAGTCGAAGAAGCCCTGCGCGACGACAACCGCTTCCCGGCCTACCTTGACGGCATGTACGGCAACGAACCGGTGAAATGGGACAACGACCTCAAAGGCGTGACCCGCCTGCGCGTGATCACCAACTATTTCACCCGCATGCGCTTCTGTACCAGCGAGGGCAAACTCGACCTCAAGGGCAAAGAAGGTATCGACACCGCCCCGCCGGGTTATGCGCCGTGGTTCAAGCACAAGGATCGCAAGACCAAGGGCCTGAAGATCATCTTCGGCCACTGGGCGGCACTCGAAGGCCAGTGTGATGAGCCAGACGTCTTCGCGCTCGACACCGGATGTGTCTGGGGGGGCTCCATGACCCTGATGAACGTCGACACCGGTGAACGCCTGCTGTGCAAATGCGACGAACATGGCAACACCCTACCGCCAGTCACCCCCTCCATCCCCGAACAAACGTCAGCCAGCGCCCAGCGCTAGACTGCGCTTTCAGCCGAGCCACAGGAGCCCGCCATGAGCGAATTCAAACGCATCCCCCCAGAACAGGCACAAGCCCTGCGCGAACAAGGCGCAGTGGTGGTCGATGTCCGCGACCCTGCTACTTATGCCGCGCTGCACATCAGCGGCTCCAAGCATCTGGACAACGTTTCCATTTCCGATTTCATCCGCGCCGCCGACCTTGATGCCCCTACGGTAGTGGTCTGCTATCACGGTAACTCCAGCCAGAGTGCCGCCGCTTACCTGATCAGCCAGGGCTTCTCCGACGTGTACAGCATGGATGGCGGTTTTGAGCTGTGGCGCACGACTTATCCTGCGGAAACGGCGCAAGGCACGTCCGAATAATTTTTTTGTAACGTGCAAGCCCCGGCCCCCGTGGGCTCGCGCGGTGGCAGACGAACGGTCTGCCACAACTAATTACGTATCTCGCCTTTACCTCCCGAATTCCCAACTATCCTTAAGCGCAGGCCATCCAAAACAGGGGAGAGCCGGTACACCGGCGCGCGGGTCATCGGGAGTAGCTTTCGGGGTAGTCAGCTCTGAAAGAGTTCTGGGGGGTAAACAGCAACTGCATATCCGGTTGCTGCCAGCATCGACTGAATGATCCGGCGTCGGCTCCACGTATCGAGCGAGGTGACGTCATGAGTATCTTTAGCCACTTCCAACAACGCTTCGAGTCCACACGCCAGGAAGAACTCTCGCTGCAAGAGTATCTTGAGCTGTGCAAACAGGACCGCAGCGCCTACGCCTCCGCCGCCGAGCGTCTATTGCTGGCCATCGGAGAACCGGAGCTGCTCGACACCTCGGCCAACTCGAGACTGTCGCGAATCTTCTCCAACAAGGTGATCCGCCGCTATCCGGCCTTTGAAGACTTCCACGGGATGGAAGAATGCATTGACCAGATTGTGTCGTATTTCCGCCATGCCGCTCAGGGCCTGGAAGAGAAGAAACAAATCCTCTATCTGCTCGGCCCCGTCGGTGGCGGTAAATCGTCCCTGGCCGAGAAGCTGAAACAGCTGATCGAGAAAGTGCCCTTCTACGCGATCAAGGGCTCGCCGGTATTCGAATCGCCGCTGGGTCTGTTCAACGCCACTGAAGATGGCGCGATCCTCGAAGAAGACTTCGGCATTCCACGGCGCTACCTCAATACCATCATGTCGCCATGGGCCACCAAGCGCCTGGCCGAATTCGGCGGCGACATCAGCCAGTTCCGCGTGGTGAAACTCTATCCATCGATCCTCAATCAGATCGCAGTGGCCAAGACCGAACCGGGCGATGAAAACAACCAGGACATCTCGGCGCTGGTGGGCAAGGTCGATATCCGCAAACTGGAGGAATACCCACAGAACGACGCCGACGCCTACAGCTACTCGGGCGCTCTGTGCCGGGCCAACCAGGGCCTGATGGAATTCGTCGAAATGTTCAAGGCGCCGATCAAGGTGCTGCACCCATTGCTGACCGCTACCCAGGAAGGTAACTACAACAGTACCGAAGGCCTCGGGGCGATTCCGTTTACCGGGATCCTGCTGGCTCACTCCAACGAATCGGAATGGCACACCTTCCGTAACAACAAGAACAACGAAGCCTTCATCGACCGGATCTACATCGTCAAAGTGCCGTACTGCCTGCGGGTCAGCGACGAAGTGAAGATCTACGACAAGCTTCTGTTCAACAGCTCCCTGGCCAAGGCCCATTGCGCGCCTGACACCCTGAAAATGCTCGCCCAGTTCACCGTGCTCTCACGCCTCAAGGAGCCGGAAAACTCCAACATCTACTCCAAGATGCGTGTGTATGACGGCGAGAACCTCAAGGACACCGACCCGAAAGCCAAGTCGATCCAGGAATACCGCGACAACGCCGGTGTGGACGAGGGCATGAACGGTCTGTCGACCCGGTTTGCGTTCAAGATCCTGTCCAAGGTCTTCAACTTTGATCCGCACGAGATCGCCGCCAACCCGGTGCACTTGCTCTATGTGCTGGAACAACAGATCGAACAGGAACAATTCCAGGCCGAGACCCGCGAACGGTATCTGCGCTTCCTCAAGGAATACCTGGCACCGCGTTATATCGAATTCATCGGCAAGGAGATCCAGACTGCCTACCTCGAGTCTTACAGCGAGTACGGCCAGAACATCTTCGATCGCTACGTGCTGTACGCCGACTTCTGGATTCAGGATCAGGAATACCGCGATCCGGAAACCGGCGAAATCCTCAACCGCGTTGCGCTGAACGAAGAGCTTGAGAAAATCGAAAAACCGGCCGGTATCAGCAATCCGAAGGATTTCCGCAACGAAATCGTCAATTTCGTCCTGCGCGCCCGGGCCAACAACAATGGCAAGAACCCGACCTGGCTCAGCTACGAAAAACTGCGGGTGGTCATCGAGAAGAAAATGTTCTCCAACACCGAGGACCTCCTGCCGGTCATCAGCTTCAACGCCAAGGCCAGCAAAGAGGATCAGCAGAAGCACAACGACTTCGTCACACGGATGGTCGAGCGGGGCTACACCGACAAACAGGTACGACTGCTGTCCGAGTGGTACCTGCGGGTCAGAAAATCCCAGTAACCCGCTGCCGGTCAGACCGGTTGTCGTCAGCCAGAGGCCTGTTTACGCATTTTCTGTTACACAGACCTCTGGAAGGTGTTCGAAAGTCGGTAGCGAGGTTCAGGCAGCATCCAAAGCGCTTGGGGGAGCGTGAACATCCCTTGGCACTCGGCACGATGCTGCATAACCGCTCGCCCCTTTCAGGACAGCTTCTAAGGAGCAGTCATGAGCTATGTGATCGACCGACGTCTCAATGGCAAGAACAAGAGCACGGTGAACCGTCAGCGGTTTCTGCGGCGTTATCGTGATCACATCAAGAAAGCCGTCGAAGAGGCGGTCAGTCGGCGTTCCATTACCGATATGGAACACGGCGAACAGATCAGCATCCCCGGCCGCGACATCGACGAGCCGGTGCTTCACCACGGACGCGGTGGCAAGCAGACGGTCGTGCACCCCGGCAACAAGGAATTCACCAGCGGAGAGCACATCGCGCGCCCACCCGGAGGTGGCGGCGGCAGAGGTCCAGGCAAGGCCGGCAATTCGGGCGAAGGAATGGACGAGTTCGTCTTCCAGATTACCCAGGAAGAATTTCTCGAATTCATGTTCGAGGACCTTGAACTGCCGAACCTGGTCAAGCGCAACCTGACCGGCACCGACACCTTCAAGACCGTGCGCGCGGGTATCAGCAACGAAGGTAATCCGTCGCGAATCAACATCATCCGAACCCTGCGCTCGGCCCATGCCCGGCGGATCGCCCTGTCCGGCAGCAGCCGGGCAAAATTGCGCGAAGCCAAAGACGAACTGCTGCGACTCAAGCGGGATGAGCCGGATAACTTCGGCGATATTCAGGAAATCGAAGCAGAAATCGAAAAACTCAGTGCGCGTATCCATCGCGTACCGTTTCTCGACACCTTTGACCTCAAGTACAACCTGCTCATCAAGCAGCCGAACCCAAGCTCCAAAGCAGTGATGTTCTGCCTGATGGACGTGTCCGGCTCCATGACCCAGGCGACCAAGGACATCGCCAAGCGCTTCTTCATCCTGCTGTACCTGTTTCTCAAGCGTAACTACGACAAGATCGACGTCGTGTTCATCCGCCACCACACCAGCGCCCGCGAAGTGGATGAGGAAGAGTTCTTCTACTCTCGTGAAACCGGCGGCACCATCGTCTCCAGCGCCTTGAAACTGATGCAGGAGATCATGGCCGAGCGTTATCCGAGCAATGAATGGAATATCTACGCAGCCCAGGCGTCCGACGGCGACAACTGGAACGACGACTCGCCGATTTGCCGCGATATTCTGATCAACCAGATCATGCCGTTCGTGCAGTACTACACTTACGTTGAGATTACCCCGCGCGAACACCAGGCCCTGTGGTTCGAGTACGAACGCATTGCCGAAGCCTTCTCTGACACTTTTGCCCAGCAGCAACTGGTCTCGGCCGGGGATATCTATCCGGTCTTCCGTGAACTCTTCCAGCGCAGGTTAGTGACATGACCGCCAAAGAGCAGAAGCGCCAACCCATTTCCACCGGCTCCGAATGGACGTTCGAGCTGATCCAGGCCTACGACAAAGAAATCAGTCGTCTGGCGGCTCGTTATGCCTTGGATACCTATCCCAACCAGATTGAAGTGATCACCGCCGAGCAGATGATGGACGCCTACGCCTCCGTCGGCATGCCGCTGGGTTATCACCATTGGTCCTACGGCAAACACTTCCTCAGCACGGAGAAGTCCTACAGCCGTGGGCAGATGGGGCTGGCCTACGAGATCGTGATCAACTCCGACCCGTGCATCGCGTACCTGATGGAAGAAAACACCATCTGCATGCAGGCGCTGGTGGTTGCTCACGCCTGCTACGGCCACAACAGTTTCTTCAAGGGTAATTACCTGTTCCGCACCTGGACCGATGCCAGTTCGATCATCGATTACCTGGTCTTCGCCAAGCAGTACATCATGCAGTGCGAAGAGCGCCATGGCATCGACGCGGTCGAGGATCTGCTGGATTCCTGCCATGCGCTGATGAACTACGGAGTCGATCGCTACAAGCGCCCCTATCCGATATCGGCTGAAGAAGAACGCCGTCGGCAGAAGGATCGGGAAGAGCATTTGCAGAAGCAGATCAACGATCTGTGGCGGACCATTCCAAAAGGCGCGGACAAATACAGCGACAAAGACAACGCGCGCTTCCCCGCCGAACCTCAGGAAAATATCCTGTATTTCATCGAAAAACACGCGCCGCTGCTGGAGCCATGGCAGCGGGAAATCGTGCGGATAGTGCGCAAGATCGCCCAGTACTTTTATCCACAGCGTCAGACGCAGGTGATGAACGAAGGGTGGGCCACGTTCTGGCACTACACGCTAATGAACGACCTGTATGACGAAGGCCTGGTCACCGACGGCTTCATGATGGAGTTTCTGACGTCTCATACCAGCGTGGTCTATCAACCCGGCTTCGACAGCCCCTACTACAACGGCATCAATCCCTACACCCTGGGTTTTGCCATGTACCGGGACATCCGGCGCATGTGTGAACACCCAACCGAAGAGGACTACCGCTGGTTCCCTGAGATTGCCGGCACCGACTGGCTATCGAGCATCAAGTTCGCCATGAGCAGCTTCAAGGATGAGAGTTTCATCCTCCAATACCTGTCACCCCAGGTGATCCGCGACCTGAAGCTGTTCAGCATTCTCGATGACGACCAGAAGGACGATCTGCTGGTGCCGGCCATTCACGATGAGCCGGGCTACCGGACTATCCGTGAAACCCTGGCGGCCCAGTACAACCTCGGCAATCGCGAACCCAATATTCAGATTTACAGCATCGATCGACGCGGCGACCGCTCTCTAACCCTGCGTCATCAGCAACATGACCGCAAACCACTGGGCGAGTCCACCGAGGAAGTGCTCAAACACCTGCATCGCCTCTGGGGCTTCGACATTCACCTGGAAACCCTGCAAGGCGACCAGATCATGAAAGTCCATCACGTTCCACCCAGAAGTGAACACGCCGAGGGGGATTACGGCCGGTTGGACTTGGCTGTCATCCATCTTTGATCCTGTTTCTGCCTCCGCAAGTTCGACGCAACGGTTATTCTGTCGGACTAATGGAGGTTTTTTATGCGGATTTATAAAGTCGGCGGTGCGGTACGCGATCGCCTGCTGGGCAAGCCTGTCACCGATATCGACTGGGTCGTGGTTGGTGCGACCACTGAAGAAATGCTCTCCTTGGGCTATCGCCCCGTGGGTGCTGACTTCCCGGTATTTCTTCACCCCAAGAGCGGTGAGGAATATGCCCTCGCCCGTACCGAACGCAAAAGCGGACGCGGTTACGGCGGCTTTACCTTTCACGCCAGCCCTGAAGTCACCCTCGAAGAAGACCTGATCCGTCGCGACCTGACGATCAACGCCATGGCCGAAGACGATCAGCAAAACCTGACCGATCCTTATCACGGCCAGCGCGACCTTGAAGCTCGCCTGCTTCGCCACGTTTCCCCCGCGTTCGCCGAAGATCCGCTCAGAGTTTTGCGCGTTGCCCGCTTTGCAGCCCGCTATGCCGGACTGGGTTTCACCGTCGCGCCTGAAACAATGGAGCTCATGCGCCAACTCAGTGAGTCAGGCGAACTGGAGGCATTGACGGCGGAACGCAGCTGGAAAGAGATTTCCCGTGCGCTGATGGAAGATCAGCCACAGGTGTTCATCGAGGTGCTGCGTGAATGCGGAGCGCTCAAGGTGTTGATGCCGGAAGTCGACGCCCTGTTCGGCGTGCCACAACCGGAAATCCATCACCCGGAAATCGACACGGGCGTGCACACCCTGAGCGTGCTCGAACAAGCCGCGCTGCATAAACAACCGCTGACCGTGCGCTGGGCGTGCCTGCTGCATGATCTGGGCAAAGGATTGACCCCCGAGGAAGAGTGGCCACGGCACATCGCCCATGAACACACGGGCCTGAAGCTGATCAAAGCGGTCAACGAACGCTTCAAGGCACCGAAGGATTGTCAGGAGCTGGCATTACTGGTGGGCCAATATCACACGCATGGCCACCGTGCCCTGGAGCTGAAGCCCTCGACGTTGCTGGAGTTGCTGCAGAGTTTTGACGTTTACCGTCGACCACAGCGGTTTGAAGAGTTCATTGCGGCGTGTGAGATGGACGCGCGGGGACGGAAAGGGCTGGAAGAGAGAAGTTATCCACAGGCGGGTTATTTGCGCGGGGCGGCGACGGCGACCCGGAGCGTAGCGGTACAGCCGTTGCTGGAGAAAGGATTCAAGGGGCCGGAGCTGGGTGAGGCGATCAAGCGCGAGCGGCTGAAGGCGCTGAAGGTCTACAAAGAGGCGTCGTCAGCCTGAAAAGCTTCGCGGGCAAGCCTCGCTCCTACAAGGTCCAGGTCGCCTGCCGATGGAGTGAACGACGCAAAACCTGTGGGAGCGGGCTTGCCCGCGAAGGCGTCATCCGCCTCACAACAAATTCGAAGGGGTCAGCTGCTCTCCGCGCCACTCAAACGCCACAGGCGCCAACACCTGATCAATCTGCGCCTCACGCCACAACGTCGCAAAGCTTTTGCCTACGCCTGGATGCACTCTGTCCGGCGCAATCAGCGACAGCGGCCACAGCACAAAGGCATTTTTCAGAATCTCTGCCCGCGGCAGGATCAATCCGTCGAAATTGCCCACCAGATCACCAAACAGCAGCACGTCGATATCCAGCGGCAAGCCCTTGCGGTCGGGCGCATAACGGCCATTGTCCGCTTCGATGAATTTCAATCGACGGTCCAGCTCCATCAGCGGTAGATCGGTGTAAGCCGAGACCACGAAATTGAAGAACGGGCCGCTCTTGATCCCCACTGGCTGGCTTTCGAACACCGCCGAGCAATGAATATCCACCAGGAAACCCGCAAGGGCTTCGAGGCCAGCCTGCAAATGGGTTTCGCGCTCGATATTGCTACCGAGCCCGAGATACACCTGAGTCAGCGACATCCGCGCTCGATCTCCACGCCCACACCACCGGTGGCCGCCGGGACGGCGCCAGGCTTGGTCAGCTTGAGGCGCATCCAGGTGATCTTGAATTCGCTCATCAACACTTCAACCAGACGCTCGGCGAAAGTCTCGACCAGCTGGAACTGCGCCTGCTCGGCAAACGCCTGAATACGTGACGAAACGCTCGCGTAGTCGAGCGCCAGGGTCAGGTCATCCCCGGCAGCTGCCGGGCGATTATCCCAGGCGAAGCTCAGATCAAGTCGCAGGCACTGTCGGATGCCTCGCTCCCAGTCGTAGGCACCAATCACGGTGTCGACTTCCAGGCCCTCGATAAACACTCTGTCCAAGCACTTTTCTCCGCTGCACGACAAGGGCGCAATGCGCCGTTAGAATCAGGGCGTCCTCGCCCGGAATAGTTAGCATGTTTTGGTTACTGGCGACTCTCGCCTACCTGCTCGGCTCGCTGTCCTTCGCCATTTTGCTCAGCCGCCTGACCGGTAACCCCGATCCGCGAATGAGTGGCTCGGGCAATGCCGGTGCCACCAACATGTTGCGTCTGGCCGGCAAGAAACTCGCCATCCTGACCTTGATCGGCGACCTCTGCAAAGGCCTGCTGCCGGTACTGATCGCAGGCCTTGCGGGGCTTTCGCTGCAGGAACAGGCCTGGATCGGCGTCTGCGCCGTCATCGGCCACCTGTTCCCGCTGTACTTCCGCTTTCGCGGTGGCAAGGGTGTCGCCACCGCTGCCGGAATGCTGCTGGGCCTGTACCCGCCTGCGGCTTTGCTGGCGGTCTGCGCCTGGCTGCTGACATTTTACCTGACCCGCACCAGCTCACTCGCCGCGCTGATCGCCACGCCGTTGACCCTGCCACTGCTGGCCTGGCAGGAACCGGCGGCACTGCTGCCCATGAGCGCACTCACGGGGCTGATCGTCTGGCGTCATCGCGGCAATCTACGCGACCTGTTTGCCGGGCGCGAACGGCATTTTTAAATACCGGACATGAGCACCGCTCATCACAGTGCCGACAATTGCTCCATCGGCCAGCGCGCCTGCACGCTGATTGCCAGGCTTTCGTGCTGACCGGCCTGCAAGCGCTGGCAACCGGCAAACGCAATCATCGCGCCATTATCGGTACAGAACTCAGGACGGGCATAAAACACATCGCCTTTCATGTCGCCGAGCATTTTTTCCAGGGACGTGCGTAACGCCTTGTTGGCGCTGACGCCCCCTGCGATCACCAGACGCTTCATGCCTGCCTGCTTCAGGGCGCGCTTGCACTTGATGGTCAAAGTCTCCACCACGGCCTGCTGGAACGCCAGCGAGATGTCGCAACGGGCTTGCTCGCTGTCGTCCCCGGCGCTGACGCTCTGTTGCCAGGTGTTGAGGGCGAAGGTTTTCAAGCCACTGAAGCTGAAAGCCAGGCCCGGACGGTCACACATCGGACGCGGAAAGGTGAAACGTCCTGCAACGCCCCGCTCGGCCAGTTTTGCGATTTCCGGACCGCCCGGATAATTGAGGCCCATCATCTTCGCGGTCTTGTCGAACGCTTCACCGGCGGCATCGTCGAGGGTCTCGCCCAAAAGCGTGTAGTGACCGATCCCGTCGACCTGAACCAGCTGCGTATGTCCGCCCGACACCAACAAAGCGACGAACGGGAATTCCGGCGGTTGCGCCTCCAGCATGGGCGCCAGCAAGTGACCTTCCATGTGGTGCACACCCAGCGCCGGAATGCCCCAGGCGAAGGCCAGTGCCTGAGCGCAGGAAGCGCCCACCAGCAAGGCACCGACCAGGCCAGGACCCGCGGTATAAGCGATGGCGTCGATCTCGGTCGGCACACAGTCAGCTTCGGCCAACACCTGACGGATCAAGGGCAGCATGCGTTTGACGTGGTCGCGCGAGGCCAGCTCCGGCACCACGCCGCCATAGGCGCGATGCAGGTCGATCTGGCTGAACAGCGCGTCGGCCAGCAGGCCGCGTTCACTGTCATATAATGCGACACCGGTTTCGTCGCAGGAGGTTTCTAATCCCAGTACTAGCATGGGTTTGCGCCTTGTTTAGGCTGAATTCGAAGGCGCGCATAATAGTCGCCATGGGATGCCCCGACTAGCGGTTTTCGATCAGAGGCTTTGCATTCCGGTCGATGAGGAGTTAACATCCGCAACCCTTAAAAACCGACGTCTTCAAGTGCTCTTTTGCCACGAGGATGTTGACCCCGGTAATGAATGAAGGTAGCTCTGGATGCCAGCCGTCAAAGTAAAAGAGAACGAACCCTTCGACGTAGCTCTGCGTCGTTTCAAGCGCTCCTGCGAAAAAGCCGGTGTACTGGCTGAAGTTCGTAGCCGCGAATTCTACGAGAAGCCTACTTCTGAGCGTAAACGTAAAGCAGCAGCCGCTGTTAAGCGTCACGCCAAGAAAGTACAGCGCGAACAGCGCCGCGCCGTTCGTCTGTACTAATACACAGACGTTCGTAGCAAGCTTCTGCCAAGCCCGGCCCTCAGCCGGGCTAATGGCATTTGCGGAAAACGCTTGATGCTTCACCGTCAAAGCCGCAGACGCGACCAAGACAAACCTGCTTCACAGCGTCAGACCTGGCTCTTTTGCCAGCGGTGCACGTCTTTTCTGACGAGCCTTCCAAGGCTACTGACGAGCACACCCACTGATTCCTCTCACGACGATCAGCCCAAGGCACCTTCTTGCGTGCCCGCTTATGAGCTATCCGAGGCCCTCGACTGGCCGCAGCCGGATTCAGCGAAACACTTTCATATAGTCGAATACTGATTGGTACTAACGTCAGTGGATTTTCGGCAGATACACTTCCCGACAGCGATTACGCAGACGACACCGGTCGAGCCGCACATTTTGCGCGCCTCAAACAACGACCCGCGTTCGGCCGCTCTTCGTTTTGGGTCCATTTAAGCGCAGATGACGAGAACGCCATGGCCGGGCTAATTCCCCAGAGCTTCATTGACGACCTTCTGAACCGCACCGACATCGTCGATGTGGTCAGCTCGCGCCTGCAAATGAAAAAGGCCGGCAAGAACTACACCGCCTGCTGCCCTTTTCATAAAGAGAAAACCCCGTCCTTCAGCGTCAGCCCCGACAAACAATTCTATTACTGCTTCGGCTGCGGCGCTGGTGGCAACGCCCTCGGCTTCATGATGGACCACGACAACCTGGATTTCGTCCAGGCTGTCGAAGAACTGGCCAAAGCCGCCGGCATGGAAATCCCCCGCGAAGAAAGCGGCCGGCCGCACAAACCGCGGCAGCCGACCGATTCGCCGCTGTACCCGCTGCTGACTGCGGCCGCCGACTTTTACCGCCAAGCCCTCAAAAGTCATCCATCGCGCAAAGCCGCTGTGGATTACTTGAAAGGTCGCGGCCTGACCGGCGAGATTGCCCGGGATTTCGGCCTCGGCTTCGCCCCGCCCGGCTGGGATAACCTGTTCAAGCACTTGAGCAGCGACACCCTGCAACAGAAAGCCATGGTCGATGCCGGCCTGCTGATCGAGAACGCCGAAACCGGCAAACGCTATGACCGCTTTCGCGATCGCGTGATGTTCCCGATACGCGACAGCCGCGGGCGCATCATTGCTTTTGGCGGCCGGGTACTGGGCGATGACAAACCGAAATACCTGAACTCACCGGAAACCCCGGTATTCCATAAAGGCCAGGAACTCTACGGCCTTTATGAAGCACGCAAGAACAACCGCAACCTCGACGAAATTATCGTCGTCGAGGGCTATATGGACGTCATCGCCCTCGCCCAGCAAGGCCTGCGCAATGCCGTCGCGACCCTGGGCACCGCCACCAGCGAAGAGCACTTGAAGCGGCTGTTTCGCGTCGTGCCCAACGTGCTGTTCTGCTTCGACGGCGACCAGGCCGGCCGCAACGCGGCGTGGCGCGCACTGGAAGCGGCGCTGCCATGCCTGCAGGACGGACGGCGCGCGCGCTTTCTGTTCCTGCCCGAAGGCGAAGACCCGGACACGCTGGTCCGCTCCGAAGGCACTGACGCGTTCCGCGCGCGAATCAACCAGCACGCCCAGCCATTGGCGGATTACTTCTTTCAGCAGCTGACCGAGGAATCGGACCCGCGCTCGCTCGAAGGCAAGGCCCACATGGCCACCCTCGCTGCGCCGCTGATCGACAAGGTCCCGGGCGCGAACCTGCGCATCCTGATGCGTCAACGCCTGACCGAAATTACCGGGCTTAGCGGCGAAGCCGTGAGCCAGTTGGTGCAAAGCGCTCCTCAGGATGCGCCACCCGCCTACGACCCGGGCGTCGATTACGACGCCATGCCGGATTACAGCGACTACCATCAGCAGCAGGCACAAGAGATGTATGTGCCGCAGCAGGAATGGACGCCGAAGAAACCCGGCGCCGGCGGCAAGAAATGGGACAAGAAGCCGTGGGACAAGAACAGCAAGCGCGGTGGTGATCGCGACCAGCAAAGCGCACCACGCACACCTATCGCTGTCGAAGCGCCAACGCTGATAGCACTGCGCACTCTCATTCATCACCCGGAACTGGCGGGTAAGGTAGAAACCGCCGATCACTTCGCGAATGAGAGCAACACATACGCGCAACTGCTGGTAGCCCTCATCGGGGCGGTGCAGAAAAATCCTAAGCTAAACTCTATTCAGTTGATGGCCCGATGGCACGGGACTGAACAGGGCCGATTGCTCAGGGCTTTGGCAGAAAAGGAATGGCTGATTGACGGCGACAACCTTGAACAACAGTTTTTAGACACCATTACTAGGTTATCGGCAAGTCAACATACGGATAGCCTGGAAGTACTTATCAGGAAAGCAAGGCAGCCAGGATTGACTGCGGAGGAAGCAAATCAGATCGCAAATCAGATGCGCGACCTATTAAAACGCAATATGGCTGTATCAACCCCGACCTCAACTGGCGCGTGAGGTCATAGCTCAGGTATAATCCTCGGCTTGTTTTTTGCCCGCCAAGACCTTCAGTGGATAGGGTGTTATGTCCGGAAAAGCGCAACAGCAGTCTCGTATCAAAGAGTTGATCACACTTGGTCGTGAGCAGGGTTACCTGACTTACGCGGAGGTCAACGACCACCTGCCGGAGGATATTTCAGATCCGGAACAGGTGGAAGACATCATCCGCATGATCAATGACATGGGGATCAACGTATTCGAGGTTGCGCCAGATAAGGATTCCCTTATGCTGGCCGACGCCGATACCGACGAAGCCGCGGCCGAAGAGGCAGCAGCAGCGTTGGCAGCGGTCGAGACCGACATTGGTCGCACCACCGACCCAGTGCGCATGTACATGCGTGAAATGGGTACGGTAGAGCTCCTCACTCGTGAAGGCGAAATTGAAATCGCCAAACGTATTGAAGAGGGTATCCGTGAAGTGATGGGCGCAATCGCGCACTTCCCTGGCACGGTTGACCACATTCTGTCCGAGTACACTCGCGTCACCACCGAAGGTGGCCGCCTGTCCGACGTCCTGAGCGGTTATATCGACCCGGACGACGGCATTGCGCCGCCTGCTGCAGAAGTGCCGCCGCCTGTCGATCCGAAAGCCGTGAAAGCGGACGACGATACCGACGACGATGACGCCGAAGCGACGACTGATGACGAAGAAGAAGCCGAAAGCGGTCCGGATCCGGTCATCGCAGCTCAGCGCTTTGGCGCTGTCTCCGATCAGATGGAAATCACCCGCAAGGCGCTGAAAAAGCACGGTCGTGGCAACAAGCTGGCAATTGCCGAGCTGGTGCTGCTGGCTGAGTTGTTCATGCCGATCAAACTGGTTCCGAAGCAATTCGAAGGCCTGGTCGAGCGTGTTCGCAGTGCCCTGGATCGTCTGCGTCAGCAAGAGCGCGCGATCATGCAACTTTGCGTTCGTGATGCCCGCATGCCGCGTGCCGACTTCCTGCGCCAGTTCCCGGGCAACGAAGTTGACGAAAGCTGGACCGATGCACTGGCCAAAGGCAAAAGCAAATACGCTGAAGCCATTGGTCGCCTGCAACCGGACATCGTTCGTTGCCAGCAAAAGCTGACCGCACTGCAAACCGAAACCGGTTTGACGATCGCCGAGATCAAGGACATTAACCGTCGCATGTCGATCGGTGAGGCCAAGGCCCGCCGCGCGAAGAAAGAGATGGTTGAAGCGAACTTGCGTCTGGTGATCTCCATCGCCAAGAAGTACACCAACCGTGGCCTGCAGTTCCTCGACCTGATCCAGGAAGGCAACATCGGTTTGATGAAAGCGGTAGACAAGTTCGAATACCGCCGCGGCTACAAATTCTCGACTTATGCCACCTGGTGGATCCGTCAGGCGATCACTCGCTCGATCGCCGACCAGGCCCGCACCATCCGTATTCCGGTGCACATGATCGAGACGATCAACAAGCTCAACCGTATTTCCCGCCAGATGTTGCAGGAAATGGGTCGCGAACCGACCCCGGAAGAGCTGGGCGAACGCATGGAAATGCCTGAGGACAAAATCCGCAAGGTATTGAAGATCGCTAAAGAGCCGATCTCCATGGAAACCCCGATCGGTGATGACGAAGACTCCCACCTGGGTGACTTCATCGAAGACTCGACCATGCAGTCGCCAATCGATGTCGCCACTGTTGAGAGCCTTAAAGAAGCGACTCGCGAAGTTCTGTCCGGCCTCACTGCCCGTGAAGCCAAGGTTCTGCGCATGCGCTTCGGTATCGACATGAATACCGACCACACCCTCGAGGAGGTTGGTAAGCAGTTCGACGTGACCCGTGAACGGATTCGTCAGATCGAAGCCAAGGCGCTGCGCAAGCTGCGCCACCCGACGAGAAGCGAGCATTTGCGCTCCTTCCTCGACGAGTGATCACAGAACCCCCGGCCCAGGCCGGGGGTTTTGCTTTGTGCAGATTAAATCCCCCGCACCTCCCCCCCGCCGAATTGCCCGTCTACACTCGAAACATTCCCCCGAGCCATAACGAGACCGTTATGCCCAGACTGCCGACCGTGCTTTTTTTGCTGTCGCTGATGACCTGGACCGCAACGGCTGGCGCGCTGACTCTGACCGACGAAGAACGTAGCTGGCTGGCGGCTCACCCGGACTTGCGCCTGGGTGTCGACGCGTCCTGGCCGCCGTTTGAATTTCGTGACGACCAGGGCCGTTACCAGGGCCTGGCGGCGGACTATATCAACGTGATCCGTCAACGGCTGGGCACCAAACTGACGCCTATCGAGCCGGTCAGTTGGACCGAAGTCCTGCAGCAGGCCAAGCAAGGAAAACTCGATATCCTACCGGGCATCATGTCGACCCCGGAGCGCCAGTCGTACCTGTCGTTCACTCGCCCCTACCTGGACTTTCCCATTGTCATCCTCGCCCATGTCGGAGGCCCACAGCCGCACAAACTCGAAGAGCTCTACGGACTGAAGATCGCCGTGGTGGAAAACTATGCGCCCCACGAACTGCTGCGCACACACCACCCTGATCTGAACCTGGTGGCGATGCCCAATGTCAGCTCGGCCTTGCAGGCGCTGGCCACCGATGAAGTGGACGCGGTCGTGGGCGATCTCGCCTCCAGCGTCTGGAGCCTTCGTCAGCTCAAGCTTGACGGCCTGTATGTCAGCGGTGAAACGCCCTATCGCTATCAACTGGCGATGGCCGTGCCCCCGAACAACAAGATGCTGGTCGGTATCCTGGACAAAGTCCTGGCGGACATGACCACCAGTGAAATCAACGCCATCCAGGAACACTGGGTCGGTAATGTCCTGGATCATCGAACCTTCTGGTCGGATTTGCTGGTTTACGGTCTGCCAGGGCTGCTGTTTCTGATGATCATGCTGGCGGTGGTCATCCGGATTAACCGCCGCTTGAGTTCGGAAATTGCCCGGCGAGTCGATCTGGAGCAAGAACTACGCAGCAGCGAATACCATTACCGCGGGCTGGTAGAGAGCCTTTCCGCGATTGCCTGGGAAGCGCGGATCAGCGATTTCACCTACAGCTATGTGTCACCGCATGCCGAAGACCTCCTTGGCTATCCTCTGTCCCACTGGCTGATTCCGGGCTTCTGGCGCAACATCATCCACCCTGCGGACCTGACCCGGGCCCAGACTTTCTGCGACCACGAAGTGTTGGCCGGGCGCGATCACAGTATCGATTACCGGGTGATCACCGCCGATGGCCGCTGTTTGTGGGTGCGCGATATCGTCAGCCTGATCGAGCATGGTCATGAGCCGGTGATGCGCGGATTGATGATCGACATCAGCGAAGCCAAGCGCACTGAAGAGGCGCTGAGCCTGTCCGAGCAAAAATTCGCCTCCGTATTTCAGCAATGCCCGGACATCCTGGTGATCGCGCGGCTTTCCGATGGCTGCCTGATGGAAGTCAACAAGGCGTTCGAAGAACAAATTGGTCTCAAGGCCGAAGACGTTATTGGCCAGACCGCCACCGACCTGAACATCTGGGGTATCCCCGGCGTGGGTCCGGGTTTGCTCCAGCGCTTGCAAGCCGGCAGCATCCGCAACCTGGAGATGCCCTTTCGCCGCAACAATGGCCAAGTGTTTACCGGCCTGATTTCCGCCGAGCCGTTCGACCTCGATACGACCCCCGCCCTGGTCGTCGTGGTGCGCGATATCAGTCAGCTCAAGGAGACCCAGCAACAACTGCAAACCTCCGAAGAAAAATTCGCCAAGGCCTTCCACGCCTCCCCGGACGGCTTGCTGTTGTCCCGGCAGAGCGACGGGTTGCTGCTGGAGGTCAACGAGGGTTTCAGCCGCATCACAGGCTTCAACAGCGCGATGTCCGTGGATCGTTCCGCCCTGGAACTGGGGATATGGGTCAATCTCAACGAACGTAAGCAAATGCTCGATTTGCTGCACCGGGACGGGTTCGTTCGCGACTTCAGCTGCCACATTCGCCGCAGTGACGGGCAGATCCGACTCTGCGAGGTTTCAAGCCGTCCGCTGCCCATCGGCGATGAGGACTGCATGCTGACCATTGCCCGGGACATCACCGAGCGGCACCTGATGCAGGAGAAACTGCAACAGGCCGCCACGGTCTTCGAGAGCACCGCCGAGGGGGTGTTGATCACCGATACCCAACAACACATCAGCGCGGTCAACCGAGCGTTCACCGAGATCACCGGCTACAGCGAGAGCGAAGCACTGGGCCACACCCCTCGTCTGCTCGCCTCCGGCCTGCACGACAGCGCGTTCTATGCGGCGATGTGGCATCAACTGACGGATGAAGGTCACTGGCAAGGCGAGATTTCCAACCGACGCAAGAATGGCGAGCTCTACCCGAGCTGGCTGACCATCAGCGCCGTGCGCAACCGGGAGAAGTTCATCACCCACTTCGTGGCCGTGTTCGCGGACATTTCCAGTCTCAAACACGCTCAAGCCAAACTCGACTATCAGGCGCATCACGATCCGCTGACCGGCCTGCCAAACCGCACGCTGTTCGAGAGCCGACTGCAGACCGCGCTCAACACCCAACAGGAAAACGGCGGCCAGGGCGCAGTGCTGTTCCTCGACCTGGACCGTTTCAAACACATCAACGACAGCCTTGGCCACCCGGTGGGCGACCTGCTGCTCAAAGGCATCGCCGTGCGCCTCAAAGAGCAGCTTCGCGATATCGATACCGTTGCGCGCCTGGGTGGCGACGAATTCATCATCCTACTGCCCGGCCTTCAACAATCCAGCGATGCCGACAACATTGCCACCAAGCTGCTCAATTGCTTCGCCGCACCTTTCCAGGCCGGCGAGCACGAGTTTTTCATCAGCGCCAGCATCGGCACCAGCCTGTATCCCAAGGACGGCTGCGACGTCGCCACGCTGGTCAAGAATGCCGATGCCGCGATGTATCGCTCCAAGGCCAAGGGCCGCAACCGGGTGGAAAGTTACACCCGCGACCTCACCGCCCAGGCCAGCGAGCGCGTGGCGCTGGAACATGAATTGCGGCGCGCCATTGAGCGCAATGAACTGTTTCTCTATTACCAACCGAAAATCAGCCTCGCCGACCATCGACTGGTCGGCGCCGAAGCACTCATTCGCTGGCATCACCCGACCTTCGGTGCGGTGCCACCGGAACACTTCATTCCCTTGGCAGAAGAAAACGGCATGATCCTGCAAATCGGCGACTGGGTGCTTGAGACGGCCTGCCGGCAGATGTTTGAGTGGAATCAACTCTACGAAAGCCTGGGGCCGTTGTCGGTCAACCTTGCAGGGGCCCAATTGCGCCAGCCGAATCTGCTGGGCCGGATCGAACAATTGCTCAAGGACAACGGCCTCAGACCCGATTTTCTGCAACTGGAAATTACCGAAAACTTCATCATGAGCCAGGCCGAAGAAGCGCTGGCAGTGCTGCACCAACTCAAACAACTGGGCGTGCAGTTGGCGATCGACGACTTCGGTACGGGCTACTCGTCCCTGAGCTACCTCAAGCGTCTGCCGCTGGACATCCTCAAGATCGACCAGTCCTTCGTCCGCGGCCTGCCTGACGATCCCCACGATGCGGCCATTGTTCGCGCCATCATCGCACTGGGGAGCAGCATGCAATTCACCATCATTGCAGAGGGCGTCGAGACCCTGGCACAGCAACAATTCCTTGCCGAAGAAGGCTGCGAACAGATCCAGGGCTACATCGTCAGCCTGCCTCTTCCCCCCGATGAATTCGCCGCGACGTTTCTTCGTATAGCCGTATCGGATTTTTCGGATAGCACAGCCGAGAAACCATCGCTATAATCCGCGGCCTACTGAGGGCCTATAGCTCAGTTGGTTAGAGCAGAGGACTCATAATCCTTTGGTCCACGGTTCAAATCCGTGTGGGCCCACCAAACAAGAAAGCCGCGCTGATGCGCGGCTTTCGTGTATCTGGCAGTTAGGTTTCCGAGGGGGTTTTTCTTTAGACGCAGCCGAAGTGTCCAAAACGTGTCCACCTCGATTCGCCACCGCCCCTCGGGTAAGCCTTGCGTCACTAGAGGCACGACCCTTTCCAAGCCTCCCGATCAGCTGTGCGAAGTAGGTGACAAAACAACTGTACGTCTATACAGTAAAAATAACAAAGCGTGCTAGCCATGGTCCTACCGGAGAGGATGCAAGGAGAGCGTATCGGGAATATATGCGCTATACATTCCCCTATATGGATTTGTGCGAGGTATAGTCGCCTCGCAATGCTCATGGAGGTATACATGACCGTGAAACACACCCCTGTCAATGCCGCGGACGTTGCAGCCTTTGTCCTTGAGAAACAGGGAGAAATTACTGCGATGAAGCTGCAAAAGCTTGTCTATTACAGTCAGGCATGGTCCTTGGTTTGGGATGAGGCACCGTTGATCCACGAGAAAATTCAGGCCTGGGCGAATGGCCCGGTTGTCCCAGAACTCTACTTTGCACACAAGGGCAAATACACGGTGGCTCCTGGCGAAATAGAAGGGAACCCTGCCGCTCTCGATGAAGATCAGCGTGAAACTGTTGAGGCAGTCCTTAGCCACTACGGTGATAAGCACTCTCAATGGCTGAGTGATCTCACGCATGCAGAAGACCCTTGGAAGTATGCTCGCAAAGAAGCTGGTCTTCCCGATGGCGCACGTGGAACCACAGAGATCACCCAAGCGGCGATGGCTGAGTATTACAGCTCACTGTGAGGCTACATGGCTAAGGGAAATGGCAAAAAGATAGCTAAACACAAACCATCTCAGACTCCAGCCGAAAAACCAGCCAAACAACCTCATTCCCGTCAAATCCCTGCCAGCGGCATATCCTGGAGATTCAGTCGTGCAGATAAGGGGGGGCCCTTTGCTTGGAGTGGTTTGGCGGATGCTGCTGACTACAAAGCTGTAATGGAGCGACTTCACTGCTTTGAAACGATGAGCCTTGAAGAGATAGCCAAAAGCGGATCCCATGACATTGAGCTGAGTAGACTTTCAAGAGATGCCCAGCAGCGTCTTCAAGAGATACAACAAGACGATATCGATTCTCTTATGTCATTTCGAGTGACTGGCCCCAAGAGGGTCTTCTGTATACGGGAAAGAGAGGTAATGCGGGTACTTTGGTTTGACGCGGACCATCAAGTTTGCCTTGCTCCGAAAAAACATACCTAATGCCCCTCCATCCTAGCTACAAATCCAGCCGTAGAAAAATCTCTCTGTAATTAGAAAGAGTGTCTAGCCCTGAAACGGGTGTAAACACTATTCAGGACGAGTCACACCAAGCAAAAAGCCGCGTAAATACGCGGCTTTTTGCTTACTGAGATTGGCAAAGAAATTAGGCCAGCGGAAGCACCAAGGTAACGACAACATAGGCCACCAGGGCCAGCGCGGCATCGAGCCCAAACGGCAGTAGGATCGCACGGGTGGCAGTCGGAGCTGGGCACCGCATGTCTTCGGCCCAGGCGGCCACGTCACGGTGCAACTGTTCAATGCTGGCTTGAGTCGTGGGTGGTGTGGACATATTGCGTCTTCCAGTGTGGATCACGGGTCGTGCCGTATGCGCGGCTCCGCAGCAGGCGTACGTCATTTTTCTTGTCTGCTGCCTAGGTTAAATTTTACGCACACATCGGTTTATCGGATGACGTCCGTCAAGGTTGTAGGCAAACTCCGAGAATTGCGTAGTGGGTACTTTTGGGCACTTTGCCGCCTTGTTGGCATTCTCTTCGACGGGATACTCTCCGGACATCGCTGCAAATGTAGCGATCGGGTGTGGTAACTCGGTGAGGCTAAGCGCAACAGCGAGCAAAAAAATGAACAAAACAAATCCATCCGCAATTTCAGACCTGAAAACCATCGGTTTTACCCCACTCATCTACTGCTCGGATCAGACGTTGTTCAACGTCCGCGCTGGCGTCCCCATCGTCGAAGCATTGGCACAGGCCTCCGATCTGCTGTTCCTCGCCAAATCATTTGCCGAGGACGCAGCCTACGCAAGAGACACAGACCGACACGCCTGGGCTGCGCACTATCTGACGGCGATGGGTAAGGCGGTGATTGATGATGTGGTGAAGGTGCTGACACCGCGACCCGCTCGGACTGCGACGGAATCCGAGGAATAGCAACGAATGATTCCTGATGGGCGCCCCGTTTTACGGGGCCCCATCGCTGAGGGATACCTGCTGGAGGTTTTTTGTAGATCTGTACCGCCCTTACCTTGACGGATTCCCGCTTATCCCGCGCCGCGCAAATGCGCGGCTTTTTCGTTTCTGGAGTTCAGGTTTTCCAAGCGATTTTTCCGTCAGAAGCATCTGAATTACCCAAACCCAGTTCACCTCGACTTGCCAGCAAACTAAAGTCGAGGGCCAAAAAGAAAAGGTGGATTTTATGTACCACTACGTAGAAAGCAGCCTACCGAACGTATGGCTTAGCAACGGCTTCGTGGTGAAACAGACCGCATTTTGCGAGTCTGTCGCCATCACGGATGTTAAGGGCCTACATGACGTAATCGGTAAGGCTATCGCTGAGAAGCCTTCAGTGCTGACGGGGGCTGAGTTTAGATTTCTGAGAAAAGAGCTTGGACTGTCTCAGGAAAGCCTCGCCGAGATTGTCGGCTTGACGAGCCAGGCCGTAGCGACTTGGGAGAAAACGGACAAAATCCCAATGGTGAACGACCGCTATTTTCGAGGCCTTTATCTTGAAGCCAAAACTGGCGAAGCGGATCTGATGGCGGCGATCAATACCATCAACAAATTGGACCACGGCCTCTACAAACTGAATCTAGAGTTTGAAGGCAAATGGCACAATCAAGCGAAAGCATTCGCTTGAGCCTGAATGCTGCAATTAAGCCCGGCAAAGAGGTCGGGCTTAATGATCCCTGGCACTCAACACAGGAATCCCCTGCACCAACCCCATCCGCTCAAGCTCCTCCCTCGTCAACACCCCCTCATACGTATCCGCCGCCCTGCCCCATTGCTCGACGATACCCATGGCATCTACCAACGCCTCGCCCAATCCGGTAATCGTATCGGCCAATGCCTCGACGATTGTTTGAGTCCGGCCCCACAGGCTATCCGTAATCTCTTTCAGCTCGGCCGTTACGCGTTCAGACGAGTCCGGATTCGTATCGGGGTAGGTGATGTTGCGCAGCAAGTGCCGTAACTCCCTGATTTTTGCGTAGTCCTGTTCCGCCCCAAGCTCTCCCCTCAGGATGGCGGCCGCTTTCGGCTTATCGACGCGTTTGCCGGGCGAACGCTTTGAAGCCAATGCCTGCGCCATGGCGCCCGCAAAGAGGACCATGATCCGGGCTTGCAGATGCTCCCTCATCGCCTCAATCGTCGTAATTGAACGCGCCAAGGTAATGGAAGCGCCCGCTTGATGCCTCAAGTCCATGGTCACTGTCAGGCTCACATCACCCGTTTCAAACCCCAGGGCTCGGGCAACGACGTAATGCCCCATTTCGTGACGGGCAATCTGCACTGCGTGATCCCGGACAGCGGGAAGCATCTTCTTCGTCATTTTGATCACCTCGCATCCCTCGATTTCTCATTCGACTATGACTGACGGCTGGTGTCCATCCTGTCTTCCGCACGCCATCTGATGTTCTGAAAACAGATCAGACATCTGCTGTGCCAGCCGTGCTGTAACATGCCAACTCACTGATTTGTGTTGCCGGAGACGCCCCTTGCCTGACACCCGCCCGCCCGTTCTTGACGAGATCGACCGCCAATTGATCGCGGCCTTGCAGATCAATGCCCGCGAGAGCGTGGCCATGCTTGCTCGCCAATTGGGGATCGCACGGACCACGGTGACTTCACGTCTGGCGCGACTGGAGAAGGCCAAAGTCATCACCGGTTACGGCGTGCGTCTGGGTCAACGGGTGGTGGACGGCGGATTGCAGGCGTACGTCGGGATCACCGTGCAACCACGGTCGGGCAAGGAAGTGCTGCGTCGGCTCAGCGCCATGGCCCAGGTGCAGCAGTTGTGTGCCGTGAGTGGCGAATTTGATTATGTGGCGTGGTTGCGCACGGAGTCGCCGGAGCAGCTGGATCAGTTGCTTGATCAGATTGGCAGTGTGGATGGGGTGGAGAAGACGACGACTTCGATCATCTTGAGTAGCAAGATTGATCGGGGGCAGCCGGTTTGAGTTTTGGCCGCGAGCTATGCGGTGCCTGGACGGACCTCATCGCGGGCAAGCCCGCTCCCACATGGACAGTGTGTAATGCTAGATCGTCATATTGATCGTTTAATTGGCAAAACGACGACACATTGCGTCTTATTAACGTGTTCTACGCTCTCTAGAATGGCTGCCATCTTTTCCTATACTCAGATGCGCATTCCGCGTCGGGTCGCCAGTAAGGTCAGCCATGAACAAGAACAATCGCCATCCTGCAGACGGTAAAAAACCAGTCACCATTTTCGGTCCGGACTTTCCTTTCGGCTTTGACGACTGGATCGAACACCCGGCCGGCCTGGGCAGCATTCCTGCGCACAATCATGGTGCTGAAGTGGCGATTGTCGGCGCGGGTATTGCTGGCCTGGTGGCGGCTTACGAGTTGATGAAACTGGGCCTCAAGCCCGTCGTCTACGAAGCCTCGAAAATGGGTGGCCGTCTGCGCTCCCAGGCGTTCAACGGGACCGATGGCATCGTCGCCGAACTGGGCGGCATGCGCTTCCCGGTGTCGTCCACGGCGTTTTACCACTATGTCGACAAGCTCGGTCTCGAGACCAAACCTTTTCCCAATCCGCTGACGCCGGCCTCTGGCAGCACCGTGATCGACCTGGAAGGCAAAACCCACTACGCACAGAAACTGGCGGATCTTCCTGCACTGTTCCAGGAAGTGGCTGACGCGTGGGCGGATGCGCTGGAGGCCGGCTCGCAGTTCTCCGATATCCAGCAAGCGATCCGCGACCGTGACGTGCCGCGTCTCAAAGAGCTCTGGAACACGCTGGTTCCGCTGTGGGACGACCGCACCTTCTACGACTTTGTCGCCACCTCCGAAGCCTTCGCCAAGCTCTCGTTCCATCACCGCGAAGTGTTCGGCCAGGTCGGTTTCGGCACGGGCGGCTGGGACTCGGACTTCCCGAACTCGATGCTGGAAATCTTCCGCGTCGTGATGACCAACTGCGACGATCACCAACATCTGGTCGTCGGCGGCGTCGAACAAGTGCCACAAGGCATCTGGCGCCATGTGCCGGAACGTTGCGTGCACTGGCCTGAAGGCACCAGCCTCAAGTCGCTTCACAGAGGCGCGCCACGCTCCGGGGTCAAGAAAATCGCTCACGCCCCGGACGGCCGTTTTGCAGTAACCGATAACAACGGCGACACCCGCGAGTACGCCGCAGTACTGACTACCTGCCAGAGCTGGCTGCTGACCACCCAGATCGAATGCGACGAAACCCTGTTCTCGCAAAAGATGTGGATGGCCCTCGACCGCACGCGCTACATGCAATCGTCGAAAACCTTCGTGATGGTCGACCGGCCATTCTGGAAGGACAAGGATCCGGAAACCGGCCGCGACCTGATGAGCATGACCCTCACCGATCGCCTGACTCGCGGCACCTACCTCTTCGATAATGGCGACGACAAGCCGGGGGTGATTTGCCTGTCGTACTCGTGGATGAGCGATGCGTTGAAAATGCTGCCGCACCCGGTGGAGAAACGCGTTGAACTGGCGCTGAACGCGTTGAAAAAGATCTACCCGAAAGTCGACATCGCCGCGCGGATCATCGGCGATCCGATCACCGTGTCGTGGGAAGCCGACCCGCATTTCCTCGGCGCGTTCAAAGGCGCCCTGCCCGGCCACTACCGCTACAACCAGCGCATGTACGCGCACTTCATGCAGGACGACATGCCGGCCGAGCAACGCGGGATATTCATCGCAGGCGACGACGTTTCGTGGACGCCGGCGTGGGTTGAAGGCGCGGTGCAGACCTCGCTCAATGCGGTGTGGGGCATCATGAAACACTTCGGCGGTGAAACTCACGCCGAGAACCCGGGTCCAGGTGATGTGTTCAATGAGATCGGTCCGATCGCCCTGCCCGAGTAAGAGGAATCCTAAATGCGCGTAGCCCTTTACCAATGTCCGCCGCTGCCCCTGGACGTCGCCGGCAACCTGCAACGCTTGCATCAACTGGCGCTGGAGGCCAAGGGCGCAGACTTGCTGGTGCTGCCGGAGATGTTCCTGACCGGCTACAACATCGGCCTCGATGCCGTCAGCGTGCTGGCAGAAGTGCATAACGGTGAATCGGCGCAGCAGATCGCGCGCATTGCCAAGACGGCCGGGATCGCCATTTTGTATGGCTACCCCGAGCGCACCGATGACGGGCAAATCTACAACGCCGTGCAGTTGATCGACGCCAACGGCGAGCGCCTGTGCAACTACCGCAAGACTCACCTGTTCGGCGACCTCGATCACTCGATGTTCAGCGCCGGGCAGGGAGAGTTTCCGTTGGTGGAACTCAATGGCTGGAAACTCGGCTTTTTGATCTGCTACGACCTGGAGTTCCCGGAAAACGCCCGACGCCTGGCCCTGGCCGGCGCCGAGTTGATCCTGGTGCCGACGGCGAACATGATTCCCTTCGACTTCGTTGCCGACGTCACCGTCCGTTCCCGGGCCTTCGAAAACCAGTGTTATGTGGCCTACGCCAACTACTGCGGGAATGAAGGCGAAATCAATTACTGCGGCCAAAGCAGCATCGCCGCGCCGGATGGCAGCCGCATCGCCCAGGCTGGCCTGGATGAAGCGCTGATTGTCGGTGAGCTGGATCGTCAGTTGATGGTCGATTCCCGTGCCGCCAATCGTTACTTGATCGATCGCCGCCCAGAGCTTTACGGCGACCTTAACAAGCGCTGATCCATCGTTATCCGCTAGCATTGGCACTTCTCTGTTCTGGAAGTGCTCATGCCTGCGCTGAATCACCCTAGCCCCCACACTGAAACCCTGGCCAACGGCCTGCGGGTGACGCTGCGTCACGCTCCCGATTTGAAGCGCTGCGCTGCGGCGTTGCGGATTTTCGCGGGCAGCCACGACGTGCCGCTGGCGTGGCCCGGCCTCGCGCATTTTCTTGAACATTTGCTGTTTCTCGGTACGGAGCGTTTTCCCACAGGGCAAGGGCTGATGGCCTACGTGCAAGGTCACGGCGGACAGGTCAATGCACGCACCAGTGAACGCACGACCGACTTCTTCTTCGAACTGCCGCCTCAAGCATTCACCGATGGGCTGGAGCGTCTGTCAGACATGCTCGCTCATCCACGTCTGAATCTGGACGATCAGCGGCGGGAACGGGAAGTGCTGCACGCTGAATTTGTCGCTTGGTCCCGGGATGCCACGGCTCAGCAGCAGTTTGCGTTGTTCGACGGGCTCTCGGCCGTTCACCCGCTTCGGGCGTTTCATGCGGGCAACCGGTACAGCTTGCCGGTGCCGCAGCCGGAGTTTCAAAACGCGCTGAAGGATTTCCATCAGCAGTTTTATCAGACCGGGCAGATGACATTGAGCCTGGCCGGCCCGCAAAGCCTCGATGAGTTGAGGGCAATGGCTCAGCGCTTTGGCGCGGCTATTGCCGTCGGGGAAAAGGTCGCGCAACAAGCGCCTGCACCGCTGATGGATTCTTCCGGAAAAAGTTATCAACAGGCTGGCGAGCGTCAGCTCGATCTTTTGTTCGCGTTCGAAGCGTTGCCCGACTCATCGCGTGAAGCTTTAGCGTTTCTGTGCCATTGGCTGAACGCCGCGAAACCTGGTGGTCTGCTGGCTGAATTGCGCACACGCGGGCTGGCGGAAAGCCTGAAGGCCGCACCGTTGTATCAATTTGCCGGGCAAGCCTTGCTGCACATTGAACTCACCACAGTTCAACCGGGGAACGCGATCCGCGAGCAGCTTTTGGATTGGCTGGGTTTTTTCGCCACTCAGCAAAACTGGGCCGAGTTGCGCAAAGAGTACGCCGCCCTGCTCGACCGTCAGCAACAAGTCAGCAGCGCCCTGCAACTGGCCCGACTGGACAGCGAGCAGCTCGAAGCCGGCTTATCCGAACAGGGCGTTCTAGCGCTCAACGACATCCTGAAGAAAATCGGTGCTGTGGATAACTTCACCGGCGAATGGCAATTGCCGACGCCCAACCCGTTTTTACGTGCTGAAGCACCTGCGGCCAATGCCGGGCTGATTCGCGGCCAGACCAGCAAACACCGAGGTCTGCGGACATTTGCCCAGGATCGCTCGCGCAGCCGTCGCGAAAACTCCCCGATGCAGTTCAGCCAGGCATTGCCGGACAACACGGACGAAGGCGCGATTTATCTACGTTGGCGACTGCTGGCCAAACCTCATCCCCGTCTTCGGTCGAGTCTGGAAAATCGCCTGTCGCCTCTGCGTGAGGACGCCCGTCAGGCAGGCGTCGACTTTTCTTTCAGTGCATCAGGCAACGAATGGTTGCTGAAGATGACAGGACTGCAGGAGCCGATGCCGACCGTCCTCGAACATGCGCTGAAAGAGCTGACAACACCTGATGCTGGTTTCCCACAGGAAGAAACGACCAGCGTGCCGTTGATGCCGATAAAACAGCTGCTGAAGACGCTGCCCGAGCAATGCCTTGAGCGCACCGCTGACACCAATGACGTGCAGCAGTTGTGGGCGAGCGCACGCTGGCAAGGACTGGCGACAGGCCTGTCAGCGCAGACTCAAGCGGCGATGGGCCTGGCACTGAGCCGCGTGCCCGGAGTTGCGGACGACCAGCCGTCACCGCCCACCCCGATAAACTCGCTGCACCTCTGGAGCGCTATCGAAACGGGCTCCAGCGAACACGCGTTGTTGCTGTTTTGTCCGACGGCCACACGGGACATCGCGGACGAAGCCGCGTGGCGTTTACTCGCCCATCTGTCCCAAACGCCGTTTTATCAGCGCCTGCGGGTTGAGCTGCAGTTGGGTTATGCCGTGTTCAGCGGCTTGCGTCAGATCCATGGGCAGACCGGGCTGCTGTTCGGCGTTCAATCACCGAGCGTTGCCCCGCAGGATTTGCTGGAACACATAGAACGCTTCTTGAGCGAACTGCCCGCCATGATTGAAGGCATCGCTGACGCGACCTTCATCGCCCAGCGCCAGGCCCTGGCCGATCAATTCCACAGCAACGCACTGCCCCACGCACAGGCAGCTGAACTGCTTTGGCAGGGCAAACTGGCCGGCCACTCGTCGGATTATCTGGAACGTCTGCCTGAAGCGATCCTGATGATCGATCGCGAAGCGTTAAAAGCCACAGCCCGACAACTGAATCAAGCCGAAGGAGGATGGCGCTGCCTGGCCAGCAGTGCTTGCGCAAAGACTCCTTGGCAAGCGGCAAAATGATCATTACCGACGCTGCAATTAGCTTTCTCAAAGATTCGCGGCCAATCGCTCGGAAATTTTGAGTAACATAGCCACCTAACTATCTGAACATCTCCGGCTGGAGGTGGACTATATGTATAGATCTCAACTGTTTTATCACCTGAAGGAGCGCTCCCATGTCCTGGTCCAAACCTGCTTACACCGACCTGCGTATCGGCTTTGAAGTCACCATGTACTTCGCAAGCCGCTAAGGTTGTCGTGTGGTTCAGCGCCTCGGTATTGCCGAGGCGTTTTTATTTTCAGCGTTGAAATGATGGAGCGCCCATGTTTGTCCAGATTCTAGGTTCCGCCGCCGGCGGCGGTTTCCCCCAGTGGAACTGCAACTGCGTGAACTGCGCAGGTTTTCGCGACGGCAGCCTGAACGCCAAGGCGCGGACCCAGTCGTCCATCGCAATTTCCGATGACGGCGTGAACTGGATCCTGTGCAACGCGTCGCCGGACATCCGTGCCCAACTCCAGAGCTACACCCCGATGCAACCGGGCCGCGCCCTGCGCGACACCGGCATCAGCGCGATCATCCTGATGGACAGCCAGATCGATCACACCACCGGCCTGCTCAGCCTGCGCGAAGGTTGCCCGCATCAGGTCTGGTGCACCGACATGGTCCACGAAGACCTGAGCACCGGTTTTCCGCTGTTCAAAATGCTCACCCACTGGAACGGCGGGCTGACCTGGAACCGCATCGAACTCGACCGCAGCTTCACCATCCCGGCCTGCCCGAGTCTGCGCTTCACCCCGCTGCCCCTGCGCAGCGCGGCGCCGCCGTACTCGCCGCACCGCTTCGACCCGCACCCGGGCGACAACATCGGCCTGATCGTCGAAGACCTGAACACCGGCGGCAAACTGTTCTATGCGCCGGGCCTGGGCAAAGTCGATGCGCCGCTGCTGGAAATCATGGCCGGCAGCGATTGCCTGCTGTTGGACGGCACGATGTGGGATGACGACGAAATGCAGCGCCGTGGCGTCGGCACGCGTACCGGACGGGAAATGGGCCATCTGGCGCAAAACGGCCCCGGCGGCATGCTCGAAGTGCTGGAGCAGTTGCCCAAGCAGCGCAAGGTGCTTATCCACATCAACAACACCAACCCGATACTTGATGAGGATTCGCCGGAGCGGGCTGAGTTGGCTCGGCGCAATGTTGAAGTGGCCTACGACGGCATGAGTCTTGTGTTGTAAGCAGCTGAGACCGCTGCGCGGTCTATCGCCAGCAGGCTGGCTCCCACAGGTGAATGCGATCACCTGTGGGAGCCAGCCTGCTGGCGATGAGGCCGGTCCAGACACCACAGAATCCACCGGTTGTACCCGGAGAACCGCAATGACTGACACCCCAATGTCCCCCGCCGAATTCGAAGCGGCCCTGCGCGCCAAGGGCGCCTACTACCACATCCATCACCCCTATCACGTGGCGATGTATGAAGGCCGGGCGACCCGCGAGCAGATCCAGGGTTGGGTCGCCAACCGTTTCTACTATCAGGTGAACATTCCCCTGAAGGATGCCGCGATCCTCGCCAATTGCCCGGACCGCGAGATCCGTCGCGAGTGGATTCAGCGCCTGCTGGATCACGACGGCGCCCCCGGCGAAGACGGCGGTATCGAAGCCTGGTTACGTCTGGGCCAGGCGGTCGGCCTCGACCCGGATCATCTGCGCTCGCAGGAACTGGTATTGCCCGGCGTACGTTTCGCCGTGGACGCCTACGTCAACTTCGCCCGCCGGGCCAGTTGGCAGGAAGCCGCCAGCAGCTCGCTGACCGAGTTGTTCGCGCCGCAGATCCACCAATCGCGCCTGGACAGCTGGCCGCAGCATTACCCGTGGATCGACCCGACCGGTTACGAGTATTTCCGTACGCGCCTCGGCCAGGCACGCCGGGATGTGGAGCACGGTCTGGCGATCACGTTGCAGCATTACACGACGCGTGAAGGCCAGGAGCGCATGCTGGAAATTCTCCAGTTCAAACTGGACATCCTTTGGAGCATGCTCGATGCCATGAGCATGGCCTACGAATTGAACCGCCCGCCGTATCACAGCGTGACCGAAGAACGGGTCTGGCATAAAGGAATCACCTTATGAGTTTTGATCGCAGCAAGACCCCGACCTGGCGTCAGGGCTACCGCTACCAATACGAACCGGCGCAGAAAGGTCATGTGCTGCTCTACCCGGAAGGCATGATCAAACTCAATGAAAGCGCCGCGCTGATTGGCGGTTTGATCGACGGAGAACGCGATGTCGCGGCGATCATCGCCGAACTGGACACGCAGTTCCCCGGCGTGCCCGAGCTCGGTGAAGACATCGAGCAATTCATGGAGGTTGCCCGTGCTCAGCACTGGATCGAACTTGCCTGATTCTGCGTCAGACAAGTTACCGCCCAAACCAGAAATCGGACTGCCCTTGTGGCTGCTGGCCGAGCTGACCTATCGCTGCCCCCTGCAATGCCCGTACTGCTCAAACCCGCTGGATTTCGCCGAGCAGGGTAAAGAACTGAGCACCGAACAGTGGATCAAGGTGTTCCGGGAAGCGCGGGAGATGGGCGCGGCGCAACTGGGCTTTTCCGGCGGTGAGCCGCTGGTGCGCCAGGACCTCGCCGAGTTGATTGCCGAGGCGCGAAAGCTGGGCTTCTACACCAACCTGATCACCTCCGGCATTGGCCTCACCGAGCAGAAAATCAGCGACTTCAAGAAGGCCGGTCTGGACCACATCCAGATCAGTTTTCAGGCCAGCGACGAGCAAGTGAATAACTTGTTGGCCGGTTCGAAAAAGGCCTTTGCGCAGAAGCTTGAAATGGCTCGCGCGGTGAAAGCCCACGGTTATCCGATGGTGCTGAACTTCGTGACCCATCGGCACAACATCGACAAGATCGACCGAATCATCGAGCTGTGCATCGCCCTTGAGGCCGACTTCGTCGAACTCGCGACGTGCCAGTTTTACGGTTGGGCACAGCTCAATCGTGTCGGCCTGCTGCCAACCAAGGAACAATTGGTCCGCGCCGAGCGCATCACCAATGAATACCGCGCAAAACTTGCAGCCGAAGGACATCCGTGCAAGCTGATTTTCGTCACACCGGACTACTACGAAGAACGCCCGAAAGCCTGCATGAACGGCTGGGGCAGCATTTTTCTTACGGTCACGCCGGACGGAACCGCACTGCCCTGTCACGGCGCCCGACAGATGCCAGTGAAATTTCCCAACGTACGCGACCACAGCATGCAGCACATCTGGTACGACTCGTTCGGCTTCAACCGCTTCCGCGGTTACGACTGGATGCCCGAGCCGTGCCGTTCCTGCGACGAGAAAGAAAAAGACTTCGGCGGCTGTCGCTGCCAGGCATTCATGCTCACGGGGGACGCGAGCAATGCCGACCCGGTGTGCAGCAAGTCGGAACATCACGGCGTGATTCTCAAGGCCCGCGAAGAAGCCGAGCACGCGACCCAGACCATCGAACAACTGGCCTTTCGCAATGAACGAAATTCACGACTCATCGCTAAAAGCTGAACCCTTCAGCGCCTCCCGGGCCGTCGCGGCCGGTATCGACTTCGCCGAATTGCTGGTCGGCAAGCATGGCCTGTTCTGGAACGAATACCGACCCGAGGATGCTGCTTGCAGGATCTGGCATTGGCGCGATGGTCAGGCCCATTGCCTGACGCCGGTAGGCTTCAGCGTGCGCAGTCGAGTGTACGAATATGGCGGTGGCGCGTTTTGTCTGACCGATGACGGGATTGTGTTCGTCAACGAAGCAGATCAACAACTCTATCGACAATCGCTGGCGGGCGAGGCGCCTGAGGTACTGACCTCAGGGGAATGCCGTTACGGCGATCTGCAGTTTGCCAATGGCCAGGTGCTCGCGGTTGAAGAGAACCGTGATAGGCATCGACTGGTCGCCATCGACGTGGCTGACGGCAGGCGTCATCTGCTGGCCGAAGGCGCCGATTTCTACGCCGCGCCGACACTGAGCCCTGACTCGCAACGATTGGCGTGGATCGAATGGAGCCGCCCGGATCAGCCATGGACCGCAACTCGCCTGATGGTTGCCGAACGCCAGAACGATGGGGGCTTTGCTCGACCGCATTGTGTGGCTGGTGAGGGTGTTCAAGAGTCGCTGCAACAACCTCGTTTCGATGGCGGCCAACTGTTTTGCCTGACGGATCGCGGCGGCTACTGGCAGCCATGGGTGGAATCCGCAGAGGGCCTTAGCCCATTGGCGAGTGCCGCCGCTGATCACGGGCCGGCACCGTGGCAGTTGGGTGGCAGCACGTGGTTGCCGCTGGGCGAAGACAGCTTCCTGGCCAGTTGGACCGAAGGCGGGTTTGGCAAGTTGGGGCTTTGCGGTGACGCCGCTGAAGATTTCACCGGTGATTACAGCCGCTTTCGACATATCGCGCTCGATGAACAATACATTTACTGCATCGCGGCATCGCCGGTCAGTTCTTCGGCGGTCATTGCCATCGACCGCGAGACCCGACAGGTCACGGTATTGGCCGGCGGGCTCGCACCGTTACCGGCTGAGAAGATCAGCGTCCCGCAAACCCTGCGCTACCCGAGCGGGTCGGGCGAGGCTCATGGCTTCTTTTATCCGGCGATGACCGGCGAGGCGAAACCGCCGCTGGTGGTGTTCATCCACGGCGGTCCGACCTCGGCCTGCTACCCGATGCTTGATCCACGCATTCAATACTGGGCGCAACGCGGCTTCGCCGTGGCCGATCTCAACTACCGCGGCAGCAGTGGCTATGGCCGGGCTTATCGCCAGGCGTTGCATTTGAGTTGGGGCGACGTCGATGTGGAGGACGCCTGCGCAGTCGTCGCGCATCTCACAGAACGGGGCTTGATCGACGGCGACAAGGCGTTTATTCGCGGTGGCAGTGCCGGTGGTTACACCACCCTTTGTGCGCTGGCCTTTCAGCAGGTGTTCCGCGCCGGCGCCAGCCTTTACGGTGTCAGCGATCCCGTTGCACTGGGCCGGGCGACCCATAAGTTTGAAGGCGATTATCTGGATTGGCTGATTGGCGATCCGCTACAGGACGCCGAGCGCTACGCCGCGCGCACTCCGTTGCTACATGCGAGCAACATCAGTGTTCCGGTGATTTTCTTTCAGGGCGAACTGGATGCCGTAGTGGTGCCGCAACAGACCCGGGACATGGTCAAGGCGCTACAGGACAACGGCATTCTGGTTGACGCGCATTACTACGCGGACGAACGCCATGGCTTTCGCAAGGCCGGTAACCAGGCCCATGCGCTGGAACAGGAGTGGTTGTTTTATCGGCGGGTGATGGAGTTCGCGGACTGAAGGCTGCGTTCCGTGCGGAAATTGCGGCGCCGCATTCGCGAGCAAGCCCTCTCCCACAGGGATTTCTGTACACCACAGATCCAATGTGGGAGTGAGCCTGCTCGCGATTTCGATCTATCTGGCGACGCGAACCTCAGCGCTTGGCAATGATGTACACCGCATGCACGATCCCCGGAATGTAACCGCACAACGTCAGCAGAATATTCAGCCAGAACGCGCCGGCAAAACCGACTTGCAGAAACACACCCAGTGGTGGCAACAGAATGGCGATGATGATGCGAATGAAATCCATGGGGCAGCTCCTGATTGAAGTGGACTCGTGTGAGCCCTACTGCTAATCGACACGCGCCGTTCGTCAGGGTTCAGCGCGGTTCTTCACGCCAGTATCTCTAGACCGTGTTTCTGAACGATGCTCAGCAACTTGAGCGCCATACCACTGGGCAGTCTGTCACCGGCCTCCCATTTTTTAACCGTCGAAGCGCTGGTGTTCAAATAACAGGCGAAAACCGGTTGGCTGACATTGTTGCGCTCGCGCAGCTGTTTGATCTGCTCCGCATGAATGGCCTCCGGTACAGGAGCCAGACAAAGTTCCTCGAACTCGCGCAAGGTAGTCTTGCTAATTGCACCGATGGAAAACAAGGCACTGGCAGACTCGTATACAGATTCCGATACCTCACTTCTAAATTTCTTACTCATAAGGGATCTCCACAAACTCCTGATATCCGGGAAGTAGTGGACTTGCACCTAAAAAGCCACTGATCGCGAAATCACTCAAGCGCTGATTGCATGTGGCAAAACGCAGAGACAAAAAAACGCCCCACGCGAAAAGAATCAAACGTGGGGCGATGCGTTATTACCGCGAGACGGTTCGGGAATTCGTGTGAGAAAGGTCTGATCAGACCGCAATCCCTTTGCGGCACTGCAGTTGCGCGGTGCGTACGCGGGAAAAGGCGCGGGACAGGCGCAGGAGCATTTCGTCGATGTTGGCTTTGCTGACAGTGAGGGCCGGGGTAAAGCGCAGGCAATCGGGTTGCGGGGCGTTGAGCAACAAGCCTTCGTACAACGCTGATTTGACGACGGCATCAGCCGAATCGTCGGACAGGGTCAGTCCCCAGAGCAGCCCTTGCCCGCGCAATTCGCCGTGGCCATAGCGATGGGCCAGACGACTCAGGCCTTCGCGCAGGTGCTGACCGGTTTCGCCCACATGCTCGAGAAAACCCTTGTCGTGAATCGTATTGAGCACGGCAAGACCGGCCGCTGTCATCAGTGCATTGCCATGATGAGTCCCAGTCAGATCGCCCACCTCGAAACAGCAGGCCTTGCCGCGCGCCAACAACGCGGCCAATGGCACACCACCGCCCAGCCCTTCGCCGAGGACGACGATATCTGCCCGAACGCCATAGGATTGCTCGGCAATCAAGGTGCCGCAGCGACCGAAACCCGTTTGTACTTCGTCTAGGATCAACAAAATGCCCAGGTCCCGGCACAGGCGTTCGACACCCTTGAGGTAGGACGCGGTGGCCGGAATCACCCCGGCTTCGCTCTGGATCGGTTCGAGCATGATTGCCACCGTCCGGGCATCGACCGCTGCGTGCATCGCTGCAAGATCATTGAAGGGAACGTGGTGGAAGTCCGACAGTGAAACCGTCCCGGGACTACGGCCATGGCAGCCGTTACTCGCAACGATGATCCGTGAAGCCCCGCCGCGATGTCGTTGTCCCCATTTACGTGCCAGTTTGATCGCGGCTTCACAGGCTTCGGTGCCACTGTTGAGCAGGTACGCCTGATCACTGCCGGTGCTGGTGCAGAGCCGCTCGGCAAGGTTGAGCATGCCGCGGTTATGCAGACCAAAACCGGGGTTGATTAGCGATTGAGCCTGTTCCGAGATCGCGTTGACCAGCACTGAAGGGCTGTGGCCCAGGCTATTGGCGCCGCCACCCTGCGAGAAATCCAGGTAAGCGCGGTCATCGCTGTCCCACAACCATGAGCCTTGGCCGCGGACAAAAATCTGTTTCGGCCGCTCGACACTGGGCATCAGGCACTCGCTGGAAAGGTTGTCGCTTCTGGACGACTGGAAAGTGTCTGCGACCAAGTCATCGAGGCTCGGTGGAGTGCGACGCAAGTTGAACAGAGTCATCGGGACAAATCTCGCTTGAGGTTTTTTGCCTTACCTATGCAAACACCATCGACGTAAACGGTATTCATCGTGCGCTCTGGCCCTGTAAGCCTTGTGAATGCGGTTAGACTAGGCTCAGGCAAGGCGTTGAGCCATTTCGATTTCCCAGCATTTTCGATAAGCGCACCTTATGGATTTCAAGCAACTGCGTTATTTCGTCGCGGTCTACGAAGAAGGCCATGTGGGCCGGGCGGCCGAGCGACTGTCAATCTCCCAACCGGCACTGTCCCAGCAGATCCGCCAGCTCGAACAAAACCTCGATGTGAGCCTGTTCGAACGCAGCAGCAAGCGTCTGCTGCCCACGCTGGCTGCCCATACTTTGTACAACCACGCCCTGCCCTTGCTCGATGGCCTGCAGCGGGCGCGCGAAGCCTTGGGCAACTTCAAGGGTCAGGCTTTGCGCACCTTGGCCATTGGCGTGTTGCAGACGGTTCACACCAGCCTGGTGCCGCAAATGCTCGAACGCGTGCGCAAGGCCCAGCCACATCTGGTGGTGCAGATCTATGAATTGACGGGCCTGGAAATCGAGCGAAGGCTGCTCAATGGCTCCCTCGACATCGGCATCAGCTACCTGCCGCCCCGTCAGCCGGGTTTACATGGTGTCTTGCTGTACGAAGATGAACTGACCCTGGTCATCCCGGCGGACCATCCGCTGCGTGAATTCAAGAAGGTCTCGATGAGTCAGGCCGCCGAATTGCCCATGCTGTTGCTGGGTGAAGAATTCCAGATACGGCAGATCTGGCAGACACAACTGGCCAATCTGGGACGGCGTCCGCAGGTGCAGGCAGAACTGAACAACATGGCGGGGATTCTCGACAGCCTGCCCCACACTCGGTTGGCCACCGTCCTGCCTGGGCGCTCACAAAAGGCGCTCGGCAATAACGAACTGCTTTGGAAACCGCTGACCGAGCCGCGAGTGCCGCTGAAAGTCGGATTGGTGTGTCGGGATGTGCAACGGCAACAAGCCTCGCTGGCCTTATTGCGTACGCTGTTGGAAGAAGTGATGAACCGGCCGGACGAGCGCTTGAACAGCTCGACTACGCTCGACGGGCTGAGCTGACTACTTTTCTGCAGGCAAAAGAAAACCCCGCCGAAGCGGGGCTTTGCAGACTGTTTCCCTGACATCCATTTCACTCCGCCGTCCTGGCAGAATCCTACGTGTCCGTGTTGTTGCTTTGCGCTTCCTGCGCGACGTCCATGTGAAGTAGATTAGCTCTGGATCCAATCGACGCCTATGGGAAAACAGCAGCACGTCACGTAAGAGAATGCTTACATGGCGCGGCTTCGTCAGAACTGTGCAGCGTCCAGCAGGAACAGCGACTCGCTACCTGCCTTCACCGAAGCACTCAACGAGTGAATACGCGGCAGCAGACGTGCGAAATAGAACCGCGCCGTGCCCAACTTGCTTGCGTAGAAATCGTCCTGCGCTTCTTTGCCGATAGCCGCCTTGGCCATCAATGCCCACATGTACGCGTACGCCACGTAACCGAAGGTTTGCAGGTACTCGACCGATGCGGCGCCGATTTCGTTCGGGTTGTTTTTCGCCCGGTCCAGCAACCACGAGGTCAGTTCGTCGAGGGTGGTGACGGCATCGTTCAGCGGCTTGGTGAATTCAGCCAGATCATCGCTGGCGGTGGCGGTGAAGTGACGGATCTCGTCAGCAAACAGGTTATAGAACGCCCCGCCGGTACCCACGATCTTGCGTCCTACAAGGTCCAGCGCCTGAATGCCGTTGGTGCCTTCGTAGATCTGGGTGATGCGCACGTCGCGCACCAGTTGCTCCTGGCCCCACTCACGGATGTAACCGTGGCCGCCGAAAACCTGCTGGCCGTGAACGGTGGTTTCCAGACCGAGGTCGGTCAGGAACGCCTTGGCCACCGGCGTCAGCAGTGCAACCAGATCTTCCGCTCGTTTGCGGGTGGTCGCGTCTTCGCTGAACTTGGCGGTGTCCAGTTGCATGGCCACGTAAGTGGAGAATGCACGGCCGCCTTCGTTCGAGGCTTTCATGGTCAGCAGCATGCGACGCACGTCCGGATGGACGATGATCGGGTCGGCAACCTTGTCTTTGTTCTGCGCGCCGGTCGGCGAACGGCTTTGCAGGCGATCGCGGGCGTATTCGACGGCGTTCTGGTACGAGCGCTCGCCGGTGGCCAGGCCTTGGATACCGACGCCGAGACGCTCGTAGTTCATCATGGTGAACATCGCCGCCAGGCCTTTGTTCGGCTCGCCGACCAGGTAACCCACGGCTTCGTCGAAGTTCATCACGCAGGTCGCGGACGCCTGGATGCCCATCTTGTGTTCGATCGAACCGCAGTTCGCCGGGTTGCGCGCGCCCAGGCTGCCATCGGCATTGACCATGAACTTCGGCACCAGGAACAGCGAAATGCCCTTCGGCCCCGCCGGCGCGTCCGGCAGTTTGGCCAGTACCAGGTGGATGATGTTTTCGGTCAGGTCGTGCTCACCGCCGGTGATGAAGATCTTGGTGCCGCTGACCTTGTAGGAACCGTCGGCCTGAGGATCGGCCTTGGTGCGGATGATCCCCAGGTCCGTGCCGGCGTGCGGCTCGGTCAGGCACATGGAACCGGCCCAGACCCCGGCGTACATGTTTGGCAGGTACGCGGCTTTCAGCTCTTCGCTCGCGTGGGCGTTGATCGACAGGCAGGCGCCGGCGGTCAGCATCGGGTACAGACCGAATGACAGGCTGGCGGAGTTGACCATTTCTTCGACTTGCGCCGAAACAGCCTTGGGCATGCCCATGCCGCCGTAAGTCGGATCGCCACCGACACCGACCCAACCGCCTTCGGCATAAGTCTGATAAGCCTGTGGGAATCCTGCCGGCGTGGTGACGGCACCGTCCGCCCAATGGCAACCTTCTTCGTCAGCCGCACGGCTCAGGGGTGCGATGCTCTTGCTGGTGACCTTGCCGGCTTCTTCGAGAATGGCCTCGACCGTTTCCGCATCGACGGTTTCGGCCAGCGCAGGCAGCTCGGCCCAGAGTTTGGCGACCTCGAAAACTTCATTGAGGACGAAGCGCATATCGCGCAGGGGCGCTTTGTAGTCAGCCATGGCAAACCTCGCAAGATCTAAACAGGTGAATCGTGGGAATGATTTTTTCGTTGGGTTCGAGTGTAACCCAACAACTTTTGCGACACATAGGGTCAGCCAGTGACCGTTTTGTAATGTTTAGTCACTGACTATTCAGTCATGAAAAAGCCCGCAACAACGCGGGCTCCTTTGTCACTGGATTTAGAGACTAAAGCGCAAACATCTCCGCCGGCAGCTGCATCAAGCAATCACTCCCCGCCTCAATAGCCGCCCGATGAGCGGCGGTGCGCGGCAGCAAACGCTTGAAGTAAAACTCGCTGGTTGCCAGTTTGCCCCGGCAGTAATCCGCATCGCCGCTGCCCGCGTCGAGTTGTGCCTGGGCCACCAACGCCATGCGCAGCCACAGATAGCCGAGGATGATGTAACCGCTGTACATCAAGTAATCCACCGACGCAGCACCGACTTCATCCGGATTCTTCATCGCGGCCATGCCGACCTTGGTGGTCAACTCGCCCCACTGCTGATTCAGGCCATTGAGTTGCGCCACATAGCTGGCAAGTTGTGGGTGCTCGGCATTCGCCGCGCAGAACTTGTGGACGATTTTGGTGAAGCCACGTAGCAGTTTGCCCTGGCTGCCAAGCACTTTGCGCCCGAGCAAATCCAGCGCCTGAATGCCGTTGGTGCCTTCGTAGATCGGCGCGATCCGGCAGTCGCGAACCAACTGCTCCATGCCCCATTCACGGATAAAGCCGTGACCGCCAAACACTTGCATCCCGAGGTTGGTGACTTCCAGACCGGTGTCGGTCATGAAGGCTTTGCAGATCGGCGTCAGGAACGCCAGCAGGTCTTCGGCGTCCTGGCGCGCGGTTTCATCCGGGCTCAGATGCGCCACGTCCAGCAGCTGCGCGGTGAAATACGTCAGCGCGCGGTTGCCTTCGTTGAAGGCTTTCATGGTCAGCAGCATCCGGCGCACGTCAGGATGCACGATGATCGGGTCGGCAGCTTTTTCCGGCGCTTTCGGGCCAGTGAGCGAACGCATTTGCAGGCGATCGTTGGCGTATTTGATGGCGCCCTGGAAACTCGCCTCACCCAGACACAAACCCTGCATGCCGGTCCCGAGCCGCGCGTGGTTCATCATGGTGAACATGCAGTTCAGGCCCTTGTTCGGCTCGCCGATCAAGAAGCCTTTGGCCTCGTCGAAGTTGAGCACGCAGGTGGCCGAGGCCTTGATGCCCATTTTGTGTTCGATCGAGCCGCAGGAAACGCCGTTGCGCTCGCCGGCTTCACCCTGGGTATCGGGTAGGAATTTGGGAACGATGAACAGGGAAATGCCCCGGGTGCCTGCCGGAGCGTCCGGCAGTTTGGCCAACACCAAATGAATGATGTTGTCGCTCATGTCGTGTTCGCCGGCCGAGATGAAGATCTTGCTGCCGGAAATCGCGTAGCTGCCATCAGCTGAAGGCACGGCGCGGGTTTTGATGATGCCCAGGTCAGTGCCGCAATGAGCCTCGGTCAGGCACATGGTGCCGGTCCATTGGCCGGCGGTCAGTTTGCTCAGGTAGGTATTCTTCTGCGCTTCGGTGCCGTGGGCGTGGATGGCCGACATCGCGCCGTGGGTCAGACCGGGGTACATGCCCCAGGACGTATTGCTGGAGCCGACCATTTCACTGATGACCAGGCCCAGGGAGCTTGGCAAACCCTGGCCGCCGTAAGCCGGATCAGCTGCCAGACCGTGCCAGCCGCCTTCCACGTATTGTGCGAAGGCCTGCTTGAAACCTGTAGGAGTGGTCACCACGCCATTGTCGAAATGGCAGCCTTCTTCGTCGCCGCTGCGATTCAGCGGCGCCAGAACGTTCTCACAGAACTTCGCGCCTTCTTCGAGGATCGCATTGACCATGTCCGGGCTGGCATCGGTGGCGCCCAGCGCGGCGTAGTTGGTGTGGAAGTCGAAGACGTGGTCGATCAGAAAGCGCATGTCGCGCAGGGGGGCTTTGTACTCAGGCATGGTCGTTTCTCCGTCAGCAGATCGTTCAAACCTACTGCCGCCCACCCTGCCTCACAATCACAGTCCAGACGCTGAATGCGCCATCATCACTCAACCCGCAGCGGCGTCCATCCGCACCGCGCCACGGCGAGTCTGACCGAATGCCACCACACAATTTCGCCCCGCGCCTTTGGCGCTGTAGAGCGCTTCGTCAGCGGACTTGAGCACTTTTTCCGGGGTTCGCTGCTCCACGCGTTCGGCGACGCCGATGCTCACGGTGACCGACACACTTGAAGCGCCCGGGCCGGCGCGCCGCTGGCGACCTTGCTGGTCGTCCTGCGGTCGGGCGTCTTGGTTGCGCAGTTGAATGTTGTACGTCGCGATGGATTCGCGGATGACTTCCAGGTGCGGCATGCACTCTTCAAGGGTTTTGCCCGCAAATACCAAGGCAAATTCCTCACCGCCATAGCGATACGCCCTACCGCCTCCGCCGATTTTCGACAGCTTACTGGCGACAAGTCGCAGTACTTGGTCGCCCACATCGTGACCGTGGGTGTCGTTGAATTTCTTGAAGTGGTCGACGTCGCTCATGGCCAGCACGTAATTGCGCCCCAAGCGTTGCATCCGCTCGTTCAAGGCGCGGCGCCCCGGCAGGCCAGTTAACTCGTCGCGGAAGGCCATTTGATAGGCCTCGTGGGCGACCGCCGCCGCAATCATCAACATCACCTGACTGCACATGATGTTCAGGGTGAACGGCAGGATGAACGTTTTCGGCAGCGCCCAGAACAACCCGAGCAAACCCACCAGTTGTGCGGCGTGCAAAGGTCTCGGGTTACGCCAGTATTGCCAGCTCAGCAGCAGGAACGAAGCGATGAATACGGGATAGGACAGCTGGATCAGGCTCATCCAGGCGCCATGCAGCGCCGGCCAACGGATTTCCGACAGCCACATCAGCAAGGCTTGTGGGTAACTTTGCTCCAGCCCCAACGCGACACTGCCGACGGCCAGCAACACCGCGAAGCGCGCCACCATGTCTTGAAACAAGTGCGTGCGTTCCTGCCAGGCAGCGAACACGCCGAATAACAGCGGCAACAAAAGACAACACAGATGGAAAACCACGGCTGCGTCATCACGGACCTTGCCGTTGTCGCGGTAATAATCGGTCTGGGTATCGAGCAGAAAGTAGGCGATGTACACCGTCACCATCAGAAACAGCTCGCGCTGTCGTCGGTAAACCGCACAGTACGCCCCGCCGAGCAACAGCACCAGGGTTGGCAGCACGTTGAACAGCGAGGTGAAGAAGACGTTGAGATCCTTGATGTAGGCGGCCGCAAGCCCCGCAAGTAAAAGCAGTAACGACGGTAGGAAATGGCTGAAACGTACAGCGGAAGAACGCGGCAAGGGTAAAGCTCCGACCGTCATGACAATAGATGGCATTGTGCCCACCTACTGTAACGGCAGAAATGCGGACTTACTGAGTCAATTGTCAGGTTTTTTTATCGGCTGCGTCAGTGGCTACAGACCAGATGGGCAGTGCCTGGATCCCATCAAAGATCGCGGGCGACAGCTTTTACTTTTCCCAAGAACAAAAAAGCCGCTACCCCCGAAGGGATAGCGGCTTTGTGAGGAACGGCGTTAAGACTTAGTAGCCCAACGCGAAGTTTTCTTCTTTCATGTCCATCAAGTTATTGGCACCCGACAGCATGGTTGCAACGTGAGTGCGGGTACGCGGCAGGATGCGCTGGAAGTAGAAGCGCGCAGTCTGCAGCTTGGCGGTGTAGAACGCCTCTTCGGAAGTGCCGGCAGCCAGTTTCTCGGCAGCCAGGCGCGCCATGTCAGCCCAGAAGTAGGCCAGGCAGGCGTAACCGGAGTACATCAGGTAGTCCACCGACGCCGCACCGACTTCTTCACGGTCCTTCATGGCCGCCATACCGACCTTCATGGTCAGCTCGCCCCATTCTTTGTTCAGCGCAGCCAACGGCTCGACGAACTCTTTGACGGCTTCGTTGCCTTCGTTGGTCTGGCAGAACTTGTGGACGATCTTGGTGAAACCTTTCAGGGCCTCGCCTTGAGTCATCAGCACTTTACGGCCCAGCAGGTCGAGTGCCTGGATACCGGTGGTGCCTTCGTACAGCATCGAAATGCGGCTGTCGCGAACGTTCTGCTCCATGCCCCACTCGGCGATGAAGCCGTGGCCGCCGTAGATTTGCACGCCGTGGTTAGCGGATTCGAAGCCGACTTCAGTCATGAAGGCTTTGGCGATTGGAGTCATGAACGCCAGCAGTGCGTCGGCTTTCTTCTTCTCTTCTTCGTCTACGCCGTATTTGACGACGTCGACTTGCTTGGCGGTGAAGTAAACCATCGCGCGGTTGCCTTCGGCGAACGCTTTCATGGTCAACAGCATGCGACGTACGTCAGGGTGCACGATGATCGGGTCAGCGGCTTTTTCCGGCGCTTTCGGGCCAGTCAGCGAACGCATTTGCAGACGATCACGAGCGTACTTCAGGCCGCCCTGGAAGCCGATCTCGGCGTGGGCCAGACCTTGCAGCGCGGTACCCAGACGTGCGGTGTTCATGAAGGTGAACATGCAGTTCAGGCCTTTGTTCGCCGGGCCGATCAGGAAACCGGTGGCCGCGTCGAAGTTCATCACACAGGTGGCGTTACCGTGGATACCCATTTTGTGTTCCAGGGAACCACAGGTCACGGCATTGCGAGCGCCGATCGAACCGTCAGCGTTCGGCATGAACTTCGGAACGATGAACAGCGAAATGCCTTTGGTGCCAGCTGGTGCATCCGGCAGGCGTGCCAGCACGATGTGGACGATGTTGTCGGCCATGTCGTGTTCACCGGCCGAGATGAAGATCTTGGTGCCGGAGACTTTGTAGGAACCGTCGGCCTGAGGTTCAGCCTTGGTGCGCAGCATGCCCAGGTCGGTGCCGCAGTGCGGTTCGGTCAGGCACATGGTGCCGGTCCATTCGCCGGAAACCAGTTTGGTCAGGTAAGCCTCTTGCTGCTCAGGCGTGCCGTGCTCGGAAATGGTGTTCATCGCGCCATGCGACAGGCCCGGGTACATGCCCCACGACCAGTTGGCTTCGCCAACCATTTCGCTGACAGCCAGACCCAGAGACTCCGGCAGGCCTTGGCCGCCGTGCTCTACGTCGTGGGCCAGGCTTGGCCAGCCGCCTTCAACGAATTGCTTGTAGGCTTCTTTGAAGCCAGTCGGGGTTTTAACGCCGGACTCGCTCCAGGTGCAGCCTTCGGTGTCACCCACGCGGTTCAGCGGAGCCAGCACCTGCTCACAAAACTTGGCGCCTTCTTCGAGAATGGCGTCAACCATGTCTGGAGTTGCGTCTGCACAAGCCGGAAGGCTCTGATAGTGCGCTTCGTAGCCGAGCAGTTCGTCACGAACGAAGCGAATATCACGCAAGGGGGCCTTGTAGTCAGGCATAGCGATAAACCTCTGCTGATGTAACCGGGAATGAACGACCGTGTTGATTTGTTGTGACGGTCAAACAGTTGTTTGAAACATACGTTTACGACCAAATCTTGTCAAGCGCCGATCTTTTGCCGTTCGTCATCACGTTGCGAAAATTCCAGACACGCAGCCGCGCAGCCACCGTTGACAACGCAACAGGCCATGCAGAAAAGATTAGTTGAGGGAGAAGGACTTACGCACAAAAACGCCGCGAATATTCGCGGCGTTGGCAGGGCGGATTCAGCGTGGGATCAAGCGAAAGTATCGATCAACGTGCCCAGCATTTCATCGGAAGCCTTGGCGACTTTGGCGCCAGCCTCAACCTGAAACTTGCCCTGTGCCATCTCGACCATATTGCTGGCCAGGTCCGATTGCTGGCTGCGGTCGACCGAACGCAGGCGGTCCACCTGAAACTCGGAAGACTGGCTGGTTACCGAACGCTCAATGGTGCTGCTGGCGATCTGGCTGGAAGCCTGATCGACACGGTTCTGCCCTGTCTGAATAGTGCTCAGACCGGCATAGAAAGCGGTGTTTCCTGAGATTTCCATAGGGGAACTCGTCCTACAAGGGATCAATGACGGCCATTGAACCAGACCTGATGGCAAAAGGCCCGACAAAAACACTAATGGCACAGTGCCTTGTCATAGGCAAAACCTCAATCCAGCAAATCCAGTTGCAGATGTTCCGCCACCGCTTCTGCGCTCACCAACTTGAGTTTCGGCACTCGTCCAAGGCAAGGCGCGGGAATCCGTTCGGCGAGGGTCGCGAGGTTTTCTTCCAGCCGCGAGGTCTTCGGATCGATGATATTGGCCACCCACCCCGCCAACTGCAAACCGTCCTGAGCAATCGCCTCGGCCGTCAGCAGCGCATGATTGATGCAACCCAGGCGCACCCCGACCACCAGGATCACCGGCAGACCCAGCGCCATCGCCAGATCCGACAGATTGTCTTGATCCGCCAACGGTACGCGCCAGCCGCCCGCCCCTTCAATCAGAGTGAAATCCGCCTGCATATCGAGAATCTCGAGCATCGGCGCCAACAGTGATTGCACCGTCAGCACCACGCCCGCTTCCCGTGCAGCCAGGTGCGGTGCGATCGGCGGTTCGAACGCCACCGGATTGACCTGGGCATAAGTCAAAGGCACCGAGCATTCGGCCAGCAGCGCAAGCGCATCGGAATTGCGCAAACCCTTGGGTGTCACATCACAGCCGGAAGCGACCGGCTTGCCCGCCGCCGTGCTCATGCCCGCCGACCGCGCGGCATGCAACAAGCCAGCAGCAATGGTGGTCTTGCCGACATCAGTGTCTGTGCCGGTGATGAAATAGGCAGCGCTCATACGGGTTTCTCCAACACGGCGTAGACCACCTGATAAGTCGCTGGCAATCCATTGGCCTGACGAAACTGCTCATAAGCCTCGATCAAGCCGAGGATTCGCGCCCGACCGGTCAACCCACCCGGTCGACCGGGGTTCAAGTTGTGCGCGCCCAGCGCCTTGAGTTCATGCGTCAGGCTGCGCACGTCCGGGTAATGCAACACATGCGGACGGGTTTGCAGGCTGACAACCTTCAAGCCGCTGGACGCGCACAACTGTTGATAAACACCCAGCTCGCGGAAGCGGTTGACGTGCACCATGCCATCCACCTGACGCCAGCTGTCACGCAACTCAAACAACGTCCCTACACAAAGACTAGCAAACGCGAAAATCCCGCCCGGTTTCAGTGCCCGATACGCCTCACTGAGTACCGATTCAAAATCCGCGCACCACTGCACCGCCAGGCTGGAGAAGATCAAATCACAAGTCGAATCCTGCAGTGGCAAACGCTCCGCATCCCCTGCGATGAAATGGGTGGCGCCACCCAATGGCCGGGCGTGATTGAGCATGCCTTCGGCGATGTCCATTGCCAGTCCGTTACTTGCAGAAAACCGCTCGCCCAATGCCCGACTGAAATGCCCGGTGCCGCACCCCAGGTCCAGCCAGACACCCGGCACAAAATCACCCGGCAAACGGCTCAACAACTGGCTGCCGACATCGCGCTGCAATTCGGCCACGCTGTCGTAGCTCGCCGCCGCGCGGGAAAAGGAAGCCGCCACCTGGCGCTTGTCGGGCAAACCGCCGGGTAAAACGGGAAGGGATAAATCAGTCATCACCGGACTCGTGCAAAAAGGCCTGAATCGCTCCCGCCACACCGTGGGGGTCTTCCAGAAGAAACGCGTGGCTGGCCTGTTCAATCAGGCCGATTTCGACGTCCGGCAGCAAGGCCAGAAGCTCGCCCGCCGCTTCGGCCGGGACCAGGCCGTCGAGCCCGGCGAACAAATGCAGTTGCGGACCGCGAAATGCTTGCAACGCTTGACGAGTATCCAGTTGGGCGAGCACTTCCAGACCGCTCATCAGCACCGTTTCAGAGGTGTGCGGCGCGCCACCGAGCAACAAGCGCGACAGTCCGCGCGGGTCTTCTGACCCTTGAGCGCAGAGAAGTGAAAAGCGCTTCAACGTCATCCGCGGATCGGCTTTGCAACCGGCGAGAAACGCGTCGAAGGTTTCGCCGGGCATCGCGCTCGGCCATTGCTCCTGGGCAACAAAAGAAGGATTGCTGGCCAAGGTCAGCAAGCCGCAGCACCGATCACCGCGACGCGCCGCCAGCTCAGACGCGAGCATGCCGCCGAGGGACCAGCCACCGAGCCAGGCGTCTTGCGGGATCGTCGAATCCAGCTCATCGAGCCATTCTTCAAAGTCGCTCGATTCCAGTTCCGGCAACGGTTCGATCTCGACCCGCAGATGCTCATCCAGCCCCTGCAAGGCGGCCGCTAACGGTTCCAGCGGCGAGATTCCGAGGCCCCAACCGGGTAGCAGAATCAGTCGATCACGCATGGCTTGGCTCCGGTCCAAGTTGTTGGAAACAATCGGCCAGTCCATTCAACAATAGCTGCACCTGCGCCTCGCTGTGGGCGGCGGTCAGGGTCACGCGCAGACGGGCACTGCCGGCGGGCACGGTCGGCGGACGAATCGCCGTAACCATCAGCCCCCGCTCGCGCAGCATCTGCGACAGTCGAACCGCACGCCCGGCATCGCCGATCATGATCGGCTGGATGGGCGTGAAGCTGTCCATCAACTCAAGCCCGATCTGCTCGGCGCCATGACGGAACTGGCGGATCAGCGTCTTCAGGTGATCCCGTCGCCAATGTTCGGTGCGCAGCAGTTCGAGGCTTTTCAGCGTCGCGCAGGCCAAGGCCGGTGGCTGGCTGGTGGTGTAGATGTAGGGGCGAGCAAACTGGATCAGGCTTTCGATCAGCTCTTCGCTACCGGCCACAAAGGCACCTGCCGTGCCGAACGCCTTGCCAAGGGTGCCGACCAGTACCGGGACGTCTTCCTGGCTCAGGCCGAAATGCTCGACGATCCCGCCGCCATTGGCGCCCAGCGGACCGAAGCCGTGGGCGTCGTCGACCATCAACCACGCGCCTTTGGCCTTGGCTTCCCGGGCCAGCGCAGGCAAGTCGGCAATATCGCCGTCCATGCTGAACACGCCGTCGGTGACCACCAGCGTATTGCCGATGGCCTTCTCCAGACGCTTGGCCAGACTGGCCGCGTCGTTGTGCAGATAACGATTGAAACGCGCACCGGACAACAAACCGGCATCCAGCAACGATGCGTGATTGAGGCGGTCTTCCAGCACCGTATCGCCCTGCCCGACCAGCGCGGTGACCGCGCCGAGGTTGGCCATGTAACCGGTGGTGAACAGCAACGCACGCGGGCGTCCGGTCAGGTCGGCCAGGGCTTCTTCCAGCGCGTGATGCGGGGTGCTGTGGCCGATGACCAGGTGCGACGCCCCGCCACCGACGCCCCAACGGGCAGCGCCGGCGCGCCAGGCTTCGATCACTTGCGGGTGATTGGCCAGGCCCAGATAGTCGTTGTTGCAGAACGCCAGCAACGGCTGACCGTCAACCACCACTTCCGGGCCTTGAGGGCTTTCGAGCAGTGGGCGCTGGCGGTAGAGGTTTTCGGCACGACGGGCAGCAAGGCGTGCGGCGAGATCGAAAGACATGCAGGCCTCGTGGATCAGAATTCAGTAGCGATCGCAGTACCTGTGGGAGCGAGCTTGCTCGCGATAAGGCCATGACATCCAACATCTTTGTTGAATGTAAAATCGCTATCGCGAGCAAGCTCGCTCCCACAGGGTTTTGCATTCCTTCAGAAGGATCAGTGGAGCTTTAAACAGCCGCGTTGTAGAACTGCTCGCTGCTCTTCTGCTCGACCAACGCTTGTTCGATCGCGGCTTGATGCACTTCGTCCGCATGCTCTTCCCGCGCTTCCGGCAGGATCCCCAGGCGCGAGAACAGTTGCATGTCCTTGTCGGCCTGCGGGTTGGCGGTGGTCAGCAGTTTGTCGCCGTAGAAAATCGAGTTGGCACCGGCGAAGAACGCCAGGGCCTGCATCTGCTCGTTCATCGCTTCGCGGCCGGCGGAAAGGCGCACGTGGGATTGCGGCATCAGGATGCGCGCGACCGCGAGCATGCGGATGAAATCGAACGGGTCAATGTCTTCGGCATTTTCCAGCGGCGTACCGGCGACTTTCACCAGCATGTTGATTGGCACAGACTCCGGATGCTCCGGCAGGTTGGCCAGCTGGATCAGCAGGTTGGCGCGGTCATCAAGGGACTCGCCCATGCCGAGGATGCCACCGGAGCAGATCTTCATCCCCGACTCACGCACGTAGGCCAGGGTTTGCAGGCGCTCGCTGTAGGTGCGGGTGGTGATGATGCTGCCGTAGAACTCCGGCGAGGTATCGAGGTTGTGGTTGTAGTAATCGAGGCCAGCGTCGGCCAGCGCAACGGTCTGGTCCTGATCGAGACGACCGAGGGTCATGCAGGTTTCCAGGCCCATGGCTTTCACGCCTTTGACCATTTCCAGCACGTAAGGCATGTCTTTGGCCGATGGGTGTTTCCACGCCGCGCCCATGCAGAAACGGGTAGAACCGATGGCCTTGGCGCGAGCGGCCTCTTCGAGGACCTTCTGCACTTCCATCAGTTTTTCTTTTTCCAGGCCGGTGTTGTAGTGACCGGACTGCGGACAATATTTGCAATCTTCCGGGCATGCGCCGGTTTTGATCGACAGCAGGGTGGACACCTGGACGCGGTTGGCGTCGAAATGCGCGCGGTGCACCGTCTGCGCCTGGAACAACAGGTCGTTGAATGGCTGTACGAAGAGTGCTTTGACTTCGGCCAAAGACCAGTCATGACGCAGGGTTGCAGAGGTGCTGGCGCTCATGGGTGTTTCCTTTGTTTTATGCTTTGCACGCGGCTGGGGAATGGAATACCCACAGACGCGACACGGATGTTCGGCATATTTAAGGAAGAGCGATGCGCTGTCAACCTCGATACGTAGGACTGGTTTACAACTGGTTAAACAATAACCAACACTGCTTACTCTGCAACGAAGCCACCGAAGAAGTCAGGCCCATCTGCATGGCCTGCGAAACCGACCTGCCCTGGCTGGGTGATCACTGCCAAACATGCGCCCTGCCCTTGCCTTCGGCAGGCCTGACGTGTGGCCAGTGTTTAAAGCTACCGCCGGCCTTCGAACGGGTCGCCGCGCCGTGGTCTTACAGTTTCCCCGTGGACACGTTGATCACGCGCTTCAAACACAGCGCCAAGTGGCCGTTTGGCCGCTTGCTCGCCGAACTTCTCGCTCAGTTCCTGCAACATCGCTTCGATGAGGATCTTGATCGGCCTGACGCTCTGATTCCTGTTCCGCTGGCCGCCAAACGCCTGCGCCAACGGGGTTTCAACCAGGCCGCGATGCTTGCCCGCTGGCTCAGTAGCGGCCTCGACATTCCTTGCGAGGAAAAACTGCTGCTGAGGATTCAGGACACCAGCGCGCAGCAGGACCTGAATGCCGACGCGCGCAAAAAGAACCTGCGTGGTGCCTTTGCCTTGGTGCCTGATGCACCAATCAAGGGGCGACATCTGGCGATCGTGGACGATGTGCTGACAACCGGCGCCACGGCTCAGGCCTTGGCCCGGCTGTTAATGGACGCCGGAGCGGCACGGGTCGACGTCTATTGCCTTGCCCGCACGCCAAAACCCGGCGACGCGGTCTGACTCAAGAACAAAAAACCTGTGGGAGTGAGCCTGCTCGCGATGAGGTCATTACAGGCAACATTGATGTGACCGATGCATCGCCATCACGCCCTGAGCCTTTCCGTCAACGCGATTTTGCTGTGTTCAGCTCGCTGGTCAACGGCGAGCCGTGCCGGAGCAAGGCCTGTAAATAAACCTTTTCGTCGTACACGGTGCTGGTCTTCCAGCACCGATAAACGATCCGGATCCACTTGAACGCCAAGGCCCTGAGGGCGGCTTGGTAAGAGCAGCCTTTGGCCCTTTGCTGGCGATAATAAGCTTCTGCCCACACCGATTGATTGATGCTGTGTGCAGCCCACTCAACAAAGGTCTGGCGCAAAAAAGTTGCGCATTGATAGCGCCAATGAACGACTTTTTTCTTGCCGCTACGTTCGGTAACCGGTGCGATCCCGGCGTATCGCTGCATCGAACTGGCATCCTTGAAGCGATCTCGCTGCTCACCAAAAGCCACCATCAACCGTGGCGCAAGCTGCTGCCCCGCGCCGGGCAAGGCCTGGAAGAGGCGGTAGTCGGCCAGGGTATTGGCGGTTTTTTCGATCTCCCGATCAAAGTCTTTGATCGCCGTGATGACCCCTTTCAGTTGCGAGACCAGGGCCAGCACATACAGCGCTGAAGGACTGACCACGCCTGGATCTTCAGTCAACGGCATGGCTTTGGTGATCAACGCCAAACGCTGCTGATTGAGTTCAGCATGGCGAACATTATGCGCGTGAAGGAACTTCAAAACGCTGGCCGGCCGAGCGCGCTTAAGCACTTCAAATGTCGACCAGCGCGCCAAAAACTCACAGAAAACCAGCGTGTCATGGTCATGAAACAGCTCAAGAGCCAACGGATAATACTGTTTGAGCATGCAGACCAGACGGTTGCTGATCTTGACCCGGTCATCGACCAGCCCACGGCGATGTTCGGTCAGACTGGCGAGCGAACGCATGGCGGAGCTTTGCTGGACCAGTTGAGGAAACCGTTCTGGGTGATTCAGCAACAGCTCAAGCGCCCATTGAGCATCCGTTGGATCATCCTTGGCGCCACTGGGGACGAAGGTTTTACGGTGCCGGGCCAAGGTGCTCGGATTGATCGGAAAGATACAAAAAAACTCATATTTTTGCAGAGCCGCTATCAGTGGCCCTTTGTTCAGCTCCACGGCGACCGCGATCGGGCCACCGTAACGTTGATGCAGCGACTTGGCCCAGCGATCAATCGACTCGGGCTTGTGGTCGATGACCTCGAAACTCCGCTGAGCCTCTCCAGTTATCTGCAAACAGATGTCGTGCTTGGCATCTGCCCAATCAATTCCGATATAAGCAGTGAACCTCTGAGACAGGAGCGTTTGCATGGAACACCTCCACAGGCGCTAAAGTACATGCAGGGACATGCATGCTTGCGTCCAGCGAAGGCGATATAGAGAGCCGTGTCGGGCTTTCCCTGAGAATTCGTTAGAGGGCGCAAGCGCACCTGTGGGCTCGAAGGTGATGGCGTAATCATCGAGTGCTTCGCGAGCATATTCGTAGCCCGCAGGTGCATGTTCCTTCCTCGCCGACAGCGAACTTCCAGCGAAGTCAGTATGGAAGAGAAAGGAACGGACTACCTATATCGCGAGCAGGCTCACTCCCACAAGGACGTGGCCTGACTTGACTCACAGGCTTCCAGCCGCCAACGTCCTCCCATCGCCACAGCCCAAAGCCTCTTGCCATGTCCCTGCCTACTTTGTTGTCCCAGCACATTGTCCGTCGCCCGCAGCGCATCGCGTTGCTGCAGCACATCGCCGAACAAGGCTCGATCACCCGCGCCGCCAAAAGCGCGGGGCTGAGTTACAAGGCGGCATGGGACGCCATTGATGAGCTGAACAACCTCGCGCAGAAACCACTGGTGGAACGCAGCGTCGGCGGCAAGGGTGGCGGTGGGGCCAAGCTGTCCAGCGAAGGTGAGCGCGTGCTGCGCCTATATCAAAAACTGCAAGCCTTGCAGGCCCAGGTTCTGGAAGCCGCTGAGGATGCCAGCGACCTTGACCTGCTCGGTCGGCTGATGCTCCGAACCAGTGCGCGTAATCAATTGCACGGCAAGGTCGTGGCGATCGACAACCAGGGGCACAACGATCGGGTCCGTCTTGAACTGGCCGAAGGCTTGACCCTCGATGCGCAAATCACTCACGACAGCACCCTGCGCCTGGAGCTGGACACTGGCACCGAAGTCGTGGCCCTGATCAAGGCCGGTTGGCTGGAGTTGCTGGGCATCGACCAACAAGCAACACCCGGCAACAACTGCCTCAAGGGCATCATCGAAGCCATTCTCGATGCCGAAGACGGCCCCAGCGAAGTGCGCATCGGCCTTCCCAACGGCCAGACCCTCTGCGCATTGGCCGAGCCGCTGCACTTGAGGACCCTGGGTCTTGCCGCTGACAAACCGGTGCTGGTGCAGTTCGCGCCGTCCAACGTTTTGCTCGGCACTCCGCTCTGAAACAAAAGCTTCATCGACGCTCTTTAAGGTGGCTGCAAAACCAGCAGGGAGCCTGATGTGAGCCTATTAGAAGAAAACCAGTCCACCGACCTCGAAAAAATGGTCGGCCTCAGCCGTCGTGGCTTCATCAGCGCCGGCGCCCTCTGCGGTGCCGCAATGTTCCTCGGCGGCAACCTGCTGAGCCGCAGCGTGCTGGCCGCGAGTGTCAGCGCAGGCTCCAGCAAACTGTTGGGTTTTGACAGCATCCCCGCCGCCACCAGCGACGCCATCAGCCTGCCGCCAGGCTACAAGTCCTCGGTGCTGATCAGTTGGGGCCAGCCGTTGCAGAAAAACGGCCCGGCGTTCGACCCGAGTGGCAACGGCACCGCCGCGCAGCAGGAAGTCCAGTTCGGCGACAACAACGACGGCATGAGCCTGTTCGAATTTCCCGGTGAAAAAGACCGGGCGCTGATGGCGATCAACAACGAATACACCAATTATCGCTACCTCTACCCCCACGGCGGCATGCCGCAATCGGCCGATGACGTGCACAAAGCCTTGGCTTGCGAAGGCGTGTCGGTGATCGAAGTGCAGCGCAAGAACGGGCAGTGGCAATTCGTCCAGGGCTCGCGCTTCAACCGCCGCATTCACGGCAACGCGCCGATCAGCCTCAGCGGCCCGGCCGCCGGTCACGCCCTGGTGAAAACCAGCGCCGACCCCCAAGGCAAGAATGTGCTCGGCACCTTTCAGAACTGCGCCAACGGCAAGACGCCGTGGGGCACTTACCTGACCTGCGAAGAGAACTTCACCGATTGCTTCGGCAGCAACAATGCCGAGCAGAAGTTCGACGCCGCGCAGAAGCGCTACGGTGCAGTAGCGACCAGCAAAGAGATCAACTGGCATCAACACGATGAGCGGTTCGACCTGGCGAAGAATCCGAACGAGCTCAATCGTCACGGCTGGGTCGTGGAAATCGACCCGTTCGATCCGCAATCGACCCCGGTCAAACGTACTGCTCTGGGTCGCTTCAAACATGAAAACGCTGCCCTGGCCGAAACCAAAGACGGTCACGCCGTGGTGTACATGGGCGACGATGAGCGCGGCGAATTCATTTACAAGTTCGTCAGCCGCGACAAGATCAATCACAAAAACCCCAAGGCCAACCGCGACTTGCTGGACCACGGCACCTTGTACGTGGCGCGCTTCGATGCGGGCGACAGCAACGCCGATCACCCGAAAGGCCAGGGCGAGTGGATCGAACTGACCCACGGTAAAAACGGCATCGACGCCAGCAGCGGTTTTGCCGATCAGGCCGAAGTACTGATCCACGCGCGTCTCGCGGCCAGCGTGGTGAAGGCCACCCGCATGGACCGTCCGGAATGGATCGTCGTCAGCCCCAAGGATGGCCAGGTCTATTGCACGCTGACCAACAACGCCAAGCGCGGTGAAGACGGTCAACCCGTGGGTGGGCCGAACCCGCGTGAGAAGAACGTCTACGGGCAAATCCTGCGCTGGCGCACCGACCGTGACGATCACGGCTCGAAAAGCTTTGCCTGGGATCTGTTTGTGGTCGCTGGCAACCCGGGCCTCCACGCTGGCACGCCGAAGGGCGGCTCGTCGAATATCACGCCGCAGAACATGTTCAACAGCCCGGATGGCTTGGGCTTCGACAACGCTGGGCGGCTGTGGATTCTCACCGATGGCGATTCGAGCAACGCGGGCGACTTCGCGGGCATGGGCAACAACCAGATGCTGTGTGCCGATCCGGTGAGCGGGGAGATTCGCCGGTTCATGGTCGGGCCGGTGGGTTGCGAGGTCACGGGGATCAGCTTTTCGCCGGATCAGAAGACCTTGTTTGTGGGGATTCAGCATCCGGGGGAAAACGGTGGATCGACGTTCCCTGAGCATCTGCCGAATGGCAAGCCGCGGTCTTCGGTAATGGCGATTTCCCGGGAGGATGGCGGGATCGTCGGCGCCTGATCGGGCCCCATCGCTAGCAGGCTAGCTCCCACAGGGGATTTGCAGAGTGTCGCAGATCCAGTGTGGGAGCTAGCCTGCTAGCGATGGCAACACCACTCATCTCAAGCCTTAACACTAAAGATGCCCCGTCTGCGCTACCATGCTTGGCCGGACGCGGCAGCCTGCTGCGCGCAGGAGTCAGCATGGCCCACCCGTTTGCAACCCTCACCCCAGACCTCGTGCTCGATGCCGTCGAAAGCATCGGCTTTCTCAGCGACGCGCGCATTCTGGCGCTCAACAGCTACGAGAACCGTGTCTACCAAGTCGGCATCGAAGACTCCGAGCCGCTGATCGCCAAGTTCTACCGTCCGCAGCGCTGGACCAACGAAGCGATTCTCGAAGAACACCAGTTCACCTTCGAGCTCGCCGAGTGCGACGTCCCCGTGGTCGCGCCGATGATTCACAACGGCGCCAGCCTGCACGAACACGCCGGTTTTCGTTTCACCCTGTTCCCCCGCCGTGGCGGCCGCGCGCCGGAGCCGGGCAATCTCGACCAACTGTATCGCCTTGGCCAATTGCTTGGCCGCCTGCACGCCGTCGGTGCGACCAAACCGTTCGAACACCGCGAAGCGCTGGGCGTGAAGAATTTCGGTCATGACTCGCTGACCACCTTGCTTGAAGGCAATTTCGTACCCAAAAGCCTGCTGCCGGCCTACGAGTCCGTGGCCCGCGACCTGCTCAAGCGGGTGGAAGAGGTTTACAAGGCCACCCCGCACCAGAACATCCGCATGCACGGCGATTGCCACCCCGGCAACATGATGTGTCGCGATGAGATGTTCCACATCGTCGACCTCGACGACTGCCGCATGGGCCCGGCGGTGCAGGACATCTGGATGATGCTGGCAGGGGACCGTCAGGAATGCCTCGGTCAGTTGTCAGAGTTGATGGACGGTTACAACGAGTTCCACGACTTCGACCCACGGGAATTGGCCCTGATCGAACCGCTGCGCGCCTTGCGCCTGATGCACTACAGCGCCTGGCTCGCGCGCCGCTGGGACGACCCGGCGTTCCCGCACAGTTTTCCGTGGTTCGGCAGTGAACGGTATTGGGGTGATCAGGTGTTGGCGTTGCGCGAGCAATTGGCTGCGCTCAACGAAGAACCGCTGAAACTGTTCTGACCCTTTGTAGGAGCCGGCTTGCTGGCTCCTACACAAGATGTGACACATCTATACAATCCCCTCTTTGTTAGCTGCCTAAGCAAGGATTCTGCATGCAAGCTGCCAACCCGCGTCGCGGGTACATCCTGGGCCTGAGTGCCTACATCATCTGGGGCCTGTTCCCGATCTACTTCAAAGCCATCGCCAACGTGCCCGCCGTGGAGATCATCATCCACCGCGTGCTTTGGTCCGCGCTGTTCGGCGCCTTGCTGCTGATGGTGTGGAAGCATCCGGGCTGGTGGCGCGAGTTGCGTGACAACCCGAAACGGCTGGCGATTCTGGCCCTGAGCGGCACGCTGATTGCGGCCAACTGGCTGACCTACGTCTGGTCGGTGAACAACGGGCGCATGCTTGAGGCCAGCCTCGGTTACTACATCAACCCACTGGTAAACGTGCTGCTGGGCATGTTGATCCTCGGCGAGCGGCTACGGCGCATGCAGTGGATTGCCGTGGCACTCGCGGCGGTCGGCGTCGCGCAACAGGTTTGGCAAGTCGGCAGTCTCCCTTGGGTGTCGTTGGTGCTGGCGTTGACGTTTGGCTTCTACGGCCTGATCCGCAAGCAAGCGCCCGTTAAAGCGCTGCCCGGCCTGGTGGTGGAAACCTGGATGCTGGTGCCGATTGCCATTGCCTGGCTGCTGTTCAATCAGACCGCCACAAGCGCTCAGCCCGAGTTCTGGACCACATCCGAAGCCTGGTGGCTGGTGGCGGCCGGGCCGGTGACGCTGGTGCCACTGGTGTGTTTCAACGCTGCCGCACGGCATTTGCCTTACACGACACTGGGATTTCTCCAGTACCTGGCGCCGACGCTGGTGCTGCTGCAAGCCGTTCTGCTGTTTGGCGAACACCTGTCTTCCAGCACACTGGTCGCATTCATCTTTATCTGGGCGGGCCTGGCGGTTTACAGCGTTGATGCGTGGATAAGTCTGCGCCGCCGCAACTGATCAAAAAACGTACAAAACTCTGCAGGCCACGTTGTTCGTGGCCTGCATTGATCCTTCCCAAGGTTATCCACAGCGTGATCCCCGCCGTTTGTGTGCAACTTGTTGAAACTGCTGGTTTTTTGATCAGATCCTGAAGAAGCCCGGCCGGCGTGGGCTGGCGGGCTGTCTCTACAGGTTATCCACAGGCAGGTGCACGTATAACTTGGATAACCCTGTCACGGTTCGCTGCGCAGTACCAATTCGACCATCAAATCGTCGGCCAGGGTTTCCAGTCGTGACTGCAACACGTCCAGGGACAAGGTGAGCGGCACCGCCAGAATCGCTTCGGCATGGAACAAAGGTTCGCTGCTCATTGGCGCCGGCCGTACTTCGGTCACCAGGCGCTCCAGGTTCACCCCTTGCTCACTCAGCAGGCGAGTGATGTCACGGACGATCCCCGGGCGATCATTGCCCACCAATTCCATGGCAATCGGTTTCCAGGTGCAGGATTGCTCGATGCCGCTTTCTGCGATCAACACGCGAATACCGTGGGCAGATAACGCCTTCAAAGCATCGACCAGCTCATCGTAGGCCTCGGCCGGCACGCCCACCCGAAGAATCCCGGCGAACTGACCCGCCATGCGCGACATGCGGCTCTCAAGCCAGTTGCCGCCGTGCTCGGCAATGCACTGGGCAATGCGCTCGACCTGTCCTGGCTTGTCCGGAGCGAATACAGTGAGTACGAGGTGGTCCATGGCGCAGCCCTCTAGTCATGACTTTTGTTATAGAAGACCAAGTATAGGCAGGGGTTCAATTCAGCGCGGTACTGCTTTCATGTGGCGAGGGAGCTTGCTCCCGCCGGGGCGCGGAGCGGCCCCCTGCATTATTCAGACAAACCGCATTGGCTGATTTTACGACTGCTTCGCAGTCGAGCGGGAGCAAGCTCCCTCGCCACAAAAACCACAGCCCATAGCAGTGCAAGGAAGATTATGTGTACAACTTCTTATATTTAACTGGAACAATCTCATACTTTTTTGAGAACATCCCTATCCCCGACGTGACCGCAATGCGTCATGGGGTCGCAGAACGACGTAATTAGTCTAATTTTCACAAGCGCAATTCATCATGTAGTATGCCGCAGCGCGCACTACATAACGTTGGATCGATGTCTGCCACCGGCATAGTCGCAGCCCTGAAAGCCCTATCAGCAAGGCCTCAACGCCGTTGATCGGTTCCATTCCAGCCGCCCGAAATGGCATGTACTGGTGGAAGGGGTTTGTGGTTTAAATAGCCAGAGGCTTCATTGTTAATTTGAAGAGCTGAAAAGCGAAATAGCTGAGCAGAGTGAGGCAAGCAATGACTGAACACGTTCAAGTCGGTGGCCTGCAGGTCGCCAAAGTCCTGTTCGACTTCGTGAACAACGAAGCCATTCCCGGTACCGGCCTCACCGCCGATAAGTTCTGGGCCGGTGCCGACAAGGTCATTCATGACCTGGCGCCGAAGAACAAAGCCCTACTCGCCAAACGCGATGATTTCCAGGCTCGTATCGATGGCTGGCACCAATCCCGTGCCGGTCAACCACACGACGCCGTGGCTTATAAAGCCTTCTTGCAAGACATCGGTTATCTGCTGCCAGAAGCGGCCGATTTCCAGGCAACGACGCAAAACGTCGATGACGAAATCGCCCGCATGGCCGGTCCACAGCTCGTGGTGCCGGTAATGAATGCCCGCTTCGCGCTCAACGCCTCGAACGCCCGCTGGGGTTCGCTGTATGACGCGCTCTACGGCACCGACGCCATCAGCGAAGCCGACGGCGCGGAAAAAGGCAAAGGCTACAACAAGGTCCGTGGCGACAAGGTCATTGCCTTCGCCCGCGCCTTCCTCGACGAAGCGGCGCCATTGGCGGCCGGCACTCACGTCGACTCCACCGGCTACAAGATCGTTGACGGCAAACTGGTGGTCGCCCTTAAAGGCGGCAGCAGCTCGGATTTGAAGAGCACGGGCCTGCGCAACGACGCTCAGTTGATCGGTTTCCACGGCGATGCGGCTGCACCGACCGCGATCCTGCTGAAAAACAACGGCCTGCACTTCGAAATCCAGGTCGACGCCAGCACCCCGGTCGGTCAGACCGACGCTGCCGGTATCAAAGACATTCTGATGGAAGCCGCGCTGACCACCATCATGGACTGCGAAGACTCCGTCGCCGCCGTCGATGCCGATGACAAAGTGGTGATCTACCGCAACTGGCTCGGCCTGATGAAGGGCGACCTGTCGGAAGAAGTCTCCAAGGGCGGTCAGACGTTTACCCGCACCATGAACGCTGATCGCACTTACACCGGCGTCGACGGTAAAGAGCTGAGCCTGCACGGTCGTTCGTTGTTGTTCGTGCGCAACGTCGGTCACCTGATGACCATCGACGCGATCGTCGATAAAGACGGCAACGAAGTGCCGGAAGGCATTCTCGACGGCCTGATCACCAGCCTTGCGGCGATCCACAGCCTCAACGGCAACAGCTCACGCAAGAACAGCCGTACCGGTTCGGTCTACATCGTGAAGCCGAAAATGCACGGTCCTGAAGAAGCCGCGTTCACCAACGAGCTGTTCGGTCGCATCGAAGAAGTGCTCGGTCTGCAACGCAACACGCTGAAAGTCGGGATCATGGACGAGGAGCGCCGGACCACGGTCAACCTCAAGGCGTGCATCAAGGCAGCCAGCGAGCGCGTGGTGTTCATCAACACCGGTTTCCTCGACCGTACCGGCGATGAAATCCACACCTCCATGGAAGCCGGCCCGATGGTGCGCAAGGCCGACATGAAGGCTGAGAAGTGGATCGGCGCCTACGAGAACTGGAACGTCGATATCGGTTTGAGCACTGGCCTGCAAGGTCGCGCCCAGATCGGTAAAGGCATGTGGGCGATGCCCGACCTGATGTCTGCGATGCTCGAACAGAAAATCGCTCACCCGCTGGCCGGTGCCAACACAGCGTGGGTTCCATCGCCAACGGCGGCTGCGCTGCACGCGCTGCATTACCACAAGGTCGATGTATTCGCCCGCCAGGCCGAGCTGGCCAAGCGCACTCGCGCTTCGGTTGACGACATCCTGACCATCCCGTTGGCCGTGAACCCGAGCTGGACCGCGGAACAGATCAAGAACGAACTGGACAACAACGCCCAGGGCATTCTCGGTTACGTGGTGCGCTGGATCGACCAGGGCGTCGGTTGCTCGAAAGTGCCGGACATTAACGACGTCGGCCTGATGGAAGACCGTGCGACGCTGCGTATTTCCAGCCAGCACATCGCCAACTGGCTGCGTCATGGCATCGTCACCGAAGATCAGGTCATGGAAAGTCTCAAGCGCATGGCGCCGGTGGTTGACCGTCAGAACGCCAACGACGCGCTGTACCGCCCGCTGGCCCCGAACTTCGACAGCAACATCGCCTTCCAGGCGGCGGTCGAACTGGTGGTCGAAGGCACCAAGCAGCCGAACGGCTACACCGAGCCGGTCCTGCACCGTCGCCGTCGCGAGTTCAAGGCTGCCAATGGCCTGTAACTGAGCGTTTGCGCCGGACAAAAAAAGGCCCTGATCGAAAGATCAGGGCCTTTTTGTTTCAAATCGGTTCTTGCTCTTCCATTATTCCCAACTCATGTTTGACCAGCTCCAACAGCTTGCCGGTATCGACAGGTTTGAGCAGGAAGTCGACCACGCTTAGATGCATCGCGGCGATCGCATCCTTCACGTCGGCGTCCCCGGAAACAATGATGAACGGCATCGCCGCCCGAGCTGACTCTCGCACCTGGCGGATCAGGTCCAGGCCATCGATGTGGCCCATACGCAGATCAGTAATCACCAGGCCAATCGAAGGTTTTTCGCTCAACATCTTGAGTGCAGTCTCGCCACTGGCCGCCGTCATGCAACGAATACCGTCCAACGCAAGAATCTCTGACAACAGCTCCCGCGCGTCTTTATCGTCATCAACGATCAGCACCCGCTGCGCCGGCAGGTCAGGTTCCAGCATGACGGCACTCAGCGCCTCGCGCTCGGCGTCACTCAAAATATCGTGGTCGGACATGGCTTTCTCTACGTTTTCATTTCAATTCCCTAGCACATCCGTCAGACATCGCTAAGCAGACCTTCAATGTGCACTTCGTCGGAAAGTTTTCCTATAGCCAATGTAGGAGGTTTTTCCTGCATTTGCGTCAGACATTTCCTAACTTCCGACGCCTGCAACGCCCGACCTAGACAAACGTCCAATGGGCACCCTGCGCGCAGGGGCCGACCATGGCTGAGTCATCCGACAACAACAATTCAAAAAAGACTGCGGTCATGGTTATGAGTAAAGCGGACGCCTTCACACAGGCAGGGAAAACCGCGGTGTTGCAGAACATCCAGGGCACTTTGCAATTCCTTCAGCGCTTCCCGCCCTTCAATCAAATGGAACACGCCCACCTGGCGTACCTGGTTGAACAATGCCAGATGCGTTTCTACGGCCCCGGCGAGAGCATCATCAAACCTGCCGATGGGCCGGTTGAGCACTTCTACATCGTCAAACAAGGCCGGGTCGTGGGTGAACGCCCGCATACGGCCAAGGGCGGCACCGAAACCACCTTCGAAATCACCACCGGCGAGTGTTTCCCCCTCGCCGCGCTGCTGGGCGAGCGCGCGACACGCACCGAACACCTGGCCGCCGAAGACACCTTTTGCCTACAGCTGAACAAGCTGGCGTTCATCAAACTGTTCGCACTTTCCACCACGTTTCGCGACTTTGCCCTACGCGGTGTCAGCAGCCTGCTGGATCAGGTCAATCAGCAAGTCCAGCAAAAAGCCGTGGAAACCCTCGGCACTCAATATTCGCTGAATACGCGACTGGGCGAATTGGCCATGCGCCATCCGGTGACCTGCAGCCCCGCCACGCCGTTGCGTGAAGCCGTGACCCAGATGCACGAGCAGCAGGTCGGCAGCATCGTGATTGTCGACGAGCAGAAAGCCCCGCTGGGTATTTTCACCCTGCGCGACCTGCGCCATGTGGTGGCCGAGGGCACTAACGACTTCAACGAAGCGATCGAGCGCCACATGACCCAGGCGCCGTTTTTCCTGTCGCCGGACCACAGCGCCTTCGATGCGGCGATCGCCATGACCGAGCGACACATCGCCCACGTCTGTCTGGTGAAAGACCATCGCCTGTGTGGCGTGGTGTCCGAGCGGGATCTGTTTTCCCTGCAACGGGTCGACCTGGTGCACTTGGCGCGGACCATTCGCAGCGCGCAGAAACTGGAAAACCTGGTGGCGATGCGTGGCGAGATCGGCCAACTGGTCGAGCGCATGCTGGCGCACGGTGCCTCTTCGACCCAGATCACCCACATCATCACGCTGCTCAACGACCACACCGTGTGCCGGGTGATCGAACTGACCCTTGCCGAGAAAGGTGACCCCGGCATTGCGTTCAGCTGGCTGTGCTTTGGTAGCGAAGGCCGCCGCGAACAGACGCTGCACACCGATCAGGACAACGGCATTCTGTTCGAAGCCCGGGACGCGGCCCATGCGGCGGAAATTCGCGGCAAACTGCTGCCCATCGCCCAGCAGATCAACCAGAGCCTGGCGCTCTGCGGCTTCACGCTGTGCAAGGGCAACATCATGGCCGGCAACCCCGAACTGTGTTTGTCCCGGGCCGAATGGGCGCGGCGTTTTGCAGCGTTTATTCGTGAGGCGACGCCGGAGAACCTGCTGGGTTCGAGCATCTATTTCGACCTGCGCGTGGTCTGGGGCGACGAGCAAGGTTGCGATCAGCTGCGTCAGGGCATTCTCGATCAGGTGAATGACAACCGGCTGTTCCAACGGATGATGGCTGAGAACGCCTTGCGCAACCGTCCACCGGTAGGACGTTTCCGTGAATTCGTGCTAGCGCGCAAGAATGGCGAGAAAGCCACGCTGGATCTGAAGGTCCAGGGGCTGACGCCGTTCGTTGACGGCGCGCGATTGCTGGCCCTGGCCCATGGCATCGAGGCCAACAATACCCTGGAGCGCTTTCGAGAATTGGTGGCCAAAGAGGTCATTGAACGGCTGGACGGTGCCGCGTACGAAGAGGCTTATCACTTCATCCAGCAAACCCGCATGCAGCAACATCAGCTACAGACCCGTGAGAACTTGCCCTACTCCAACCGGGTCGATCCGGACAGCCTCAATCATCTGGATCGACGGATCCTGCGTGAATCCCTGCGCCAGGCTCAACGCCTGCAAAGCAGCCTGACCCTGCGGTATCAGCTATGAGCCTGTTTTCATGGCTACGCCCGGCCATTCCCATCCTGCCCGGCGAGCTGCAACAACGCCTGGAACGCTTGCCTGTAGTAGCCGAGCTGAGCGAATGCAGCTTGCGCGAGCAGCGCTGGGTGGTGCTCGACCTGGAAACCACCGGGCTGAACCTGAACAAGGACCGGGTGTTGTCGATCGGCGCGGTGGTGATCGAGGACGGAGCGATTGATTTCAGCCAGCAGTTCGAACGCACGCTGCAATGCGTCGATATGAAGGTGGGCCCCAGCGTGTTGATTCATGGCCTGGGGCCGAGCGCGATTGCCGCCGGCAGCGATCCGGGGCTGGCGCTACTCGAACTTATGGAATTCGTGGGCGACAGTCCGGTGCTGGCGTTTCATGCGCCGTTCGATCAACACATGCTTGGGCGCTCGCTGAAAGACCATTTGGGCTACAAATTGCAGCATCCGTTTCTGGACGTGGCGGACATCGCGCCGCTGCTGTGTCCTCAGGCGCACATTCGCGATGCCGGGCTGGATGAGTGGATTGACTGGTTCAAGCTGGAAGTCTTTGAACGCCACAATGCCAGTGCTGATGCGCTGGCGACGGCGGAGCTGGCGTTGATTTTGTTCAGCCGGGCGCGGCAGCAGCAGATTCATAGTCCGTTGAATCTGCAGCAGCGGATCAATAAGTGGAAACGCAGACAGCGCGCGCCTTCCTTTTAGCCCTCACAAAAATCCCTGTGGCGAGGGAGCTTGCTCCCGCTGGGGCGCGAAGCGACCCCTTGCATTTGTCCAGACAGCCCGTATCGCCGGTTTTACGACTGCTGCGCAGCCGAGCGGGAGCAAGCTCCCTCGCCACAGGTTCACTTTACGCATGCCCTGATATCCACCTGACCAGTGGCCAATTGCTTACATCCCCCGCCTCTGCCACAATCGCGAACAATTCTCGTTAGTTAACACTTCCCAATCGGTGATGCTGCGTGTCGTCAGTCCAAAGCCCCCAAAGTGAGCTCGTTGGTGCGTTGTATCGCGACCATCGCGGTTGGCTATTGGCTTGGCTGCGACGCAATGTGGCCTGCCCGCAACGGGCCGAAGACCTGAGTCAGGACACTTTCTTGCGTCTGCTGGGCCGTGATGAACTGAAGGAGCCTCGCGAACCGCGGGCGTTTCTGGTGGCAATCGCCAAGGGCTTGTTGTTCGACTATTTCCGTCGCGCAGCGCTGGAACAGGCCTACCTCACCGAATTGATGCTGATCCCCGAAGGCGAACAACCGTCGGTGGAAGAACAGCAGCTGATCCTCGAAGACCTGAAAAACATCGACCGCCTGCTCAGCAAGCTTTCAAGCAAGGCCCGAGCAGCGTTTCTCTATAACCGTCTCGACGGGCTCGGCCATGCGGAAATCGCCGAGCGTCTGGGCGTGTCGGTGCCTCGGGTTCGTCAGTATTTGGCCCAAGGCATTCGTCAGTGCTACATCGCGTTGTACGGTGAGCCGGTATGAGCCCGGTCAGTTCCAAACCGGTATCAGCCCAAGTGCTGGATGCCGCAATTGCCTGGCAATTGTCCCTGGATTCCGGCAACCCGGTGGAGCGCGAAGAATTCGCCAAATGGCACGCCGCCCACGAGGAACACGCTCGGGCGTGGCGTCAGTTGGGCATGCTCGACCAACGTTTCAGTGTCGCCAGCGGCCCGGCTCGCACGGCGTTGCTGCAATCGCGCGAAAGCATTCGCCGACGGGTACGCAAGCTCGGCAGCGGCCTGGCCAGTATCGTCGCGGTGATCGGGTTGGCGCTGTTCGCCGGTGATCGTTATCTGCCCATCGACTATTGGCTGGCCGACCAGCGCACCGCCACCGGCGAGCAGCGCACCCTGCGCCTGACCGACGGCACGCTGATCAACCTCAACACCCACAGCGCTGTGGACGTGCGCTTCGATGAGAAGCAGCGGCTTATCATCCTTCAGGAAGGGGAAATTCTCGTCGAAACCGGTCATGGCGATGCCCGGCCGTTTATCGTCGAAACCCGCGAAGGCCGCATGCGCGCGCTGGGCACGCGGTTCCTGGTCAAGCGCGAGGATGAAGGCACGCGACTGAGCGTGTTGCAGTCAGCGGTGGCCGCCCATCCGCAGTCGAGTCCTGAAGAGCAGATCCTGCGTGAGGGCCAGCAAGTGCTGATGCGCAGCAATGGCTTGGGGCCAATCGTCGCGCTGAACCTCGGCGCCGATGCCTGGACTCGCGGCATGCTGGTGGTGGACAACGCACGACTGGAAGATCTGGTGCACGAACTCGGTCGTTATCGACGCGGGCACTTGGGGGTTGCACCTGAGATCGCCGACCTGCGGATCACCGGCAGCTTCCCGCTGCACGACACCGACAAGGCTCTCAGTGCGCTGCTGCCGACCCTGCCGGTACAGATCGAACAGCACACGCCGTGGTGGGTAACGGTAGCGAAGGCTGAAATCAAGCCCTGAGATGATCGTTCCCACGCTCTGCGTGGGAATGCAGCCCGTGACGCTCCGCGTCACATGCCGAAACGGACGCAGAGCGTCCATTGAGGCATTCCCACGCAGAGCGTGGGAACGATCATCATAGAAATTCATCTTGTTTACTGAATCGAAATTATTTTCATCCAGCCCTATCACTTTTGGATTCTCGTTCGGCACCTAGGCAATTGAGAAATATTTCCATTCAGGAGCCGCTGTATGTCCCGTTCGCTAGACACCTTGTTGCGCCCCAGCTTGTTGGCAGTCGCCATTGCCCTTTGCACGCCGTTGGCCAGCACCCAGCTGATCGCCGCTGAACAAGCGTCCAGCGTTCGCGCCTACAACCTGCCGTCCGCACCATTGGCCAGCACCTTGAACCAGATCGCCAGCCAGGCGGGCCTCGCGCTGTCGCTGAATCCATCGCTGGCAGCGGGCAAGACCTCCGCGCCGGTCAAGGGTCAGTTCGACGCGCCCGGCGCACTGCGTGAAGCCTTGCGCGGCACCGGTCTGCAACTGGAACAGAGCAGCGCCGGCACCTACAGCCTGGTCGCCATTCCCGAGGGCACGCTGGCCCTGCCGGAAACCGCCGTCATCGGCGTCGAGAATACTGAAAGCGCCTGGGGCCCGGTGGAAGGCTACGTTGCCACGCGCACCGCCGCCGGCACCAAGACCGACACCGCGCTGGTCGAAGCGCCGCGCTCGATTTCGGTTGCGACCCGCCAGCAAATGGAAGATCGCAATGTGCAGAACCTCGATGACGCCGTGCGCTACATGCCCGGCATCGTCGCCAGCAGCTACGGCAGCGACACCCGCGCCGACTGGCTGCGGGTACGGGGTTTCGAACCGACCCAGTTCCTCGATGGCCTGCCTCTGCCAAAAGGCACGTACGCCAACCCGAAACAGGAAACCTGGAACCTCGATCGCCTCGCCCTGCTGCGTGGCCCGGCTTCTTCGGTTTACGGCCAGACCCCGCCAGGCGGCCTGCTCGACATGGTCAGCCGCCGTCCGACTGCCGAAGACAGCCATGAGATCCAGCTGCAATACGGCAGCGACAATCAGCGCCAGATCAACTTCGCCAGCACCGGCAAGATCGATGACGAAGGCCAGTTCCTCTACAGCCTGAGCGGCGTGGTGCGCGACAGCGGCACGCAGATCGACCACGTCGACAACAAGCGCTACAACATCGCGCCGAGCCTGACCTGGAACATCGACGAAGACACCAGGTTCACCTTGCTCACGCAATTCACCCGCGACGATACCGGCATTACCAGCCAGTTCCTGCCGGTGCAAGGCACCAAGATCGACATGCCGTTCGGCAAGGTTTCTCATCACAAGAACCTCGGCGACCCGGACTGGGAATACTACGACCGCACCTACTACGCGCTGGGTTATGCGTTCGAACATCGCTTGAACGACGTCTGGCAGTTCAAGCAGAACCTGCGTTACACCAAATCCGATCTGTCGTTCCAGGGGCTCACTGTCGGCTCGTATCCGTTCACCCAGGTGGATAACGAAGGTAACGTCGGACGCACCAGCACCATCGTCGATGAAGACATCAGCCAGTTCGCTGTGGATAACAATTTCCAGGCCGACTTCGCCACCGGCGATGTCCGTCACACCCTGCTGCTGGGTCTCGACCACCAGCGCAGCAACACCAACTACACCTCGATTTTCGGCGACGGGTTGACCACCAACGTCAACAACCCGATTTATGGCCAGCCAATCGTTCGTCCGCCGCGCTCCACCGCGTTCTACGACTACAACCAGAAGACCTACCAGACCGGCCTGTACGTGCAGGATCAAATGGCCCTCGACCAATGGCGCCTGACCGTCGGCGGACGTGAGGATTGGGTCCACACCAGCACCGAGTTCTTCAACAAGGGCGACGCCACCAACACCGAGCGCGACAAGGCCTTCAGCGGCAACGCGGCGATCAGCTATGTGTTTGACTCGGGCTTCGTGCCGTACTTGTCGTACGCCGAATCCTTCCAACCCACCACCGGCGCATCAGCCTCGACCACCGAATCGTTCAAGCCAACCGAAGGCAAGCAGTGGGAATTGGGCATCAAGTACCAGCCACCGGGCAGCAATACCCTGCTCAGTGCGGCGGTGTATGACCTGACCCAGAAAAACGTCTCGGTCACCACCACTGTCGGCGCCACACCGATCACCAGCCAGACCGGCGAAGTGAAGGTCAAGGGCCTGGAGCTGGAAGCGGTGTCCGACGTCACCGAAAACCTGAAGATCATCGCGGCCTACACCCTGGCCAAGTCCGAAGTGCAGAAAGGCGACAACAAGGGCAACCGGCTGCAATTGATGCCTAATCAACAGGCTTCGTTGTGGGCCGATTACACCTGGCACGCCGGCGTGCTGGATGGCTTCGGGATTGGTGCCGGCGCTCGCTACACCGGCAACACCTACGGCGATCAGGCCAACACCTGGCTGGGCAAGGCCGATGCCTATACCGTGTTCGATGCCGCCGTCCATTACGACCTCGGCCGTCTGGACAACAGCCTCAAAGGTGCGTCGCTGGCACTGAACGCCACCAACCTGCTGGACAAGGATTACATTTCCACCTGTGACAGTTTCTACTGCTACTACGGCGACCAGCGCAGCGTCGTCGCCAGTGCAACTTACAAGTGGTAATTGCCTGAGCTGAAACGCTCCAAGACCCAAGCCGTCCTTCGAGGACGGCTTTGGTATTTCTAAGGGCCATGAAATGAAAAGTAAAACAATTCGCCGCTGGTCGTTCGTCCATACCTGGACCAGCCTGATCTGCACGGTGTTCCTGCTGATGCTCGCGCTGACCGGCCTGCCGTTGATCTTTAGCCACGAGATCGACCATCTGCTGGGCGATGCCGCCGAGTTGAAGCACATGCCGGCGGACACCCCGCAACTGAATTTGCAGCAGTTGGTGCAGGCGGCTGAAAAACATCGCCCCGGCGAAGTCATGCAGTATTTCGGCTTTGACGAGGAAGAGCCCAACGCAGCGATCGCCATCATGGCGGCCACCGCCGGTACCGAACCCAATTCGTCCCACACCTTCATGCTCGACGCCCGCACCGGCGAAGCGCTGGAGATGCCGTCGGCCAACGGCGGCTTCATGATGGTGATGCTGCGCCTGCACGTGGACATGTTCGCCGGACTGCCGGGCAAATTACTGCTGGCGTTCATGGGGCTGATGTTTGTCGCGGCCATTGTTTCCGGGACGGTGCTGTACCTGCCGTTCATGCGCCGCTTGAAATTCGCCACCGTGCGCCAGGACAAGTCCACTCGCCTGCGCTGGCTCGACCTGCATAACCTGATCGGCGTGGTTACCCTGACCTGGGCGCTGGTGGTCGGCGTCACTGGCGTCATCAGTGCCTGCGCGGATCTGCTGATCGCCGCCTGGCGCAACGACGCCCTGAGCGCGATGATCGCGCCGTACCGCGACGCACCGCCGCTGACGCACCTGGCGCCCGCGACCCGTTTGCTCGACATCGCCAAGGAAGTCGCGCCGGGGATGCAACCCGATTTCATTGCCTTCCCCGGCACCCGGTTTTCCAGCGAACACCATTACGCCGTGTTCATGAAGGGCAGCACCCACCTGACTTCGCACTTGCTGACGCCGGTGTTGATCGACGCCAGTACCCTGCAAGTCACGGCGGTGGCCGAACGACCGTGGTACATGGACGCCATGGGCATGTCGCAACCCCTGCACTTCGGTGATTACGGCGGCATGCCGATGAAAATCCTCTGGGCGACTTTGGATGTGCTGACCATCATCGTGCTGGGCAGTGGGGTTTATCTGTGGGTGGTGCGGCGCAGGGCGGCGAAAAAACCTGAGCTCGAACATGCGGAGGCGCAAGCATGAGGCCGCGACAGTCGAACTTCTGGAAGGTCTTCGCCACGCCCACCGTGATCGCCCTGCTCAGCGCCGCAGGGTTGTTCGCCGCGCTGCTGGGCGATGGCGTGTGGGATGCCTTGAGCTGGCTGGGCCTGGGCGTCCCTGCCGTCCTTGCCCTGCGCGGCCTGCTGCAACGCTGCTGATTTACATCGCTTCGCGGACCACCGCTGCTTCAAAGAAATTCGCAAATCCTTGTAGCAGCTGTCGAGCCCCAGCGAGGCTGCGTTCGGTCGCGCAGCGGCCGCAGTCCGGCAAACGCGGTGCGCCTGAAAGATCACTGTTGCAGGATTTACGACTGCTTCGCCCGAACGCGGACCGAGCCGGACGCAGCCTCGCTGGGGCTCGACAGCTGCTACAGAACTCCGACCAACACGGCAGTTATACGACAACACGCAGCCAACTGCCTGAACCTGCTCCCACAGGTTTTTGAACCTTCGCTGGTCGTCTTGAGCTATTGCTTCAACGCGCTATGCTGCCCAGCACTGCCCAATACCGAGACGCTGCCATGTCCGCCCCCAGCATGACCCTGTTCCACAATTCGTTATCGCCCTTCGTTCGCAAAGTCATGGTGCTGTTGCACGAAACCGGTCAGACCGACCGCGTGGCGCTGCAAGACTGCGTACTCACGCCGGTGAGCCCGGATCAGACGCTCAACGAAGACAACCCGCTGGGCAAGATCCCGGCCCTGCGTCTGGCCGACGGCAACGTCATCCATGACAGCCGGGTGATCCTCGATTACCTCGACCATCAACACGTCGGCAACCCGCTGATCCCCCGCGAAGGCTCGGCCCGCTGGCGCCGTTTGACCCTGGCCTCCCTGGCCGACGGGATCATGGATGCTTCGGTGATGGTTCGTTATGAAGTGGTCCTGCGCGCGCCCGAGAAGCATTGGGACGAATGGCTCGACGGCCAGCGCGACAAGATTCGTCGCGCGCTGGCGCTGTTGGAAAAGGACGCAATTGCCGAGCTGACCAGCCATTTTGACGTGGCGGCTATCAGCGTGGCGTGTGCGTTGGGTTACCTCGACTTGCGCCATCCGGATCTGGGATGGCGCGAGGCGAATCCGCAGTTGGCGGCCTGGTATTTCGAGGTGAGTCAGCGGCCTTCGATGGTGGCGACGATGCCGAAGGTTTAGATCTTCGCTGACTGTTCCGGCCTCATCGCGGGCAAGCCCGCTCCCACAGGGTCCTTGGCGTGCGCGAAATTCGTGTTCGCAGAAGATCCCTTGTGGGAGCGGCGGCGGTGCGGCGATCCGACTTGCTCGCGATGGCGGCACACCGGATCCACAGGAAACAACACCGCAATCAACGTCGCCAATACCTCTCCTTCCCGCTGATCCTCACGCAACCCCAGCGACCGGCTCATTCCACCGCTCCAATATCAAACGCCAGCGGTTTGGCCGGCTTCGGCCCGATCCCGTACCAGTCCAGCTTGCGGGTCAGCACCATGAACACGCCGAGCAAGCCAAACAGCAACAACGAGCCCATCAACAGCGCGTAATCCTCTGCACTCAGCAGGCCATAGAGCAAGCCATACAACGCCGCCAACCCCGCCGAAAAGCTCAAGCCGTGGCGCACGCTGCGCAGCACATGGCAGACATAGAACCCGATCAGCAACACGCAACCGCCCGCCGACAACAGATAGGCCAGGGCAAAACCGATGTGCTCCGACAGCGACAGCAGCAATAGGTAGAAGAACGCCAGCGCCACGCCCACCAATGCATATTGCACCGGGTGCACCGCGAGGCTTTTCAGCACTTCGAAGAGGAAGAAGCCAGCGAAAGTCAGGACGATGAACAGCAACGCATATTTGATTGCCCGATCGCTCTTCAGGTACTGGTCCACCGGATCAATGAAACTCACGCCAAAGCTGCGGCCGTTGTACGCCTCGCAACCACCACCGGACACGCAACTGCTCAGCGCTTCTTGCAGGTTGGTGGAGAAAAACGAGGTCTGCCAGTTAGCGGTAAAACCCTGATCGGTGACTTCACGCTGGGCCGGCAGGTAATTGCCGATGAAGCTTGGGTGCGGCCAGTTGGCGCTCAGCGACACTTTGCTGGTCTTGCCCACCGGCAGGATCTGCAACTGACCGGTGCCTTGCAGACGCAAGTCGAAACCGAAGGTCAATTCCGTGGCTTGCTTCGCATCCAGCGCCGGCAACGTTACGTGCACGCCTTCGCCTAACCAGCCCACCTGACTGCCCGGTACAAAGTCCAGACGCTGGTCGTCGAGTTCGAGTTTCAGGGCGTTTTCGATACCGCGAATGTCGCTGATACCGACGGCCAAAAACGGCTGATCGAACTGGTAATCGGCGAAGTCTTCCTTGATGCCCAGTTGTGCCGGGACCGAGAAATGCCCGCTGATGCGGTTGTCGGCGTGGAACAGCCGCGCCTCATAAATGCCTCGGGAACGCAGTTCGGTCTGCACCTGGCCGTCGAGCTCGAAGCGTTCCGGAAGGAAATACAGTCGACCGCGTTCTTCACCGACTTCCTGGTAGCGCTCGTTGGTTTTCTCGTTGAGTTTCCAGGTGCGCACCACTTTGCGGTACGGCACCACCATCAGCGGCCCGCTCAATTGCTGGCTGTAGCTGGAACTGCGGGCAATGTCTTCGAGCACACCGTCGCGCAGTTGCTGGCGGTCCTGGATGACGCCGTTGATCATCAGCAACGGGATGAGCAATAACAGAATCAGAAGGGCAATGGCCCCGAGTTTTATGGTCAGGCTGCGGTTCATGGGACTCTCCCTGTTTGGATGGGCAGAGTCTGGAATGGGTGTGTGGGGAATTTATGAGGAGAATATGGAGATTTGTGGAGACTGGGCTGGCCCCATCGTCGGAGCGCCGCCCGGAGCCGGCTCACTCCTACACTGGAGCTGCAGTGTTCGCAGATGTTGTGTTCACCATAAATCCCCTGTGGGAGTGAGCCTGCTCGCGATGGCGGCGACTCGGTCCTAAGCCAAGCGCAATACGACTTCCACCCCACCCTCGACATTGCCAATGCTCAACGACCCGCCATGCAACTTGACCACTTCTTCCACAAAGTTAAGCCCCAACCCGGTGCTCTTGCGCCCACTGTCCGGACGCGGCAGCGAGTAAAAACGCTCACTTAAACGCGGCAACGCATAATCGGGAATCGCCTCGGCCTGGTTGAACAGCCTGAACTCGATCTGCTCCCCAACGCGGTCGGCGCTGAACCGCAGCACACCGTTGGCAGGTGTGAAATCCAAAGCATTCTCCAGCAGATTCCCCACCGCCTGGCGCAACAGAAACGGCTCGCCATGCAGATTCATGTCCGGAGAAATCTGCTGTTCCACACGCAACTTTTTACCTTCGATCCGCGCAGCTTGGGCGTTCAGCAACTCATCGACCAAACCCGCCAACGGCACCGCCACCCGCTCTTCCAGCCCTTGGCGCTGTTCAACCTGGGCCAGGTTCAGCAGCCGTTCAATCAACTGCTGCATCCGCACACTTTCGCTGTCGATGTTGCTGACGAAACGCTGCTGTTGAGCCAGCGGCATTTCACCTTGCAGCAATTCCGCCGCCCCCCGAATCGCCGCCAACGGGCTTTTCAATTCATGGGTCAGGGTGTGCACATAACGCTCGACGTAGGCTTTGCCTTCCAGCTGGGTTCGCATCTGCTCCACCGCCGTCGCCAGTTGCTCCAGCTCCCCGCCACGATAATGCGGTACCTCAACGCGCCGCCCTTCACTCACCGCCTGCGCATAAGCCGTCAACCGCCGCAGCGCCGCGCTCAACCACCACGACAACAGCGCGCCGAACAGCAGACCCAGACCGATCAGCCCCGCGCCATAGGCGAGCAATCGACGCTCTGTGCGATCAACGTAAGGCTGCAGTGAACTGTTGGGCTTGGCCACGGTGACCACGCCGATGATCTGACCGTTGTCGCGAATCGGCGCGCCGACGTGCATCACTGAGGAGTTCGCATCGTTCGGATCGCTGCGGGTGGAACGCGCGCCATATTCACCGCGCAACGTCAGGTAGACGTCGTTCCAGCGCGAGTAATCCTGCCCCACTGCTGCGCCACTGGAGTCCAGCACCACGATGCCTTTGGCGTCGGTGACGTAGATGCGGTGGTTGACCTGATTCTTCGGCAACCCCCAGATGCTTGCCTTCGGCTGCCGTTCGCCGTAGGCCCTGAGCAGTTCGGGCCAGCGGTTCTGATTGAGGGTGCCGGCCTTGAAGTCGTCGCGCAGGATCTCGGCCATCAGGTTGGCGGTGTCGACCAGTGTTTCTTCCGTGGACTGACGCACGCCGGGGCGGATTTCTTCCATCACGGTGTTGAGCACGAAGTAACCGGTCAGGCCGATGAACAGCACGTAGACCAGGAAAATCCGGATCCCCAGCGGCATCAGCTGCTCCCCGGGCTGTAGCTGTAACCGAGGCCGCGGTGGGTCTGGATCGGCTCGGCATCGGCCTTCACCAGACGCAATTTGGCACGCACGCTTTTGATGTGGCTGTCGATGCTGCGTTCATAACCGGCATCGGCGGCGACACCCAGCGCATCGAGTAATTGTTCGCGGCTGAAAATGCGTTCGGGTTGTTCCAGCAAGCATTGCAGGAGTCGAAATTCGTGGCGGGTCAGGCTCAGTGGCTGATTGCGATAGCTGATCTGCACGCGTTCGCTGTCAATACGAAACAACGCCGATGAGGCTTCAGTCACTGGTCTTGGCGCCATACGCTTGAGAATCGCCCGGACCCGCGCCGCGACTTCCCGGGGGCTGAACGGCTTGACCACGTAGTCGTCGGCGCCAATTTCCAGACCCACCACGCGGTCGATTTCCGCATCACGGGCGCTGAGGAAGATCACCGGCACTTCGCTGAAACGCCGCAGTTGCTTGCAGGTTTCGAAGCCGCTGATGTCCGGCAGACCAATGTCGAGAATGATCAGGTCGGCCGGGGTCTGGCGCTGATGCTCCAGCGCAGCCGCGCCGAGGCTCAACCAGGTGGTGGTGAACCCCTCGCCCTGCAACGCGAATATCAGGGTGTCGGCAATCGCCGCTTCGTCTTCGACTATCAGGATATGAGGCATGGCGTCCGAGCCCGGCAGTTAAGTGGGCGAACGGTGCCCCAAGCCTCACATTCCGTCAATCAGCAGTCAGGTTTGTCTGCTGTGAAACGTCGCGCTGGGTTTACCGCTGCGCCGAATTCACGCAAGGCCTTGGCACCGATCAGCAACGGATAATTGAAGCTGCTGCGGTCGGTGAGGTTGACCTCGACAGTGCGCTTGACGTTGCCCAGGCACAGTTCCAGATCGACCACTGGACGCTTGGTGGGCTCGATGGCTTCCTTGTCATCCTCGTCTTCTTCGGAGCGGGTCTTGATCTTGCTGATCCGCGCGACCTTGTGCTCGTAGACCTTGTTGCTCGCATCTTTGGTGGCGAGGCGGAAACGCACCCACTCGTCGCCGTCGCGGGTGAAGGTTTCGATGTCCTTGGCCGACAGCGATGCCGTCAGGGCGCCGGTGTCCATTTTGGCTTTAAGGACTTCGCCGCCGATTTCCGGCAGCGCAATGTATTCGTAACGCCCGTACAGCGTCGGCTCAGCGGCCAAGACCGGCAGGGCCACGAGGGAAAGCAGTGCAAGGAGGGATTTCACGTAATGGGCATCCATAAGGAGTGGGCAGCAGGATTTTAGACCGTTGTACGCATGATCGTTCCCACGCTCTGCGTGGGAATGCCTCATGTGACGCTCTGCGTCACGCTTCTGGGACGCAGAGCGTCCCGGGCTGCATTCCCACGCGGAGCGTGGGAACGATCAATTCGCTCAAGCATAGCTACGCAAAGGTGAAACATTCGTCACCGCCGATTTGGCCTGTCGCCCGAAGCTGCTTATCATTGCGCGCCCAAATGCTTTCAAGAGTTACTTATGCGCCGCCTCCTCACCGGCTGTTTCGTTACCCTGCTGCTGTTACTCAACACCCTGGTCCTGTTCGGGCCGCTGATGGTGTTTGCCCTGCTCAAACTGATCCTGCCCGGGCGTTTTCGCGACTACGCCTCATGGTCGGTGATGTGGATCGCTGAAACCTGGGCCGAGATCGACAAGCTGATATTCCGGCTGTGCATCCCCACCCAATGGGACATCCGTGGCGGTGATGACCTGCGCCGCGATACCTCGTACCTGGTGATCAGCAACCATCAATCCTGGGTCGATATCCCGGCGCTGATCCAGACACTCAACCGCCGCACGCCGTTCTTCAAATTCTTCCTCAAGAAAGAACTGATCTGGGTGCCGTTTCTGGGCCTGGCGTGGTGGGCCCTGGACTATCCGTTCATGAAACGCTACACCAAGGCATTCCTGGCGAAGCACCCTGAGCTGGCTGGCAAGGACCTGGAGATCACCAAAGCGGCGTGCGAGCTGTATAAGCGTCAACCGGTGACCGTGGTCAACTACTTGGAAGGCACCCGATACACCGCAGCGAAAAGCGCTCAACAGCAATCACCGTTCACTCACTTGCTCAAGCCCAAGGCTGGCGGCGTGGCATTCGTACTGGCAGCGATGGGCGAACAGCTGGACGCCGTTCTCGATGTGACGGTGGTGTATCCGCAGCAGCAGATTCCGGGGTTTTGGGACTTGATCAGTGGCAATGTGCCGAGGGTCATCATCGATATCAAGACCCGCGAACTCGACCCGGCGCTGTGGCAAGGCGATTACGAAAACGATCCGCAGTTTCGCGAAACGATCCAGAACTGGGTCAACCAACTCTGGATCGAGAAGGATCAACGCATCGACGCCTTGCGCGCCGGGCGCCGCTGAATCAACTGCCGGTGCCGGCGCCCCAGATCCCGCCAAGGCTTTCCAGCAGCGAACCGCCGACGCCCTGCTGACCGAGGTATTGCAGAAGCACCGGGGCAAACTGGCCGATCATGCCGCTGTCCATGCCCAATGCGCTGAAAGCATTGTTCAGATCATTAGTGTTCTTTACGGCGCCCAGGGCATTGTCCAGACCCGCCGCCTTGCCGGAAGACCCGAGCAAGCCCGCGAGGGCACCCAGCTCACCGCCGCCAGACAACTTGTCGATCCCCGGAACGCTTTTGGCCAGTTCCGAGTAATCGGTCGAGCTCAATTGATTTTTTGCCAGCCCCAGCATCGCTCCTGTTCCGCCAACGGCCTGTTGTGGCGTTACGTTCAATTGGCTTAGCGCGCTCAGCAAACCGGCTGTTTCTGAAGTTGGCGCAGCCGCTGCGGCCGCATCCCCGCCCTGCATGCTCGAGGCCGCTTTGGTCACATCTTCCAGGCTGAAACCGGCGAAGACCGGGCTGGCCGCGAGGGTCATCAGCGAAGCCAGTGCAAAACCGCGTGAAATCTTCATCGAGACAACCTCTTTAGGCATAAACCGCCCACCCATGGGCGGCGAAAAACTGTGCGTTCGACTGGCATCCCCGGGGATTGTTCCCAACTCCCACAAGGATCATGTTCGTCAAAAAAAGTTTTCCCTGAGGCTGCATCCAGTCTAACCCCGCCTGCGTATATCAAGCACGGACAGACTTTCCTGGCCGATTCCCTGCACAAGGATCATCACCATGAAATGCACTTCGATCAAAATGCCGTTGATTGCCAGCCTGCTGACCCTGGCCCTTGGCGGCGGATTCGCCCTGAACACCGTGCAAGCAGCCACCATGAGCCACGACTCGGTCATGGTAGGCGGCCAGAGCATGCTGCCGAGTAAGGACATCATCGATAACGCCGTGAACTCGGCCGATCACACCACCCTGGTCGCCGCCGTGAAAGCCGCAGGCCTGGTCGACACCCTCAAGGGTAAAGGCCCGTTCACCGTGTTCGCCCCCGTCAATTCGGCCTTCACCGCCCTGCCCGCCGGCACCGTCGACACTCTGCTCAAACCCGCCAACAAGGCAACCTTGAGCCACCTCCTCACCTACCACGTGGTCGCCGGGAAACTCGACATGATGACCCTGGCCGAGAAGATCAAGGCCGGTGGCGGGAAAGCCGAACTGACCACCGTCGCGGGCGGCAAGCTGTGGGTGATGATGAACGGCCCGCATAACATCACGGTCAAGGATGAAAAAGGTGACGTCGCCGACATCACCACCTATGACGTGTACCAGTCCAACGGCGTGATTCAGGTCATCGACAAAGTGCTGATGCCCAAAAGCTGAGCCGTGCCGCCGGCTCTGCGCATCAGGGCCGGCAGTTTTGTGAGGTGTCCACCGTGAATGGAACAACAGCGCGCCGTGAACTAACCTCTGCCTGCAACCGGCACCATGCGCAGTCCACGTCGACTGTCTGGAGAACCGTTATTCCCATCGCCGACGCCGATCAGCTCAGGCAGCTTCTGGCCCAGTGTTCTCTGGGCGACCGCCGCGCTTTCGAGACGCTTTACCGCAGCGTCGGTCCACGGCTGCATGGCGTAGCACTGCGTTTCATGAAGCGCCCCGACCTGGCGGAAGAAGTCCTGCAGGAAAGCTTCGTACGCATTTGGAACAACGCCTCGCGCTACGAACCGCACCTGTCGGCACCGTTAACCTGGATGATCAACATCACCCGCCATCAAGCCATCGACCAGTTGCGAAAACATCGCGACCGATCGTTGAGCGAACTCGAAGAACAGGCGCTGGTGGATGAAAGCCCATCGGCCCATGAACAATTGAGCAGCGCCCGCGAGGCCAGCGCCTTGAACCGCTGCCTGGAAAGCCTCGAAGGCATGCAGCGCCAATCCATCACCGTGGCGTACTTTCAGGGGTTGTCGTGCTCTGAACTGGCCGAATATCTGGCCGCGCCCCTGGGCTCGGTGAAATCCTGGATCCGCCGCGGTATGGAGCGCCTGCGCAGGTGCCTTGAGTCATGAACTATCAAACCCCGACCCTGCGCCGCGCCCTCGCTGCCGACTACGCCATTGGCTTGATGCCTTCGGCCGCTCGCCGACGTTTCGAACAGTTGCTGCTGGAGGATGCGGCCCTTCGCGCAGAACTGGCGCAGTGGCAGGAAAGCCTGGCCACGTTGACCGATGCATTGCCCGAACAACCGGTACCGGATCGCGTCTGGCAGGCCATTACGGCGCGGATTGAGCCGCAAGTACTGCATGTGCCAGAGAAACGTCCGTTCTGGAATTGGCTGCGAGTGACGGCGGCGGTATGTTCGCTGGTGATCGCAGTGACGCTGGGCGTGCTCTACAACCGCGACAATGCGCGTTACAGCGCCACATTGCTGAGCGCCGACGCGCAGCCTGCACTGAAGGTCGAAGCGCATGAGGATTATCTGAAAGTCGAACCGCTGACGCTGGCAGCGCTTGATCCGGGTCGCAGTCTGGAGTTGTGGGCAATCCCGGCGGACGGCAAGCCGATTTCTCTTGGGGTGATCCCGGCGGGCGGCAAGGGTCGCGTAGAACTGAGCGATGCGCAGAAGGGGCTGATTGGCAAATCGATTGCGTTGGCGGTGAGTCTTGAACCGAAGGGCGGTTCACCGACCGGGCAACCGACGGGGCCGGTGTTGTATCAAGGGGCGTTGGCGGCTCTGTAAACCACCCACCCTGGCTTCTCCCTACAGCCAGGGGTGGCTCTCAGACTCACCAACAATTCCAGCCCAAAAAATCATTTTCTCGTTACACCTGTCAGATCTGACAGTAGCCAACGTGAAACACCAGCGCGACTATGGAGAGCCGAAAAATGTAAAGGAATACGCACAATGTTGATTAAGACAATCGCCTGTGTTTTCGCGGTTATGGCTTTGGCAGGCCACGCCTATGCGGACTCCTGTCCTGATGCTGGCAACATTTATCAGACAGATAAAGGTTTTGCTGCCAAGGATAAGTCTGGCCGCATCTGGGAAGGCGAAGATCCGGGACAACCCGTCGACGTTAAGACTTTGGTTTTTGAAGACGCGGCGTATATCACCGAAGACGAAACCGAAAACGGGCCAGTAAAAGTCAGTCAGTTGAGTTGCCGTTATCAAGACCTGGCTTTGGTTCTGGACAAAGTGGTCAATTGGAAAGCGACATCGACTGCCTGGGACGAATCGAATCGCTGTTCGAAATCCATCAATGACTGCTCATTCTCTCTAAGCAAATAGGCGTCACCGGACAGTGTCGATTCCTGAAATAGGTTTACACCTGTTTCACCCCAACGCCCGATGCATCACATCGGGCGTTTTGTATTTCAAAGACAGGTGCGGCCAAACTGCCGGTTTGACCGGGTATAGGTCTGCATGCTCAGTCAGTAGGAGACCTGTGTCCTTGCACAATGCGTCTCTCTTTAGCGCACTTTCATCTGAGCCAGCAGCGCATTATTTCTAACCGAGCTAAAAAACTGTCATTTATGTCAGTTGGATACGGAAGCAAGAGAAAGGAACATCTGAATTCAAATCAAGTAATGGAGTACAAACGATGAAGCTGAAAATTGCCGCCGGCGCCCTGGTTTACCTGGCTATGGCGAGTACCACCTTTGCCGCGACTTGTCCGACTCTCTCGGTAACCCATTCTCAAAATGCCGAAGATCTGACATTCACCTCTGCACGCATAAAAGACAAAAGCAGTCCCAATTCCGTTGTCATTTGCCGATATGAAGGTAAAGACGATCTTGGAGCCTCAACCGGCTTCAGGGCCGGCACTCCGGTTCAAGGCACTGGAAGCAATTGGAAAGGCGATGATTGTGCAGTCACCGACGGTGACGCCGCTAAGTGCGCATTCAAGTAGTCAGTTTGATTTAAAAAAAAGAGCAACCCGACGGGTTGCTCTTTTTTATGGGTGCAACTTACGCCGCACTAAACAACTTATGCGGATCAATCACAAACTTCTTCGGCACGCCCGCATCGAACTCGCCATACCCACGTGGCGCATCATCAAGGCTGATGACTTCCACGCCAACAATGTCGGCGATGTGAATGCGATCCCACATGATCGCCTGCATCAGCTGGCGGTTGTACTTCATCACTGGCGTCTGGCCGGTGTGGAAGCTGTGGGATTTGGCCCAGCCCAGACCGAAGCGGATGCTCAGGCTGCCCATTTTTGCCGCGGCGTCGACTGCACCTGGATCTTCGGTCACGTACAGGCCCGGGATACCGATTTTACCGGCCACACGGACCACGCCCATCAACGAGTTGAGCACGGTGGCCGGAGCCTCGTGTTTCACGCCGTCATGGCCGTGGCCGCGCGCTTCGAAGCCTACGGCGTCGACGGCGCAATCCACTTCTGGCTCGCCCAGCAGTGCAGCGATTTGTTCATGCAGCGGGGTGTCCAGGGACAGGTCGGCGATTTCGAAACCCTGGGCCTTGGCGTGTGCCAGGCGGACGGTGTTGACGTCGCCGATGATCACCACCGCAGCGCCCAACAGGCGAGCGGAAGCGGCAGCGGCCAGGCCGACCGGCCCGGCACCTGCAATGTACACGGTGCTGCCTGGGCCAACGCCGGCCGTCACTGCGCCGTGGTAGCCGGTTGGCAGGATGTCGGAGAGGCAGGTCAGGTCGCGGATTTTTTCCATCGCGCGATCGCGATCAGGCAGTTTCAGCAGGTTGAAGTCGGCGTACGGCACCATCGCGTATTCGGCCTGGCCGCCGGTCCAGTCGCCCATGTCGACATACCCGTAGGCACCGCCCGGACGCGCCGGGTTAACGCTCAGGCAAACGCCGGTGTGCATCTCTTTGCAGGAACGGCAGCGCCCGCAAGCCACGTTGAACGGTACGGAAACCAGGTCGCCGATTTGCAGGTTCTCGACGTCGCTGCCCTTCTCGATCACTTCACCGGTGATTTCGTGGCCCAGCACCAGACCGGTCTGAGCGGTGGTACGACCGCGCACCATGTGCTGGTCCGAACCACAGATGTTGGTGGAAACCACGCGCAGGATGACAGCATGGTTAATCTTCCTGCCGCGCGGGTCCTGCATTTTCGGATAGTCGATTTTCTGTATTTCGACTTTGCCATTGCCGAGATACACCACACCACGATTGCCAGACATGCTTTCACCTCGCTGTTGTTTTTATGTAGCGGTCGCGTCGCCATGGAGCGGCGGCGCGTTGATTGCTCTGGGTATTGCCTGTGTGTCTTTGTGTTGTCTGTCAGGGCCTCATCGCGGGCAAGCCCGCTCCCACAGTGATTTGGGTGAACACAAGGTCTGTAAACGACAAAGAACCCTGTGGGAGCGGGCTTGCCCGCGAAGGCGATCTAAAGAACGACGGTACGATTGGCGTTCAAAAACACCCGTCGCTCAATGTGATAACCAACCGCTCTGGCCAACGTCAACCCCTCGATATCCCGCCCCTTGGCGATCAAATCTTCCGGGTAATGACTGTGATCCACCACCTCTACGCCTTGGGCGATGATCGGGCCTTCATCCAGGTCGTTGTTGATGTAGTGCGCCGTGGCGCCGACCAGTTTCACGCCCTTGTTGTAGGCCTGGTGATAAGGCTTGGCGCCTTTGAAACCCGGCAGCAGGGAGTGATGGATGTTGATCGCCTTGCCGTCGAGTTTGCGGCACAGCTCCGGCGACAGGACTTGCATGTAACGGGCAAGAATCACTAGCTCGGCGCCGGACTCTTCGATCACCTGCAACACCTGGCGCTCCTGCGACGGCTTGTCGTTCGGGTCCAGCGGGAAGTGGTGATACGGAATCTGGTGCCAGTCGGCCAACGGTTTGAGGTCCGGGTGGTTGGAGACCACGGCGGCGACGTCCATCGACAACTGGCCGATGCGCTGGCGGTAGAGCAAATCGTTGAGGCAGTGATCGGCCTTGGAGACCATGATCACCACTTTTGGCCGATGGTGCGGCGGGGTCAGTTCGAAGATCATGCCGAAGGCCTGACCACGTTCTTCGAGGCCCGCGCGGAAGGCTTGTTCGTCAAAGCCGTCGGGCTGGCGGAATTCCACGCGAATGAAGAAACGGCCCGAGAGCCGATCATCGAAGGAATGGTGCTCGGTGACGTAGCAGCCCTGCTCGAACAGAAAGCGGGTCACCGCGTCCACGGTGCCGAGGACGCTTGGGCAGTCGGCGGTCAGAATCCATGTGTCTGGGGCGCGGCTCATAGTGCGGTGACTCCTGTTGATCGTTCCCACGCTCTGCGTGGGAATGCCGCCATGGACGCTCTGCGTCCGCTCTTGGGACGCAGAGCGTCCCGGGATGCATTCCCACGCAGAGCGTGGGAACGATCATCCGTGTCAGGCCTGAACACTCAGGCCGTATTCGGCAGCAGCATCCTGCAACCACAACCACCAGTAATCCGAGAAGCTGCGACGGATCAACAGTTCCCAGGTGTCCTCTGCGGTATGGCGGATCACCAGTTGCGACTTGGCGAAGACGGTGCCCACAGCCTTGCCCACCGGGAAGCTGTTGGGGTGCACGTCGTAGCTGGTGGACTTCATCAGCACCTGGCGCACGTTCGGGCCGCTCAGTTCGAGGAGCTGCTGTCCGCCGCTGACGTTGGTGATCGCGATGTGCAGATCGCCCAGCGCTTCACGCAACTTTTGCTCGGCGGCGAATTCTTCGCCGGTCGGCACAATCAGCAACCATTCATCCGGCCCCATCCATTGCAGGCTGGTTTCGCCTTTGACGACGACGGTCAGCGCGCCCGGCAATTCGATACCGAGGGCTTTGTGCACGCCGGCAGCAAACGCAGCATCATGGCCATCACCACGAATGGTCAGATGGCCGAGGAGTTTTTTCTCACGCACGGTCACGCCGGCGCTTTTGCGGCCCTTGCCCACCAGGCTGGCGAGGTCGGCGTGATGCAGCGACGACTCGGCCTTGGCCCCAGTGGTTGGGCGTTGTTGGTAAACATTGGCTGTGGTCATAAAGCACCTTTCCTGAATTCTTGATCGTTCCCACGCTCTGCGTGGGAATGCCGCCATGGACGCTCTGCGTCCGCTCTTGGGACGCGGAGCGTCCCGGGATGCATTCCCACGCGGAGCGTGGGAACGATCAGTGTCAGATATTCTGGCGATCACCCTTCGGATCGAAGAACACCGAAGAAACGATTTCCGCCTCGATCACGCTGCCATCCGCCAGCGGTGCGAACACTCGCTCACCGATGCGCTTCAAACCGCCCTTCACCACGCCCATGGCAAACGAATAGCCGAGGGAGTTGTGCAGGTAGCTGGAGGTGACGTGACCGACCATGGTCATCGGGATCGTCTGCTTGGTGTTGAACACCAGTTGCGCACCTTCCGGCAGCCATTTGGTCGGATCGATCGGCTTCAGGCCCACCAGCTGTTTGCGCTGGTCACGCACGCAGTCTTCACGGTTCATGCCACGCTGGCCGATCCACGAGAACGGTTTGGTGCGACCGACACACCAGCCCATGTTCAGGTCGTCCGGGGTCATCGAGCCGTCGGTGTCCTGACCGACGATGATGAAGCCCTTCTCGGCCCGCAGAATGTGCATGGTTTCAGTGCCATACGGCGTCAGGTTGTACTGCTTGCCGGCCTCGACGATTTTCTCGAGCACGCCCATGGCGTAGTCGGCTTGCACGTTGACTTCGTACGACAGCTCACCGGTAAACGAAATCCGGAATACCCGCGCCGGCACTCCGCCGACCAGGCCTTCTTTCCAGGTCATGAACGGGAAAGCTTCGTTGCTCAGATCGATGTCGGTGACTTCGCTGAGCAGCTTGCGGCTGTTCGGCCCGGACAGGGTCATGGTTGCCCAGTGATCCGTCACGGAAGTGAAGTACACCTTCAGCTCTGGCCATTCGGTCTGGGAGTAGATTTCCAGCCATTGCAGCACACGTGCCGCGCCGCCGGTGGTGGTGGTCATGACGAAGTGGTTGTCGGCGAGACAGGCGGTTACGCCGTCGTCGAAGACCATACCGTCTTCTTTGCACATCAGGCCATAACGGGCCTTGCCCACATCGAGCTTGGTCCAGGCGTTGGTGTAGATGCGGTTGAGGAACTCGCGCGCATCCGGGCCTTGAATGTCGATCTTGCCGAGCGTCGAGGCGTCCAGCAGGCCGACACTGTCGCGCACGGCTTTGCATTCGCGTTTGACGGCGGTGTGAATGTCTTCACCGTTTTTCGGGAAGTACCAAGGGCGTTTCCACTGACCGACGTCTTCAAACTCGGCGCCGTTCTTCACGTGCCAGTGATGCAGCGCGGTGTGACGCACAGGTTCGAAGATATGCCCACAGTGACGGCCGGCCACGGCGCCGAAAGTAACCGGCGTGTAGTTCGGACGGAACATGGTGGTGCCCATCTGCGGGATGGTCACGTTCAGCGAACGGGCGGCGATGGCCAGACCGTTGACGTTGCCGAGCTTGCCCTGATCAGTACCGAAGCCCAATGCGGTGTAGCGTTTGACGTGCTCGACCGACTCGAAGCCTTCGCGGGTCGCCAGTTCGATGGCGGCCGCGGTGACGTCGTTTTGCAGGTCGACGAATTGCTTCGGCGCACGTGCGGTGTTCTTTTCGTGTGGCACCTGAAACAGTGCCAGAGTCGGCTCTTCGAGACGGCTCAGGGCTTTCGGCAACGTGCCTTCGACCACACTGAAACCGGCTTCGCTGGCTGCGCGAGCGCCGCCCTCAAAACCATCGGCCAACGAATCGCCGAGGCCATAGACGCCGTTGATGCCACCGACGCACACGCGTTTCTGCGGTGCTTCGCCCGGTACGAAACCGAGGATGTCTTCACGCCAGATCGGCTTGCCACCCAAGTGCGAAGCCAAGTGAACCACCGGACTGTAACCGCCGGAACTGGCGACCAGGTCGCATTCAAGCCACTCACCAGGACTGGTCACGGCGTGGGCTTTGACATCAATCGCGGCGACGCGAGCGGCGGTCACGTGCTTGCTGCCACGGGCCTCAATCACGGCGCTGCCAGTCAGGATACGAATGCCTTTGGCGCGTGCTTCTTCAACCAGCGCACCGCGCGGATTGCTGCGCGCATCGGCGATGGCCACGACTTGCAGGCTGGCGTCGAGCCAATCCAGAGCAACGCGATAGGCGTGATCGTTGTTGGTCGACAGCACCAGTTTTTTGCCCGGTGCCACGCCGTAGCGACGAACGTAAGTCGACACTGCGCCGGCGAGCATGTTGCCCGGCACGTCGTTGTTGCCGTAAACCAGTGGACGCTCGTGAGCGCCGGTCGCCAGCACCACACGTTTGGCGCGAACCCGGTGGATGCGCTGACGCACCTGGCCAATCGGTGCGCGGTCGCCGAGGTGATCGGTGAGGCGCTCGTGAATGGTCAGGAAGTTATGGTCGTGGTAGCCGTTGACCGTGGCGCGCGGCAACAGCAGCACGTCCGGGGTGTCTTTCAGTTCGGCGATGACGCTGGCGACCCACTCGGCCGCTGGCTTGCCGTCGAGGCTTTCGCGGGAGTCGAGCAGGCTGCCGCCGAACTCTTCCTGCTCATCGGCGAGGATGACGCGAGCACCGCTGCGAGCTGCTGCCAATGCGGCGGCGAGGCCTGCGGGGCCACCGCCGACGATCAGCACGTCGCAGTGCTGGTTCATGTAGTCGTAGGTGTCCGGATCGTTCTCGGTCGGCGAGCGGCCAAGACCGGCGGCCTTACGAATGTACTTCTCGTAAGTCATCCAGAACGATTGCGGGTACATGAAGGTTTTGTAGTAGAAGCCCGGTGGCATCAGCTTGCCGCCGACCTTGCCGAGAATCCCCATCATGTCGTTGTTTACGTTCGGCCAGCCGTTGGTGCTGGTGGCGACCAAACCTTGATACAGCGCTTGTTGGGTGGCGCGGACGTTCGGGATCTGCGTGGCTTCGGTGGCGCCAATCTGCAACACGGCGTTCGGCTCTTCGGCGCCCGCAGCAAAGATGCCGCGCGGACGGGAATACTTGAAGCTGCGACCGATGATGTCGACACCGTTGGCCAGCAAGGCAGCGGCCAGCGAATCACCTTCAAAGCCTTTGTAGACCTGGCCGTTGAAAGTGAAGCTCAGCACTTTGTTGCGGTCGATCCGTCCGCCGTTGGACAGGCGATTGATCTGGCTCATACCTTCTCTCCCAGAGCCGTCGTGGCCGCTTTCGGGCTATCGGTCTTGTCGGTGAACTGCGGCTTGGCGCCGATCTTGTAGGTCTCGAGAATCTCGTAGGTCACGGTGTCGCGGGTGGCGTTGAAGTACTGACGGCAACCGGCGACGTGATCCCACAGCTCGTGGTGCAGACCGCGAGGGTTATCGCGGAAGAACATGTAGTCGCCCCACTCCTCGTCGGTGCAGGTCGTCGGATCCAGTGGACGCGGGATGTGCGCCTGGCCGGATGCGTGGAATTCCTCTTCGGAGCGCAGTTCGCCGCAGTGAGGACAGAAGATATGCAACATGGGGATTTCTCCTGTTAGTGGGCAACCGCAGCAGCGCCGTGTTCATCGATCAACGCACCGTTGTGGAAACGGTCGATGGAGAAAGGTGCGGCCAATGGGTGCATTTCGCCCTTGGCCAGGCTCGCGGCAAATACGTTGCCCGAGCCAGGTGTTGCCTTGAAGCCACCGGTGCCCCAACCGCAGTTGAAGAACATGTTCGGTACCGGGGTTTTCGAGATGATCGGGCAAGCATCCGGGGTGGTGTCGACGATGCCGCCCCACTGACGGTTCATGCGTACGCGGGACAACACCGGGAACATCTCGACGATGGCCTGGATGGTGTGCTCGATCACCGGGTACGAACCACGCTGGCCGTAGCCGTTGTAGCCGTCGATACCGGCGCCGATCACCAGGTCGCCCTTGTCGGACTGGCTGATGTAACCGTGTACGGCGTTGGACATGATCACGCTGTCGATAATCGGCTTGATCGGCTCCGACACCAGCGCTTGCAACGGGTGGGATTCGATCGGCAGACGGAAACCGGCCAGTTTGGCCATGTGCCCGGAGTTACCGGCGGTCACCACACCAACGCGCTTGGCGCCGATGAAGCCTTTGTTGGTTTCAACGCCGATGCACACGCCGTTTTCCTTGCGGAAGCCGATCACTTCGGTCTGCTGAATCAGGTCCACGCCCAGTGCGTCGGCAGCACGGGCAAAGCCCCACGCCACGGCATCGTGACGGGCGACGCCGCCGCGACGCTGGACGGTTGCGCCCATCACCGGGTAGCGGGTGTTTTTCGAGCAGTCGAGGTACGGGATCTCGTCGGCCACTTGCTTGGCATCGAGCAGTTCACCGTCCACGCCGTTGAGGCGGTTAGCGCTGACCCGACGCTCGGAATCACGAATGTCCTGCAGGGTGTGGCACAGGTTGTAAACGCCGCGCTGGGAGAACATCACGTTGTAGTTCAGGTCCTGGGACAGGCCTTCCCACAATTTCATCGCGTGTTCGTACAGGTGCGCCGACTCGTCCCACAGGTAGTTGGAGCGAACGATGGTGGTGTTGCGCGCGGTGTTACCGCCGCCCAGCCAGCCTTTCTCGACCACGGCCACGTTGGTGATGCCGTGCTCTTTGGCCAGGTAGTAGGCGGTCGCCAGACCATGCCCGCCACCGCCGACGATGACCACGTCATAGACCTTTTTAGGGGTCGGCGTGCGCCACATTTTCTGCCAGTTTTCGTGATGGCTGAGGGAGTGTTTGAAGAGGCCGAAGCCCGAGTACCGTTGCATAGTCATTTACTCCAAAACCGCGCTCAGCGATAAACCGGGAAGTCCGCGCACAGGGCCGAAACTTGCTGCGCAACATTGGCCTCTACGTCGGCGTCGCCGAGGTTGTCGAGGATGTCGCAGATCCAGCCGGCAAGCGTGACGCACTGGGTAACCTTAAAGCCGCGAGTGGTCACCGCCGGGGTGCCGATGCGCAGGCCGGAGGTCACGAACGGCGACTGTGGATCGTTCGGGACAGCGTTCTTGTTCACGGTGATGTGGGCGCGACCGAGTGCTGCATCCGCCTCTTTGCCGGTGAGGCCCTGACGGATCAGGCTGACCAGGAACAGGTGGTTATCGGTGCCGCCGGACACTACATCGTAGCCGCGTTTGATAAATACGCCGGCCATGGCCTGGGCGTTGTCGATCACTTGTTGCTGGTAGGCCTTGAAACCAGGCTCCAGCGCTTCCTTGAAGCACACCGCTTTACCGGCAATCACGTGCATCAGCGGACCGCCCTGGGCACCCGGGAAGACTGCCGCGTTGAGCTTCTTCTCGATTTCTTCGTTGGCCTTGCACAGGATCAGGCCGCCACGCGGACCGCGCAGGGTCTTGTGGGTGGTGGTGGTGACCACGTCGGCGTACGGCAGCGGGTTCGGGTACAGGCCGGCAGCAACCAGACCTGCAACGTGAGCCATGTCGACGAACAGCAGCGCACCGACCTTATCGGCGATCTGACGGAAGCGTGGGAAGTCGAGGGTCTTGGAGTAGGCCGAGAAACCGGCAACGATCATCTTCGGCTTGCACTCGACGGCCAGGCGCTCGACTTCGTCGTAGTCGATCAGCCCGGTTTTGGTGTCGATGCCGTACTGCACGGCGTTGTACAGCTTGCCCGAGGACGACACTTTGGCGCCGTGGGTCAGGTGACCACCGTGGGCCAGGCTCATGCCGAGAATGGTGTCGCCGGCTTGCAGGAGGGCCAGGTAAACGGCGCTGTTGGCCGAGGAACCGGAGTGCGGCTGCACGTTGGCGTAATCGGCGCCGAACAATTGCTTGGCGCGTTCGATGGCCAGGGCTTCAACCTTGTCGACGTGCTCGCAGCCACCGTAGTAGCGCTTGCCCGGATAACCTTCGGCGTATTTGTTGGTCAGGCCACTGCCTTGCGCTTCCATGACGCGTTTGCTGGTGTAGTTCTCGGACGCGATCAGCTCGATGTGATCTTCCTGGCGTTGCTCCTCGGCATTCATCGCCGCCAGCAGTGCATCGTCGTAACCCTGGATCTGGTCTTGCTTGCTGAACATCGCGTCTCTCCCAGCGGCATCTATGCGCCATTCGTCTCGGTAAGGCACCGGTGTTTCGGCAGTGCCCTTTGATGCGATGGTATGACCGGCGCAGACAGGCCAAATGCCTACGGACGCCACGCAAAGGTGCGTTTACGACATGGAGGGAAATGACAGGCCAAGCCCCGTTCTCAAATCAGCGAGAAACCCTGTGGGAGCTGGCTTGCCAGCGATGACGGCGTCACATACAGCATTGATGGTGGCTGGCCCACCGCTATCGCTGGCAAGCCAGCTCCCACAGGGGTCAGGTGGTGATCTGGCGGACGAGTAATAGCAGCAGGAAATGCAGTGGATAAAGGGCGTACGCCCAACGCCGCATCGGAGGTGGCTTCAGATGTCGGGCATGTCGCAACAAGACCAGCCCCAGCAATGGCGCAATCAGACAAGTGGCAATGCCAAGGACGGCCGCACTGTTACCCAACCGGGCGGAGTAAAACAGCACTTCCCACTGATTCGCCGCCAGGCACACCAGCCCCGGCAACAAGCTGAAATACCAGGGCCGCCTGATCACCACCAGCATTGCCAGCGGCAACAGGACGCCGAAGAAACCAAACATCAGCCACTCCGGAAACAGCGCCGCCAGCGTCAGGGATCCGACTGCGAGCAGACGCGATTGCAGCGTCTTGTCCTGCCAGCCACGCGCCACCAACAAACCCAGGGCCAACGTGGGCATCACGTTCAAGGTGTCGGGGTCTGGAATGTACATCCGATACGGAATTTCACTGATGGCGCTGAACAACAGCAACCAACCCAGATAACGCCACTGGCCGTCGGTCGTCACTGCACGACTCCGCGACAGATTGGCCGCCATCGCCAGGCAGAACCACGGGAATGCCAACCGTCCCGGCACATACAGCAGATCGACGGAATAACCGATATATCGCAGGTGATCGAGCACCATGCTCAACAGCGCCAGCCACTTGAGCAGATCCAGTGCCCCATCCCTTTGCGTCATGTGCATAATTGCCCGTCGTCTTTGTATTTTTCTGTCAGACACATCGCGTGTGCTCACCGGATGATCTTCGGTAAAGTGCGCACCATCATTGACCACGAGGCTCTTCACCATAGGAGTCTCGACCACGGAAAGCAGGGCCATGACCGATAAGAGCCAACAATTCGCCAGCGACAACTATTCCGGTATCTGCCCTGAAGCCTGGGCTGCCATGGAACAGGCCAACCACGGCCACCAACGCGCTTACGGCGACGATGAATGGACCGCGCGCGCGTCCGATGATTTCCGCAAACTGTTCGAAACCGACTGCGAAGTGTTCTTCGCCTTCAACGGCACCGCGGCCAACTCACTGGCCCTGTCGTCGCTGTGCCAGAGTTACCACAGCGTGATCTGCTCGGAAACCGCCCACGTCGAAACCGATGAGTGCGGCGCGCCGGAATTCTTCTCCAACGGTTCCAAGCTGCTGATTGCCCGTACCGAAAACGGCAAGCTGACCCCGGAATCGATCCGCGAAGTCGCCCTCAAGCGCCAGGACATCCACTACCCGAAACCCCGCGTCGTGACCCTGACCCAGGCCACCGAAGTCGGCAGCGTCTACACCCCGGAAGAAATCCGCGCCATCAGCGCCACCTGCAAAGAGCTGGGCCTGAACCTGCACATGGACGGCGCACGCTTCTCCAACGCCTGCGCATTCCTCGGCTGCTCCCCGGCCGACCTGACCTGGAAGGCCGGCGTCGACGTACTGTGCTTCGGCGGCACGAAAAACGGCATGGCGGTGGGTGAGGCGATTCTGTTCTTCAACCATAAACTGGCTGAAGACTTCGATTACCGCTGCAAACAGGCCGGGCAGCTTGCGTCCAAGATGCGCTTCCTCTCAGCCCCCTGGGTCGGGATCCTGGAAAACGACGCCTGGCTCAAATACGCCCGCCACGCCAACCACTGCGCGCAGCTGCTGGCTGAACTGGTCAGCGACATCAAGGGCGTGGAACTGATGTTCCCGGTGCAAGCCAACGGCGTATTCCTGCAACTCTCGGAACCGGCCATCGCAGCACTGACTGCCAAGGGCTGGCGCTTCTACACCTTCATCGGCAACGGCGGCGCACGCTTCATGTGCTCGTGGGACACCGAAGAAGAACGCGTGCGGGAACTGGCTCGGGATATCCGCGAAGTGATGTCCCACTAATCCCCCGACATGATCGTTCCCACGCTCCGCGTGGGAATGCCTCTCGGGACGCTCCGCGTTCCTGCCTCACCGCTGATGTAATGCCGAGCACCGTTGTGACGCGGAGCGTCACGGGCTGCATTCCCACGCGGAGCGTGGGAACGATCATAAGTGGCGCGTCGTAATTTCCCACTGACTCCTCAGCGCTTTCCGCTAGCACCAACACATTACCCCGCTCACCCTAGTCATTCCCCTGCAAAGGAATGCATCCATGGGCCGAAGCCGCTACACCATCACTGACCCCGACAAACCGCACTTCCTGACCTGCACGATCATGGAATGGCTTCCACTGTTCATCCGCCCCTACATCGTCGATCACTTGCTCAATTGCTGGCGTTATCAACAAACCCATCAGGCGTTACAGCTATATGGCTATGTAGTGCTGGAAAACCATCTGCACTTTGTCGCGCAAGCACCAGACCTGAGCAAATGCCTCAGCCAATTCAAATCCTTCACCGCACGACAAATCATCGACGACCTTCAAAGCAAGGGAGCTGAACGCGCGTTGCAGCGCCTGCGTTTCAGCAAACGTGCGCACAAACAAGACCGGGTGTACCAGCTATGGCAGGAAGGTTCGCATGCGGAAATGGTTTACAGCGAAACAGTGATGCGCCAGAAGCTGGATTACATTCATTACAACCCGGTGAAACGTGGGTATGTGGATTCTCCGGAGCACTGGAGGTATTCAAGCGCCCGAAATTACGCGGGTATGGAAGGACTGATTGAAATTCAGCGCTGGTATTGAGGTGCAAGCCCCCCAACTGATCGTTCCCACGCTCCGCGTGGGAATGCCTCTCGGGACGCTCCGCGTTCCTGCCTCACCGCCGATGCAATGCCTGACACCGTTGTGACGCAGAGCGTCACGGGCTGCATTCCCACACGGAGCGTGGGAACGATCACTGGTGACAAGTTGGTCTACATTGATTGGCGAGCCGCTTCTATCCGCTCAGATAACAATAATCAGGAGCGTACGCATGTCATTACATGGCAAAACCCTGTTCATCACCGGCGCCAGCCGCGGGATTGGTCGCGAGATCGCGCTGCGGGCTGCGCGGGACGGGGCCAATATTGTGATAGCCGCCAAAAGCGCCGAGCCCCATCCAAAATTGCCGGGGACGATTTTCAGCGTGGCACAGGAAGTTGAAGCCGCGGGAGGCAAGGCCCTGGCGTTGCAGGTGGATGTACGCGATGAGGTCGCGGTGCGTGAAGCGCTGGCCCAGGCCAACGAACATTTCGGCGGTATTGATGCGCTGATCAACAATGCCGGGGCGATCAAGTTGACCGGGGTGCAACACATCGAGCTCAAACGCTTCGACCTGATGCACCAGATCAACACCCGCGCCGTGTTGCTGTGCAGCCAGGCGGCGCTGCCTTACCTGAAGAAGAGCAACGGCCATATTCTCAACCTGTCGCCGCCGCTGAATCTGGCGAGCAAATGGTTCGCCCAGTACAGCCCCTACACCGTGACCAAATACGGCATGAGCATGCTGACGGTGGGCATGAGCGAAGAATTTGCCAGTTACGGCATCAGCGTCAACTCCCTGTGGCCGCAGACGATGATTGCTACCGCTGCCATCGAGTTTCAGCTGGGGTCACGGGAGTCCTTCAAGCATGCGCGTACGCCCGCGATCATGGCCGATGCTGCACACGTCATTCTGGACAGCAGCGGTCGCAGCATTACCGGGCGGTTGCTGATTGATGAGGAAATTCTGCGGGAGCACGGCGTGACCGAGTTTGATCATTACCGCTTCGAGCCCGGCAGCAGCGACAAGCTGATGCCGGATCTGTTTATCGATTGAGATATCCACAACCTTTGTAGCCGCTGTCGAGTGAAACGAGGCTGCGATCTTTTGACCTTGAAACTTGAAGTCAAAAGAACGCAGCCTCGTTTCACTCGACAGCTGCTACAGGGTCATTGTGCGACCATTAAAACTCGATGCGAACATCACCCTTCGGCACGCTGCAGCACGACAGGATGTAGCCCTCAGCTTCGTCTTCCTCGGTAATCCCGCCGTTGTGGTCCATCTCGACCTCGCCTCCCAGCTTCAACACCTTGCACGTGCCGCAGATGCCCATCCCGCAGGCCTTCGGAATCAGCAAGCCGAGCTTGGCCGCCGCCGCATGCACGGTTTCACCCGGGGCCACGCGAATGCTCTTGCCGGATGAGATAAATTCGACTTGATGCAGATCCGCCAGATCGACTTCCGGCGCGTCGGCTGCAATTTCGGCCTGCTCCACCGCATCCGCACGGGCTTCCGGCGGCGTGGCACCGAACGATTCCTCGTGATAACGCGACATGTCGAAGCCGACCGCTTCGAGCATGCGCTTGACCGCGTTCATATACGGCGTCGGGCCGCAGCAGAACACTTCGCGCTCCATGAAGTCCGGCGTCATCAGTTCGAGCATCTTGTGATTCAGGTAACCACGATAACCGGCCCACGGCTCGCCCAGGCCATGCTTTTCGCAGATCAGGTGCAGGCTGAAGTTTTCGATCCGCGACGCCATGTGCTCCAGCTCGCGGTGGTAAATGATGTCTTTGGGCGAGCGGGCGCTGTGGATAAACACCATGTCGACGTTGCCGTTGGTGTCGTAGAACCAGCGCGCCATGGACATGACCGGCGTAATGCCGACGCCACCGCTGAGGTACAAAACCTTCGGCGCAGTGAAGTCCATGGCGTTGAACAGCCCGACCGGCCCGTGTACCGCCAGTTCCTGACCTTCATGCAGGGTGTCGTGCAGCCAGTTCGAGACCTTGCCGCCCGGCACACGTTTGATCGTGACCGAAAAGCTGTACGGCACCGACGGCGAGCTGGAAATGGTGTAGGAGCGCATGATCGGCACGCCTTCGATTTCCAGCTCCAGGGTGACGAACTGCCCAGGTTTAAAGAAGAACAGGATCGGCTGGTCGGCCATAAAGCAGAAGGTGCGCACATCCCAGGTTTCCTGGATGACTTTGACGCAACGGACGATGTGTCGACCGTTGGCCCAGGTCTGGGTGGTTACCGGATTCAGGAAGCTGTTGGACATGCTGTTCTCCACCGCCGATGGTCGGCCTTATGTTGGCGATTCTGCGTATAGCGCGAGCCACCCATTTACCTATCTGCGACATTCACATACTTATCGCGACCAGCCCCCAACTACCGGGGGTTGCGCGTCGGGAACAGATTGGGCCATGTCGCCCATGGATAAGGTTCTGGCAAGCGCCGGCCCCACACTCGCTCCACACAACGACAGATTCTTTACACCTTGCGTAGCAAACCTGATTAGCCACTTTTCGCCGGCCACACAGAATGGCCTTGAGGATCAAATCGATGGACGTCACCGCAAAAATCAGCCTGGGCGATCCGCTGGAACCCGCACGCAAGGCCACCGCGCAGATGCTGCAAGAACGCGAGCGTACTTTCTCGCTGCCGCAGCCGTTTTACTCTGACGAGCGGCTGTTTGATATCGACATGCAGGAGATCTTCCAGAAAGAGTGGTTGATCGCCGGCATGGCTTGCGAAATACCGACCAAGGGCAACTACCTGACCCTGCAAGTCGGCAAGAACCCGATCATCGTGATTCGTGGCGCCGAAGGCGTAATTCATGCTTTCCACAACGTCTGCCGTCACCGCGGTTCACGGCTGTGCACCAGTGAAAAAGGCAAGGTCGCCAAACTGGTCTGCCACTACCACCAGTGGACCTACGAGCTGGACGGTCGCCTGCTGTTCGCCGGCACCGAAATGGGCGCCGACTTCGACATGAAGGAGTACGGCCTCAAACCGGTGAACGTGAAAACTGCCGGCGGCTACATCTTCATCAGCCTGTCGGAGAACCCGCCGGCCATTGATGACTTCCTGTCGACGCTGAACCATTACATGGAACCGTACGACATGGAGAACACCAAGGTGGCGATTACCACCACCTTGATGGAAAAGGCCAACTGGAAACTGGTGCTGGAAAACAACCGCGAGTGCTACCACTGCAACGCGTCGCACCCGGAATTGTTGAAAACCCTGCTGGAATGGGACGACGTCACCGACCCGCGTGCCGACCAGGCCTTCAAGGATCACGTCGCCGCCTCCGCCGCTTCCTGGGAAGCCGAGAAGATTCCTTACGCCCACGCCAGCTTCGGCCTGCGTAACCGCATCGTGCGCATGCCGCTGCTCAAGGGCACCGTGTCGATGACCCTCGATGGCAAACAGGGCTGCGCCAAACTCATGGGTCGCATCAAGAACCCGGACCTGGGCTCGATGCGCATCCTGCACCTGCCGCACTCGTGGAACCACTGCATGGGCGACCACATCATCGTCTTCACGGTGTGGCCGATCAGCGCCCAGGAAACCATGGTCACCACCAAGTGGATCGTCCACAAGGACGCGGTTGAAGGCGTGGACTACGACGTGGACCGTATGCGTCAGGTCTGGGATGCGACCAACGATCAGGACCGTCGCCTGGCGGAAGAGAACCAGCGCGGGATCAACTCCACGGCGTATCAGCCAGGGCCTTACTCCAAGACCTATGAGTTTGGGGTGGTGAACTTTGTGGACTGGTACAGCGAGCGTCTGCTGAACAACCTTGGGGCAGAACCTGCGCCTTACCTCAAAGGCGTGCCGGTTCAGGGCTGACCGATCCGCCGAGACAAAAAACCGCGAACATGTTTCGCGGTTTTTTATTGTTCAAATTTCGATCAATCGCTTTAGAGCTGCCGCTGGCTAGGGGCTGTAGAGATTCGCGAACAAGTTATCCACACCTCCACCCACAGCTAATGGGGACAACTCTGCTTTTACTGAAAACTTTCGTCTCGAAAAGTGAATAAAATTCGTGACTTATCCAGAAGCAGGGTTTTCAACAGCGATTGATCGTTTTTTGATCGAAGACCTGTAAGGCACGTAATACGTGGCTTGTAGCGGATGGCGAACACCTTATCCACAGAAGCGCCAACAGACTTTGGGGGCAACTATTGCAGATCTGTGGAAAACCCTCGGAAACCGCGATACATCAGGGTTTTAGAGTGATTTATCGCGGTAAACCGGTGATTTGATCGTTTTTTGATCACGCACCTGATAAGCCCATTTTATAAGGCCTGTAGAGGACAGCGAACATATTATCCACAGATGCGCTAACAGAGATTGGGGGCAAGTATTGGTACGCGCGCAAAGTTATCCTCTGGAAAAAGCTTGAAAAAACCGTGAGTTAGCCTGGTTGTTTTTTGTACGAAGGGTTGCAGGGCTTGATTTGTATGGGGTGTAGCGATGGGTGAACATGTTATCCACAGAAGCGCTAACAGGGATTGTGGGTAACCCGATCAGATTAAGTGGCCGATGTGCTTTTCTGCAATCGGTCACCGCTAGACACTCTCGTCAAGGACGGCCTACGTTCGTTTTGGGGCAGCGATTACGACCAACCCAATTACACCAAAATAAAGGCTTATGCCCGCGATTCCAGAAAACGTTCCGAGAGCATACGAGCCAATTACAAAAATACCCATTAACGAGGCAAGCAAAAGGAGGAGGTTCGAGATAAAAAAAACAGAAAGCCCTATACCAAACGATTTCGGCTTTATCTTCGGCGCGACAAGCATTCCCAGCCCTGTAAATATGATAGCTAACAGGCCTATGACTTGAAGAGCCACCGTGTAAATTATTATTGCGGGCAAACCTCTCGTGTCAGAAAGGTCATCCACGTTTTCTGGAGAGTCAACCCCTGCCGACAACAAGCAGAACCAAGCACCAATGAATAATAAAATCGCAATTAATAATTGTCGATATTGGTGCATGAACAGTACCTCTTCCAAAGAAAATTTAACTGGTCGCCAGGGTATGCACGACCAATACAGATTCATAATACTAAACGATTAGCTATTCTGCGAACGCCTTCATTAATGACTAACGCTCAATGAATATCAAATTTGTTCCTTTAAGGGAAATCTCATACGGGGTAGCATTCAAATATTTCTCGACAGCAGAAAGCACGCTAGTCGCATTTTCACCCACCGCACTCCTAAAAGTGCTTGGATTCGCATCGTAGATGTCATTATATGCTCTTGCACCCCCATTAAAGTTCATCCTTCCGTTTTCTTGTTTGATCATTGTCCCTTCTATTTTTAAAGTAATATTTCCTAGCCAGGATGCAGTCATCCATGAATCCGAAGACGTATTGTAAGGCACCTTATCCAAGGTAATTACAGTTCTCCCTATGGGTGCCGCAGCAAATGCAGCCTCCAGCATCGGGATTGGTGTTCTAGACAGATTTAGCCCTAGGCTATTGATGTTGGCCTCAGCAGATGCCCCGTTGCCATAAAGAAAATGCCCCAAGGCAGCAATTGGAGTTATAACGCCACCCGATAAGCCAGTGGACTCAGGTACAGAACCCGCCTTGAAGTAACGCGAGGTATAATGCAAAGCTTGTGCTGGCGACATATTAGGGTTCAAACAAATGTAGTTATCCGCAAAGGGAATAGCCTGCATGTCTCGCACAACGGAAGCGACAAGACTGACAGCAACTCCATTTCTAATAGAAGCCTGTTGCTCATTAGTGATCTTTATGATCATCTCTCGCCACAAACCTTGACTGTAAAATTGGTTCCGCTCTTGTTGCTGAGCAACAAAAATCAATGCGGGGTTAGGAGCGGGCCATGCGCCGCCAGCTGCTGGCGGAGTGTAACCAGGCGCGGTTGCAGTAATATCAAGAGGTGGGAGTACGATTCCATTCATATATAACTCCTACGAAGTTTGATGATCTTTCACAGCAGATGCTGTATGTATTTCGCTCGTAGGCGATCGCTCGAGACTCTGGGCCTTCACATGATTCAATGTGCCACATCGAGAACACTTTATCTGGAGCTCGGTAAACTCCCCGATTTTTACAAGAAGTCGTTTGCAATTACCACATCTGCATTCCTTCAACATCGGCAAAGCCTTATGGTTTCTGTATACACACGAATCTTCGAACAACTTATTCAGCACACTTTAAAAGCTGATTCAATAGCCACCATGTAACAGCGCTCGAAAAAATATAGCTCAACAAAAATCATTGAACAAGCCCTCAATTATCTAATCCGCAGGTCCACTCCGGGGCATTGTAGGACGCTATCAGATTGAATTTAAACAGCTGCAAACTCTGACAAAACAAAGGCAAGTCATTGATATATAAACAAGTAAACGTCAAAGAAACCGAAGATAATTAGCAATACTTGCGCCCAATAAATATCTGAAGACATGCACTATAAGAAAGGAGTTACGCCAATAACCAATAGAGCTGACAGATAATATTCTTTTTTCCTACGAAAAAATCTTAGCCATAATCAGCTCCTGTTGAAACACGACCGGCCCGAGTCGATGTCCAGATTGAGCTCATAGTCGTCGAATGCCCGCCACCCGAACAAAATCGAAGGCACGTACCGCCCCGCCAATATCGACGATGGGATCGTAAAGCTCGGATAGTGTTTATAAGTGACCGTTGCTGTATGCCCTGACAGATTCAACTCGCCCTGGAAGGTTTGGGAGTGGGGCTTGGTGGCGACGTGAATGGGTGTGTTGCCCGGCGCGGCGGATGTCAAGTAATCAACGTTGCCGGTATCAATAATCGCCAGGGTTGCCCGACGATCCAGTCGTGCGGCGATGGTCAATCGTTGATTGATGTCCATGCGCGTGTGCGTGATCGGCGAATCACATCGGGCGGGAGGCTGGGCGTTAAGCTCCAGGGTTTTCTTCGTTATTTTCAGGCGCCCCAACTTGCCGATCAGGTCCAGCCCCAACAGGTTGTCCCGGTCACTGACAAACACCAGCACATTCCTGAATTCACTTTCGCCGATCTTTAACGACTTGAGTATCCCGAGTTTGGCCGACAGGTCGCGCTCACCATAAAACGTGCTGTAGCCGTAATGAGAGTCGGATAACAACTTGATCCCCATTCGCTTCGCGGTTGCGGCGTTGACTCGGGTTTGAGGGGCACCCGTGTCCAGGATGAAGCGTGACGAGAAACCATTGGCCGCCGAGACATCGATGTAGGGCAGGACCTCCTCAATCACGTAACCGTCACTGGCGTAAGGGTAAATCGCCAGGACTTCGTGACGCTTCGTTCTCTCCACGGAAAAATCGGCGACCTTGCGCAACGTCGCGATCGACTGGCTGCCGAACATGGAAAATAACACGTTGAGTTCGGGGTCGATCGCGATTGCCCGGGCATGACGACGCTTGATCGCCATATAGTAGTCGGGAAGCTGGTTGGCGGCTTTGGCCTCGAATATTCGGGCGAACACGGACACCGAACAATTGAGGTTTTCAGCAGCCGCCAACACCTTGTCGCACTGTTGCTGCATCTGCGCCAGGGAGGCTGTTTGTCCCTGTTCCGACGCCAGCCAACGGTAAAAATCCGGTTCTTCTTTGCTGGCGCCAGCTGTCGAACACGTGGACATAAGCACCATCACGGCACAGATCAGACATGTCTCACGCTGACTGACCGCGTTCATGGTCAACCCATTGTTGAACACGCGTTTTATGAATTAGCGCTGCTGCCGCGTTGGGCAACTCATAGTGAAATGTAGCTCACTAGGGCCGATACATCAGGTAGGCCTCGCCCGTGACTCGAATCATCGGATGGGGTGTGATCTGGCAGGTGTCGACGATTCGGAAGCCATGGCGCTCGTAAAACCGGCGAGCGCCGGTGTTGGCGGCGTAGTCGATCAGGCTCAAGCCATTGAGCCCAAGCTCGCTGGCACGGTCGTAAGCGTAGGCGAGGAATTGCTTGCCCAGGCCCTGGTTCCGCCAGCCCTCATGCAGCGCCAGGCTGGAGATGTAGAGAGTGTCGGGGATTTCCATCTTTGCGTAGGGCGCCAGGACCGGATCGGTCGTCGGTTCTGCCAGGGGATCGTGACGCATCACGTAGCTGTGCAGCATGCCAATGACGTTGCCATCGGACTCGGCGATCAGGCAGTTCTGCCATGAAAAATCCACATCGTCGCGGGCGTAACGGATGGCGCCGACGTCCAGCAGATCCTGCCCGGGCTGCGCCAATTGGCTCCAGATGTAATCGGCAGCCCCCTCTGATGTGATTTGAAACAGACGCGCAATCTCACGCGCATCCGCGCGCACTGCCGAACGAAATTCAACTGCCATTGTTTCCCCATAAATGTCGGTAACACCCGCCCCTGTGGGAGCGAGCTTGCTCGCGATAGCGGTCTTTCATTCAGCATTTATGTTGACTTATACACCGCCATCGCGAGCAAGCTCGCTCCCACAGTGGATAGTGGTGAAATTGAGTTAGCGGACCACGCCTTCTTCGACCAGCAACTTGAGGATCGCCTCAGCCCCCGCTTCAGCGCTCAACCCCTTGAGCACCTGCCCGCCACCGCCACTGGCCTTGGCCGTCGCGGCTTTCATCCGGTCCGCGCCGCTCTTGGCCTTGATCACTTTCAAGCGTTTAGGCCGTGGCTTGGCCGGTTGCAGCGTGGCGACGGCCAACAATTCATCGTCAATCACTTCGACTTCATCAGCCTGCAAAACACCACGACGGGCCGGCCCATAAGCGCTCTGCCGAGGCTTCGGCGCGGCGTTATCCACCGTCGCGAGAAACGGCAGCCGAACCTTCAAACGACGACGCTGACCACGGGGCAAAGCTTGCAGCACCAGCGCCGAACTGCCATCGATGGATTCCACCTGAGCGAGCCCGACCACCAACGGCCAGCCGAGGCTTTCCGCCAGCAGGAACGGCAACATGCCCGAGCCTTCACCGGTTTCCGCCTGGCTGCCGGTCAGCACAACCTGAGCTCCGGCGTCGCGCAAATACGCGGTCAATGCCGGCAATGCATCGGCGCCTGAAGGTTGCTCCAGCACATGCAACTGCTCCAGGCCCATGCCCAGATAAGCGCGCAGCGCCGGTTCCGCGACGTCGCCGGCATGCAGCACTTGCAGGTTATCCCCAGCCAGTTGCAGGCCCAGTTCCACCGCGCGCGCATCCTGCTCCGCGCGACGTGGCCGGCCAGAGGTCGGGTGGGCGCCGATGGACACCAGGCTGATGATTTTCGTGCTCATAACCCTTTCCTTTCCTTAAGCCGCATCGCGCTTGGCTTCGTTGCGGTAAGCCTCTACCGCCACGATCAAGGCTTGAAGAATCTCGGCACTCTCGCCGATCACCGACAGGTCGGCCCGTTTGATCATGTCGCAGCCCGGATCGAGGTTGATCGCCACCACCTTGTCGCAGGCACCGATGCCTTGCAGGTGCTGGATCGCCCCGGAAATCCCCACGGCCACGTAGACCCGTGCGGTGACCCAGGTGCCGGACGCGCCGACCTGACGGTCACGAGCCATGAAGCCATCGTCCACCGCCACACGAGATGCGCCTTCGGTAGCGCCCAGCGCTTCGGCCGTCCTGTGGAAAAGTCCCCAGTCCTTGACCCCGTTGCCGCCGGAGAAGATGAATTCGGCTTCGGCCATCGGAATCGCCGCCGGGTCCACTGCCACCGCGCCCAAATCTTCGATCCGCGACAAACTGCGCGCGACCGCTGTGGATAACTCCACCGGCAAGGCTTCGTGACGGGTTTCGCTGACCGGTTCGGCGCATTCGACGGCGGCCAGAATCAACCGCGCAACCGGCCGCGCAAGGTCCTGTAACCCGGCACCGGCGCGGCCGATGCATTCCTGATCCTTGACCTGCCAGACCCGCGTAGCCGGACGCTCGCCCAGTGCAGCGGCAAAGCGCCGACCCAGTTCACCGCCACCGCTGCGGCTATCGGGCAGCAGCCAATGACGCGGGCTGAACTGGTTATCCACAGCCCGCAGGCCCTGAACCCGTTGTTCCGGTGCATAACCGCTGAATTCGTCGCCATCCAGTGCCAGCAAGCGATCGACACCCGCGGTGGCGAAGGCGTTTTCCTTGTGTTCGCCGAAGACCACGGCCAATACCGCACCGTCCTTGCCGGCCAACTGGTGGGCCAGGCCCAGCAAGTCCTTGTCGTGGCTGCTCAAGCGGCCGCCGACCATGTCCGGCACCACGCTGATGTAGAACGCCGGTGCAGGCACTTGATGCAGCGGCAATTGCACTTCAACGGCGGCCGAGCGTTTGGTCGCCCCGCCCTGCTGAGCACCGCTGCGGTCAATCCGCTTGATGCCGTTGGGACCGATAAAACCGATGCCATGCAGGTTCTTGCGGATGACGCCATTCGGCCCCATCCAGCTGTGTTGCGCCGGTTGCATGGCCGCGTGCAGCGGGTGCAGGCGGTTACGGGCAATCCATTCAGCGCGGGGGTCGCGGCGGATAATGTCGCTCATCAGTGGGCCTCCGCAGGTTCACGTTGGGCCGGTGTTGATGGTTTGCTTGGCGCTGCGTCTTCAAGCAACGCGTCGGCCACCAGCTCGGCGATGTCCTTGATCAGCGGACGGGGTTCGACCACGCCTTCAAGCATCGCGGTGCATTGTGGACAACCCACGGCCACCAGTTCGGCGCCGGTTTCGCGGATGTCTTCCATGCGCATGTCGGGGATCCGTTGCTTGCCGGGAATGTCGGTGATCGGCGCGCCGCCACCGCCGCCACAGCAGCGCGAGCGGAAACCGGAACGTTGCATTTCTTTCACTTCAATTCCGAGGGCGCGCAGCACTTCACGCGGCGCCTCGTATTCGCCGTTGTAACGGCCGAGGTAGCACGGGTCGTGATAGGTCACGCTGCTGCCTTTGTGCTGGCCGAGGTTCAGGGCGCCAGCGCCGATGATTTCGGCCATGTAGGTGCTGTGGTGCTGCACGAGGTAGTTGCCGTCGAAGGCACCGTATTCGTTTTTCAGCACGTGGAAGCTGTGCGGGTCGCAGGTGACGATGCGGTTGAAGCTGTACTTGGCCAAGGTCTGGATGTTGCGTTTGGCCAACAACTGGAAGGTCGCCTCGTCGCCCAGACGTCGGGCTACGTCACCGCTATCGCGCTCTTCAAGACCCAGCACCGCGAAGTCGACCTTGGCCGCTTTCAGCACTTTGACGAAGGCGCGCAACGTGCGCTGGTTGCGCATATCGAAGGCGCCGTCGCCGACCCAGAACAGCACGTCGACAGACTTCTTCTCGCTGAGCAGATTGAGATTCAAGTCCGCCGCCCAGTTCATCCGTCCGCCCGGCGCGAAACCGCCCGGGTTGTCGGTGGCGATCAGGTTTTCCAGGACTTCGGCACCCTTGTTCGGGGTCGCGCCTTTTTCCAGGGTCAGATGGCGGCGCATGTCGACGATGGCATCGACGTGCTCGATCATCATCGGGCATTCCTCGACGCAGGCGCGGCAAGTGGTGCAGGACCACAGGGTTTCGGCGTCCACCAGACCGTTGACGATCGGTTGATGCGGATTGCCGGCGTGTTCGCCGATGGCTTTGCCCGGATACGGGCTGCCGGCAAACTTCGCATCGGTGCCACCGGCCAGGCCGACGACCATGTCTTGAATCAGTTTTTTCGGGTTCAGCGGCTGGCCGGCGGCGAACGCCGGGCACGCGGCTTCGCATTTACCGCACTGCACGCAGGCGTCGAAACCGAGCAGCTGATTCCAGGTGAAATCCTTGGGTTTTTCCACGCCCAGTGGCGCGGTCGGGTCGTTCAGGTCCAGCGGTTTCAAACCGGTGGAACGGCCGCCACCAAAACGCTCGGCGCGTCGGTGCCAGGCCAGATGCAAAGCACCGGCGAAGGCGTGCTTCATCGGTCCGCCCCAGGTCATGCCGAAGAACAGTTCGCTGACGCCCCACAGCACACCGACGAAGAGGATCGCTGCCACCACCCAACCGCCGAAGTTTTCCGGAAGGATGCCGGCGACCGGCAGGGTCAACAGGAAGAAGCTCGCCGAGAACGCCAACAGGCTTTTCGGCAGGCGCATCCACGGCCCTTTGGACAGGCGAGCCGGCGGATTGCGACGACGCAGGTACACAAAGATCGCACCGACGAACATCACCACCGTCATCAACAACAGCGCGTAACCGAGAATGCGGTTATGCAGGCCAAACCCGTGAACCAGAATCGCCAGCACGATGGACGCCACCGCGCCACCGGCCGTAGCCACGTGGGTGTTGGCGATGTATTTGTCCCGCGCGACGACGTGGTGCAAATCGACCATGTAACGCTTGGGCATGGCGAACAGGCCGCCGATCAGGTCGACTTTCGAAGCCCGGCCTCGACGCCACATGGCCACCCGCCGCAACGCGCCGAGGACAGCGAGGCCCAGGGCTGCGAACAACAGGATTGGAAGAAGGGTGTTCAACATGGTGGAGCTCCCAAAGACCTCGGGGTCATGTGCGCGCCGATGAGAGCGACGCACCTACTTGTGGCGAGGGAGCTTGCTCCCGCTGGAGCGCGAAGCGCTCCCAAAACAGTCCAGGTGCATACCTGATACACCTCGACTGCAGGTTTTGGGGCTGCTTCGCATCCCAGCGGGAGCAAGCTCCCTCGCCACAGGTGATGGTGGTGATCTGTTAGAAATCCTTGCACAACCGCAGGGCGTCGTAGATCGCCGCGTGTGTGTTGCGTTGCGCCACGCAGTCGCCGATGCGGAACAGCAAATAGCCATCGCCCGCCTGACTCAACGAAGGTTGCGGCTTGATCGCGAACAGGGCTTCGATGTCCATCTGGCCTTTGTTGCGTGAGCCTTCCTTCATGGCGTAGTAGATTTCTTCGTCCGGACGCACGCCGTTTTCGACGACGACCTGGTCCACCACCCGCTCCTCTTTGGCGCCGGTGTATTCGTTTTCCAGCACCGCCACCAGCTTGTCGCCTTCGCGGTAGACCTTCTCCAGCATCATGTCCCCGGTCATGATCACTTCTTTCGGGTACATGCTGCGGTAGTACGTCGGGAACGAGGTGCCGCCAATCGCTACGCCCGGCTTGATGTCGTCAGTGACGATCTCGACCTGGCTGCCCTTGTCGGCGAGGAAGTCGGCGGTCGACATCCCGGTGAATTCGCAAATGGTGTCGTAGACCAGCACGTTCTTGCCCGGTGCGACCTTGCCATCGAGGATGTCCCAGCTGCTGACCACCAGGCCTTCAGCCGCGCCCCAGTGCTCGTTCTGCTCCAGGAATGGATGACCGCCGACGGCGAGTACCACCACGTCCGGACGCAGGTCGAGAATGGTCGCCGCATCGGCCGCCACGCCCAGACGCAGATCGACTTTCAGACGCGCCAGTTCCAGCTGAAACCAGCGAGTGATACCAGCGATCTGGTCACGCTGCGGGGCTTTCGAAGCGGTGGTGATCTGCCCGCCGATGAATTCTTTCTTCTCGAACAGGGTCACGTCGTGGCCACGTTCAGCCGACACGCGAGCCGCTTCCATTCCGGCAGGGCCGGCACCGACCACCACGACCTTGCGCTTCACACCGGTCGATTTCTCGATGATGTGCGGCACGCCCATATATTCACGGGACGTCGCGGCGTTCTGGATGCACAGCACGTCCAGGCCCTGGTACTGACGGTCGATGCAGTAGTTGGCGCCGACGCATTGTTTGATCTGGTCGACTTGGCCCATTTTGATCTTGGCGATCAGGTGCGGGTCGGCGATGTGGGCGCGGGTCATGCCGACCATGTCCACGTAGCCGCCTTCCAGAATACGGGTCGCCTGGTTCGGGTCCTTGATGTTCTGGGCGTGCAGCACCGGCGCCTTGACCACTTCCTTGATACCGGCCGCCAAATGCAGGAACGGCTCCGGTGGATAACTCATGTTGGGGATAACGTTGGCCAGGGTGTTGTGGGTGTCGCAACCCGAACCGACCACGCCGATGAAGTCGATCATGCCGGTGTCGTCGTAGTACTTGGCGATCTGCTTCATGTCTTCGTGGGACAAACCGTCCGGGTGGAACTCGTCACCGCACAGACGGATGCCGACGCAGAAATCCGGGCCGACTTCAGCCCGCACAGCCTTGATCACTTCCAGGCCGAAACGCATGCGGTTTTCGAAGCTACCGCCCCATTCGTCGGTACGTTTGTTGACGCGCGGGCTCCAGAACTGGTCGATCATGTGCTGGTGTACGGCGGACAGTTCGACGCCGTCGAGGCCACCGGCCTTGGCCCGTGCCGCAGCGCTGGCGTAGTTGCCGATCACCCGCCAGATTTCTTCCGGCTCGATGGTTTTGCAGGTCGCACGGTGCACCGGTTCACGGATGCCCGACGGCGACAGCAGGGTTGGCCAATGCTCGCCGTCCCAGCGGGAACGACGACCCATGTGGGTAATCTGGATCATGATCTTGGCGCCATGCTTGTGCATGGCATCGGCCAGGTTCTGGAAGTGCGGAATGATCCGGTCGTCGGCCAGGTTGACCGACTTCCACCAGCCTTGCGGGCTGTCGATGGCCACGCTGGAGGAACCGCCGCAAATCGCCAAGCCGATCCCGCCCTTGGCTTTCTCTTCGTAATACTTGACGTACCGGTCGGTGGTCATGCCGCCGTCGGTCGCGTAGACCTCGGCGTGCGCGGTGCTGAGCACGCGGTTGCGGATGGTCAGTTTGCCGATCTGGATCGGCTGGAACATTGCTTCGAAAGCCATGGCGGGTTCCTCGACTTACAACGGCTTGACGGTGAACAAACCGTCGTCGTGGCCTTCTTCGGAGCCACCGTAAACCTGTTCGGCAACGGTGCGGATCTTGCTGCCGCGGGCCTGCAGAATCTGGTCCATGGCACCGGCAAACCAGCCAGTGAACATGTAGTCGACCTTGCGCCCGACCTTGCCGTACACGTAGACGAACGCCGAGTGTTCGAGTTTGACGCTGGCGGTGCCTTTGTCGAGGTCAATGTCCTGGATCTTGAACAGCCCCCAGCCGCGCTGCGACAGGCGCTTCATGTAGTGCTCGAACACCGCGACGCCTTCCAGACCGTGGCATTCAGCTTCTTTTTCACACCAGTGCCAGGCGGATTTGTAGCCGGCCTTGTAGAGAATCTCGGCGTAGGCTTCCGCGCCCAAAACCTCTTCGATGCCCATGTGGTTGTTGACGAAGAAGTGACGCGGTACGTACAGCATTGGCAGGGCGTCGGAGGTCCAGACACCGGTTTCGCTGTCGACTTCGATTGGCAATTGCGGGGCGATCTTGGCCATGGGTAAAACTCCGGAATTCATAATGTTGAGGCGATAGGTAGCCGTAGCAGCTGTCGAGCCTGCGAGGCTGCGTTGGGCGGCGAAGCGGCCCCCGAGGGCGGTCCTGCGGACCGCAACGCAGCCTCGTGCCTCGGCAGCTGCTACAGGAATCGTTGTTTCAAAGGGGTTTATTCGCCCCAGACGTCCTTGAGAACGTTGACCCAGTTCTCGCCCATGATCTTGCGGACCACGCGCTCGGAGTGGCCGCGCTTGAGCAGGGTTTCGGTCAGGTTCGGGAACTCGCCGACGGTGCGGATGCCCAGCGGGTTGATGATCTTGCCGAAGCTGGTCAGACGGCGGGCGTAGCCCTTGTCATGGGTCAGGTATTCGAAGAAGTCCTGGCCATGGCCCTGGGTGAAGTCGGTGCCGATGCCGATGGCGTCTTCGCCGACGATGTTCATGGTGTATTCGATGGCTTCGGCGTAATCGTCGATGGTCGAGTCAATGCCCTTGGCGAGGAACGGCGCGAACATGGTCACGCCGACGAATCCGCCGTGATCGGCAATGAACTTCAGTTCTTCATCGGATTTGTTGCGCGGGTGGATTTTCAGGCCCGACGGCAGGCAGTGGGAGTAGCAGACCGGCTTCTTGGATTCGAGGATGACTTCTTCGGAAGTTTTCGAACCGACGTGGGACAGGTCGCACATGACCCCGACGCGGTTCATCTCGGCAACGATTTCGCGACCGAAACCCGACAGGCCGCCGTCGCGCTCGTAGCAACCGGTGCCCACCAGGTTCTGGGTGTTGTAGCACATCTGCACGATACCGACGCCGAGCTGCTTGAACACCTCGACATAGCCGATCTGGTCTTCAAAGGCGTGAGCATTCTGGAAGCCGAAGAGGATGCCGGTCTTGCCCTGCTCCTTGGCCTTGCGGATATCGGCGGTGGTGCGCACCGGAATCACCAGGTCGCTGTTTTCGCGGATCAGTTTCTGGCTGGCAGCGATGTTGTTGACGGTGGCCTGGAAGCCCTCCCACACCGACACGGTGCAGTTGGCCGCGGTCAGACCGCCCTTGCGCATGTCTTCGAACAGCTCACGGTTCCACTTGGCAATAATCAGCCCGTCGATAACGATGCTGTCGGCGTGCAATTCGGCTGGGCTCATCAGGCTGTCCCCTATTAGCGATTCATGCGCCGAATCGTGTGCCGGCGCTTTGGGGCCAGCATATGCCTGAGTACCGGTGCAGCCGGGTGCAAAAACGACAGGGGGTTTGCCGAAAGCGTCAATCCGCGACAAAGGGTCGTCGATGGGCGCAATCGCCCACCTGTTCAAGGGCTGCTGCATGGGCCAGAATTCGCTGTATTACTGAATAGGCACTGAAAAATAGGGGCTGCGTCGCAATGAGAACGATCTTCCTGGCTTTGGCACTGATAGCGACCGGCGTACACGCGGTTGAAGAGGCCGACGACAACCCCTGCGACAAGGTCGAAAACGAGGTCCAGACCCTGGAATGCTCCGCCTACAGCCGAACCACCGCCGAAGACCTGCTCAAAGACAACTACCAAAGCCTGAACGAGCGGATGCAAATGGCCTACGGCAAGAATCAGGCGCAATTGGCCGACATCACCGCCAAGCTCAAGGCTGCACAACAGCAGTGGCTGAAGACCCGGGATGCGGATTGCGCGGTTGAAGCGTTTCCGGCGACCAGTGGGAGCAAGGCGTTTACGATTGCGCAGAATGATTGCGTGGCGCGGATGAGTGATGAGCGGTCGGAGTTTTTGGAGTCGATTGGGCAGGAATAAGGCGTTAGAGCGCCTGCCACACTGACTCAAGCGCGGTCAGCAGTTTTTTGCTCGCCGCTTTATCGATCTCCAGATCGGCGCAACAGATACTCCACTCGGAAAAAGCATTCAGTGTTTGTTCGATGTAACGTTCGGGCTCAAGGAAACTGAAAGGTTTGCACACCTCAACAAGCACCTTGCGTGTGGGCATGCCTTTTCCCGCGAATGCCGTGGTGTGTTCGTTGCCACGCCCTGCAGTGCTGGAAAAGGTCAGGTCGTAGGCCGGCGCCATTGTCCAGCCGTCCTTGTCGCCAAAAAACGAGAAGTTCTTCGCATGATCGTCGTGGTTATGAGCGAGCGCGTTAAAGACCATCAACCGGGCCATTTTCTCGACCTCGACCGCGTTCTTGGTCATTGCCCAAGTCGCTCGCAGTAAATCGCTGTAATCGAGGCTCGGCGCACGGAAATCGGCGTATAGAATCGCCGCAGCGGTAAGCATGTGGCGCTTGGAACCGTCTTGCCGATCGAAGCGTTTCGTGGCGAAGAATTGTTCTGCACCTTTGGTGGTATCTACCTGAAACAACTTTGACTCGGAAATTTCGACCCCGGCCCGACGAGCCATCAGTGCATATGCCTGCTCAATAGCACCGCTATCACGATGCTCTTCTTCACAGCGGAATTTGATCAACCAGTGCTCATACCCCTCGGGCATTTCACCGAATGACGAAACGGCGCGCCGCTTGTCCGGCGAAAGACCAATGACCGCTTTGGGCCGGGCACCACCGGGGGAGCCGCCCGCCAGTCGCAGAGAATTGATGACCTCGTCAGCGCTGCCTGAAAGTATCGTTTGTGATGCCTCGTAGAGGGCGGCCAGATCGAGGTCTTCGTCTGTTTCAACGGTTTCGAACATCGGCACGTATTCAAGCGCACCCATGCTGCGATTGCCCATGTAGGCCAGGCGATCCAGCGGTCCGATTGCGTGTCGCTCGATTCTCAACTGACTTAGGAAGAATCGATCCATGAGCAGCAATCCCCAGCCATCGGGCAGCGAATCGCTGAAGGCACCGTGCAGGCCGTCAAACAGCAGCGGGTCAGCCGCCCTTTGGGGTTTGACCGAGAAATCCATATGAAACGGCGCAAGGTTGAATCCTTTCGCCAACCAGCCCGGGTCATAGGAAAAGAACACACCCTGACGAGGAATCGCGACCAGTTCACCGACCCGTGATCCTTGAAGCATGACGCTGAGTGCGTTGACGGATTTCATTGTCGGCCACGAGCCCTTTCGTAGTTTTTCAGTTCTTGAAGCGTCAGCGACTGGGTCGAGGCGAACAAATTGGTCAGCGGCCCTTCTGCCCCGAGGCAGATCGAGATCAGTAACAACCCATCCAGCGAAATCTTCCCGGTCGTTTCAAAGCGCTTGATATTCGACTCAGGGACACCTGATTTTTGCGAGAGCGTACGTCGCGAAAGGTTCTTGCTGAGTCTCAGACGCTTGGCATTCCCGGCAATCTGCAAAGCGATCTCTCCGGGGGAATAGAGGATATGGGTAAGGGCCATGAGTCGACCTCATTTGGAGTGTGAGCAAGTGTAGCAGTGCGAGATAATCATTAGATTTAATAGACTATATTTAATCTTTTATTAGACAAATTACTTATTAAAAGACAACATTTTATCTTTTATGTATAAATTTTTCCTACCCGCTCTACCGGACAAGCGCCTCGGCCAAGCCGTAAACAATCGCGGTCAGAAAATCATCGGGGCTTTTTGCATCAGGGCGGATCAACTTAAGCTGTAAGCTGCACATCACCATTCGGGGAAGGATTGAAAATGAAAATCTGCGGCATCGAAATCAAAGGCAGCGAAGCGATCATCGCCGTGGCTTCCCTGGACGGTCAGACGCTTGGCCATGTCGCCCTGGCCACCAAGAAAATCGCCCTCGACGATGACGACGAAGCCGCGAACGTCAAAGTGTTTGCCGCTCAGGTTGCGTCGTTTGTGCGCGAGAATTCCATCGACCGGATCGCGATCAAGAAACGCAGCAAGAAAGGTGAGTTCGCCGGCGGGCCGACCACGTTCAAGATCGAGGGCGTTTTTCAGTTGCTGGAGAGTTGCGAGGTGACGTTGCTGTCGCCGCAGACGATTAATGCGCAGAACAAGAAGTTTGATTTCGCACTGCCGGAGACGCTGAACAAGTATCAGCATGAGGCTTATAAAGCGGCGTGTTCGGCCCTGATGAAGAAGTAACTCAATTATCGCCGACACATAGAACCTGTGGGAGCCGGGCTTGCCCGCGATTGCGGTGTGTCAGTCAACACCAATGTTGAAAGTGCCGGCCCCATCGCGGGCAAGCCCGGCTCCCACAGGTTTCTCTGCTGTTCATGCTTTCGCAGTACGCCGGTCTTCCCTTGGACACCGTTCAAACCGCGCCCGATAACTGCGGGTGAAATACGACGGCGATTCAAACCCGCAAGCAATGCTCACTTCCAGCACACTCATGTCCGTTTGCCGCAACAACTGCCGCGCCTTCTCCAGCCTTAACCGCAGGTAGAAATTGCTCGGTGTGTCGTTCAAATGCAGGCGAAACAGGCGCTCCAGCTGCCGCCGCGTCACCTTGATCGATTCGGCTAACTCAAGCGTGCTCAGCGGCGGTTCGCTGTGCTGTTCCATCTCGCCGATCACGTGAACGAGTTTCTTGTTGCTGATGCCATACCGCGTGGCGACTTCCATGCGCTGGTGGTCTTTGCGTGGGCGGATGCGGCCGAGTACGAATTGTTCGCTGACCTGGATCGCCAGTTCCGGGCCGTGGGCCTGGGCGATGAGGTCGAGCATCAGGTCGATGGATGCTGTGCCGCCCGCAGAAGTGATGCGGCGGCGGTCGATCTCGAACAGTTCCTGGGTAACGCTGAGCTGTGGATAAGACTCCTTGAACGCGTCGATGGCTTCCCAGTGCAGGGTCAGGCGATGGCCGTCGAGCAGGCCGGCTTCGGCGAGGACGAAACTGCCGGTGTCGATGGCGCCGAGGGTCACGCCTTCGTTGTCCAGGCGGCGTAGCCAGTGTTCCAGCGCAGGAGTGGCGAACTTCAGCGGTTCGAAACCGGCGACCACCAGCAGGGTTGCACCTTTCTTCAGCGGCTCCAGCGCCGCATCGGCGTTGACCGACATGCCGTTGCTGGCCAGCACTGCCCCGCCGTCCGCGCTCAGCACATGCCAGCGATACAACTCGCCGCGAAAGCGATTGGCGACCCGCAGCGGCTCGATGGCCGAGATGAATCCGATGGCCGAGAAACCCGGCATCAACATGAAGTAGAAATCCTGGGACATGGTGCGCACTCGATTGGCAGGTAGCGAGAGGGCGGGGAGCGTGTGGACGTTGATACGCCACTTGCCGACGGCATTCAAGAGCGCAGGTCGCTGCAGTGCAAGAGCTGGTCGCCGTAGTGCGCTTTGACGGGCTTCAAGCTGCGTAACTTGGGCATCACCGGCGCACGAAGACGACCGGACCCACAATAACGAACTGCCGAGGAAACCTGAGATGAAACGACTGATCAGCAGCTGTGTTCTTGCACTCAGCGGTACCGCTTTCCTGAGCGCCAGCGTCATGGCCGCCGAACCTGCCTCATGCCAGAACGTGCGCATGGGTGTAGTGAACTGGACCGACGTAATCGCCACCAGCGCCATGACCCAGGTCCTGCTCGATGGCCTCGGCTACAACACCAAACAAACCAGCGCTTCCCAGCAAATCATCTTCGCCGGGATCCGCGACCAGCGCCTGGACCTGTTCCTGGGCTACTGGAACCCGCTGATGACCCAGACCATCACGCCTTTCGTCGACGGCAAGCAGGTCAAAGTCCTTGAAGCGCCAAGCCTGAAAGACGCTCGCGCCACTCTTGCCGTACCGACCTATCTCGCCGACAAGGGCCTGAAAACCTTCGCCGACATCGCCAAGTTCGAAAAAGAACTGGGCGGCAAGATTTACGGCATCGAGCCGGGTTCCGGCGCCAACACCCAGATCAAGGCGATGATCGCCAAGAATCAGTTTGGCCTCGGCAAATTCCAGCTGGTCGAATCCAGCGAGGCCGGCATGCTCGCCGCGGTAGATCGCGCCGTGCGCCGCAAAGAGGCTGTGGTGTTCTTCGGCTGGGCGCCACACCCGATGAACGTCAACGTGCAGATGACTTATCTCACTGGCAGCGAAGACGCGCTGGGCCCGAACGAAGGTATGGCCACGGTCTGGACCGTCACCTCGCCGAACTACGCGCAGCAATGCCCGAACATTGGCAAATTGCTGAGCAACCTGACCTACACCGCCGAAGACGAGAGCCGGATGATGCAGCCGCTGCTCGATCACAAAGACGCCTTCGAATCGGCCAAGCAATGGCTGAAAGATCACCCGCAAGACAAGCAACGCTGGCTCGAAGGCGTGACCACCTTCGATGGCAAACCGGCGGCCGAAAACCTGAAACTGACCACCAAATAAAACCCGATTGAACCACCGAATCGCAGCCCGACCGGGCTGCGAACGGAATCATCACGCCTGCAAGGAAACCGCCCCATGAACCACGACGTCATCATCACCTGCGCACTTACCGGTGCTGGCGACACGACCAGCAAGAGCCCACACGTGCCGGTCACCCCGAAACAAATTGCCGCCGCCGCGATAGAAGCCGCCAAGGCCGGCGCCACCGTCGTTCACTGCCACGTGCGCAACCCCGAAACCGGCAAGTTCAGCCGTGACGTGGCGCTGTACCGCGAAGTGATGGAGCGCATCCGCGAAGCCGACGTCGACATCATCGTCAACCTCACTGCCGGCATGGGCGGCGACCTGGAAATCGGCGCGGGCGAGAACCCGATGGAGTTCGGCCCGAACACCGATCTGGTCGGCCCGCTGACCCGTCTGGCCCACGTTGAAGAACTGCTGCCGGAAATCTGCACCCTCGATTGCGGCACCCTGAACTTCGGCGACGGCGACACCATTTACGTGTCCACACCGGCCCAACTGCGGGCTGGCGCCAAACGCATTCAAGAGCTGGGCGTGAAGGCCGAGCTGGAAATATTCGACACCGGTCACCTGTGGTTCGCCAAACAGTTGATCAAGGAAGGCCTGCTCGACAACCCGCTGTTCCAGCTGTGCCTGGGCATCCCGTGGGGCGCCCCGGCCGACACCACCACCATGAAAGCCATGGTCGACAACCTGCCAGCAAACGCAGTATGGGCCGGCTTCGGCATCGGTCGCATGCAGATGCCAATGGCGGCGCAAGCAGTACTGCTCGGCGGCAACGTGCGGGTCGGTCTGGAAGACAACATCTGGCTGGACAAGGGCGTGCTGGCGACCAACGGCCAACTGGTCGAACGCGCCTCGGAAATTCTCAGCCGCCTTGGCGCCCGCGTTCTGACGCCGGCGGAAGGCCGGGCAAAAATGGGCCTGACCAAGCGCGGCTGACCCCACCACACTTTCCCCCTGTAGGAGCGAGCCTGCTCGCGATGGCGGTATTCCTGCCGCAGATGATGCATCGGATGTACCGGCGCCATCGCCGGCAAGCCGGTTTCGCTCCCACAGTTTTTCCGAGCTAAATTCAGGAAATCGCCATGAGCTTTATCACCGAAATCAAAACCTTCGCAGCGTTAGGCAGCGGTGTCATCGGCAGCGGCTGGGTATCTCGCGCCCTCGCCCACGGCCTCGACGTTGTCGCCTGGGACCCGGCGCCAGGCGCCGAAGCCGCGCTGCGCAAACGCGTCGCCAATGCCTGGGGTGCGCTGGAGAAACAAGGCCTGGCGCCTGGCGCCTCGCAGGATCGGTTGCGCTTTGTCGCGACGATTGAAGAGTGCGTTCGCGACGCGGATTTCATTCAGGAAAGCGCCCCGGAACGCCTCGATCTGAAACTGGAACTGCACAGCAAAATCAGCGCAGCGGCCAAGCCCAATGCCTTGATCGGTTCCAGCACCTCGGGCCTGTTGCCGAGCGAGTTTTACGAGAGCTCGACGCACCCGGAACGCTGCGTGGTCGGGCACCCGTTCAACCCGGTTTACCTGCTGCCGCTGGTGGAAGTGGTCGGCGGCAAAAACACCGCACCTGAAGCGGTTCAAGCGGCGATGAAAGTGTATGAATCCCTGGGGATGCGTCCGCTGCATGTGCGCAAGGAAGTGCCGGGCTTTATCGCCGACCGTTTGCTCGAAGCGCTGTGGCGTGAGGCGCTGCACCTGGTCAACGACGGTGTGGCAACCACCGGCGAAATTGACGATGCAATCCGCTTTGGCGCGGGTTTGCGCTGGTCGTTCATGGGTACGTTCCTGACCTACACCCTGGCGGGCGGCGATGCGGGGATGCGGCACTTCATGGCGCAGTTCGGCCCGGCATTGCAGTTGCCGTGGACATACCTGCCGGCACCGGAACTGACCGACAAGTTGATTGATGATGTGGTGGACGGGACAAGTGATCAGCTGGGCAAACACAGCATTTCTGCGCTGGAGCGCTATCGTGATGATTGCTTGCTGGCGGTGCTGGAGGCGGTGAAAACCACTAAAGAGAAGCATGGGATGACCTTCAGCGAATAACCCTCCCCCCTGATCGTTCCCACGCTCTGCGTGGGAATGCAGCCCGGGACGCTCCGCGTCCCAAGAGCGGACGCAGAGCGTCCATTGAGGCATTACCACGCGGAGCGTGAGAACGATCATGCCCGATCATGCCTGGAGAGAATCATGCCCACCCTCACCACCTACCAAACCCGAATCATCCCCGACTGGGTCGATTACAACGGCCATCTGCGCGATGCCTTCTACCTGCTGATTTTCAGCTACGCCACCGACGCGCTGATGGATCGGCTAGGCATGGACAGCAACAACCGCGAAGCCAGCGGCAATTCGCTGTTCACCCTCGAACTGCACCTCAATTACCTGCACGAAGTGAAGCTCGACGCCGACGTCGAAGTGCACACCCACATCATCGGTCACGACAGCAAACGCCTGCACCTCTATCACAGCCTCCATCTGGTGGGCGATGACAAGGAACTGGCGGGCAACGAGCAAATGCTGCTGCACGTCGACCTCGCCGGGCCAAGCTCCGCACCGTTCAGCGAACAAACCCTGGGCAAGTTGCAAGCCATCATCGCCGAGCAAACTGACCTGCCCGCCCCCGCCTACATCGGCCGAGTGATCGCATTACCCCCTAAAAAATAACAAGGAGATCGCCATTGAACACCGCCGCTTTTGCCGACTTCCGTACCTACCCGTTGATCAGCGCGTTGACCGCCGTGCAAACCCTGGCAGATCGCATTCAAGTGAAGTGGGCCGACGGTCGGGTCAGTCCCTTTCATCATCAATGGCTGCGGGACAACTGCCCTTGCCAGCAATGCGTCTACACGGTGACCCGCGAGCAAGTGCTGGAAATCGTCGATGTCGCAGAAGACCTGACGCCGGCAGCGGCAAACGTCGATGCCGAAGGTTGCCTCAGCGTCGAATGGCAGGACGGCCACCTCAGCCGCTTCGATCCGGGCTGGCTGCGGGCTCACGCCTATGACGATGAATCCCGCGCCGAACGTCGGGCAGGCAAGCCAAAGTCCAGGTTGTGGAAAAGCGATTTACAGCTTCCGGTATTCGAATACCAGGCGTTGATGAACGACAACGACGCCTTGCTGCAATGGCTGCTGGCAGTGCGCGATATCGGCCTGACGCAAGTGCGCGGCGTGCCCACCGAACCCGGTTCACTGAAGCTGATCGCCCAGCGGATTTCCTTCATCCGCGAGAGCAATTTCGGCGTGTTGTTCAACGTGCAATCCAAGGCTGATGCCGACAGCAACGCCTACACCGCTTTCAACCTGCCGTTGCACAGCGACTTGCCGACCCGAGAGTTGCAACCGGGGCTGCAGTTTTTGCATTGCCTGGTCAATGACGCCGACGGTGGCGAAAGTATATTCGTCGACGGCTTTGCCATCGCCCACGCGTTGCGCGAGGAAGATCCCGAGTCATTCAAAGCCTTGAGTGAAATCCCCGTGGAGTTCCGCAACAAGGACCGCCACAGCGACTACCGCTGCCTGGCACCGATCATCGCCCTGGATGCATTGGGGCAGGTCTCGGAAATCCGCATGGCGAACTTTCTGCGTGGGCCGTTTGATGCGTCGATCGAGGACATGCCCAAGCTGTACCGGGCTTATCGCCGCTTTATTGCCATGACCCGTGAAGCGCGATTCCGGGTGATGACGCGGCTCAATCCCGGTGAGTTGTGGTGCTTCGACAACCGCCGCACCCTCCACGCCCGCAACGCCTTCGACCCCACCAGCGGCGCCCGGCATTTCCAGGGGTGCTATGTCGATCGGGATGAATTGTTGTCGCGCATCCTCGTATTGCAACGCTAGACCGCGTCATCGTTCTTCGCGGGCAAGCCCGCTCCCACAGGGATATGCGATCACTGTGGGAGCGGGCTTGCCCGCGATGGCGTCGGCACAGGCAACACAAAAAACACGATTCACAGACAAAAAAAACCCCGATCAAGCCGTGACAAGATCGGAGCTGAGGAGGGTACTGTTGAGGAGCCGTTGCGCGAGGGTGACCAAACCTTCGTGAAGCCAGCTGAATCCAGTGTGCCCACTCTCACCTCCGGCAAGTTAGCCGAAAACGACCTGTTCATAGGTATCGCGGCCATTGCGACAAATCGTCCTTGCCGACGCTAACGGCCCCTACGAGAATCGAACCACGACACCGTTCCCTGAAGAAGGATTGCGTCATGATGTACGCCGATTTGATAGACCAGGAAGACCTGCTGGGCCAACTCAAGGCGTTGGGATTTGCCGTGCCCCCAGGCGCCACCGCTGAGCAGGCCTGCGAATGCGCGGTACGGGGTTTGAACAACGAACGGGCAATGGAACTGCGGACCATGGTCAAGCAGATGTACACCAGTAGCGCGACCATCCTGCCGGCCGTGCGCCAGGCCATTGACAGGCAGTTGCTGCCTGCGTTGGCGGAGTATCAGCAGAGTCGTAGCGCCTGACAGTGATCGTTCCCACGCTCTGCGTGGGAATGCAGCCCGGGACGCTCCGCGTCCCTGCCGAAGCGGACGCAGAGCGTCCATTGAGGCATTCCCACGCAGACGGTTCGACGCCTCGACGTGGGAACGATCAGAGCATTAGAGCCTTACGCTGGCAAACGTCGATTCATTACGCGCCTGACTCAACGCCGACAACGGCCCGGACAGCGGCGACAGCACCAGCGCTTGCGGCAGCGGCATCATCGCCACCTGTTGCGTGGTGTTGGAACCTACGCGCTCGTCACGTGGCGGAATGCCGAAGTATTCGCGGTAGCACTTGGAGAAGTGCGGCGTGGACACGAAGCCACAGACCGACGCCACTTCGATGATCGACATCGGCGTTTGCTTGAGCAACTGCCGGGCACGGATCAGGCGCAGTTTGAGGTAGTAACGCGACGGCGAGCAGTGCAGATACTTCTGGAACAGGCGCTCCAGTTGACGGCGCGAAACAGCGACATACACCGCCAGTTCATCGAGGTCGATCGGCTCTTCCAGGTTGGCTTCCATCAGCGCGACGATTTCCTGCAATTTCGGCTGGTTGGTACCGAGCATGTGCTTGAGCGGCACGCGCTGGTGATCCTGCTCATTGCGGATGCGCTCGTAGACGAACATTTCCGAGATCGCGGCGGACAGTTCACGGCCGTGATCGCGGCTGATCAGGTGCAGCATCATGTCCAGCGGTGCTGTACCGCCAGAACTGGTGAAACGGTTACGGTCCAGGGTGAACAAGCGTGTGCTCATGGCCACACGCGGGAACGCTTCCTGCATCGAGGCCAGGCATTCCCAGTGCACGCTGCAATCAAAACCGTCCAGCAGGCCGGCGCAGGCCAGGGCCCAGCTGCCGGTGCAGACCGCACCGAGACGGCGGGACTGACGCGCCTGGCTTTGCAGCCACGACACGTGTTCGCGGGTAACGGTGCGCTGGATGCCGATGCCGCCGCAGACAATGATGGTGTCCAGAGGGGGCGCTTTGTGCATGGAGCAATCGGGGGTGATCTGCAGACCGTCACTGGCCCAGACTTGACCGCCATCCACGGTGAGTGTGGTCCAGCGATACAGCTCGCGACCGGACAATTGGTTGGCCATGCGCAGGGGTTCGACTGCGGAGGCCAGAGAAATAAGCGTGAAATTGTCCAACAGCAGAAAGCCGATGGATTGAGGCGCACGGTTCTGGGGTTGGGCCCCGGAGTTGGACGTCGTCATCGCGGTATCTCCTCACACAAAGCGGGTGATGGCCTCAGGCGGAGGCTCTTGTTATTGCCATCGTTCTCGCGTGGGAGACGGGCTTTGTAATGACAGAGCAATTGCCATGCCTAAAGTTGAATGGCCATTCAATAACTCCTGAAAACGACGTCGCGGCGTGTCTATATAAGCCACGTCGCGAGTGGGGGTTATAGGTGCCATTATCGACTGGAGGCGCTCTGCCCTGTTGGGCTTGAGCAAATCGGTAGCACTTGTGGGAACAGGGCTACAGCGACCTGGCGGAGAGTGTCACCGCAAGCACAGGTGACAGGCGGTAATGGCCAACCTGGATCCCTGATCTGGGAGAGGGCGCTTATCTGTAAGCGACGCGCTAAAAGGTGGCGCGTTTCGATTCGGGTGTTCACTTAGCGCGCAGTTTTGACTGGTCTTCTCTGGCAGATGATCATTCTGTGGCGAGGGAGCTTGTCGGGGCGCCGCATCGTCCCGCTGGGGCGCGAAGCGACCCTAAAATCTTTACGACTGCTGCGCAGCCGAGCGGGAGCAAGCTCCCTCGCCACAAGGTCAACCCGGTATCAGCACTCAACCGCGCTAACCGCCAACCCACCCCGCGATGTCTCTTTATATTTGTCATGCATATCGGCGCCGGTATCACGCATGGTGCGGATCACCCGGTCAAGCGAGATAAAGTGCTGACCATCCCCGCGCAGCGCCATCTGCGCCGCGTTGATGGCTTTCACCGCAGCAATCGCATTGCGCTCGATGCACGGCACTTGCACCAGCCCGCCCACCGGATCGCAGGTCAAGCCGAGGTTGTGTTCCAGACCGATTTCCGCGGCGTTGCATAGTTGCTCGGGCGTGGCACCAAGAATCTCCGCCAAGCCGGCCGCGGCCATCGCGCAGGCCGACCCGACTTCACCCTGACAACCAACCTCCGCACCGGAAATCGAAGCGTTCTTCTTGCACAGAATCCCCACCGCTGCGGCGCTGAGGAAATAGTCGACGACATTGGCGTCCGTCACCACCTCGCTGAACTTCATAAAGTAATGCAGCACTGCCGGAATGATCCCCGCCGCGCCGTTGGTCGGCGCCGTAACCATACGCCCGCCGGCAGCGTTCTCTTCGTTGACGGCCAGGGCGAACAGGTTGACCCACTCCATGGCGCTCAAGGTCGAGCCGATCACGTTTGGCTTGCCCAACTCTTGCAGGCTGCGGTGCAACTTGGCCGCACGACGGCGCACGTTCAACCCGCCGGGCAAGATGCCCTCGTGCTTGAGGCCTTGCTCCACGCAATCCTGCATGGCGCGCCAGAGTGTCATCAGGCCTGCGCGGATTTCCTCTTCGCTGCGCCAGACTTTCTCGTTGGCCATCATCAACTCTGCAACGCGCAAGTTGTGCTGCTTGCAGAGGCTGAGCAGCTCGACGGCGCTGGAGAAATCGTAAGGCAGCACGGTGCGATCCAGATCGACCACACCGCTTGAAGCCTGTGCCTCATCGACGACAAAACCGCCGCCGATGGAATAGTAGGTGTCGCGATGCAGCTCACCGTCATCGCCTTCGGCAATCAGGGTCATGGCGTTGGGGTGGAATGGCAGGTTTTCGTCGATCAGGCGCATGTCGCGAGCCCAGATAAACGGCACCGACAGGCGACCGTCGAGCAACAGCGTGTGGGTCTCGCGCAGGGTTTCGATGCGAATGCCGATTTGCGACGGATCGATCGCGTCCGGCCACTCGCCCATCAGGCCCATGATCACCGCGTTGTCGCTGCCGTGACCGATGCCGGTGGCCGACAGCGACCCATAAAGCTGAACTTCGACGCGCCGCACTTGTTCCAAAAGACCCTGCTCACGCAAACCTTGCACGAACAGCGCGGCGGCCCGCATCGGTCCCACGGTGTGCGAACTGGAAGGGCCGATGCCGATTTTGAACAGGTCGAAAACACTGATAGCCATTACTGCCGAACTCCTGGATGTGCCAACTCCAGGCGCAAAAGCGCCCAGTGACGGAGCTGCTACGCTCAAGCTGCAATCCGCCGAGATGGCCGCATCATCAGGCTTTTGCGGTGTCGTTCGACGTCTCACACCGACGCACTCATGCTCACCAACGCCGCGGGCGTTTTACGCTGCGTTTTCGCCGTTTTTTTGCGGATCAGAGGGATAAAGGGGGCTGAAAAAAGCTGTAAACGACGTCACCGACACTGGATGCGACCATCCCTGTACTGGTTACGACGCACCCTGTAGGCGTCAGATTTTCACTGGTACATGATCGTATCGACTCGATTGCAAGGCGCCGTGGTAGAGCTGTCTCCAAAACGCCATCCAACCGCAACCTATAAGTGCGGTGGTCCAGTCGGAACACTGCCAAAAAAAACACCAAGGAGTCCATCCATGAAAGGTTCCCCGTCGTTGTTGTTGGCCGCCATGCTGAGTCTGCCGTTACTGGCTCAAGCTGCAGATCCCGCTCAGTGCAGCACCGTAAACTTCTCCGATGTCGGCTGGACTGACATTACCGTCACCACCGCCACCACCAGCGTCGTTCTCGATGCCCTGGGCTACAAAACCAAAACCACGATGATTTCCGTTCCGGTGACCTACAAATCCCTGGCCGACGGCAAGAACATGGACGTGTTCCTGGGTAACTGGATGCCGACCATGGAAAACGACATCAAGGCCTACCGCGATGCCGGCACCGTGGAAACCCTGCGCGCCAACCTGGAAAACGCAAAATACACACTCGCCGTGCCCGAAGAGTTGTATAACAAGGGTCTGAAGGATTTCGCCGACATCGCCAAGTTCAAGAAAGAACTCGACGGCAAGATCTACGGCATCGAACCAGGCAACGACGGTAACCGCCTGATCCAGAGCATGATCGACAAGAACGCCTTCGGCCTGAAAGACGCCGGCTTCAAGGTGGTCGAGTCCAGCGAGGCAGGCATGCTCTCGCAAGTCGATCGCGCCCAGCGCCGCAACACCGCCGTGGTGTTCCTGGGCTGGGAACCACACCCGATGAACACGCGCTTCAAGATGAAATACCTGACTGGCGGCGACGACTTTTTCGGCCCGAACTTCGGTCAGGCGACCATCTTCACCAACACCCGCAAGGGCTACGCACAGGAATGCAGCAACGTTGGACAGTTGCTGAAAAACCTGGTGTTCACCCTCGACATGGAAAGCACGCTGATGGGCAACGTCCTGGACGACAAAATGAAGCCTGACGCGGCCGCCAAGGCCTGGCTGAAAAAGAATCCACAAGTCCTCGATACCTGGCTCGCTGGCGTGACCACCATTGACGGTAAACCAGGCCTGGAGGCCGTGAAAGCCAAGCTCGCCGAGCCTTTGAAACAGTAAGATCGGTTATGCCGGGCGGGTGCGCCCGCCTGGCTGTTTATTTCCTTGCATGCGGACGTTCACTACCATGCTGATTGATCAGAAAATACCTCTAGGCCAGTACATCGCGGGCTTCGTTGAATGGTTGACGCAACACGGCGCCAACACCTTCGACGCAATCGCTGTGTCACTGGAAACGATGATCCACGGCGTGACTTTCGCGCTGACCTGGTTCAACCCGCTGGCATTGATCGGCCTCATCGCGCTACTGGCACACTTCATTCAACGAAAGTGGGGCCTGACTGTTTTTGTCATCGCCTCCTTCCTGCTGATCCTCAATCTGGGGTACTGGCAGGAAACCATGGAAACCCTCGCCCAGGTGTTGTTCGCCACCCTGGTCTGCGTGGTCATCGGCGTGCCGTTGGGCATCGTCGCCGCGCACAAACCGATGTTCTACACACTGATGCGGCCGGTGCTCGATCTGATGCAGACCGTGCCGACCTTCGTGTACCTCATTCCTACCCTGACCCTCTTCGGTCTGGGTGTGGTCCCGGGACTGATCTCGACGGTAGTGTTCGCGATTGCCGCGCCTATCCGCCTGACTTACCTGGGTATCCGTGATGTTCCCGCAGAACTGATGGACGCCGGCAAAGCCTTCGGCTGCTCACGCCGTCAACTGCTCGCACGCATCGAACTGCCCTACGCCATGCCAAGCATCGCGGCCGGTATCACCCAGTGCATCATGCTGTCGTTGTCGATGGTGGTGATCGCGGCACTGGTGGGCGCCGACGGCCTGGGCAAACCCGTGGTCAACGCACTGAACACTGCTGATATCGCCTTGGGCTTCGAAGCCGGCCTGGCGATCGTATTGCTGGCGATCATGCTCGACCGTATCTGCAAACAACCCGACGCTAAAGTAGGGGGTGACGCATGAGCATTATTCGCTTCGAAGACGTCGACGTAATCTTTTCCAAAGACCCGCGAGAGGCGCTCAAGCTTCTTGACCAAGGCATGACCCGCGACCAGATCCTGAAAAAGACCGGGCAGATTGTCGGCGTTGAAAAAGCCAGCCTGGACGTCGAAAAAGGTGAAATCTGCGTATTGATGGGCCTGTCCGGCTCCGGCAAATCGAGCCTGCTGCGCTGCATCAACGGCCTCAACACCGTCAGCCGCGGCAAGCTGTTCGTCGAGCACGAAGGCAAGCAGATCGATATCGCTTCCTGCACCCCGGCAGAACTGAAAATGATGCGCACCAAGCGCATCGCGATGGTGTTCCAGAAGTTCGCCCTGATGCCTTGGCTGACAGTGCGCGAGAACATCAGTTTCGGTCTGGAAATGCAGGGTCGCCCGGAAAAAGAACGGCGCAAACTGGTGGACGACAAGCTTGAGCTGGTGGGCCTGACCCAGTGGCGCAACAAGAAACCCGACGAGCTCTCCGGCGGCATGCAGCAACGTGTGGGCCTGGCCCGCGCGCTGGCGATGGACGCCGACATTCTGCTGATGGACGAACCGTTCTCGGCACTCGACCCACTGATCCGCCAGGGCCTGCAAGACGAACTGCTGGAACTGCAAAGCAAGCTGAACAAAACCATCGTGTTCGTGAGCCACGACCTCGATGAAGCCCTGAAGCTGGGTAGCCGTATCGCGATCATGAAAGACGGCCGGATCGTCCAGTACAGCAAGCCGGAAGAGATCGTGCTGAACCCGGCGGACGACTACGTGCGCACCTTCGTCGCGCACACCAATCCGCTGAATGTTCTGTGCGGTCGCAGCCTGATGCGCACCCTGGACAACTGCAAACGCATCAACGGCTCTGTGTGCCTCGATCCGGGTGGCGATTCGTGGCTGGACCTGGCCGAGGGCAACACCATCAAAGGCGCCCGCCAGAACGGCGCGAGCCTGGACCTGCAGAACTGGATTCCGGGGCAAGCGGTTGAAGGTTTGGGTCGTCGGCCGACGCTGGTGGACTCGAACATCGGCATGCGCGATGCGCTGCAGATTCGTTATCAGACGGGCAACAAGCTGGTGCTGCACGACAACAACAAGGTTGTCGGGATTTTGGGTGACAGCGAGCTGTACCACGCGTTGCTCGGCAAGAACCTGGGGTAAGGCAGCAGACACAAAAACGCCGCGAGAGGATCGCGGCGTGATCGTTCCCACGCTCCGCGTGGGAATGCATCCGGTGACGCTCCGCGTCACGATTCAAAAGCGGACGCAGAGCGTCCGGGGCGGCACTCCCACGCAGAGCGTGGGAACGATCAACGAGGCACAAAAAAGGGGCTCAACTTGAGCCCCTTTGCGTTCCTACGCAGAGCGCAGGAACGATCATCGCGTTACTCAGCTATAAACCCGGCCAAGGAGCTGCCGATGGCTTTCAAACTGATCGAGCACGTCACGGGTGATCTGATCCTGAGTGAAGCCCATCAAGTCATAGTCCTGGCTGCCGTTGTGCAGGTACACCTCGGCGCGGTAGTAACGTGCGCGCGGTTCATCAGCACTTTCAGCCGAAACCGTGTCGCTCGCCGCCGCCAGATAGCCATCCAGGCTCACTTCGTAGACAAAAGGGTTGCCCTCTTCCATCTCGATCCGCACGCCCATGCAACGCTTGGACTTGCCCAGCAACGTTTGCACGTCCAGACCCTGGGTACGCAATTGCACGGCCGCATCTTCCAGCGCCGGGCTGACTTGTTTGTCCATGAAACGCTGGACGATCGACTGGTTCGGTTGCAGGTCCAGCTGCGTCAGACGCTCACTGAAACCACGACGACCGCGTGCCGCCAGTTCCGCTTGCTCCTGTTCGATCTGCACGTCCTGGCGCATCGCCTTGTGCAAGCCGAACATAAAGAACACCAGCACCACCGAGAACGGCAGACCGGCCAGCACCACCATGGTTTGCATGGCTTCGAAGTTACCGGCGAACAGCAGGCCGATGGTCACCAGCGTGATCACCGCCGACCAGAAGATCCGCAGCCAGTGCGGAGCGTCTTCGTCGACGTTACCGCCCTTGCACGAAAGGTTGGCCATCATCACCGCGCCGGAATCCGCCGGGGTCAGGAACAGCACGAATCCGACGAAGATCGACACGCCGATCACAATCTTCGACGCCGGGTAATGCTCAAGCAATTGGTAAATCGCCATCGACGGCTGTTCGAGCGCCGTCTTCCCGAGCTCCACCGCCCCATGGTTCATCACCAGGTCCAGGGCCGAGTTACCGAAGATCGACAGCCATGCCAGGGTGAAGCCCAGCGGAATCAGCAGCACGCCGGCCACCAGTTCACGCACGGTGCGACCGCGGGAAATACGCGCGATGAACATGCCTACGAATGGAGCCCAGGAAATCCACCAGGCCCAGTAGAACAGAGTCCACAGGCCCATCCAGCGCTCGCTCTTCTCGCCACTGCCTTCGTACACATAGAGGTCGAAGGTTTTCAGCACGATACCGTTGAGGTAGTCGCCGACGTTCTGCACGAAGCCGTTCAGCAAGTGCAGCGTCGGGCCGAACAGCAGCACGAAAATCAGCAGGCCGCTGAACAGCACGATGTTGAGGTTGGACAGACGGCGAATGCCGTTTTCCACGCCGGACACGGCGGCGATGGTCGCCACGGTGCTCATCACGATGATCACGATCAGCAGGTTGGTGTTGTTGTGCTCCATGCCGAACAGGTTTTCAAGGCCCGAGGACACTTGCAGCGAACCAATCCCCAGGTTCGTCACCAGACCCAGCAGGGTCACGAACATGCCGAAGCCGTCCACGGCGTGACCGGCCGCGCCTTTGACCCAACGCTCGCCTACCAGCGGATACAACGCCGAACGCAACGCCAGCGGCTGGTTATGACGGTAAGCAAAGTAAGCCACGGCCAGGCCGACCAACGCGTAGATCGCCCAGCCATGCAGGCCCCAGTGCAGGAACGTCAGCTGTACCGCCTGACGTGCGGCAAGGTTGCTGCCGGCCACGCCTTCCGGCGGATTGAAGTAGTGATCCAGCGGCTCGGAAGCACCGAAGTACAGCAGCGAGATGCCGATACCCGACGAGAACAGCATCCCCGCCCAGGCGCCGTAGCTGAAGTCCGGGGTGTCATCCTTGCTGCCCAGCTTGAGTTTGCCGTAGGACGAAAACGCCAGGCCAACGACAAATACCAGGTAGGCGGCGATCACCACCATGTAGTACCAGCCGAAGCTGCGGGACAACCAGGCCTGGGCGATGCCGAGCAATCTGCCGGCCTCTTGCGGGGCGATGATCAGAATGGCGGTCAACAACAGGATCAGCGCGGTAGAGGTGTAGAACACCCAACCGTTGACCGTCACCTTCTCGGGTGGGGTCTTTATAAGAGAGGCAGAACTCATGGCACAGATGCTCCAGGCAGTGCGAGAGAAGAACACAAGGCAACGCGGTACCCGACTAATCGGTTAGTTGGCAGCCGACCGACGGGTGATATAAAGACACCCCGAAAAAAGCCCGAAGCCCGGGAGCGCCATTGCGCGTGGGTTTCGAGCGATTTCGGATGTCGTTTTTCCGCCCACTACACGTAGGAAAAACCTGTAGGCAGCGACGATTTGTCGCAGATCTTATTCTTTGTTGATTGAACGTTCAATCAAAACAAAATAGACTGGCCCTCAATCCGATAGACGTTTGACGCCCATCGGAAGGCCTAAGGAGATGTGCAAGATGCCCAAGGTCGGTATGCAACCCATCCGCCGCCAGCAATTGATCGAAGCCACATTGCAGGCCGTCGATCAGGTCGGAATGGGGGACGCCAGCATTGCGCTGATCGCCCGTTTGGCCGGTGTCTCGAATGGCATCATCAGTCACTATTTTCAGGACAAGAACGGCCTGATCGCTGCCACGGCGCAGTACCTGATGAGTGTCCTCAGCGAGAACGTCACCGCGCGCCGTCAGGCGCTGACAGATGACAGCCCGCGGGCGCATCTGCAGGTGATCATCGAAGGCAACTTCGACGCCAGCCAGGTCAATGGCCCGGCAATGAAAACCTGGCTGGCCTTCTGGGCCACCAGCATGCACCACCCGTCTTTGCACAGGTTGCAGCGGATCAACGATCACCGCCTGTATTCCAACCTGTGCTGCCAGTTCCGCCGCGTATTGCCGCTCGATGATGCGCGCAGTGCAGCCCGGGGCCTGGCAGCCCTCATTGACGGTTTGTGGTTGCGCGGCGCGCTGTCGGGAGATGCTTTCGACACCGGGCAAGCGCACCAGATCGCTTACGAATACATGGATTTTCAACTGGCCAAGCAGGTGAGTTAGAGCACACATAACCGCTCAACCCCTGAACCGCCACTGATCAGCGTTGCCCAAAGCTATAGGGCACGCCCGGTGGCCAACGCCAACCACTTATGCACTTGCGAGGACTTTATGGCCCGTTTCGAACTGCAAAAACTCTACATCGATGGCGGCTACAGCGACGCCAGCAGCGACGCCACTTTCGAAGCCATCAACCCGGCTAACGGTGAAGTCCTCGCAAAAGTACAACGTGCGACCAAAGAAGACGTCGAGCGCGCCGTTGTCAGCGCCGAAAAGGGCCAGAAAATCTGGGCCGCGATGACCGCCATGGAGCGTTCGCGCATCCTGCGCCGTGCCGTGGACATCCTGCGCGAACGCAACGATGAACTGGCCGCCCTGGAAACCCTGGACACCGGCAAGTCGTACTCCGAAACCAAGTACGTCGACATCGTCACCGGTGCTGACGTGCTGGAATACTACGCAGGCCTGGTCCCAGCCATCGAAGGCGAGCAAATCCCTCTGCGCACCACTTCGTTCGTCTACACCCGTCGCGAGCCGTTGGGCGTTGTGGCCGGTATCGGCGCGTGGAACTACCCGATCCAGATCGCCCTGTGGAAATCCGCCCCTGCCCTGGCAGCCGGTAACGCGATGATCTTCAAGCCAAGCGAAGTCACTTCCCTGACCACGCTGAAACTGGCCGAGATCTACACCGAAGCAGGCCTGCCAGCCGGCGTGTTCAACGTCCTGACCGGCAGCGGCCGCGAAGTCGGCACCTGGCTGACCGAGCACCCACGCATCGAAAAAATCTCCTTCACCGGCGGCACCGACACCGGCAAGAAGGTCATGGCCAGCGCTTCCGCGTCTTCGCTGAAAGACGTGACCATGGAACTGGGCGGCAAATCCCCGCTGATCATCTTCGACGACGCCGACCTCGATCGCGCCGCCGACACCGCGATGATGGCCAACTTCTACAGCTCCGGTCAGGTCTGCACCAACGGCACACGCGTATTCGTGCCGAGCCACCTGAAAGCGGCTTTCGAAGCCAAGATCGCTGAGCGCGTTGCCCGCATCCGTATCGGCAACCCGGAAGACGAAAACACCAACTTCGGCCCACTGGTCAGCTTCGCCCACATGGAAAGCGTGCTGGGTTACATCGCCAAAGGTAAGGAAGAAGGCGCTCGCGTTCTGTGCGGCGGCTCCCGCCTGACCGAAGGCGAATTCGCCAAAGGCGCATTCGTGGCACCAACTGTGTTCACCGACTGCACCGACGAGATGACCATCGTTCGCGAAGAAATCTTCGGCCCGGTGATGGCGATCCTGACTTACGACACCGAAGAAGAAGTGATCCGTCGTGCCAACGACACCGACTTCGGCCTGGCCGCTGGCGTCGTCACCAAGGACCTGAACCGCGCTCACCGCGTGATTCATCAACTGGAAGCCGGTATCTGCTGGATCAACGCCTGGGGCGAGTCCGACGCGAAGATGCCGGTTGGCGGCTACAAGCAGTCGGGCGTGGGCCGTGAGAACGGCATCAGCTCGCTGAACAACTTCACACGCATCAAATCGGTACAGGTCGAACTGGGCGATTACGCCTCGGTGTTCTAAGCCCCGAGTTTTGTATTGCCTGTAAGGCCGCCTTCGCTGGCAAGCCAGCTCCCACAGGTTTGGTGTCGCCCACCAAATCTGTGGCATCCCCAATCCCTGTGGGAGCTGGCTTGCCAGCGATTCGAGTGCGCAGCACTCGCCGAGGCCCGACCTGGACCACTATCAAAGAGGGTGCATTTAATGTCCCAAGAATTCGATTACATCATCATCGGTGCCGGCTCGGCCGGTAACACCCTGGCGACCCGTCTGACTGAAGACGAAGGCGTCACCGTCCTGCTGCTCGAAGCAGGCGGCCCGGACTACCGTTTGGATTTCCGCACGCAAATGCCAGCGGCATTGGCGTTCCCGCTGCAAGGTCGTCGCTACAACTGGGCCTACGAAACCGATCCAGAGCCACACATGGACGGTCGCCGGATGGAGTGCGGTCGCGGCAAGGGCCTCGGCGGTTCTTCGCTGATCAACGGCATGTGCTACATCCGCGGCAACGCGATGGACTACGACAACTGGGCCAAATTGCCAGGTCTGGAAGACTGGGATTACCTGAACTGCCTGCCGTATTTCCGCAAGGCCGAAACCCGCGACATCGGCCCTAACGACTACCACGGTGGCGACGGTCCGGTCAGCGTGACCACCCCGAAAGCGGGCAACAACCCGCTGTTCCACGCGATGGTTGAAGCAGGCGTGCAAGCCGGTTACCCGCGCACCGAAGACTTGAACGGTTACCAGCAAGAAGGCTTCGGCCCGATGGACCGTACCGTGACGCCGAACGGCCGTCGCGCCAGCACCGCTCGCGGTTACCTGGACACGGCCAAGAAGCGTTCGACCCTGACCATCGTCACTCACGCCCTGACCGACAAGATCTTGTTCGACGGCAAGCGTGCAGTCGGCGTGCGTTACTTGATCGGCGCCGCTGAAGAGCGCGTTGAAGCCCGCGCCCGCAAAGAAGTGCTGCTGTGCTCCGGCGCCATCGCTTCGCCGCAGATTCTGCAACGCTCCGGTGTCGGCCCGGCCGAACTGCTGAACAAGCTCGACATCCCGGTGGTCCATGACCTGCCAGGCGTCGGCGAAAACCTGCAGGATCACCTCGAGTTGTACCTGCAGTACGCCTGCACCCAACCGGTCTCGCTGTACCCGTCGCTGCTCTGGTACAACCAGCCAGCCATCGGTGCCGAGTGGCTGTTCAACGGCACCGGCATCGGCGCCAGCAACCAGTTCGAAGCCGGCGGTTTTATCCGTACCCGCGAAGAATTCGATTGGCCAAACATCCAGTATCACTTCCTGCCGGTTGCGATTAACTACAACGGCAGCAACGGTGTGAAAGAGCACGGCTTCCAGGCGCACATGGGTTCCATGCGTTCGCCGAGCCGTGGTCGCATCCAGGCCAAGTCCAAGGATCCGCGCGAGTACCCGAGCATCCTGTTCAACTACATGGCCACCGAGCAGGACTGGCAGGAATTTCGCGATGGCATCCGCCTGACCCGTGAAATCATGCAACAGCCTGCACTGGACGCTTTCCGTGGCCGCGAAATCAGCCCGGGCATCGATGTGCAAACCGATGAGCAGCTGGACAAGTTCATCCGCGAGCACGCCGAAACCGCGTTCCACCCGTCCTGCTCGTGCAAGATGGGCACCGACGACATGGCCGTGGTCGATGGCGAAGGTCGTGTGCATGGCATGCAAGCCTTGCGTGTGGTCGATGCCTCGATCATGCCGATCATCACCACCGGCAACCTGAACGCGCCAACGATCATGATCGCCGAGAAAATCGCCGACAAGATCCGTGGTCGCCAGCCGTTGCCGCGTAGCAAGGCTGACTACTTCGTGGCCGGCGATGCGCCGGTGCGTGGCAAGCCGTTGCGGGATGTGAGCCTGACTGCCCAGTAACCTCCTCTGATCGTTCCCACGCTCTGCGTGGGAATGCATCCCGTGACACTCTGCGTCACAAAGCGGACGCAGAGCGTCCATGGCGGCGTTCCCACGCAGAGCGTGGGAACGATCACCACACCTTCGTAATCCCTTCCTACACCGCTCCGCCCTTGATCCTACCCCCCGCCCAGGCCTAATCTAGCGCCACGCAAACGTTTCACCCCCCCTTCGCAACACCGTTACACCGCCACTCCATACCAAGGAGGTTCCCGAATGTTCGATTTCCACCCCCAGCTCAAGCAGCGCTTCGCTGCCTTGCGCACGGGCGCTGAATTCTTTTCGCTGCGTTATGTGCGCGAGTCCGGCCAGTACCTGTCGGTGCGCAAGAATGTCGCCGAACCTCCAAGCCTGAGCCGTGACGAAGGCGCGATGCTGACCGTGCGCGTCAACGGCGTCGAAGCCTACGCCGCGACTAACGACCTGTCGCAACAAGGCCTGCAAGCCGCGCTGGAAAAGGCCGAGCAACAAGCCCGCCGACTCAAGCCTCACGCATTGCTCGACCTGAGCGCGCAGATCGTCTCCAGCGATCGCGCCGACTACTTCTCGCCGAACTTCGACCAGCCCTTCCCGTCCCTGAGCGATTGCTACCAACTGCTCGGCGCCGAATCCGCGTCCGTGCCAAAGGACGAGCGGCTGGTGAACTGGCAGGTCAGCATCGGCATCACCAACGTCGAGCAGATTTACCTCAGCAGCGCTGGCGCCGAACTGCGTCAGGCCCAGCGTTTCGTCTACCCGAGTCTGGAAGTCACCGCCTACGACGGCAGCGACAGCCAGACTCGCACCCTCGGCCGCGAGAACTTCGGCCAACAGGGCGGTTTTGATGTGATCAGTCGCTGCGGCCTGGTAGGTGCCGGCCCGAAAATCGCCGATCAGGCGCTGCAATTGCTGTTGGCACCCAACACTCCACAAGGTCCGCGCGACCTGTTGCTGATGCCCGACCAGATGATGCTGCAGATCCACGAGTCCATCGGCCATCCGCTGGAACTCGACCGCATCCTCGGCGATGAACGCAATTACGCCGGCACCAGTTTCGTCAAGGCAGAAGACTTCGGCCATCTGCAATACGGCTCCAAACTGCTGAACGTGACCTTCGACCCGGACATCCCCGAGCAGCTCGCCAGCTACGGCCATGACGACGACGGCACCGCTGCGAGCAAGCAATTCCTGATTAAAGAAGGCCTGCTGCTGCGTCCGTTGGGCGGCGCGCTGTCGCAATTCCGAGCCGGCATGGACGGTGTCGCCAACAGCCGCGCCTGTGGCTGGAATCGCCCGCCGATCGACCGCATGGCCAACCTGAACATCGAGCCCGGCGATCAGCCGCTGGAGCAACTGATCGGCAACATCGAGCACGGCATCATGATGTCGACCAACCGCTCGTGGTCCATCGACGATGCGCGCAACAAGTTCCAGTTCGGTTGTGAATGGGCTCAGTTGATCGAAAACGGCGAGCTCAAAGGTGTGGTGAAAAACCCGAACTACCGGGCGATTTCCGCGCACTTCTGGAAGAGCCTCAGCGCCGTCGGCGACGCCAGCACCTCCAAGGTGCTGGGCACGCCGAACTGCGGCAAGGGCGAACCGAATCAGGTCATCCGCGTCGGCCATGCCTCGCCGGCCTGTGTGTTCAGCAACGTGGATGTATTTGGGGGAGACGCCTGATGAGTACTTCGAACAATCAGGCCGAGTCGTTCAAGGCTTTGGTCAACTGGTTGCGCGATGCGATTCGCGAGCCTGAACAGTTCACCCTCAGCTACGCCGCCGAGTCCTCGGCCTTCGTGCGCTTCAACCACGCCAAGGTGCGCCAGGCCGGCCAGGTGCAGCAAGCGAGCGTCGGTTTGAAATTGATCAACGATGGCCGGCACGCCGACCTCAACATCACGCTGGCCGGCGATGCAGAAGTCGACCTTCAGCGGCTGGCCGAAGGTCTGCAACAGCTGCGCGAGACCTTGCCATTGCTGCCGCAGGATCCCTACCTGCTGCTCAACCACAATGGCTGGCAGAGCAAGAACGTGCAGGATCATCCGCTACCGGACACCGAGCAGGTGGTGGCCGAAATCACCCAGGCGGCCGAAGGGCTGGATCTGGTCGGCTTCTACGCCGCCGGCCCGATCAGTCGCGGTTTCGCCAGTTCTTCGGGCGCGTTCGGATGGCATCAAGCCAACAGCTTCAATTTCGATTTCAGTCTGTTCCACGAAAATGGCCAAGCGGTGAAGGCCAGCTACGCCGGGCACGACTGGAACAGCGAAGGGTTTGCCAAGCGCTTTGCGCAGGCGCGCGAGCAGTTGGCATTCCTGGGCAGACCGCAACACACCTTGGCGCCGGGTCAGTACCGCGCCTATCTGGCACCGGCAGCCTTGGGAGAAATCATGGACATGCTGGGCTGGGGCGGTTTCTCGGCGCAGTCGATTGCCAGCAAAAACAGTCCGCTGCAGAAGCTTTACGCGGGCGACAGTGCGTTCAGCCCGTTGGTATCGGTCGATGAAAAGGTCAGCGGTTCGTTGAGCCCGGCGTTTTCGGGCGAAGGGTATCCGCGCAGCGATCTTGGCTTGATCGTCGACGGCAAGGCCGGCGCGCAGATGGTCAGCTCACGCAGTGCCGCCGAGTACGGCCTGACCGCCAACGGCGCCAGCGGTGGTGAAATGCCGAGCGCCGTGAACATGGCGGCGGGTGCGTTGCCTGACGCAGAGATTCTCAAGCAACTGGGCACCGGTTTGTACATCAGCAACCTCTGGTACCTGAACTACTCGGACCAACCGGCGGCACGTCTGACCGGCATGACGCGGTTTGCGACCTTCTGGGTCGAGAACGGCGAGATTCAGGCGCCAGTCAGCACGATGCGCTTTGATGACAGTGCTTACAGCTTGCTGGGTTCGCAGCTGGAAGCGTTGACCGAAGAGCGCGAGCTGATGTTGTCGGCCAGCACGTACAGTCAGCGGGCAACGGCGTCGGCGTTGCTGCCTGGAGCGCTAGTCAGCCGACTGACCTTGACCCTCTGACCCGATCGTTCCCACGCTCCGCGTGGGAATGCAGCCCGGGACGCTCCGCGTCCCTGCCGAAGCGGACGCGGAGCGTCCATTGAGGCATTCCCACGCGGAGCGTGGGAACGATCATCTCCGACAACAAGAGGTTCCATGCCCAACCGCCCGCCTCTCGACGCTGTCACTGCCCGCTGGGTGCCGTGGGTCGTCGCCATCGCTTTTTTCATGCAATCCCTCGACGGGACCATCCTCAACACCGCCCTGCCCGCCATGGCCCGGGACCTGGCCGAAGATCCGCTGCGCATGCAGGGCGTGATCATTGCCTACATGCTCACCGTCGCATTATTGATCCCCGCCTCGGGCTGGATCGCCGATCGTTTCGGCACCAAGAAAATCTTCTTCGGCGCCATTCTGCTGTTCAGCCTCGGCTCATTGCTCTGCGCGTTGTCGAGCACCCTGAGCATGCTGATCGGCGCGCGGGTGATCCAAGGCCTGGGCGGTGCGCTGATGCTGCCGGTCGGGCGGTTGGTGGTGCTGCGCGCCTACCCGCGCTCGGAGCTGGTGCGAATCATGGGCTTCATTACCATTCCCGGATTGCTCGGCCCGTTGATCGGCCCGACCATGGGCGGCTGGATGGTCGAATACCTGACCTGGCACTGGATCTTCCTGATCAACCTGCCGGTGGGCGCTGTCGGCTGCTACGCCGTGTGGAGGTTCATCCCCGACCTGCGCGGCAGCGAACGCACGCGTTTCGACAGCCTCGGCTTCTTGCTGTTTGGCGCGGCGATGGTGCTGATCACCATCGCCATGGAAGGCCTCGGCGAACTGCACCTGCCGCACTTGCGCGTGATGCTGTTGCTGTTCGGTGGCATGGCGTGTCTGGCGGCGTATTGGTTGCGGGCCGGGCACATCGATAATCCGCTGTTCGCGCCGTCGCTGTTCAAGACCCGAACGTTTGCCGTGGGCATCCTGGGCAACCTGTTCGCCCGTTTGGGCAGCGGTGCCTTGCCGTTCCTCGTGCCGTTGCTGCTGCAAGTGGCGCTGGGTTACTCGCCGTCACAGGCCGGGATGAGCATGCTGCCGCTGGCGGCTGCGGCGATGGTCGCCAAGTCGGTGGCGCGGCCGTTGATTGAACGCCTGGGTTATCGCATCGTGCTCACCGGTAACACTTTGGCGCTGGGACTCATGCTGGCGAGCATGGGCCTGGTCAGCGAACAGACACCGTACTGGCTACTGCTGGGGATGCTGGCGATTCTCGGCGCGATCAACTCCTTGCAGTTCACCGCAATGAACACCGTGACCCTGATCGACCTCGACGACGCCAGCGCCAGCAGCGGCAACAGCCTGCTGTCGGTGGTCGCGCAATTGTCCCTGAGCCTCGGCGTTGCCTGTGCCGGCGCCTTGCTCGGCGGCTTTACCGCAGAGATCGGCAACGACGGTGTGGACACGGTTCTGAGGGCCTTCCAGCTGACGTTTGTGACGGTCGGAATCATGGCAATGCTGGCCGCGACGATCTTCTCGCAGCTTTCACCAAAGGATGGCCGACGGACGGTCAGCCGCGAGCACGATATAGAGCACTGACTTGTAGCAGCTGCCGAGGCACGAGGCTGCGTTGCGTGTCCGCAGGACCGCCCGGGGTCCTCGGGGGCCGCTTCGCAGCCCAACGCAGCCTCGTGCCTCGGCAGCTGCTACAGGGCTACTCGTCCAGAAGTTGCAGGTGGAGCGCGCGGGACTGATACACTGCGCGACATTTTGTTTTGCAGGCCAGTCCCGTGACCACCATCGCCACCGCTTTTAATACTTTGCCGCTGTCCGCCGCCATGCTGGCTAACCTCGACTCCCTCGGTTATGCCCAGATGACGCCGATCCAGGCGCAAAGCTTGCCGGTGATCCTCAAGGGGATGGACCTGATCGCCCAGGCCAAGACCGGCAGCGGCAAGACCGCCGCCTTCGGTATCGGCCTGTTGAACCCGATCAATCCGCGCTTCTTCGGTTGCCAGGCACTGGTCATCTGCCCGACTCGCGAGTTGGCTGACCAGGTCGCCAAGGAACTCCGTCGTCTGGCCCGCGCCGAAGACAACATCAAGATCCTGACCCTGTGCGGCGGCGTGTCCTTCGGCCCACAGATCGGCTCGCTGGAACACGGCGCGCACATCATCGTCGGCACCCCGGGCCGCCTGCAGCAACATTTGCGCAAAGGTTCGCTGGTGCTCCATGGCCTGAACACGCTGATCCTCGACGAAGCCGACCGCATGCTCGACATGGGTTTCTACGATTCCATCGAAGAAATCATCGCCCAGTGCCCGGAGCGTCGCCAGACCCTGCTGTTCTCCGCCACGTACCCGACGGGCATCAAGCAGTTGGCCGCGAAGTTCATGCGCAACCCTCAGATCGTGAAGGCCGAGGCGTTCCATGACGACACGCAGATCGAGCAGCGTTTCTACGAAATCTCTCCGGAAGAACGCATGGACGCCGTGGTCAAAGTCCTTGCGCATCACCGTCCGGCGTCCTGCGTGGCTTTCTGCTTCACCAAGCAGCAGGTTCAGGAAACCGTCGATCACCTGACCGCCAAAGGCATCTCCGCCGTCGGCCTGCATGGCGATCTGGAACAGCGTGACCGTGACCAGGTGCTGGCCATGTTCGCCAACCGCAGTACTTCTGTGCTGGTTGCCACCGACGTCGCCGCGCGCGGTCTGGACATTGATGCACTGGACATGGTGATCAACGTCGAGCTGGCCCGTGATTCGGAAATCCACATTCACCGTGTCGGCCGTACCGGTCGTGCGGGCGAGAAAGGCATCGCGATCAGCCTCGTTGCGCCGTCCGAAGCGCACCGCGCCCAAGCCATCGAGCAACTGCAGAATTCGCCGTTGAGCTGGGATCAGCTGGACAACCTCAAATCCCAAGGCGGCGGTCCTCTGCTGCCGGTGATGAGCACGCTGGTCATCGGCGCTGGGCGTAAAGACAAGGTGCGTCCGGGCGACATTCTTGGCGCACTGACGGGCGATGCCGGCATTCCGGGTGCGCAGGTCGGCAAGATCGCGATTTTCGATTTCCAGGCTTACGTGGCTGTTGAGCGCGGAATCGCCAAGCAAGCCTTGCAGCGCCTGAACGACGGCAAGATCAAAGGCCGTTCGCTGCGCGTTCGTATCCTGTAAGGATCTTTCTGATCGTTCCCACGCTCTGCGTGGGAATGCATCCCGTGACGCTCCGCGTCACATAACGGCGGACGCAGAGCGTCCATGGCGGCATTCCCACGCAGAGCGTGGGAACGATCATTGTGTGAGGACACCGTTTTGCGCTCTACCGAAGTCGTGATCATTGGCGCTGGCGCCGCAGGGTTGATGTGTGCGCTGACCGCCGCCGGGCGTGGGCGCAAGGTGATGCTGCTCGACCATGCGAACAAGGCCGGCAAGAAAATCCTGATGTCGGGCGGTGGCCGCTGCAATTTCACCAACATGTACACCGAACCGGGCAATTTTCTCTCGCAGAACGAACACTTCTGCAAATCCGCACTGGCGCGCTACACCCAGTGGGACTTCATCGGGATGGTCGCCAAGCACGGCGTGCCGTACCACGAGAAAAAACTCGGCCAGTTGTTCTGCGATAACAAATCCAGCGACATCCTTGAGATGCTGCTCAATGAATGTGATCAGGTTGGCGTGAGCCTGCACCTGGACACGTCGATCCAGACCATTGAGAAGCTCGAAAGCGGTTACTTGCTGGACACCACGCTCGGTCAATTGACCTGTGAATCCTTGGTGATCGCAACGGGCGGTCTGTCGATCCCGACGCTGGGTGCGACGGGTTTCGGTTATCAGGTCGCCAAGCAATTCGGCCACGACTTACTGCCGACCCGCGCCGGCCTGGTACCGTTCACCATCACCGATCAGCTCAAGGAGCTTTGCACCGAGCTGTCCGGGACTTCGGTGGATTGCCTGGTGAGCTGCAACGACCAGAGTTTCCGCGAAAACATCCTGTTCACCCATCGCGGCCTCAGCGGGCCGGCAATTTTGCAGATTTCCTCGTTCTGGGAATCCGGCGACACGGTAGAGATCAACTTGATGCCGGACCACGACGCGTCGACCTGGCTGCAACAGCAGCAAGCCGAACGTCCGAACAGCGAGTTGAAAACCCTGCTGGGGGAAATCTTCACCAAGAAGATGGCCAACCTGCTGGCGGACAACTGGTTCGTCTCCAAACCGATGAAGCAGTACACCCACGCAGAAATCGCCGACATCGCCGAGAAACTGGCGAGCTGGAAAGTGGTTCCTGCCGGCACCGAAGGCTATCGCACTGCCGAGGTGACGCTGGGCGGCGTGGATACCAACGAGGTGTCGTCCAAGACCATGGAATCGCTGAAAAGCCCTGGCTTGTACTTCATCGGCGAAGTGCTCGACGTGACCGGGCATCTGGGCGGCTTCAACTTCCAGTGGGCCTGGGCCTCCGGTTACGCTGCCGCGCAATTCGTCTGATCCCACAGTTCTCTAATGTGAAATGCAATCACTGTGGGAGCTGGCTTGCCAGCGATGAGAGCACTGCATCCAACATTTTTGTTGACTGTCAGACCGCTATCGCTGGCAAGCCAGCTCCCACAGGGTTCTTTGCCAATCTCAAAGATTGCGGTCGGCACAGGCAGTCAAAGGAACAGATTTTGCTGTCAGATGTGATCGACGCCATTGCGTCGGCGTCATTACTGGCTCAATTTAGCGGCATTGCCTCGGAAGGCCTTCGCACTTCATGTCATCGACCTCATTTCGTCAGTCTCTGCGCCGCCTCTGGGCGCTGGATAAATTCAGCTACAGCGTGCGGGTGTTCATCGCCCTGACCGGCAGCATGGCCGTCTGTTGGTATCAGGATGAAATGGGGCTGCTGATCCCGTTGTTCCTTGGGATTATCGCCAGCGCCCTGGCCGAGACCGACGACAGTTGGCAGGGCCGCCTCAACGCATTGGCCGTGACGCTGGTGTGTTTCCTGGTCGCCGCGCTCTCGGTCGAACTGCTGTTCCCATATCCCGTCTTTTTCATCATCGCCTTCGCCCTGGCCGCGTTCTGCCTGACCATGCTCGGCGCATTGGGCGAACGCTATGGCGCGATTGCCTCTGCCACGTTGATTCTGTCGGTCTACACCATGATCGGCGTGGACCAGCGCGGCGGCGCGGTCACCGACTTCTGGCACGAACCGGTGCTGCTGGTGGCCGGCGCCGCCTGGTACGGCTTGCTCTCGGTGCTATGGCAGGCGATGTTTTCCAACCAGCCAGTGCAGCAGAGCCTGGCGCGGTTGTTCCGTGAATTGGGTTTTTACCTGAAACTCAAAGCGTCTCTGTTCGAGCCGATCCGGCAGATGGACGTGGAAGCGCGCCGACTGGAACTGGCCCAGCAAAACGGTCGGGTGGTGGCGGCACTCAACGCCGCCAAGGAAATCATCCTGCACCGGGTCGGCAACGGTCGGCCGGGCTCGAAAGTCAGCCGTTACCTCAAGCTGTATTTCCTCGCCCAAGACATCCACGAGCGCGCCAGTTCTTCGCACTACCCCTATAACGCGCTGGCCGAGGCGTTTTTCCACAGCGACGTGCTGTTCCGCTGTCAGCGCCTGCTGCGGCAACAAGGCAAGGCCTGCCGGGCACTGGCCGAGTCGATCCAGATGCGTCAGCCGTTCATCTATGACGCCAGCTTCGCCGAAGCGTTGAACGACCTGCACGCCTCCATCGAACACCTGCGCACCCAGAGCAACCCGGCCTGGCGCGGTTTACTGCGTTCTTTACGGGCACTGGCGGCCAACCTCGGCACCCTCGACCGCTTGCTCAGCGACGCCAGCAACCCTGATGCCCTGGCCGACGCCACAGATAGCAGCCTGCTCGACCGCTCGCCGCGCAGCCTCAAGGATGTGTGGACTCGCTTGCGTACGCAGTTGACGCCGACGTCGCTGCTGTTCCGCCATGCACTGCGCCTGCCCCTGGCGCTGAGCATCGGCTACGGCATGGTGCATTTGATTCACCCGTCGCAGGGTTACTGGATCATCCTCACCACACTGTTCGTCTGCCAGCCGAACTACGGCGCCACCCGGCGCAAACTCGGGCAGCGGATCATCGGCACCGCGATTGGTCTGACAGTGGCGTGGGCGCTGTTCGATCTGTTCCCCAATCCCTTGGTCCAGTCGTGTTTCGCGATCGCCGCCGGGGTGGTGTTCTTTATCAACCGCACCACCCGCTACACCTTGGCCACCGCCGCGATCACCCTGATGGTGCTGTTCTGCTTCAATCAGGTCGGGGATGGTTATGGACTGTTCCTGCCGCGGCTGTTCGATACCTTGCTCGGCAGCCTGATTGCCGGGCTCGCGGTGTTCCTGTTCCTGCCGGACTGGCAGGGCCGACGCCTAAACAAAGTGCTGGCAAACACCCTCACCTGCAACAGCATTTACCTGCGCCAGATCATGCAGCAATACGCCGCCGGCAAAAGTGACGACCTTGCGTATCGCCTGGCCCGACGCAACGCGCACAATGCTGACGCGGCACTGTCGACGACGCTGGCCAATATGCTCATGGAGCCGGGGCATTTCCGTAAGGAAGCGGATGTCGGGTTTCGATTCCTGGTGCTGTCGCACACCTTGCTCAGCTACCTGTCGGGATTGGGTGCGCACCGTGAAACCCAGTTACCGCAAGACATTCGTGAGCATTTGATCGACGGCGCGGGTGTTAGCCTGGCGGCGAGCATCGATGAAATAGCCCAAGGCTTGGCGAGCAAACAGCCGATTGCGATTCAGAGCGATGCGGAAGAGACGCTGGCCAATACGCTTGAGCAGATGCCGGATGAAATCGATGAAGGGCAGCGGTTGGTGCAGACGCAATTGGCGTTGATTTGCCGGCAGTTGGGGCCGTTGCGGACGTTGGCAGCGCACCTCATCAAGGACACCAGCGAGGCCTGAGTATCTGTGGTGACCGGGCCGGCCTCTTCGCGAGCAAGCCCGCTCCCACATTTGGAATGCGTTCCCCTGTGGGAGCGGGCTTGCTCGCGAAGGGGCCATCAGCCTCACCACAAAAACCGATCCTCACATCCCATGCTGCTTCATCAACCGCGCATAACTCCCGTCAGCCTTCATCTCGGCAATCTCGCGATCGAAATTGGCGACGATTTGCTTATGCTGCGGATTCTTCAGGCTAACCAAGATATGCAGGCTGTTCTCGCTCAACGCCTTGGGCAGGAACTCCACGGCATTGCGCACCTTGGAGGATTCCCGAGCCAGGTAATAGCGGGCGACGTACTCGTCTTCCAGCGTCAACTTGACCCGGTCTGCCGCGACCATGCGCACGGCCATGGCGAAGTTATGCACAGGGACTTTTTGCAGCGACACATCATCGTCGAAAGCCGGTGAGTAGGCATAACCTCGCACCACCGCAATCGGATAGGTGTGCAGTTGCTGCAGATTGTTGAACTCGATCGGCGCGTCCTTGCGCTTGAGAAAGCGCACGCGGTTGAGCAGATATTCGCCGGAGAATTGCCCCAGTTTGGTGCGTTCGTCGGTGTACCAGGCGTTGACCAGCACGTCATAACGGCCCTCGCCGACGCCGAGCAACGCTCGCGCCCAAGGCACCTGTTCGAAATCACTGGCATAACCGGCCCGGGCCAGCGCGGTGCTTACGATGTCGGTGGCCAAGCCGCCGTTGACCAGCGTGGCGTCGGTAAAGGGTGGCCACGCGTCCGCGACCAGACGCAGCTTTTCTGCTGCCGCGCTCTGTGTCAGCAACAGCAATCCAATCAAAGCAAACGCTCGATGCAATCGCGGCATGCTAGAAAATCCTTAGCGGGCGGGCTGCCCGGCGCATTTTTCTGCCAAAACTCCAAGACTCACGTACCGACACTCAGGTACTCAACATTAGCTCATTGGAGACACTGCACAGCGCTTCATCGCAGATTACACAAAGAAGACAGCGCCGCGCGAAATGAATGATGGCATTTTGGCCTTTGTCACAGATTTCTCCGCCATAAAGACATATTTCGCCGGGGCGCTTAGTATCGGAACGACGTTGCTCAAGGAAAGTGAAGATGACAATCGATTGGGTCTGCAAACACCACAGCGATCTGGGGAAAGAGCAGCTGTACGCCATTCTGCAGTTGCGCGCGGAAGTGTTCGTCGTCGAACAGAGATGCGCTTACCAGGATGTCGATGGCCAGGATCTGGAAGGTGACACGTGCCATTTGATGGCGTGGGACGGGGATCGGCTGGTGGCTTATCTGCGCTTGCTCGACCCGGAGCTACAGGGCGGCGACGTGGTGATTGGGCGGGTGATTATTGCGCCCGGAGCGCGTGGCACCGGGCTGGGGCATGAGTTGATGGCTCAGGCGTTGAAACAGGCCGGGAAGCATTGGCCGGAAATGCCGATCTATCTCTCGGCCCAGGCGCATTTGCAGGGGTATTACGGGCGGTACGGGTTTGTTGTGACAGGTGAGGAATACCTTGAGGATGACATTCCGCATATCGGGATGCGTCGCCCGTAATGATCGTTCCCACGCTCTGCGTGGGAATGCCTCAATGGACGCTCTGCGTCCGCTCTTGGGACGCGGAGCGTCCCGGGCTGCATTACCACGCGGAGCGTGGGAACGATCAGGGGTGAGAGCTAAGGATATTCCAGCACCGCTTTTATCTGCCGCAAATTGCGCTCGATCCACCCGCGATCAATCGCCCCCCATTCGCGAATCCGATAGCGCCCCGCATGGTTGCGTGCGCCCTCTTCCTGCTCGAACTCGCAAATAATGTCCAGATCCGCCAACGCCGCAATCGTGTCTTGCGCCGTGCGCCGGGGCATGCCGGTGACTTCGGTCAGGGCCGGGACGCTGCTGGCCAAGCCACTGTCGATAAGGTACGCCACGTACAACCGGCGATAAAAACTGGTCTTGGTCTTGCTCACATCCACCTGTGCACTCCTTGTTCTTTTTATTGCATATCCCGCCACGTCAGGTACACCCGCAGATCAAACTCCACCTGGTGATACCCCGGCAACATGTGTTCGCAAAGCTTGTAGAACGCCTTGTTGTGATCCGACTCCTTAAAGTGCGCCAGCTCATGCACCACGATCATTTTCAGAAATTCGGAGGGCGCTTCCTTGAACAACGAGGCCACGCGAATTTCCTTCTTGGCCTTGAGCTTGCCACCCTGCACCCGCGAGATCGTCGTGTGCAGACCAAGGGCGCGATGGGTCAGGTCGAGGCGGTTGTCGAATAACACCTTGTCGATGGCCGGCGCGTTACGCAGGTATTCCTGCTTGAGATCCAGGGCAAAGGTATACAGCGCCTTGTCGCTCTGCACGGCGTGTTGTTCCGGGTAGCGTTTGCTCAGGTAGTCGCCCAGCCGACCTTCGGCGATCAGCTGGCGCACCTGGTCCTGCAACGCTGCGGGATAGGCCTGGAGGTATTTCAACGCGGTCATCAGGGGCGGCAACACAATCACGGAAAAGGTCGCCAGTGTAGCGAATTCAGCGGGTCAGCGCGCTCCAGTCAAACGGCGCGACAAAGTCACCGGCGTCCTCGGCCATCATCGGCCGCCCTACCAGAAAACCTTGCACGTACTGACAACCATTGGCTTGCAGCCATTCATATTGCGCAATGGTTTCAACCCCTTCGGCAATCACCAGCATTCCGTATTGCTTGCACAGGTCGATCACATTGCGCACCAGCGCCGCATCCCGTTCGGACGTCGGCAAGCGGGCGATCAGATGCCGATCGAACTTGAGCGTGTCCAGCTCAAGATCGCGCAGGTGAGACAGCGAGCACGGCCCGGAGCCGAAGTCATCCAGCGCCACCCGCACCCCGAGATTGCGCAGCAAGCGCAGCGTCTTGCGGGTTTCCTCGGGGTTTTGCATCAACGCTTCTTCCGTCACTTCGACTTCCAGATAACGCGGTTGCAAGCCGTGACGTTCCAGCACCTGGCGCAATTCCGTGACCAGGTTGGGCATGCCGAATTGAGTGCTGCTCAAGCTGACACCCAGCACCAGATCCTCGGCAAACAAGGTTTCCCAGGCTTTGCGCTGGCCGGCCCCGCGATGGTAAATCCAGCTGCCCAGACGACTGATCAGCCGCGCCTCTTCCAGCAACGGCAAAAACAGCCCCGGCGGTACGTCGCCGACACTCGGGTGCTGCCAACGCAACAGCGCTTCAAAGCCACGAATCTGTCCGGTGTTGATCGCCACCTGCGGTTGATACACGAGGTTGAAATCACGGTTTTCAATGGCCGTGCGCACGCTCTCTTCGAGCATCAGCCGCGAGCGCGCCCGGCCATTCATGTCGTGATCGTAGAAACGGTATTGCTGCCGGCCGGCACGTTTGGCTTCGTACATCGCAATGTCCGACGCACGCAGCAGACCATCAAGATTCGAACCGCAATCCGGGTATGTGGCGATGCCGATGCTGGCGCCCAAAGCGATGTCCAGACCATCAATCTGCTGACAGATCGACACCCGCTCAATGAGCTTCTCGGCAATCTTCGCTGCTTGCTCGGGGAATTCCAGATCCAGCAGCGCCGTGAATTCGTCGCCGCCCATGCGCGCCAGAATGTCGAAGGGCCGCAGACAGGCTTTCAATTGCTCGGACACCCAGCGCAGCACCCGGTCGCCGGCATCGTGACCGAGGGAATCGTTGACGCGTTTGAAGCCGTCGAGGTCCAGGTACAGCAGCACCCAGGCGCCGTCGGAACGTTCGCCACGCAACAGCAGATTTTCAACCGTCTGGTAAAAGCCGCGACGGTTGAGCAGCCCGGTCAGCGGATCGGTCACCGCCTGGAATTCCAGTTGCTGATGCAGGTGGCGCACCACCGACATGTCCAGCACCGTCACCACCATCGCATGTTGTTCACTGGGCAACGGCGCGCAGGACAGCGCCACCGGCACTTGTTGCCCGGGCGCCGTTCGCAGCAGAGCGTCGTGCAGGCGCAGGGTTTCGCCGCGTCTGTAACCGGTATAAAAATCGGAGTCCGCCCAGACCGGGATATGCGGCTTTTGCAGGAAATCCAGAAACTCCCTGCCTTGCAGGTCTTGCACCGTGGCATTGAGCAACCGCGACATCGCCGGGTTGGCAAAGCGGATCAGACCGTCCTCACCCACCACCAGGATGCCCTCGGCGGCGTTGTCCAGCACCGAGGCATTAAACGCGCGCGCGACCTCCAGATCGTGGCTCAGGCGCTGCAACGCACGACGATTGCGCTGATGCTCCAGCAACGCCTGTACCTTGGGCTTGAGAATTTGCGGGTCGAACGGCTTGAACAGGTAATCCACGGCACCACTGGCGTAGCCCTTGATCACGGCGTCCTGGGACTGTTCATTGGCGGTGAGGAAAATAATCGGTGTGAGACGGGTGCGCTGACTGCCGCGCATCAGGCGCGCCACTTCAAAACCGTCCATGCCCGGCATCTGCACGTCCAGCAGCACCAGGTCGACATCGTGTTCGAGTAAAAGACTGAGCGCTTCAAAACCGGAAGCCGCGGTCATCACCTGCCAATCCTGGCGCTGGAGCAACGCGCGCATGCTGATCAGGTTTTCAGGGTAATCATCGACGATTAAAAGGATCGAGCTGCCTTCAGCTGGCGTAGGTTGCGCGCATTCCATGCTGCTTCTCATATTCGGGGCGTCAGGCCGGTTTCTCGTGAAAACCGGACAAATACTGAGACTTCACTCTAGACCGGGATCCGCAAAAGCAGAAGCTATCAGTGAGCCATCATTTAACCATCACGTACATTTGCCGACTAACGGTCGCTTCTACAGCCCCCTGAAACCGGGAAAGATGGCCTTTTAACAGGATTTTGACGCCATCCGTTTGTCATTTACGCATTAACAAATTGAACTTCTGCGCTTATAAGGATTGCCCCAAGGCGCGAGCCAGAGCTTCTGGCACGCGCGTGCAGTAAAAAATTCGTGGAAGCTTTTGTCTATGATCGATCTCGCAACCTGGAACCTGAGCGTTCCTGTCGGCAATCCGCCGTACACCGTTGACACTCCAAAACTGGTGAAAGGCTTCAAGGATCAATACTTCCACTCCAACACTGGCACCCTGTTTTTCTGGGCTCCGGTCACCGGCTCCAAAACTGAAAACGCAAAGTACCCCCGCACCGAACTGCGCGAAACCTACAGCAACGGCACCCTGAAAAACTGGCTCTACCCGGACGCCGACAACTCTCTGCGCGCCACCCTCGCAGTCAACCAGGTACCGAGCTCAGGCAAAATCGTCATTGGCCAGATCCACGCCTATGAAAGCCAGAAGCCCATGGTGAAGCTTGAGTATCAATACAAAACCAGCACCGCCACCGGCAACATCGTCGCCAAGGTACGCATGCACCCGGATGACGGCGAAGGCCGGGTCATCACCATCGCCACCGGGGTGAAACTCGACCGGGAGTTTTCCTACCTCATCCACCTGAGCCCTGGCGGAGCGCTGGGCATCAGTGCGGCGGGCTACCAGTGGGACACCGACATCAGCAAGACATGGCGCGACAAGCCGCTGTATTTCAAGGCTGGGGTTTATGTGCAGGACCACACCGGGTACACCAGTGAAGGCGGGAAAGTGACGTTCAGCAAGCTGGATATTGATCACGATAAGTAATCCCCTTCACCCCGATCGTTCCCACGTCGAGGCGTCGAACCGTCCGCGTGGTAACGCATCCCGGGACGCTCCGCGTCCCAACCCTCTCAAGAACACCACATCCCCTGTAGCAGCTGTCGAGCCTGCGAGGCTGCGTCCGACCGCGTAGCAGTCGCAACACACCAAACACCGTATTCCTGAAAAACACGGTGATCGGTTTCACGACTGCTGCGCAGCCGTACGCAGCCTCGCAGGCTCGACAGCTGCTACAAACCAATCATCTACGCGTCCGAAAAACTCGTAGGACGCCTCTGACCGTGGCGAGAGAGCTTGCTCCCGCTGGACGACGAAGCAACCCCAAATCCTGCCATCAATTTCCGATGACTCCCCACAGCGCCTTGTTTTACTGCGGTCACGCCGTAAACCAAAACCACCCCACCTAACTAAAAGGCCAGGCAGGCGTCCTACAGGTCGGTTGCGGGAGCCTGAATTGCTGCCTAACGTTGGCCTGTCGCTGACACCGTTGGCGATAGGGTTTCGCAGCCCTAACGATACGTGTAGTAACCTAGCGCCTCGAAAATGACGGGCGCATCAGCACTCGTCCTCCTTTTTATGGTGGCTGTGTGTGGGAGACCTTCGGGTCTGCCGGGTTCCTCGTATCCTCGGTCTGCGAACCCGCACACAGCTACCGCCCAATTCGTTTCGCAGCGAACGGTAGTAGCTCTTCTTTTTCGATTCGAGGAGTTTTACTTATGACAATGAACAACCCGACACGCCGCTTCACCCCTATGTCCCAATTCGCCACCGACTACCCCGTCCTGCTCATCGACAGCGACGCCCCGCTACGCGAACTCCACAACTGCGTCAGTGAACGCCTGAACGCCGTTCTCAAATACCTCAACCTCATGGCCTGCACCAGCCTGCCGGACTATGCGGAACACGACATCAACACCGTCACCAACGTTGCCCGGATCATGATTCAGGACATTGCTGATGTATTTGGGGTGATTGAACAGCGCGGGTTTGATACACCTAAAGCCAAGTAGCCGATTTTCTGACAATAAAAACCCGCTTATGCGGTTTTTTTGTTTGTACGCTTGCTCTGCATTCGCTAAGCGCAAGTTCGTTCCCCTATAGCAAAACGATATTAAAAACTGTCAGAACTTACAGGTTCAACAAACGATACATCTATCTAGTCTCTTCTATGCAATAACAGAGCAATGGAAAGAGTAGCCAGCCGTCCACCTACCGCACTCTTTTATACATAAAATTGGAATAATAATTATTCAAAGCCCCACAAGAGAGAGGTGAAAAAATGAAAACCTTAACGGCGTATTTGATTACTTTAATGATGACGATATTCTCCATACCTAGCCAGGCTGAATCGACCTTAAAGAACCCAATAGAAAGCTGCAAATCTAACATTGAGCCCTCTAGCGAGCAGCATAGAGAAATACTAGTCCCAAAAGACCAGTTCGAACTTTTCAAAGCATGCATACTAAAAGTACAAAGCTTAAATTTTATGCACAGCAACGGTGTCAGCTGTGAAAAAATAATTCCAGCATACGAAGAAATTTTGGCCAAAAGCAGCAAAGTGAATTTTTTTATATCAGATTATGATCGCAACAAGATCTTCAAAAGCTATGACCTACAAGAAGTCGAGAGTATCGGCACCGAGATTGATAATTATTATATGGGTTGCAAGGGCGACACGTATGATTCAAAAAATGAACTCCCAGACAAGGGGGACGTGTATGACATACAAGTAGTACACAACCGTGATAACTACCCAACATACGTCGACAAAATTAGTGGATTGAGTTACGCCGCAGCACCATAAAAACCTACAAAGGGGACACCCATTAGTATTTTGGCGACGTGTAGTAACCTAGCGCCTCGAAAAGACGGGCGCCTCAGCACTCGTCCTCCTTTTTTATGGTGGCTGTGTGTTGAATAGCAGTTTTTCAGGGGAATAAAAAACCCGCGTTATCGCGGGTTTTTTCAGACTATTTAGATTCTTTAGGAATCGTCATAGGGGCAGGCTTTTTGCCGTTTTCTAAATCACCAAAGTTCTTTTCAACAGGAATGGTGTAAGGGGCCGGCTTTTTACCGTCTTTCTTTAAGTCCTTTGTACTCATGATTGCGTACTCCATTACATATTTTTGGGGAACAAGGGGCGATATGGTTTTACGCCTCTTTGTCTTTTTTCTTGTTACACGCTAGAGAATATGGCAATACAAACTTGCCAGCACCTGTAGGAAATGACAGTTTTTTATACGTTTTGGCGATTAATATATCGTTTCTTATAAAAACACTGAAAAGACATAAACAGATTACTCAATTCGATTCTTTATATGCACCCCAAAAAAAACCCGCCTCTCGGCGGGTTTTTTATGCGGCTAAAACGCTGAAGTCTTAGTTAACCTTAGCGTTCAACTCACCCTTCAAATACCGCTGATACATCGCTTCCAACGAGATCGGCTTGATCTTCGAAGCATTACCAGCAGTACCAAAAGCCTCATAACGAGCAAAGCAAACAAAGGGGACAGATTTGAATGGCACTTACTTAACATGTTTTGGGTGCCCGTTTTTTCTGACATCTGCCCTTGCTGACCGACGTGGTTTGGTCAGCAAGGGGTAGGCTTGAGGTCTTCGTTTTATGGCTCGCGGCTCGATACGACCAGGCCGATTCCCGACGCGCCTCTGAGCAATCAGCATCAATAAATTCGACAGGCCATCCTCGTCTTCGGGGCTGCCATATTGTCGCAACGCCAGCCATAGCTGAAGACTGTGTTTGAAGCTCAGTTCGCGAGGTAAACAGTCCGCTAACAGCGCCGATTGCGCCATCAGCATTCGGATCAGATTGTGTGCCAACAGGTAGACCCACAACTCCTTGACTGCCATGCCTGGGGTTTTGCAGCTTAACTTTCCAAGCCCCAGCGTAGCTTTGAGATTGCGCAGATCCAGTTCAACATGCCATCGACCCTTGTACAGCGATTTCAGGGCTGTTTTAGGTGTCTGCTTTGGGCAATGCAACGTGGTGACCAAAGTTTTCCCACCCGCCTTCAACTCTCGCACGGTCAGTCTTTCAGGCGCCTTTTCGTAATGCGTTTGACTCATCCACAGCGGTCTTCTTGCAGGCTTTTTCAATTCGATCAGGTGATCTTCCGAACCGAGACTCTGCCCTAGGCGAAAGTCCGTGCTGCGCCGTCGAGCACCGTATTGTTCGAACACGCCATCGATACCTCTTCGTTGCAACTCGCACAGCAAGAAATAGGTAGCGTAGTAAGCGTCGCCTAACAAAATGTCACCTGTTTTCAACGTGTCGAGCATTGATCTGAGCAGCGTCTGTTCATCGCCGCCCTTGCCTCGGAAACGCCCAAGGGCAGCATCTAAAACGGCGCCGCTGGAGAGGCAGACGATGCCCACCACTCGACACAACGGAAAACCAAGACCGACTTTCTGGCCGCGAGATTGCGGATAGGCGCCCTGATTGGCCGCTGTGTCGGGCATGCTGACCGTCGTGCCATCCACCAGCCGCACAGGCCGTCCCATCCAGCGCCACGACGAGGGTGCGTTATCACTTATTGAAGCACCGGTGTGCCTGACCAGCGTGGAAACCATTTCCACAGGCAGGCGTTTTCTGGCTTTGCAGTAGGCGCCCGTGCGAGTGCTATTGGGCTTCATGCCGCCACATGACCGTTTAATCGACAGGTCGTTCACGGCGTTCTGGCAGGAGCGGTCGGCGCTCATTGCTTGAGCCAGGAACATAGACAACGTTTCAGTTGGCGGAAACAGGCGTTCCCGATGTTCTGGCAGTGCAGACTCGACGAGTTGTAAGAGATCGGGAGACGTGAGGAGATTGAAAAACGCATAGGCATCGCAGTCCAACGCGTGTCGATGAAAACGTTGCTGTTGATGCTGAAGAATTTCACGTCTACGATCCATTTGGGGCTGTGTCCTTGGTTTGTCGGGGTGTGTTCGCAACTATCACCGTAGACCAAGACCAGCCCTTCTTCATTTTTTGCTTTCAGCTCAAGTGGTTAGCTGTTAAGTAAGTGCCATTCAGATCTGTCCCCTTTTGCCCTGCTCTTTTGCCCTGGATCATGATTCAGGACATTGCTGATGTATTTGGGGTGATTGAACAGCGCGGGTTTGATACACCTAAAGCCAAGTAGCCGATTTTCTGGCAATAAAAACCCGCTTATGCGGGTTTTTTGTTTGTACGCTTGCTCTGCATTCGCTAAGCGCAAGTTCGTTCCCCTATAGCAAAACGATATTAAAAACTGTCAGAACTTACAGGTACAGACAGACAAATCCACGCCTACTATCTCCCCATGCAACACTGATAAAGAAAAATTAACGAGAAAACAAATTAGCTTTCCTTTCTTTTCAGAAAGAAAGAAATACGGGAAATCACGCTCCATTTTTATAACAACTAGCCAAGGAAGCTTTAAAATGTCTACAAGTCATGCAAAATATTTAATACTGCAACAACTACAAGGAAATTTGGCACAACTACCTCAAGATGACAAATCTTTTGAAGAGTTTCACAACCAATTTCTCAATAAATTCATACAAGACCACCCGGAAGAGGTATCAAACGGACTACGCAGCTGCATCTTAAAAAATGACAGACATCAAGATTTTCAAGCAATCTATTCACGCGTATTTGATACCGAACAACTTAAAGCGTTTTTATTTATCGGAAGTCTCTCTCTACAACAGGTAAAGAGCACAGTGCCGGAGCTTTATGAGGCGGCGCTGGCAGTAATCCGTGGGATTGGAGCGATGCAATATAACATTGACATCCCGCCTATCCGTGATGAGACCTTGCGAGAATTTAAATCTATCGATGAAGCAGCCTCATATTTAATCGCCAAACGAAGAGAGTGGGGGGCAGAATCAACAATTTAAATTCCGATTTGAATTTAACAGTTCCCCTCCAACACTATTTTGTGCAAAAAACCCGCCTCTCGGCGGGTTTTTTATGCAACTCAAACGCGAAAGGCTTAGTTCACCTTAGCGTTCAACTCACCCTTCAAATACCGCTGATACATCGCTTCCAACGAGATCGGCTTGATCTTCGAAGCATTACCGGCAGTACCGAAAGCTTCATAACGCGCAATACAAACATCCCGCATCGCCGTCACAGTCGCACCAAAGAACTTACGCGGATCAAACTCGCTAGGATTGGTCGCCATCAACCGACGCATCGCACCGGTAGAAGCCAAACGCAGGTCAGTATCAATGTTGACCTTACGCACGCCGTGCTTGATGCCTTCAACAATCTCTTCAACCGGCACGCCGTAGGTTTCTTTGATGTCGCCGCCGTACTGGTTGATGATCGCCAGCCAGTCTTGCGGAACCGAAGACGAGCCGTGCATCACCAGGTGGGTGTTCGGGATGCGTTTGTGGATTTCTTTGATGCGGTCGATGGCCAGCACGTCGCCGGTAGGTGGCTTGGTGAACTTGTACGCGCCGTGGCTGGTGCCGATGGCGATGGCCAAGGCATCAACTTGGGTGCGTTTGACGAAGTCAGCGGCTTCTTCCGGGTCGGTCAGCATTTGGCTGTGATCCAGAACGCCTTCGGCGCCGATGCCGTCTTCTTCACCAGCCATGCCGGTTTCCAGCGAACCCAGGCAGCCCAGCTCGCCTTCTACCGATACGCCGCAGGCGTGAGCCAGGGCCACAGTTTGTTGGGTGACGCGGATGTTGTAGTCGTAGTCGGTCGGGGTCTTGCCGTCTTCGCCCAGGGAGCCGTCCATCATCACCGAGCTGAAGCCCAGTTGGATGGAGCGCTGGCAGACGTCAGGGCTGGTGCCGTGGTCCTGGTGCATGCACACCGGGATGTGCGGGAATTCTTCGATGGCGGCCAGGATCAGGTGACGCAGGAACGGTGCGCCGGCGTATTTGCGAGCACCGGCCGAAGCCTGGACGATCACCGGGGAGTCAGTCTTGTCAGCGGCTTCCATGATGGCGCGCATCTGCTCAAGGTTGTTGACGTTGAAGGCTGGAACGCCGTAGCCGAACTCGGCTGCGTGGTCCAGCATCTGGCGCATGCTGATAAGTGCCATTGTGTGTGTCTCTCCCGGTTTGGGTCGTTAATCGTGCCAGCCTGCCGTAGCGGCGGCGGCTATTCAAGTTATTGCAGATCGGGGGTTGGCCCGGGCTGCGAATTCGGTACAACATAAATCCTGAGTGTGACGAAGAACCTGTGGCGAGGGAGCTTGCTCGCGTTCGGCTGCGAAGCAGTCGTAAACCGGTCAACTCGGTCTTTCTCAAACACGGTGTCGACTGACTTTGGGAGCGCTTCGCACTCCAGCGGGAGCAAGCTCCCTCGCCACAAAAGCCCTGCGATCGGCTCTTACTGCGCTTTACAACCGCGGCCAATCAAATCATTGGTGGCGACCCAGTAAACCAGGCCTTCCTCACCTTTTACGTGAAACGCCAGCATGTCGTTGCTGTACAGCGATCCTTCGGCGCCCGGCTCAAGTTTCAAGCGGTAGACCTGATCGGCCCCGCCGAGGCGTACGTCGACTTCCTTGCGGCTGTCGTCGGTGTAGCGCCAGAGCACTTTGGCCTGGCTGTCGCAGGTCCAGGTGGTCCAGTTGTCCGTGGATTCGGCAGGCTTGAACAGGTTGAAATTCGAGCAACCGGCCAGCAATGCCAACGCCATAACGGCGATAAAACCTTTCATCCATGTTCCTCGACTGACGGCGCACGCCGCCAGCCCTGAGTAATGTGTCAGACCCGTCAAGGGCAACCATGTTCCTTGGCCGGGGTCTGTGTCTCGTATTTTTCCAGGCCATCAGGCCCGGAGCGCTTGTTGATCACCGGGTTGGTTTCCGCTTGCCAGTCGGCCTGGTAACAGCCTTTTTCCACAGACTGCGGCGCAGGTTCCGGCTTGGCTTTCGGGTTACTCCCGCAAGCCACCAGCATTCCCGCAGCGATCAACAGCGCTAACGGCTTGACCATGAGAACACTCCTTTGCGTGGTCAAATGGACGACCTCAGGCCTTGGCACGGCTTTCCAGGACTTCAACGGCTGGCAACACCTTGCCTTCCACGAACTCAAGGAACGCGCCGCCGCCGGTAGAAATGTAGGAGATCTTATCGGCAACGCAATATTTATCGATGGCGGCCAGGGTGTCGCCGCCGCCAGCGATGGAAAACGCCGAGCTTTCTGCGATGGCCTGGGCCAGGACTTTGGTGCCGTTACCGAACTGGTCGAATTCGAACACGCCGACCGGACCGTTCCACAGGATGGTCTTGGACGACTTCAGCAGCTCGGCGAAATTCGCCGCGGTCTGTGGGCCGATATCCAGAATCATGTCGTCTGCGGCTACGTCGGCGATCAGTTTGACGGTGGCAGTGGCGCTTTCAGCAAATTCCTTGGCGACGACAACGTCGACCGGCAACGGCACGCTGACTTTGGCAGCGATTTCGCGAGCGGTGTCCAGCAGGTCCGGTTCGTACAGGGACTTGCCGACCGGGTGACCGGCAGCAGCCAGGAAGGTGTTGGCAATGCCGCCGCCGACGATCAACTGGTTGCAGATCTGGCTCAGGCTGTTCAGTACGTCGAGTTTGGTCGACACCTTGGAGCCGGCAACGATGGCAGCCATTGGCTGGGCCGGGGCGCCGAGGGCTTTGCCCAGTGCGTCCAGTTCAGCAGCCAGCAGCGGGCCGGCGGCAGCGACTTTGGCGAACTTGGCCACGCCGTGGGTCGAACCCTCGGCACGGTGAGCGGTGCCGAAGGCGTCCATCACAAACACGTCGCACAGGGCGGCGTATTGCTGGGCCAGTTCGTCAGCGTTCTTTTTCTCGCCTTTGTTGAAGCGCACGTTCTCGAACAGAACGATGTCGCCAGCCTTCACGTCGACGCCGCCCAGGTAATCGGCAACCAGCGGCACTTCGCGGCCCAGGGCCTTGCTCAGGTAGTCAGCGACTGGCTTGAGGCTGTTCTCGGCCGAGAACTCGCCTTCGGTCGGACGGCCAAGGTGCGAGCAGACCATCACGGCCGCGCCTTTTTCCAGGGCCAGCTTGATGGTCGGCAGCGAAGCCAGGATTCGCGCATCGCTGGTGACTACACCGTCCTTGACTGGGACGTTGAGGTCTTCGCGGATCAGTACGCGCTTACCTTGCAGATCGAGGTCGGTCATCTTCAACACGGTCATGGGTCGCAATTCCTGGTTTACGGTTTTGGAGAGGCTGTTTGCAGGTAATGCTCTGCAACATCCAGCATTCGGTTGGCAAAACCCCATTCGTTGTCGAACCAGGCCAGGATATTCACCAGCCGTGGGCCGGAAACTCGGGTCTGACTGGCATCGACGATGGCCGAATGTGGGTCATGATTGAAATCACAGCTTGCGTGCGGGAGCTCGGTGTAGGCCAGCAAGCCTTTGAGCGGGCCGCTGGTGGCGGCCTCGCGCAGAATCCGGTTGACCTCGGTGGCGTCGGTGTCGCTGACGGTCTGCATCGTAATGTCGAGGCAAGACACGTTAACCGTCGGCACCCGCACGGCTTTGGCCTGAATTCGCCCGGCAAGTTCCGGCAACAGGCGTTCGATGCCACGCGCCAGACCAGTGGACACCGGAATCACCGACTGGAACGCCGAACGTGTGCGGCGCAGGTCCTCGTGATGATAGGCGTCGATGACCGGCTGATCGTTCATTGCCGAGTGGATGGTGGTGATCGACACGTATTCCAGACCAATGGCCTGATCCAGCAGGCGCAACAGCGGCACGCCGCAGTTGGTGGTGCAGGACGCGTTGGACACCAGCAACTCGTCGCCGGTCAGGCAATCCTGGTTCACACCGTAGACGATGGTGGCGTCGACATCCGCCTCGCTGGCCATCGGCTGGGAAAACAGCACACGCGGTGCGCCGGCGTCGAGGAACCGCTGGCCATCGGCACGCGTGTGGTAAGCGCCGGAGCACTCCAGCACCAGATCGACGCCCAACGACGCCCAATCGATGCCTTCGGGGGTGGCACTGCGCAGGACCTTCACGCAGTTGCCTTGAATATGCAGACAATCGTCCTCAACCCGCACTTCGCCGGGAAAACGCCCGTGCGTGGAGTCGAAGCGTGTCAGGTATTCGATGCTGGCCATGTCAGCCAGATCGTTGATCGCGACAATTTCAAACCCGGCCTTATCGCCTCGCTCAAACAACGCACGCAAGACGCAACGACCAATCCGGCCGTAGCCGTTGAGTGCAACTTTGTAAGGACGCGGTTGAGGCATGGGGTTCTCGATTACCGTGGTGAATCCTTCAATCCAGCGCTGCCTGACCGACCGCTATCGCGGGCAAGCTCGCTCCCACAGGACCGATGGAGATCCTTGTGGGAGCGGGCTTGCCCGCGATGGCGTCGGCCCGGACACCGCAACTGTCGGACTTAGTCTTCCAGCAGCTCTTCAGCCTGACCCAGGATGTTTTCCAGGGTAAAGCCGAACTCTTCGAACAAGGCTGGCGCAGGCGCCGACTCGCCGAAGGTGGTCATGCCGATCACGCGGCCTTCCAGGCCCACGTACTTGTACCAAAAGTCCGCGTGAGCGGCTTCGATAGCGATACGAGCGCTGACCTGCAACGGCAGAACTGCTTGCTTGTAGCCGGCGTCCTGAGCATCGAACACGCTGGTGCAAGGCATCGAAACAACGCGCACTTTGCGACCTTGTTCCGTCAGCTTGTCGTAAGCCTGAACCGCCAGACCGACTTCGGAACCGGTAGATATCAGGATCAGCTCAGGCTCGCCTGCGCAGTCCTTCAACACGTAACCGCCTCGGGCGATGTCGGCGATTTGCAGCGCGCTGCGTTCCTGATGCTGCAGGTTCTGACGCGAGAAGATCAGCGCCGAAGGGCCGTCCTTGCGCTCGATGGCCTCTTTCCAGCAAACGGCCGATTCAACGGCATCGGCTGGACGCCAGGTGTCGAGGTTCGGGGTGCTGCGCAGGCTGGTCAGTTGCTCGATCGGCTGGTGAGTCGGGCCGTCTTCGCCCAGACCGATGGAGTCGTGGGTGTAGACGAACACCACACGCTTCTTCATCAGCGAAGCCATGCGCACAGCGTTGCGCGCGTATTCCATGAACATCAGGAAGGTCGCGCCGTAAGGCACCAGACCGCCGTGCAAAGCCACGCCGTTCATGATCGCGCTCATGCCGAATTCGCGAACACCGTAGTACATGTAGTTGCCGCTGGCGTCTTCAGCCGAAACACCTTTGCAACCTTTCCACAGGGTCAGGTTGGAACCGGCCAGGTCAGCAGAGCCGCCGAGCAGTTCAGGCAACAGCGGGCCGTAGGCATTCAGTGCGTTCTGGCTGGCTTTACGGCTGGCAATGGTTTCGCCCTTGGCCGCGACTTCAGCAATATAAGCCGAGGCTTTTTCCGCGAAGTCTTCCGGCAGATCGCCGCCCAGGCGACGGACCAGTTCGTTGGCCAGCTCAGGGAACGCAGCGGAGTACGCAGCGAAACGCTGATCCCACTCGGCTTCGGCCGCGCGGCCGGCTTCCTTGGCGTCCCATTCGGCATAGATGTCAGCCGGGATTTCGAACGGGCCGTGGTTCCATTTCAGTGCAGCACGGGTCAGAGCGATTTCCGCGTCACCCAATGGGGCGCCGTGGCAGTCTTCTTTACCTTGCTTGTTCGGCGAACCGAAACCGATGGTGGTCTTGCAGCAGATCAGGGTTGGCTGATCGCTTTTGCGCGCGGTTTCGATCGCGATCTTGATCTCTTCCGGGTCGTGACCGTCGACGTTGCGGATCACCTGCCAGTTGTAGGCTTCGAAACGCTTCGGGGTATCGTCGGTGAACCAGCCTTCGACTTCGCCGTCGATGGAGATGCCGTTGTCATCGTAGAAGGCGATCAGTTTGCCCAGGCCCAAAGTACCGGCCAGGGAGCCGACTTCGTGGGAAATGCCTTCCATCATGCAGCCATCACCCAGGAACACGTAGGTGTGGTGGTCGACAACGTTGTGGCCAGGACGGTTGAACTGCGCTGCCAGGACTTTTTCAGCCAGGGCGAAACCTACAGCGTTGGCCAGGCCTTGGCCCAATGGACCGGTGGTGGTTTCAACGCCCGGCGTGTAACCGAATTCCGGGTGGCCCGGAGTGCGGCTGTGCAGTTGGCGGAAGCTTTTCAGGTCATCGATCGACAGGTCATAGCCGGTCAGGTGCAGCAGCGAGTAGATCAACATCGAGCCGTGACCGTTGGACAGCACGAAGCGGTCACGGTCGGCGAACGATGGATTGCTCGGATTGTGCTTCAGGTAGTCACGCCAAAGTACTTCGGCGATATCCGCCATACCCATAGGGGCACCGGGATGGCCGCTGTTGGCTTTTTGCACGGCATCCATGCTGAGGGCACGAATGGCGTTGGCACGCTCACGACGGCTTGGCATCGCTGATCTCCTGGGGGCTGAATAAAACGAAACGGAAAAAAGGCGAGCATTTTCCCTCACCCACCCGCCTCGGGGCAATGACAGATAGTCATCTGGAGGCGTTTTTCCAATTGTTAACAGCGGTTTCGACTGATGAAACCTTTCCGCTGTTCGTTTGTTGACTGAACCTAACGCCGAGAAGTGCCATCTATCGAGCAATATCAAAACTTTTTGATATTGCTCTTGCGGGGATTTCTGACCATCACTAGACTGCTGGCCCTATGAATTTACGCGTGCCTTCCATTCAACATGACGAGTGCGATGAGCTGGCGGCCCTGTGCAAGGCCGGCGGCGATCCTCTGCGGCTGAATGTATTGCGCGCGCTGGCCAACGATTCGTTTGGCGTACTGGAACTGGCGCAAATCTTCGGGATGGGTCAGTCGGGCATGAGTCACCACCTCAAGGTCCTGGCCCAGGCCGACCTGGTGGCGACTCGCCGTGAAGGCAACGCGATTTTCTACCGTCGCGCCCTGCCCCACACCGATCTGTTGGGCGGCAAGCTGCACGCCGCCTTGCTCGAAGAAGTGGACAACCTGACCCTGCCGGCCGATGTGGAATCGCGGATCGCTCAGGTCCACGGGCAACGAGCCGCCGCCAGCCAGGACTTTTTCTCACGGGTGGCGGAGAAGTTTCGCGCCCAGCAAGACTTGATCGCCGGCCTGCCGCAATACCGCGAAAGCGTGGTGGCCTTGCTCGACAAGCTGAGTTTCAGCGAAGGCGCGACGGCCATCGAAGTCGGCCCCGGCGACGGCGAATTTCTGCCGGAACTGGCGCGCCGCTTCACCCAGGTCACGGCGCTGGACAACAGCCCGGCGATGCTCGAACTGGCGCGCCAGGTCTGCGAACGTGAAACGCTGGCTAACGTCAGCCTGCAATTGGCCGATGCATTGAATGGCGTCAGCCTTAAGGCCGATTGCGTAGTACTGAACATGGTGCTGCACCATTTCGCCGCGCCGGCCGAAGCGCTCAAGCACATGGCTGACTTGCTGCAACCGGGCGGTAGCCTGCTCGTGACAGAGTTATGTAGCCACAACCAGAGTTGGGCCAGGGAGGCCTGCGGTGATCTTTGGTTGGGGTTTGAACAGGACGATTTGGCCCGTTGGGCCACCGCTGCGGGACTCGTTCCCGGGGAAAGCCTCTATGTAGGCTTACGTAATGGTTTCCAGATCCAGGTCCGCCATTTTCAGCGACCGGCTGGCGACACTCACCATCGGTAAATTCAGGAAAAAATCGAGATGAGCGAATACTCCCTCTTCACCTCCGAGTCCGTGTCCGAAGGGCATCCGGACAAAATCGCCGACCAGATTTCCGATGCGGTGCTGGACGCCATCATTGCTGAAGACAAGTTCGCCCGCGTAGCGTGCGAGACTCTGGTTAAAACCGGCGTGGCAATCATCGCAGGTGAAGTCACCACGTCGGCCTGGGTCGATCTGGAAGAAATCGTGCGTAACGTCATTCTGGACATCGGCTATAACAGCTCCGATGTCGGCTTCGACGGTGCCACTTGCGGCGTGATGAACATCATCGGCAAGCAGTCCCCTGACATCAACCAGGGTGTCGACCGTGCCAAGCCTGAAGATCAGGGCGCCGGCGACCAGGGCCTGATGTTCGGCTACGCCAGCAACGAAACCGACGTGCTGATGCCAGCACCGATCACGTTCTCGCACCAGCTTGTGCAAAGGCAAGCCGAAGCCCGTAAATCCGGCCTGCTGCCTTGGCTGCGCCCGGACGCCAAGTCGCAAGTGACTTGCCGTTACGAAGGCGGCAAGGTTGTCGGTATCGACGCCGTTGTTCTGTCGACCCAGCACAACCCTGAAGTGTCGTACAAAGACCTGCGCGAAGGCGTGATGGAGCTGATCGTCAAGCACGTGCTGCCTGCCGAACTGCTGACCAAAGATACCCAGTTCCACATCAACCCGACTGGCCAGTTCATCATCGGTGGCCCGGTAGGTGACTGCGGTCTGACCGGTCGCAAGATCATCGTCGACAGCTACGGCGGCATGGCCCGTCACGGCGGCGGCGCGTTCTCCGGTAAAGATCCATCGAAGGTTGACCGCTCGGCGGCCTACGCCGGTCGTTATGTTGCCAAGAACATCGTCGCTGCCGGCCTGGCCGAGCGCTGCGAGATTCAGGTTTCCTACGCGATCGGTGTTGCCCAGCCGACTTCGATCTCCTTGAACACTTTCGGCACCGGCAAAATCAGCGACGACAAAATCGTCAAACTGGTTCGCGAAATTTTCGACCTGCGTCCATACGCGATCACCACCATGCTCGACCTGCTGCACCCGATGTACCAGGAAACCGCTGCGTACGGCCACTTCGGTCGCACCCCGGCGACCAAGACTGTGGGCGAAGACACTTTCACCACCTTCACCTGGGAAAAGACCGACCGCGCCGACGACCTGCGTACTGCAGCCGGCCTGTAAGACTTTCCTGGCGGTACCAAAAGCCCTGCACGGTTCGCCGTGCGGGGTTTTTTATTGCGCGCAATTCGATAGAACGCAGCTACAGAGATTCCTGTAGCAGCTGTCGAGTGAAACGAGGCTGCGTTCTGTTGTCTAGAAACACACCGAAAAACATCCTCGCTGCCAATGTCCGAAAGCTGACTAACCTTCAAACATTACCCCTGAGCAAGGACGCTCACGATGCTTCTGCGCCTGTTTTCCGCTTTGTTCCTGACCTTGTTTTGCCTGAACTCAAATGCCAACGACTGTCCCGATTGGCCACCCGCTCGCGCCTTGGACGAAATCACGGCCCTGCAAAAACAGATCGACTTCTGGGACGACAACTACCACCGCAACGGACGCTCACTGGTCGCCGACGAAATCTATGATCAATCTCGCGAGCGATTGAGCGAATGGCGTGAGTGTTTTGACTTGAGTCTCGCGCCAGACCCCTTGCGCACGGTGGGCGGCAAGATTGCCCATCCCATCGCCCACACGGGTCTGGAAAAACTGCGTGACGGTCGTGCGGTCGAGCATTGGCTGCGCGAGCGCAATGACCTTTGGATACAACCCAAGGTAGACGGCGTGGCCGTGACGTTGATTTATCGCAACGGCGCGCTGCATCAGGCGATTAGTCGAGGTGATGGGGTAAACGGCCAGGACTGGACCGCTTCGGCCCGACTGATCGAAGCTATCCCCCGACAACTGGCACAACCATTGGATTTGCTGGTGCAAGGCGAACTCTATTGGCGCCTGACCGATCATGTGCAAGCCAAGGCAGGCAGCCTCAACGCCCGCTCCACGGTGGCTGGATTGATGGCTCGCAAAGAGCTGAACGCCGAACAGGCCGGTGGTATCGGGTTGTTTGTCTGGGATTGGCCACAAGGTCCGGCAAGCCTGCCCGCCCGGGCGGCGGCTCTCGATGAAATGGGTTTCCCGAGCACAGCGCACTACAGCCAGCCAATCAAGGTATTTGCCGACGCTGAACGATGGCGCGATCACTGGTATCGCACGCCCCTGCCCTTCGCCAGCGATGGCGTTGTTTTGCGTCAGAGCCAGCGTCCACCGGCCGAGCGCTGGCAGGCGCGACCGCCCTTCTGGAGTGTTGCCTGGAAGTATCCGTTTGCCCAGGCACTGGCCGAAGTGCGTAAGGTCCACTTCAAAATCGGGCGGACCGGCCGGATTACACCGGTGCTGGATCTGAGACCAGTGAAGCTCGATGACCGACAGATCAAACGCGTGAGTGTCAGCTCTCTGCGACGTTGGGAGGAACTGGATATCCGCCCTGGGGATCAGGTGTCCGTCAGTTTGGCCGGACTGACCATTCCAAGGCTCGACGGTGTCGTGCTGCGCAGTACTGAACGCGCTGAACTGGACGTGCCATCGGCAGCAGATTTTCATCATCTGAGTTGCTGGCAACCGACATCAGGATGCGAGAGCCAATTCCTCGCGCGCCTGACCTGGCTCAGCAGCAAGCAGGGACTGGCCTTGGCCCACCTCGGTCCCGGCACCTGGGAGAAACTTTTCGAAACAGGCCGCCTCAACAGCCTGCTGGATTGGTTGACCCTCGATGCTCAAGAGCTTGCTAACATTGATGGCTTCGGTGAGCGCAGCACGGCTCGCCTGTTAAACAGCTTCAACATCGCCCGGCAACGCCCGTTTGCTCGCTGGCTCAAAGCCTTGGGGTTGCCGCCGACCGGCCAGGCACGGCTTGCCGATTCATGGCAGGAACTGGCGAATCGAAACACCGAACAATGGCAGGCAGAAACTGGTATCGGCCCGGGACGCGCGGCGCAATTGAGCGCATTTTTCCGCGACCCGCACGTCCTGGCACTGAGCCAAACTTTACGCATGGCCGGGATCGACGGCTTTTAAACACCACCGACACCCGGCAGCCCGGGAACCCAAAGGTGCCGACGGGCTCAAACGCCCATCGCCACATCGACCCGATTGTCTTTGCACATGGAGCTTTTATGAAATTTCTTTCACCGCTCGCCTTGTTGACCCTTTGCAGCGTGATGGCCGCTCCCCTGATGGCCGCCGAAGAAGCCCCTGAGCTGACCGGTTGCGCCGCCAAAAAACAGGGGATCATCAATCAGATCGAACTGGCCAAATCTCACGGCAACGCCGATCAACAGGCAGGCCTCGAAACGGCCCTGAGCGAAGTCACCGCCCATTGCACCGACGCCTCGCTGAAGAAGGAACGGGAAAACAAGGTGCTCGACGCCAAGCATGAAGTCAGCAGGCGTCAGGCGGACCTGGACAAAGCCATGAAGAAAGGTGATCCGGAGAAGATCGACAAGCGCAAAAACAAACTTGCCGAGTCGCGCAAGGAATTGCAGGACGCGCTCGACGAGCTGGATAAGTAAGTTTCAGGATAATTGATCGTTCCCATGCTCCTGCGTGGGAATGCAGCCCGTGACGCTCTGCGTCACTGGACGCGGAGCGTCCCTTGAGGCATTCCCACGCGGAGCATGGGAACGATCGACGTCAGCCAGAACACCGAAAATCAATGATCCCGAAACTCTTTATGGCAGGCACTACACGCATCTTCGACTTTCTGCACCGCCGGGCCCAGGTTACTGGCCTTGTAAGGCTGAACCTTGCTGGCAATCACCAAATCACCGGTGGCGGTTTCAAGGGTGCGGACCATTTCCTGGAAACGTGCCTGCTGCTGCCACACATTGTCCTTGGCGCTGGTGTGATCTTCTTCGCGCACCTGCGGAAAATGTTTCCACGGCTCACGGGACAGGGCGTCAAGTTTCACAGCACCTTCCGCGAATTTAGGACCGTCGAACGGGATACGACCACGCAACATGCCGCCCAGGTCTTCGCCGGTCTTGAGCATCTGTTTGAAGATCGCCTTGCGTTGGCCCAACGGCGAATTCGGATCGACGCCTCCACAGGCAGACAAAGTCAGGCAGGCCAGCAATACAACAGAAAGTCTTTTAAGAGTCATGGTGGCTTCAGGTCACGGGAAACGGCGGCCAGTATCCTCGCGTCATCGGCAAAGACCAATAGCCCTATTATCAATACGGGTTGTTTGAGCGCATGGAGCACTCAGGCAACCGGCAAAGGAATTACTCCATGAACAGCCGTTTCAAGGCATGGCGTCACCACCTCGCGTGGACTCTTCCAATGGTGGCCGTGCTCGCTGGCTGCACCGGCGGCGATAAAAACACCCCTAAAACCCACGCGCTGGCGACCTACTCCAGTGCCACTTGGGAAGCGCTGCCGGCAGTGTCCGACAACGATCTGGTGGCAGGCTTCGGCTCGTGGCGCAGCGCCTGCACCCGACTCAAGGCCGACCCGGTCTGGGGTTCGACCTGTGCGGCTTCCGCCAATGTGCCGCAAACCGCCAACGACATCCGTGGCTTTCTCAAACAGAACCTCGACGTCTACGGCCTACGCGCCGCCAATGACAATCCCAACGGGTTAATCACCGGCTATTACGAACCGGTCTACCCCGGCAGCCTGACGCAGACCGAAGTGGCGAATATTCCGGTGTACGGTGTGCCCGAGGACATGATCATCGTCTCTCTGGACAGCATCTATCCGGAACTCAAGGGCAAACGCCTGCGCGGTCGCCTCGAAGGTCGCGTTCTCAAACCTTACGACGATGCGGCAACAATTAAGACCAAAGGGGTCAAGGCGCCGGTGGTTGCCTGGCTGACCGACCCGATGAACCTGCAATTCCTGCAAATCCAGGGTTCGGGTCGTATCCAGCTCGACGACGGTCGCCAACTGCGCATTGCCTATGCCGACCAGAACGGCCATCCGTATCGGCCGATCGGGCGCTGGCTGGTGGAGCAAGGCGAGCTGAAGAAAGAAGACGTGACCATGGGCGCCATCAGCACGTGGGCCAAGGCTAATCCATCACGCATCCCGGAACTGCTGGGCAGCAACCCGAGCTATGTGTTCTTCACTCGCAACCCGGACAGCAACGAAGGGCCTCGTGGCTCGCTGAATGTTCCGCTGACGGCTGGTTACAGCGCGGCAGTGGATCGCAAAGTGATTCCGCTGGGCAGTCTGTTGTGGTTATCCACCACTAAACCGGACGGCACCGCACTGGTAAGGCCCGTGGCAGCGCAAGACACCGGCGGTGCGATTGCCGGCGAAGTGCGAGCGGATCTGTTCTGGGGCACCGGCGAGGCCGCCGGGCAATTGGCCGGGGACATGAAACAGCAAGGGCAGATCTGGATGCTGTGGCCTAAAGGCGCGGCGTTGCCACAAGTGCCACAGGTGGCTGATGCGGTTAAAACCAGCCCTTGAATTTTGCTGCGATTGAAAGATAGCAATCGCGGGCAAGCCCGCTCCCACAGGGATTGCGCATAACCTGTGGGAGCGGGCTTGCTCCGGGCGGCGTTCCGACGATGAGACCAGTAAATTCACCAAAGTTCTTTCAGACCGACACCACAAAGAAACTGACAATCAACCCGATCCCCACAAACCACACCAACGACCGCAAAATATGCCAGTCCGCCAGGTAGCAAATGATGTAGAGCAACCGGCTGGTGATAAACAAAACCGAAAGCACATTGATCGTCACCAGCTCGGCATTGCCCGCCAGATGTGCAACGATCACCGCCGCAGCAAACGCGGGGGTCACTTCAAAACTGTTCAGTTGCGCTGCGTGTGCGCGTCGCCCCAAACCATTCAGCGACTCGAGAAAGTCCCGGGGGTCATGGTTGTCAGCCAGCCTGTACCCGCCAACGACCTTGGCGATGCCCGTGCAGATATAGGGCAGGAAGATCGCAATCAAAATGCACCACAGAGCAACCGTCATAAAGCAGTCCTTTCTTCAGTTTTAGAATGTTGAGCAGCCGTCAGAACTTCATTACCAAAATACCGACCAGCACCAGCCCACAGGCTAAGAGCCTTGGCCTGCCGAAAGGTTCTTTCAGGTAGCGCATGCCGAACAGCACCACCAGGATCACGCTGATCTCGCGCAACGCCGCCGCTTCGGCAATCGACCCCAGCTGCATGGCCCACAGCACCAGAGCGTAGCTGAACAACACGCAGAACCCGACCGCCAGCCCCAGTCGCCACTGCTCACGCCAGAACAGCATGAACGCCGGGCGCTTGCGCACCCACGCCAGCAACGGGAACGGCCAGGCGCTGAGCAACGTGACCCAGACCAGGTAGTCCAGAGGGTGCGACCAGCGTCGTAAAGCCTGGCCATCGATAAAGGTGTAGCAGCCGATGCACAGGCCGATCAGCGCCACCACCGGCAACATCGACCACGGCAATCGCGCACCGCCGCCGCCCTGCCAGAGCAGGCACAGCATGCCAAACGGGATTAACAGAATTCCGAAGATCTGCTGATTCGTCAGTACTTCACCGGCGAAGATCAGCGTCAGTGCCAGTACCACCAGCGGTGACAGTCCACGCATCAGCGGATAGACCAACCCGAGGTCGCCGACCCGATAGGCCTGGATCAGCAGATAGCGATAGAGCAATTCGAACGCCGCCGACGCCAGAATCCACGGCCATATTTCAATCGGCGGCAGCGCCACGAACGGCAGCATCAGGGCGACAAACAGCATCGCGACGCTGTCCATGCACGCCACCACCAGCAGCCGTTCGGCGCTGAATTTGATCAGGGTATTCCACGCCGCGTGCAACAGCGCCGCCACCAACACCAGAGCCGTCGCAAGCACGGCACACTCCTAATTTTGTCCCGCCTTCTGTAGCAGCTGTCGAGTGAAACGAGGCTGCGATCTTTTGATCCTGGAAAATCAAGATCAAAAGATCGCAGCCTCGTTTCACTCGACAGCTGCTACGGAGTTCAGCGGGATAATTGATTCGCCATATGTCAGCAGCTGTTTATACTGCAAGCGACCACGCCGCACTCAGTTGCGCACAGACTAATTCCAATAATTTTTGCCCCTGCCCGCGCTCATCGAGAACGGGCATCGGCATGCGTATGCCTGATCAGAGCGTCAAGACTACCGACAGAGACCTTGCGCATGCCACTCGCCTTGCTTGCCCTCGCTGTTGCCGCGTTCGGCATCGGCACCACTGAATTCGTCATCATGGGCTTGCTGCCCGACGTCGCCCGCGACCTCGCAGTGAGCATTCCCCACGCCGGCCTGCTGATCACCGGCTACGCCCTGGGCGTGGTGTTCGGCGCGCCGATCCTCGCGATCGGCACCGCTAACATGCCGCGCAAAGCCACGCTGCTGGGGATGACGCTGATGTTCATCCTCGGCAACGTGCTGTGCGCATTGGCGCCGAACTACGCCACGTTGATGGCCGCGCGGGTGGTCACCGCATTGTGCCACGGTGCATTTTTCGGCATCGGCTCGGTGGTCGCTGCGGGCTTGGTCGCACCGAACAAACGGGCGCAGGCCATTGCCATGATGTTTACTGGCCTGACGCTGGCCAACGTGCTCGGCGTGCCATTGGGCACCGCGCTCGGGCAATACGCCGGCTGGCGTTCGACGTTCTGGGCGGTCTCGGTGATCGGCGTCATTGCAGCGATCGCGCAATGGGTCTGGTTACCGAAGGACATCGCAATGGACAAGGCCAACCTCGCCAGCGAGTTCAAAGTGCTGGGCAAGGTCAATGTTCTGTTGGCGTTGGGCATGAGCGTGCTGGCGTCGACCAGTCTGTTCAGCGTGTTCACCTACATCGCGCCAATCCTGCAGGACATTACCGGCGTCAGCCCCCATGGCGTGACGATCATGCTGCTGTTGTTTGGCGTGGGATTGACGGCGGGCAGCATGCTCGGTGGTCGCCTGGCCGACAGTCGATTGCTGCCTTCATTGGTCGGCATGGCGCTGGCCGTCGCGGTGGTATTGGCTGCCTTCAGCCAGACCAGCCATTCGGTGATTCCGGCGGCGATCACTCTGGTGCTGTGGGGGATTTTCGCGTTTGCCCTGTGCCCGATTCTGCAATTGCTGATCATCGACCAGGCGCATGAAGCCCCGAACCTCGGTTCGACGCTGAACCAGAGCGCTTTCAACCTCGGTAACGCGGCGGGGGCGTGGATCGGCGGGCTGGTGGTTGCCAGCGGTGCGGATCTGGCAGACCTGCCGTGGACCGGCGCCCTAGTCAGTGGCCTGACGGTGATGACTGCGTTGTTCTACATCTATCTGCAACGTCGCGGTGCGGCTGCGGTCAATGTGTCCGGCTGAATTGCTGCATCGCTGCTGACACCGCTATCGTCGGAACGCCGCCCGGAGGCTTGAATTTGTCGCTGCCTTTATCTGCCCCACCACCCTCCTCACCTACGTCAATTTCCGCTTCATCGGCCTGCCCGCACGTGCCCCGGATGAGCCTGCACCAGCGGCACAGGCCGAGCATCACTGATTATTTTTTGCGCTTCTGCGGATCGGGCTCCGAGCCCTGATCCGCAGTCTTCTTCGGCGGTCCGCTCTCGCTGCGGATTTGCGCGTGGCTGATCAGCGCAAAGATGAAGCTGCCACCGATGATGTTCCCCGCCAGCGTCGGCCCGGCGAACACCAGCCAGAAATCCTTCCACGGCAGCTCGCCGGCAAACACCAGGTACGAGACCTCGGCCGAACCGACCACGATGTGGGTGAAATCCCCCAGCGCCATGAGGTAGGTGATGAGGATGATGATCCACATCTTGGCGCTCTCCATGGACGGGATCATCCAGACCATGGTGGCGATCATCCAGCCCGAAACGATGCCTTTGGCAAACATCTGGCTGGCGTCGTTCTCCATGATCTTGCGCCCGATATCGAGGAAAGCCAGGTCGGTCTTGCTGTCGAAAATTGGCAGATTCAACATCACGTAGGCCACCAGCAACGTACCGCAGAGGTTGCCCACCAGCACCACCGACCACAGGCGCAGCAACCGGCCGAAATTGTTCAGTGTGGGTTTGGTCATGATCGGCAGTACGGCCGTCAGGGTGTTCTCGGTGAACAATTGCTGACGGGCGAGGATTACCGCGAGAAAGCCTGCGCAGTATCCGAAGCTGGCGATGACCTTGAAGCCTTCACCGTCCGGCAGTCGGGAGTTGAGCAACCCCATGGCCATCAGCGACAGGCCCATGGTCAGGCCGGCGGCCAGCGCCGACCACCACAACGCGGCGACACTGCGCTCGAGTTCCTGATCGCCCTGGGTACGGATGATTTCGTGCAGCACCGCGGCGCGCGGTGGCTGGTTCTTGTCGACCTCGTGCCTTTCTTCCGGCGACAGGTTTGGGGTCTTGCCGTCTTTTTGCGTGTCCATAAAGGTCCTGAACCGGTGGCGTGTCATGTAGGTACGACACGCGCGGATCGGAGCTGTTCACTACCCTCAACAGATCGTTCCCACGCTCTGCGTGGGAATGCCTCAATGGACGCTCTGCGTCCGCTCTTGGGACGCGGAGCGCCCCGGGCTGCATTCCCACGCGGAGCGTGGGAACGATCATTACCGCGAATATCACTCGCTGGCGATATCATCCTGAAACTGGTCTTTGACGTACTTGATCTCGGTCCGCCCGTGCGGCGCCGGCAAGCCGTCTTCACCCAAATTCACGAAGACAATCTTCTCCACCGTCAGGATGCTTTTGCGGGTGATCTTGTTGCGCACTTCGCACTTCAGGGTGATGGAGGTGCGACCGAATTCGGTGGCGGTGATGCCCAGTTCGATGATGTCGCCCTGGCGCGAGGCGCTGACAAAGTTGATTTCGGAAATGTACTTGGTGACCACGCGCTGATTGCCCAACTGGACGATGGCGTAGATCGCCGCTTCTTCGTCGAGCCAGCGCAACAGGCTGCCGCCGAACAGCGTGCCGTTGGGGTTGAGGTCTTCGGGTTTTACCCATTTGCGGGTGTGGAAATTCATATTCACTCCTGAGCGTCTTGCCGAATGATGGGGGGCATCATGGCAGAGCCCGGCCTAGAGCTCTATTGGGCATCGCCTATGGACTCGATTACCGTTCGGACATTGATCAACAGAAACGCTTTGGAAGATAAGAATAGCCCGCTATAATCGCCACCGTTTCAAAACGGTAACGATGCACTGATACCGTTTTCCCGCCACCTGTCCGAGGGGCGCTGCAGCAGGTTCGACCTGTCAGGCTCGGATGGGGCGTTGACTGGCCATTGTCGGCCGGACACTAAACGCACAACGGCGCCCATTCGCATACATTACGAATGGAGGCTCATCATGAGCGCTGTTATCACGCCTGCAGATTTTAACGATTACAAAGTTGCCGACATGTCCCTGGCTGCCTGGGGCCGTCGCGAAACCATCATCGCCGAATCCGAAATGCCAGCCCTGATGGGTCTGCGCCGCAAATACGCTGGTGAGCAACCGCTCAAAGGCGCCAAGATTCTCGGCTGCATCCACATGACCATTCAGACTGCCGTGCTGATCGAAACCCTGGTTGCCCTGGGTGCCGAAGTGCGTTGGTCGTCCTGCAACATTTTCTCGACTCAAGACCAGGCCGCTGCCGCTATCGCTGCTGCCGGTATCCCGGTTTTCGCCTGGAAAGGCGAGACTGAAGAAGAGTACGAGTGGTGCCTGGAGCAAACCATCCTCAAAGATGGCGCGCCTTGGGATGCCAACATGATCCTCGACGACGGCGGTGACCTGACCGAGCTGCTGCACAAGAAGTACCCGGCGATCCTGGACCGCGTCCACGGCGTTACCGAAGAAACCACCACCGGCGTTCACCGCCTGCTGGACATGCTGGCCAAGGGCGAACTGAAAATCCCGGCCATCAACGTCAACGACTCGGTAACCAAGAGCAAGAACGACAACAAGTACGGCTGCCGTCACAGCCTGAACGATGCGATCAAGCGCGGCACCGACCACCTGTTGTCCGGCAAGCAAGCGCTGGTCATCGGTTACGGCGACGTGGGCAAGGGCTCCGCTCAGTCCCTGCGTCAGGAAGGCATGATCGTTAAAGTCTCCGAAGTCGACCCGATCTGCGCCATGCAAGCCTGCATGGACGGCTACGAGCTGGTTTCGCCGTTCATCGACGGCATCAACGACGGCACCGAAGCCAGCATCGACAAAGCCCTGCTGGGCAAGATCGACCTGATCGTGACCACCACCGGTAACGTCAATGTTTGCGACGCAAACATGCTCAAAGCTCTGAAGAAGCGCGCTGTTGTCTGCAACATCGGTCACTTCGACAACGAAATCGACACCGCTTTCATGCGCAAGAACTGGGCATGGGAAGAAGTGAAGCCACAGGTTCACAAGATCCACCGTACCGGTCCTGGCACGTTCGACGCCCAGAACGACGACTACCTGATCCTGCTGGCCGAAGGCCGTCTGGTTAACCTGGGTAACGCCACCGGCCACCCAAGCCGCATCATGGACGGTTCGTTTGCCAACCAGGTTCTGGCGCAGATCTTCCTGTTCGGCCAGAAGTACGCCGACCTGTCGCCAGCCCAGAAAGCCGAGCGCCTGACGGTTGAAGTACTGCCGAAGAAACTCGACGAAGAAGTGGCCCTGGAAATGGTCCGCGGTTTCGGCGGCGTTGTGACTCAACTGACCAAGACCCAGGCCGACTACATCGGCGTGACCGTCGAAGGCCCGTTCAAGCCGCACGCTTACCGCTACTGATTCGACCTGCAGCCTGCTCTCCCTTGTGGGTGCGGGCTTTTTGTGGGAGCTGGCTTGCCTGCGATGCAGGCGCCTCGGTGTTTCAGTTACACCGAGGTGATGCCATCGCGGGCAAGCACCGCTCCCACAAAAGCCCGCCCTTTCATGGGATGTGCAAGCCTCTGGCTTACGCGTTTTCAAGGGTATTCCCATGTCCCAAGACCGTCGCTACAGTTTCGAGTTCTTCCCTACGAAGACCGACGCTGGGCATGAAAAGCTACTCGCCACTGCTCGTCAGCTGGCCACGTACAACCCCGATTTCTTCTCCTGCACCTACGGCGCTGGCGGTTCGACCCGTGATCGCACGCTCAACACCGTGTTGCAACTCGAAAGCGAAGTCAAAGTCCCGGCCGCACCGCACCTATCCTGCGTTGGTGACAGCAAGGACGACCTGCGCGGCCTGCTGACTCAATACAAGGCTGCCGGCATCAAGCGTATCGTTGCCCTGCGCGGTGACCTGCCTTCGGGTATGGGCATGGCCAGCGGCGAATTGCGCCACGCCAACGACCTGGTTCAATTCATCCGTGAAGAAACCGGCGATCATTTCCACATCGAAGTTGCTGCTTATCCGGAGATGCATCCGCAAGCGCGCAATTTCGAAGACGATCTGAACAACTTCGTGCGCAAGGCCAACGCTGGCGCCGACAGTGCTATCACCCAGTACTTCTTCAACGCCGACAGCTACTTCTACTTCGTCGAGCGTGTACGGGCGATGGGTGTGAATATCCCGATCGTGCCGGGGATCATGCCGATCACCAACTACAGCAAGCTCGCGCGTTTCTCCGACGCTTGCGGCGCGGAAATCCCGCGCTGGATCCGCAAACAGCTGGAAGCCTACGGCGACGACACCCAGAGCATTCAAGGCTTTGGTGAGCAAGTCATCACCGAAATGTGCGAACGCCTGCTGCAAGGCGGCGCACCGGGGCTGCACTTCTACACACTGAATCAGGCTGAAGCGAGCCTGGCGGTGTGGAACAACCTGAAGCTGCCGCGCTGAAACAGTGCAGCACTCCGATAAGGCTCTGGCGCAATCCAGGGCCTTTTTTATGGATTGCGCATTGGGCCAGAGCTTCTGGATCCAGTTTCTGGCTCTTTATGATTTCTCGTCGTAATCTCAAGCCATGCCTCTAATCGCACAGTTACTGACCGTGTTTCTTTTCACTTGCCTGAGCTTTGCCGCTCGGGGCGAGAAGCTGCGCATTGTCACCGAGCCGTGGGCGCCTTATGTCTATGAGCAAGACGGCAAATCCCTGGGCCTGGATTACGAAACCACGGACATCGTCTTCAAACGCCTGGGCATCGAGGTGGACTGGCAGTTCCTGCCGTGGAAACGCTGCCTGTCGATGCTTGAAACGGGCCAGGCGGATGGCGCGCTGGACATCTTTCACAGCGATGAACGCGACGCCACCTTGCTCTACCCCAGCGAACCGCTGTCGGAAGTCGAGTTCGTGATGTTCTACGCCAACGAGCACCCCCATCCATTCCGCACCTTGGACGATCTCAAAGGCCTGACCGTCGGCACCTCGCCGGGCTATCTCTACAGCAAGGACTTCAGCGAATCGCCCTTGTTCACCCGGGAACCGGCGCCGACCCATGAAGCCAACTTCGGCAAACTGGTACGCGGGCGAATCGACCTGCTGATCACCGATCGCCGAGTTGGGCAGCACTTGCTCGACGAACTGGGTATCCGCGACAAGATCACCGAAAACCCGACCGTCATCAGCCACCAGAGCCAGTTTTTGGCGGTACGGCGCAACGCCGGCATGGATTTGCTGGTGCAGCGTTTCGGTGCCGAGCTCAAACGCTTCAAGCGCGAGCCCGCCTACGCGGAGCTCAGCGCCCGTTATGGCGCGGGTCCCGGCACCGGGGGGCAAGCCACCACCGCCACAACCGCCACTGTAAAAACCGTTGAGCAGCAGGAAAGCGGCGCGCAGTGATTGCTCTGTTATACTCCGGCGTTCCCGCCAGGCTCACGCCCGGACGCTCGGACTTGTTCAAGGCATCTCGATCCGCTACAGCGCAGCTTTTCAGCCCGCGCGAGCGCTCCAGACGAGCCTTCGAGGCCCAGCAGGACCGGACGGGATTGCGTTCTTCTTAAACGCCATTCGCGCCAGGCAAGACTCCCATTGGGCCAAGCCCTAACTAAAACAGGATTACTCATGTCCTTTGCTTCCCTCGGTCTCTCCGAGGCTTTAGTCCGCGCCATCGAGGCAGCGGGCTATACCGAGCCTACTCCGGTGCAACAGCGGGCTATTCCCGCCGTGTTGCAAGGTCGCGACCTGATGGTTGCGGCTCAGACAGGTACTGGTAAAACCGGTGGCTTCGCCCTTCCGATTCTGGAGCGGTTGTTTCCGGGCGGTCACCCGGACAAATCCCAGCGTCACGGCCCGCGCCAACCACGCGTACTGGTCCTGACCCCTACCCGCGAACTCGCGGCCCAGGTACACGAGAGCTTCAAGGTCTATGCTCGCGACCTGAAGTTCGTCAGTGCCTGCATCTTCGGCGGCGTCGGCATGAACCCGCAGGTTCAGGCCATGTCCCGTGGTGTTGACGTGCTGGTGGCCTGCCCTGGCCGCCTGCTCGACCTCGCCGGTCAAGGCAGTGTCGATCTGTCCCACGTGGAAATCCTCGTGCTGGACGAAGCCGACCGCATGCTCGACATGGGCTTTGTCCATGACGTGAAGAAGGTCCTGGCTCGTCTGCCGAGCAAACGCCAGAACCTGCTGTTCTCGGCGACGTTCTCCAAAGACATCACCGACCTCGCCGGCAAGCTGCTGCACAACCCGGAACGCATCGAAGTCACGCCGCCGAACACCACGGTCGAGCGCATCGAGCAACGCGTCTTCCGTCTGCCAGCCAACCACAAGCGTTCGCTGCTGGCGCACTTGATCACCGCTGGCGCCTGGGAACAGGTCCTGGTGTTCACCCGCACCAAGCACGGCGCCAACCGTCTGGCCGAGTACCTGGACAAACACGGCCTCACCGCCGTCGCGATCCACGGCAACAAGAGCCAGAACGCCCGCACCAAAGCCCTGGCCGACTTCAAGGCCGGTGAAGTGCGCATCCTGGTCGCCACCGACATCGCCGCTCGCGGCCTCGACATCGACCAGTTGCCACACGTGGTCAACTTCGAACTGCCGAACGTCGACGAAGATTACGTTCACCGTATCGGCCGTACTGGCCGGGCCGGTCGTTCGGGCGAGGCGATCTCGCTGGTCGCTCCGGACGAAGAAAAGCTGCTGAAAAGCATCGAGCGCATGACCAAGCAGAAGATTGCCGACGGCAACCTGATGGGCTTCGACTCCAGCGCAGTAGAAGCCGAGAAACCAGAAGTCCGCGAGCGTCCGGATGTGCGTAACCCGCGCAATCCACGTGGCCCGCGCGGCGACGGTCCAACCGGCACCGGCGGTGGCGGCGGTCGTAAAGACAAGGGCAAGGACAAGGGCGGCAAGGAAAAACCGGCAGCCACTGGCCGTGGCGATCGCCCGGCGCGTGAACACAAGCCACGCGAAGGCACCCCGGCTCGCGAGCAACAGCGCCCGGCTCCTCGCGCCGCTGCTGACCGTGCTCCGGACGAGTTTCTGGACGACGACGTCGATAACTTCGGTAACCGCGTCGACTACGTGCCTCAAGCCAAACCGGCTCAGGGCCGTGGCCGCCGCCCGGGGGCTCCGGCACAAGGTTCGGCTGCTGGCGCCGGCGCAGGTGCTCCGCGCACCGGCGGCAAGCCTCAGGGTCGCCAAAGTGGTCCGCGCAGCAGCGACGGCGCCACCACCGGCACGCCGCCGGCCAAGCGCAGCGGTCCACGCAACGGCGCTCCACGTGACGGCCAGGCCCGTCGCGAAGAGCCGCGCAACCGTCGCCCGGCCCGCACCGACGACCAGCCGCGTTCGGAACCCGCCGTGCAAAACCCGCGCGGCCCGGCACCGAAGATCATCCATAAAGAGTCGAAGACCGATCGGTTCCCGACTCCTGAGCAACTGGATCAACTGCCAGGCCGTCCACGCGGTGAGAAGCCAGCGTTGCTGACCCGCAATCGCTGATTAGCGCTGCAATGAAAAATGCCCCTGATCTCACGATCCGGGGCATTTTTTCTGGATTGGCGAAGGACCCTGTGGGAGCGGGCTTGCCCGCGATTGCGTCAGCCCAGCAAACATTGATATTGCCTGACCCAGCGCTATCGCGGGCAAGCCCGCTCCCACAGGGATCTACGGTGTCGGTGCAGGTTTTACCAGGCAATAAAAAACGCCCCGGATCGTGAGATCGGGGGCGTTTTTGTGTCAGGCGCGAATATTACTTCGCTTTCACACCTTCAAACGAAACGTACAGCTCGACCGCATCGGACGCTGGGCCCAGGTCTTTCTGCTTGCCGAAGTCGGAACGCTTGATGCTGGTAGTGCCTTCGAAGCCGGCACGGTAGCCACCCCATGGATCCTTGCCTTCACCCAGGAACGTGGCCTTGACCACGACTGGCTTGGTCACGCCAAGAATGGTCAGGTCGCCGGTCACGTCGGCAGTGTCTTTGCCAGCGGCGTTTTTGCCGGTGGATTTGACGCTGGTGGAGACGAACTTGGCTTTAGAGCCGTTCAGGAAGTCTTTGCTGGCGATGTGCTTGTCGCGCTCGGCATGGTTGGTGAACACGCTGGCGGTATTCACGTTGAACTCGATCTTGCTGTCTTCTGGCTTGGCAGCGTCGAAGCTGAACGTGCCGTCGATATCCTTGAAGGTACCGGTGATGAAGCTGTAGCCCAAGTGGCTGATCTTGAAGTCAACGAAGGCGTGCTGGCCTTCTTTGTCGACGACGTAGTCAGCCGCCATCACGTTAGCGGACAGCAGAGCCGAACCGATTGCCAGAGCAGCGAGTGTTTTTTTCAACATGCTTTCTATTCCTTTGGAGTCGAGGTTGAACTTCAGGCTTTGCGGCCCAGCATTCGAGTGAGGGTCGCATCACGATCGATAAAGTGGTGCTTCAATGCTGCCAACGCATGGAGACCGGAAAAAATTACCAGCACCCACGCCAGGTACAAATGGATCACACCGGCGGTGTCTGCCTGGTCCGGTAGTCCGGAAACCAGCGCAGGAACTTCAAACAGGCCAAACACCGAAATCCCGACACCGTCTGCGGTGGAAATCAGGTATCCGGCAATCATCACAGCAAACAGACTGAGGTAAAGAAACGAATGACCGAATTTGGCGCCAAGACGCGTCATGCGGCTATACGTTTCCAGTGTCGGCGGTGGCGGGCTGACAACGCGCCACAACACCCGCAGGACCATGACAGCCAACAACACCAGGCCAATGCTTTTGTGCAATTCCGGCGCGTCTTTGCGCCAGGTGCTGTAGTAGTCGAGACCGACCATCCACCAGCCCAGCGCAAACAAACCAACCACCGCCAGCGCCACGCCCCAGTGCATGAAGATGCTGACCCAACCGTAGCGGGAAGAAGAGTTACGTAGCTGCATTGCCCAAATCCTGTGAGAACTGCGACCAAGACTATCGAGTTACCTATCGAATTAAAGCGGAAAATTTCGCTTTGAAATATCGAGAAATACGATCAAGAGTCTGAAATCGATGAGTTAAGGAAAGATTAAAGACCAATGTGTGAAAAAAAATGACGTCCAAATCAAGAACACCTGCCCCATGAGGTTTATTCGGTTCTTTTCTTCAGGCATAAAAAAACGCGGCATGTGCGCCGCGTTTCTTTAATCCCAAAGCTTACTGCGCTTTGGTATCTGTTGCCGGAGTCGCAGCGGGTTTGGCCGCTGGCTTCTTCGCAGGTTCAGCTTTCTTCGCCGGAGCCTTTTTGGCTTCGGCTTTAGCCGCTGGCTTCTTCGCCGCAGGCTTGGCCGCTGCCTTTTTGGCAGGCTCGGCTTTTACCGGTGCAGCAGGTTTCGGTGCCTCAACTGGCGCAGGGGCCGGCGTTGGCACTGGAGCAGGAGCCGGTGCAGGCGGAGTGACAGGCTCTGGTGCCTTGACCGGTTCCGGCTTCTTGTCGTCATCGGACGAACCGCCGAACAGGTTGGTGAAGAAGTTACCTTTCTTCGCCGCCACCGCGCCAGCCGCCACAGCGGTCGCTGCCGGAACAACCTTCGCCGGTTCAAACGACTTGCCCGCCGCCAGGTCTTCAACCTGACTGGCCGCGCGCTGACCGGTGCGCAATGCGCCTTCCAGCGTGCCCGGGTACAAGGTGTCGGTGTGTTCGCCAGCGAACGCTACACGTTGCAGCGGACGCTCCCACAAGCGCCAGTACTTGCTGATCTGGCCCGGGCCGAAAGCCAGGTAAGCGCCACCCATCGACGGGTCGGTGCTGTAGCGGCGGATTTCATAACCGGTGAACGAACCGCGTGCCTGCGGATAAAACGCGTGCAGACGAATCAGCACCTGGTCGACCATCTGCTTGTCGCCGAACGCCTGCATCACGCGCGCGTTGTCGCCAGACAGGTTGATCACCACGTTGGCGCCGCCCTTCAGCGCCGGCTCGACCCACAACATGCCCAGCCCGGTGTTGCTGTAGATCTCGCCGGACATGCGCGCCTTGCTTTCCCACACTGGCGTCTTGAACTTCAGCATGATCTGGTCGCGCCAGCCGTAGTTGGTGCCCTTGATGGCGCCGAGGTGCTGGGCATCCAGCGCCGGGGTCATCTGGATCTTGTTCAGGGCGCGCAACGGCACGGCCACAACCACGTAGTCAGCCTGATAGCCAACGCTGCCGACTTTGACGGTCACGCCGTCCTTGTCCTGGGTGATGGACGACACCGGGGAGCTGGTCTTGATCGTTTTTAGCTGTTTGACGAAGGCCTGTGCCAGCACCGGGCTACCGCCGAGCAGACGCGAAGCGCGCAGGTCACGGTCGGAAACGCCACGGTAAACACGGCTCTGCTGTGCGAAATACAGCAGCGACAGACGCGAAGGCTCGTCGTAACGGGTACGAATCTGCTGGTTCACCAACTGACGTGCAGTGGCTGGCAAGCTCAGACGGTCGAGCCAGTTGGAGACGTTGATCTGATCCAGTGCGTGCAGCGTACTGTTGGCCGCCGGGTTCTGAGGATCTTCGATCGAGCGCGCCAGATCATCCACGGTCTTTTCGAAGCGCTTGAGCGCTTCAGCGGTGGCGGGCTCTTTGGTGGCTAGGTCGGCGGCGGTGTAATACACGCCATCGATCAGGTAGCTCGGGGTCCGCACGAATTCAGGGGCTGGCGTGGTGCTCAGCTTGAAGGTCGAAACGTATTTGTTCAGCACCGGTTGAGTCTTGTCGTTGCCGATCCACTCGCTGGTGGCCATGCCGGAGCGACCGCCCAGGCTCGGTTTGGCTTCCAGCAGGGTCACCTGCCAGCCTTTATTCTGCAGTTCGTAAGCCGCCGTCAGCCCCGAGAGCCCGCCGCCGATCACGATCGCTGTTTTATCCTTGGCCAGCGCAGACACGCTGAACAGCCCCAACATCACCAGCGCACAGGCGCGCAGCCAACCAGCAGACATTCAGCGAACTCCGGAAATACACGAGGAAATAGCGGTTTTGCGAGTCAGACGACTCAAAGAACCGCGAAGAATACGTCAGCCATCAAAAGGCCGCCAGCAACGTCTATCGACCTATACAAAGTAGCTCAATCGACACAATGGGTTGTCCCCGTGCGATGCATTGCATAGGCTTGCGCGATTGTTTGCCCGCGAAACCAGCGAGCCGCCTCGAGGAGACTGAACATGGGCCTGAATAATCAGTGGATGCAACGCGATCTCGCGGTTTTGTGGCATCCCTGCACCCAGATGAAAGACCACGAACAGCTGCCGCTGATCCCGATCAAGCGCGGTGAAGGCGTGTGGCTTGAAGACTTCGAAGGCAAACGCTACCTCGACGCCGTCAGCTCCTGGTGGGTCAACGTGTTTGGCCACGCCAACCCGCGCATCAACCAGCGCATCAAGGATCAGGTCGATCAGCTGGAACACGTGATCCTCGCCGGTTTCAGTCATCAGCCGGTGATCGAGTTGTCCGAGCGCCTGGTGAAGATGACGCCGGAAGGCCTGACCCGCTGCTTCTACGCCGATAACGGTTCGTCCTGCATCGAAGTCGCGCTGAAAATGAGCTTTCACTACTGGCTCAACCGCGGCCAGCCGAACAAGAAGCGCTTCGTCACCCTGACCAACAGCTACCACGGCGAAACCATGGCGGCGATGTCGGTGGGCGACGTGCCGCTGTTTACCGAAACCTACAAGGCGTTGCTGCTGGACACCATCAAGGTGCCGAGCCCTGACTGCTACCTGCGCCCCGACGGCATGAGCTGGGAAGAACACTCGCGCAACATGTTCGCCGCCATGGAACAGACCCTGGCGGAGAACCACGACACCGTCGCTGCGGTGATCGTCGAGCCGTTGATCCAGGGCGCCGGCGGCATGCGCATGTATCACCCGGTGTACCTGAAATTGCTGCGCGAAGCCTGCGACCGTTATGGCGTACACCTGATCCACGACGAAATCGCCGTCGGCTTCGGCCGCACCGGGACGATGTTCGCCTGTGAACAGGCCGGCATCCGCCCGGACTTCCTTTGCCTGTCCAAGGCCCTGACCGGCGGTTACCTGCCGCTGGCGGCCTGCGTCACCACCGAAGATGTCTACAGCGCTTTCTACGACGACTACCCGACCCTGCGCGCCTTCCTGCATTCGCACAGCTACACCGGCAATCCGCTGGCGTGCGCGGCGGCCTTAGCGACGCTGGATATCTTCGAAGAAGACAACGTCATCGAGAACAACAAGGCCCTGGCGCAGCGCATGGCCAGTGCCACTGCGCACCTGGCTGATCACCCGAATGTCTCGGAAGTGCGCCAGACCGGCATGGTGCTGGCTATCGAGATGGTCAAGGATAAGGCGACGAAAGAAGCTTATCCGTGGCAGGAACGTCGCGGCTTGAAGGTGTTCCAGCATGCGTTGGAGCGCGGTGCTTTACTTCGACCGTTGGGCAGCGTGGTGTACTTCCTGCCGCCGTACGTGATTACACCGGAGCAGATCGACTTCCTGGCCGAAGTGGCCAGTGAAGGCATCGACATCGCGACGCGTGATGGCGTCAGCGTATCGGTGCCGAAAGACTTCCACCCCGGCTTCCGCGATCCGGGCTAAAAATCACGAGAAACCCTGTGGCGAGGGAGCTTGCTCCCGCTGGGTCGCGAAGCGGCCCCAAAAGTGGGACTGCTGCGCAGTCCAGCGGGAGCAAGCTCCCTCGCCACAAAAGCAACTCCGATCCAATTTTTCGAGACCCAGCATGAGACTGTCCCGCTTCTTCATCGACGCCCCCCTGAGCATCGGCCAACACGAGTTGCCGGAAGCCCAGGCCCATTACATCAGCCGCGTGCTGCGCATGGCCGAGGGTGATGCGCTGCAACTGTTCGACGGCTCGGGTCATGAGTTTCGCGCCACGCTGGTGGAGGTCGGCAAGAAACGCGTCGTCGTGCAGATCGACGAAAGCTTCGCCGGGCAGATCGAATCGACGCTGGCGATCCATCTCGGCCAGGGCTTGTCCCGTGGCGAGCGCATGGATTGGGCGATTCAGAAAGCCACCGAACTGGGCGTCACCGAAATCACCCCGATTTTCAGCGACCGCTGTGAAGTCCGGCTGAAGGACGAACGCGCCGACAAACGCCTGATGCATTGGCGCCAGGTTGCGATCAGCGCGTGCGAGCAATGCGGGCGTTCACGGGTGCCGGTGATTCATCCACCGCTGTTGTTGGCGGACTGGTTGAAGCAGACCGAAGCTGAGTTGAAACTGGTGCTGCATCCGGTGGCGGAGCCGTTGGTGAGTCATGAGAAGCCTGGGACGCTGGCGTTCTTGATCGGGCCGGAAGGTGGGTTGTCGGATGCTGAAGTGGAGCAGGCTAAAGGGGCTGGTTTTCATGCTGCCCGGCTGGGTCCCCGGGTGTTGCGCACCGAGACCGCGCCGGTGGTGGCGCTGGCGGTGGCCCAGCAGCTTTGGGGTGACTTCTAGGGCCCCATCGCTGGCAAGCCAGCTCCCACAGGGTTTAGTGTTGAACATGAATTTTATGTTCCACACGTAACCCTGTGGGAGCCGGCTTGCCGGCGATGGCCGCAACACGGTTCAAAGGACGTAAAACATGATCGCCACGAAGTGCAGCAAGCTCCCCGCAATCACGAACAAATGCCAGATCCCGTGCGCATGCCGCAACCGATGATCCAGGGCAAAAAAGATGATCCCCACGGTGTACAACACCCCACCCGACGCCAGCCAGGCAAACCCCGTACTGCCCAGCGCAGCGAGTAACGGCTTGACCGCCACCAGCACAATCCAGCCCATCACCGCATAAATCACGATCGACAGAATCCGCGCTTCCGACCGCGGCTTGATCTCTTGCAGGATGCCGATCAGCGCCAGCCCCCAGACAATCCCGAACAGCGTCCAGCCCCAGGGCCCGCGCAAGGTCACAAGGCAAAACGGCGTGTAGCTGCCGGCGATCAGCAGGTAGATCGAAAAGTGATCGACCTTCTGCATGATCGCTTTCTTGCGCCCGCGCACGCTGTGGTAAACGGTCGATGCGCTGTAAAGCACCATCAAAGTAAAGCCGTAGATCGCCACGCTGACGATCTTCCACGGGCTGCCGTCCATACTGGCAATCACCAGCATCCACACCACCCCGACCGTGGCCGCCACCGCCCCGACCAAATGCGTCCAGGCGTTCAATCTTTCCCCGTGATACATGTATTGCTCACCTCAAAATTCGTTACAACATCGCGCAAGGCTCAGCCCTTGAGATTAAAAGCGCAATGTTTCAGATCACAATTCCCCTCATGCGTGCACAATCGAGCCATTCGAATAAGAGTCCACGCCATGCTGATCGACGAAGAGTTGACCCTGAAAAAACTCGAGGTGTTCCTGGCCTTCATGCGCACCGGCAACCTGGCCCGGGCCGCCGCCGAGTTGCAGACCAGCAACGTCAGCGTGCACCGGGCGATTCACTCCCTGGAAAGCGCCCTGCGCTGCCCGCTGTTCAAACACGAAGGCCGCAATCTGACGCCGCTGGAAAGCGCTTATGTGCTGGAAGAACGGGCGCAAAAACTGATTCAGGACGTGGTCGAAACCGTGCGCCTGACCCGCGAAGCGGCCGGGTTCTCGGCTGAACGCTTCAAGCTCGGCTCGTTGTATTCGTTGACGGTAAAGACAGTGCCGCAGCTGATCATGGGCCTGAAGATTCGCCGCAGCGAACTCAACATCGACCTGATTCTCGGCTCGAATTTCGACTTGCTGTACAAGCTCAAGAACATGGAAGTCGACGCGATCCTGGTGTCCCTCGACGAGAGCGTCAACGACCCGGACTGCGAGCAGATTCCGCTGTTTTCCGATGACATCTTCCTGGCCACGCCGGCGGATTCGAAGTTTGCCCAACGGGCGGAAGTTGACCTGGCCGAAGTGCGCGACGAAACGTTTATCACCCTGACCCAGGGTTTTGCTACGCACCAGGATGGGAACCGGGTGTTCAAGCAGGCGGGGTTCGAGCCGAAGGTGGCGATGCAGGTCAACGACATCTTCACCCTGCTGAGCATGGTCAGCTCGGGGGTCGGTTATGCGCTGCTGCCGGGGCGGATTGCGGCGGTGTATGAGAATCGGGTGAAGCTGATTCCACTGCAGGAACGGTATCGGTTGCAGCAGCACATTGGTGTGGTGTTCTTGAAGGCCAAGGAGCGTGATCCGAATTTGTTGGCGTTGTTGGCGGAGTGTCGGATGTATGCCAATCGCAATGCCACCCAATGATCGTTCCCACGCTCTGCGTGGGAATGAATCAATGGACGCTCTGCGTCCGCTTTGGGACGCGGAGCGTCCCGGGCTGCATTCCCACGCAGAGCGTGGGAATGATCAGTCAGCCCACAATCCCGCGAACAATGAAGTACAACAACGAAGGCCCCAGCAAGCACCCAAGCCCGGTGTGGAACGTCGCGGTCAATGCGCCATAAGGCACCAACCGCCGATCCGTCGCCGCCAACCCGGCCGTCACACCACTCACAGTGCCCGCCAATCCGCCAAACACCATCGCCGAACGCGGGTTATCCAGGCCCATCCAGCGTGCAGCCATCGGCGTGCCGACCATCACCAGAATCGCCTTGATCAACCCGGTGGCAATCGACAACGCCACCACATCCGAACTCGCGCCAATCGCCGCACCGGTCACCGGCCCGACGATGTACGTCACGGCGCCCGCGCCAATGGTGGTCATGCTGATCGCATCGCGATAACCGAACACCCAGGCCATGCTCGCGCCGACAATGAATGGCAGGACCGTGCCCAGCAGCAGCGCAATCACGCCAATCAACCCGGCCTTTTTCGCTTCGGTGGCCTGCACTTCGAACGCGGTGGCGACGATGGCAAAGTCCCGCAACATAGCACCGCCCATCAAACCGATACCCGAGAACAGCGTCAGGTCCGCCAGGCCTTTTTGCCCACCGGTCATGGTGCCGCCAACCCAGGCCAGAACAAGCCCGATAACAATGGCAATCGCCGAGCCGTGAATCCGTCCGAACGTCAAACGCTTGGACAACACCACCGACACCCACATGATCACGCCAACGAATGCGAACGCCGTGACCAAACCGTTATGTTCCAGGCCTTTCTCGATGAGATCCCACATATCAGCGACCTCCTACTGGCGTGCCAACCGGGATGACTTCCTCGGGCTCATCGGGCAAGGGTTCGCCCTTGTGAGTGCGGCTGATCAGCGCAATCGTGCAACCGCAAATCACCACCGATCCAATCGCCGCCAGCACCGCCACCGGGCCGCCGTGCAGCGCAGTCACAACGTTCTGTTGCGCAGCCATCGCGACCACCACCGGAATGTACATCGCGCCCCAGAAGCCGACGCCCATCTCGCAATCCTTGGTCATGCCGCCGTGCCTGTGCATCCACAACCGTGCGCAGATCAACAAGATCATCGCGATCCCGACCCCGCCCACGTTAGATTTCACACCCAGCAACACGCCGAGCATGTCTCCCAGGATCACCCCTGCCAGCGTACAAATCGCCAACAGCGCCACACCGTAAATAATCATTGTTGTTGTCCTCAAAGTGCATCGTCGAATGTTGTTTTTGTTGTTCGAAGGCCTGAGTCGGTGGTCTAGGGTTGGCGGCTTCCCTCCTCAAGCAACAGCGCCTGCAAGGTATCGAGGCGAGCACCGTCGAAAGCAATCACGGTGCCTTGCTCGAACACCCGGCGCGCCAGCCCGGTCAGCACCGCACCGGGCGGCAGTTCGATCTGTAGACGCACGCCACGCTCGTAAGCGCTTTGCACGGTGCCGCGCCAATCCACCACGCGGCACATGTTGAAAGCCAGGTCGTCGCGCAAGGCTTCAATGTTGATGACGGGCCGGGCGCGACTGCCGCTCAGGTAGCCCACTGTCGGGGTTTTCAGTTGCACCTTGGCGAAGGCTTCGGCCAGGGTTTTCGCTGGCGTTTCCAGCAACGGGCAATGGGACGGCACGCTGACGGCCAGCCGCTTGGCCAGACCCGCACCGCGAACCCGGGCCAGTTCGGCGACGGCTTTCATCGCAGCATCGCTGCCAGCGATGACCACCTGGTTATCGGCATTGATGTTGGCCAGATAAACCGGGGTGTCGACGCTATGAACCTGCGCCAGCAATCCTTCCACTGTGGATAAATCAAGACCGATGATCGCGGTCATGCCGAAGCCTTGTGGATAAGCCTGCTGCATCAATTCACCACGCAGGCTGACCAGATGCAGCGCATCGCTGAAGCTCAAGGCACCAGCCACCACCGCTGCCGGGTAGGCACCGATGGAGAGACCGGCGACGTAATCCGGTGTCATCAACAACTGGCATGAAGCGGCAACTCCGGCAATCAGCAGACAAAGCTGAACGGCCCTCGTCGACTTGAGCGCCTCGGCAGAATCCAGCAGCAACACATCTTCGCCGAGCACATCACTCGCCTCGATCACCGTTTCGCGAGGCAAACGATGGAGCATGCCCGGCTGCTGCGCGCCTTGGCCGGGGAACACCAGCAAACTGCTCATGCTGCTTGCTCCCACGGATCAACGACCAAGCAGGCTTCGCGGGTGTTTTTCAGCAACACCCGGCGGGCAGGACCGGCCCATTCGCGCAAGGCGACGGCGCCGAAAGGCGTCTGCAACTGCATGTCTACCTGGCACGCAGCCGTGTCCAGAATCTTCACCAGCGCCAGCGCTTTCAATCGGTCCAGCGGTTGCGGCGTGCGCAGGATCAAGTCGAGATCGCTGCGCTCATGCAAGGCCTGAATACCACTGGCCAGTTCAAACCCGGCGCTGCCGCTGACGCCCCACACCCAACCACAACCATCGAGCAGCGGCCGCAGTTGATCGAGGGCATGCACTGCCGGCAAATCCCGGTCGATCAAAACATGACAAAGCGCTTCCGGCCGCACCCGACGCGAAATCGCATCGATTGACATCGAGGTCGCATAACGCTGCTCACGCAAACGTCCACGCACGCCGACCGCGATGTGATCCGGTGCACTCAACGCACGCCGAACCACAACCGGTTGCCCTGCACTGATCGAGTCGATCACCCACGATGGTGCGTCCACAGGTAGCTGCTCCGAGGTCATGCCCCAGAGCAGGTCGTGGGCCAGAAACGTATTCACCACTGTGCTCTCAGCAGTTGGCGGACCTTGCTCGATGCCGCGCGGTTGGTCGCGCCCAAGCGGCTGCTCAGGTCGCGACCGTTGGCGGCAACATCGCCAATCGCCTGGTTCAGGCATTCAGTCACCCGTGCCAGATCCGCCGCCGTCGGCTGCTCGATCTGTTCCACCGACAAGGTTTCCCAAAGCAATCCAAGGCTCGCGTAACTGTCGATGTCATACGCCATCGGCGGCACGCTGGCGGCCAGCGCTTCGAGTTCCTCGACACTGCGCAAGGTCACTCGCGCTGCAGACGCTTTACCCATCGCGTGCACCATCACGCCCGGGTCACGCAAGGCAATCAAGCGATTGGCCTGATACCCATGAGCGAGAAACGCCCCGGACATTGCCTTGCCCACCAGCAAGCCGATCACGGCATGGCCGGCCAGTCGGGCGCGGGCATAACTGTCCGCTGCACCGGCCAAGGCCTGATGAATGCCGAGCGCTTCTTCGCGCCGACCGTAGGCCTGACTCGGCACGTCGACGATGGCGATCAGGGCGCGCTTGTGTGGTTTATCCGCGTCTGCGGCGATGACCTCTTCCACAGCCTTGGCCAGGCCCCAGCCTTCCAGCAGACCGACCTCACCATTGCGGGCACGGACGAAGCGGTTATCGGGATCAGCCACCACCGCGATAAAGCGCACAGGCTGATCACCCAACACACCGTCGGCCACCTTCAATGAAGCGGGCAAACCATCGACCGGTTTCGCGCCTGCACTCAAGGCATTGAACCAGCTCAAACCTCTCAGGGAATTCGTGTTCATGAGCGCTCTCCTTGATACAAATCGCGAACCGTCGCCGGTTCGATTTGCGGCGTAGCGTCCAGACGAGCCAGCCGTTGCAGGAACAGGTCGGCCTGACGGCTGCGTTGTTGCTCCGGCAAACCTTGCTTGAGCAATTCACTGATCTGCTGCTGAATCTGCGCCACATCGTCGGCGACATAACGGTCCACCAAACCACTGGCAAACCGTTGCTCGCCACCGGTCAGGCTCCAGATGAAAGGACGGTCGCGAGAGTCGTACTCCTCAAGCCCCGCTTCCTGTTCGATCACTTGCGGACCGTTCAAACCGAGGCGTGCTTCCTGAGTCACCAGCAAATAGCTGCACAACCCGGCGGCAATCGACATCCCACCGAAACAGCCAACGCTGCCGGCCACTACGCCAACAACTGGCTGGTACTGGCGCAGGTCGACAATCGCCGCATGAACATCGGCAATCGCGGCCAAACCGAGGTTGGCTTCCTGCAAGCGCACGCCACCGGTTTCCAGCAGCAACACGGCGCGGGTCGGAATGCCGTTGCGGTTATCTTCGGCGGCCAATTCCAGCGCGCCGGCCATTTTCGCGCCGCCGACCTCGCCGAGACTGCCACCCTGGAATGCGCCTTCAATCGCAGCAATCACCACCGGCAAACCACCGATGCTGCCCTTGGCGATTATCACGCCGTCGTCGGCTTGCGGGACCACGCCCTGGCGCGACAACCATGGCGACATGACGCGCTGAAACGGGTCGAGCAATTCACGGAAGGTGCCAGCGTCGAGCAAGGCTTTCGCCCGTTGCCGGGCGCCGAGTTCGACGAAGCTGCGTCTTTGTAGGGATGGCTGGAGGAGATCAGTCATGGCCGATCTCCTCAAAACCCTGCTCCAAGCGCAAGCGCACCACGCCGGGGGTCGCGCCGAAATCGTGGATATCGATGGCCATCGCCGGCGGTGTCTGGCCGTCGAACATCCGTGCAAACAGATGCTGCCAGCGTTGTTCCGCGCCATTGACCGAGGTCTGCACCTTGATCGTCAATTTGCCGGCCTGACCCGGTTCGATCAGCACTTCCAGATCGCCCGAGCCGACACAGCCCACCAGCGTGCGGCCATGTGGCGGCTGCCCGGCTGGGAATTCAAAGGATAAGGTTTCCATCAGCAAGCTCCGGACTCGATGCGGTCGATGAACAGGCAGGCGGCGAGCAAATCCGCAGCACCACCGGGCGACGCATTCAATGCGATTAATTGTTCGTCCAACTCGTGCAAACGGCGGCGACCGGCGAGGCTGGCACTGCCGCCTGCATCGAGTACGGCCTGGGCACCGAGTTGCATGGTGTGCAGGCCGTGTTCGCCCGCTCGGTAAAGCACGCAGGTGTCGGCCAGATTGGTCATGATCGCCAGCAAGGCATCAAGCCGGGCGTTCTGCTCGCCATGGCCAAAGGCGCGGCTGCGTTTGAGTTGCGGCAGCGCACGTTGCAGCACCGAAGGAAAGCCAAGCTGGGCTTCTTCACGGGCACCGCGAGCGCCGTAACGTTGAGCGACCTGGGCGCCATGACTGAGTGGACGTGGCGCGAAACGGTCGTCGAGTAAAGCAAGGCGTGCGGCGCGCAAAGTGACCGAGCTTGCGGAGCTGGATTCAGGTTCCAGTGCGGCGGCAGTGACCAAAAGCCCCAAGGCCCAGATCGCCCCGCGATGAGTGTTCACGCCGCCGGTGGTGGCGAGCATCGCTTGCTCCCCTTCCCGACCAATACGCCCGACGGCTTCGCGCAGCGGCAAACCAACGTCGCCAAACTCAATGGCCGCTTCCGCCATTTCCTTGAATGCAGGCCACAGGGACAGCGCCGAGGCGTGCATCAGCCCAAGGTGCAGATCGGTGTGAGCGCCATTGCCACGACGGTCGACCAGCGCCGGTTTCGGCGACAGGTCCGCTTCGTCGATCAGCGCGTCCACGGCCATGTCCGCCAGCTGTTCAGCCAGGGACAGCGTTTTCGGTTGCAGGTTGAATGCGTGCATTACCAGCTCCTGAACTTGGCGGGCGGGTTGTAGAGGCCACCGGACCACTCGACCAGATCGGCCACGCTTTTAGCCGCGAGCAACTCGCGTGTGGCGTCGGTGCGGCGGATGCCGAGGTCTTCGGGCAAGGCGATCAGGCCTTCGCGGCGCATACGCGCGGTGTCTTTAGGGTTGTGGCGCAGGCCGATGGCGGTCACCCCGGCGACGGCGGCGATCATGGCCTGACGTTCTTCCAGCGAACGGGCCTTGTACAAATAGGCGATGCCCTCTTCGGTCAGCAGGTGGGTGACGTCGTCGCCGTAGACCATGATCGGCGCGAGTGGCATGCCGCTTTTTTTCGCCACTTCGATCGCATCGAGGGTTTCGACGAAGGTCGGTTTACCCCCTTCCTGGAAGGTCTCGACCATTTGCACCACGAGTTTTTTACCGCGTTCGAGCAAGGCTTCGGGCGCATCGTCGTGACGCATGTCGAGCCAGGCCGGGGTGCTATGGCGGCGACCGCGCGGGTCGTGACCCATGTTGGGCGCACCGCCGAAACCAGCCAAACGTCCCCGAGTGACGGTGGAGGAGTGGCCGTCACCATCGACTTGCAAAGTCGCGCCGATAAACAGGTCCACCGCGTATTGCCCGGCGAGCTGACAGAACATCCGGTTGGAACGTAGCGAGCCGTCGCGCCCGGTGAAGAACACATCCGGCCGCGCGGCGATGTAGTTTTCCATCCCCAGTTCGGTGCCGAAGCAATGCACGCTTTCGACCCAGCCGCTTTCAATCGCCGGGATCAAGGTCGGGTGCGGATTGAGCGTCCAGTTGCGACAGATCTTGCCTTTGAGGCCAAGGGATTCGCCGTAGGTCGGCAGGATCAATTCGATGGCGGCGGTGTTGAATCCGATGCCGTGGTTCAGGGACTGCACGTTGTGTTTTTCGTAGATCCCGCGGATCGCCATCATCGCCATCAACACGTGCACAGGCTTGATGTGCCGTGGGTCGCGGGTGAACAGCGGTTCGATGTAGAACGGCTTGTCGGCCACCACCACGAAATCGACCCAGGACGCTGGGATGTCGACACGCGGCAGGTCGCTGACATCGTCCACCAGTTGATTGACCTGGACGATGACGATGCCGTCGCTGAACGCGGCCGGTTCGATCAATGCGGGCGTGTCTTCGGTGCTCGGGCCGGTGTAGATGTTGCCGGCGCGGTCGGCCATGAAACCGGCCGAGAGCACAACGTTGGGAATCAGGTCGACCACCAGTCGCGCATAGAGCTCGATGTAGGTGTGGATCGCACCGATTTCCAGCAGGCCGTCTTCCAGCAACTGGCTGATGCGCAGGCTCTGGGTGCCGGCGAAGGAGAAGTCGAGCTTGCGGGCGATGCCGCGTTCAAACAGGTCCAGGTGCTCGGAACGGCCGACGCTGGGCATGATCATGTGCAGGTCATGCAGCTTGGCAGGATCGGCCTTGGCCAGGGAGCGGGACAGGAAATCCGCCTGCTTCTGGTTATTGCCCTCCAGCACCACGCGGTCGCCGGGCAGGATCAACGCCTCCAGCGCTGCGACGATGTTGTCGGTGGGAAGCACCACACCGTCGGCCAGGCGTCGCACCAGTTCGAGACGCCGCTGCTTCTCGCTGCGCCGCCGCGTCCATCGCGAGTCGGGGGATATTGTTGTTGTCATGACCACTCCACGGGTTCGCTGTCGTGGGAGTCACCTTAGGAGTGTTGGGTGGGCGGCATCAATCAAGCAGAGTGGTGGATTGTTACGGTCAGGGTAATGATCGACAGAAGTTCTCTGTTGCCAGTACTGGCCTCATCGCGGGCAAGCCCGCTCCCACAGTGTCCGTTCCGTGCTCACTTCCTGAGCTACTCACAAATACCTGTGGGAGCGGGCTTGCCCGCGAAGGGGCCAGCACAGTCCCCGCAGTTTCCAATGACGGAGCATTACAGCCCAACCATCTGCTGCTGCACACGAACCAGCAACTGCTCAGCGCTTTCCAACAACTGCGCCAACAACGCCGGATCTTCATCCATATAGCCTTCGTACTCCGCCAGGTTTCGTCGCTCATGGCACAGCGCGAATAACCGAACCTGCACTTTGCCAATATCAGCGGAATGAACCAGACACTGAAACACCAGGTATCTCTTGTCTGAACGATAACCACACAAGCGAAGAGCCGTCAGAGCCAAGGCATGGGCAGCGTTGTAAGCCAGGTCAAAACGGCTCGCGAAGGAAAGCGAAGACGTTTGCGCATCTTTCAATCGATCCACAGCGGAACGCATCAGCCCTTCGCATTCCTTGCGGTCCGGTGGCTCGGCTTTCAATCCACCGCTACGTAACAGGTTCTCCAGATTCTCGTTGCTGCCCATCCTTGGACTCCAAAGGGTTTCCCCCCATCAGGTTGATCTTGTCCTGCTGCGCCACCCGCACCACAAAGCTGTTTTCAGCCGCCAGTTTTGCGGCCCAGTCGTCGGGGGTGTAGAGCGTCGGGTTGAGGACGCGGCCCAGTTGTTCCTCCAGAGGCATGAGCCGCTCCATCACTTCACTGTAGTGGAGGCTTTCGCCGATCAGCATGAGATCAATGTCACTGGATGCGTTTGCCGAATCCTTGGCGATCGAGCCGTACACAAATGCCCAGGTGATCTGTCCGGCAAAGGGTTGCAGCGCTTGGCGCAAAGGCTCGGCAATACCAAAAGTCTTGCGGACGATGCCTGACAGTTCGGCATAGATCGGGCATTGCGGATTGGCTTGATAGTGGGTCTGGTTGCCCTGACGGCTCAGGGTCAGCACACCGGCCTGGTGCAATCTATCCAGCTCGCGCATGAGGCTGCCTTTACCCACTTGAGCCCAGCGGGCGATCTCGTTAGCGTAAAAACTGCGGTCGGGTTTGCCGAACAACAAGCCCAGCACTTTTTGCTGAGTGGTCGTGAACAGGGCTTCGCTGAGGGAAAGGTTTTTCACAGTGGCAACCGATGAGTCCCAAAAAGGGAACGATAGGTCCCTTTTTGGGAATCTTCAACCTGTCGCGAGCGGAATGGGGATTTGTGTTTAAACATTTATCCGCAGCAACGGTGAGAGGCTACGCGGTCTGGCGTCGCGGCCTACAGCAATGCCGGAAGCCGCTGACTGGTGGGTTTTTGCGCGGGCCTTTATCGTTTATGGGTCGCTGACAATTCAGCGAACGGGATTGGAACCCCGTGGTGTTAACGAGGCAAAAGCGCCTTTCATAACGTATGCTTGCGCACCTTTAATGGGTGCACTCCGTTATGGCGGCTGTGCGCGGGAGACCTTTGAGTCTGTCGGGTTTTGTCCGTTTGCCCGGGTTCCAACCCGCGTACAGCTGCCACCCCTTCGATTGGAACCCGATGGAGCAGCTGAAACTCATTAAATGGAGCTTCACTATGTTCAAAGCCACTCCCAATCCCCCAGAAACCGACACCGATCCCGAAGCAATCCTTGAAGCCGAGAAACTCAAGGAAGCCGCTGACCGCGTCTTCTCTTATTACTTCCCCCCTGCCCAGGAAAAACCGGGCAAGCGCCGCAAACACCCTCTCTTCACCGTCTCCCCCGATATCGACACCGAAGCCCTTTTGGCCAACGCCTCTGAAGACTTGCTGTCCATCAGCGCCATTGCGGCCGATCTGGCGGACGATGTTGAAGGATCACGCCGGTCGGTAGCCCTGGCGCTCAGTCGAATGGCCGATGGGGTGCAGTTGTTGGTGGAGCGGGCGCTGGATCATAACGAGGCGTTGCAGATGCAGATGCGCGCCAAGGTCTAGTGCATAACCCCTGTGGCGAGGGAGCTTGCTCCCGTTCGGCTGCGCAGCAGTCGCAAAATAATCGGTTCGCCGGAGATTTTGGGGCTGCTTCGCAACCCAGCGGGAGCAAGCTCCCTCGCCACAGGATACGGGTCAGACCAACCCGGCACTTACCAGTAACTCCTCCAGCGCCAACAAGTCAGGCACCTTGGCCACTTGCTCCCCCACCTGCACCGCCGCCTGTTCCAGCCGACACAACGGCACATCCACATAACTCAATTGACTATCCAGCTTGTACGACCGCGGAATCCCCTGCACCAGCAGCGCAATGAACTTCAGCTCAGGGCGCCCGCCCAAGGCATTCAGAATCACGATCCGCGCCCGCTCGCCGATGACGATTTTCTGGCCACACGCCGACTCAAAACTCAGCAACGGAATCTGCCGATCCCGCCACGTCACCAACCCCAGGTACCACGGCGGCGTATCCAGATCGAACGCCCCCGGTTGATAGTCGATCAACTCCGCCACCGCCACGTTGGGCAGAATCAGATTGCGGTCGGCCAAGGGCAACAGCAGCCCGGTGAGATTGCTGGTGCGATGCTCAAGCATGGGTTTTGCTCCACAGGGCGATGCTTTCGAGCAGCACCGATTCCTGGTACGGCTTGCCGAGGTAGTCGTTGACGCCGATGGCCATGGCGCGGTCGCGGTGTTTCTGGCCGGTGCGGGAGGTGATCATGATGATCGGCAAGTGCTGCAAACGTTCGTCGCTGCGCACTTGGGTCGCCACTTCGAAACCGTCCATGCGCGGCATTTCGATGTCCAGCAGCATCAGGTCGGGCATGTGTTCTTCGAGCAGCAGCATGGCGTCGACCCCGTCCTTGGCGGTCAGCACGTTCATGCCGTGGCGTTCCAGCAGACGGCTGGTGACCTTGCGCACGGTGACCGAATCGTCGACCACCAACACCAGCAGCGGTTTATGCGGCTCGACCTCGGCGTCCTGGGTCAGCGTGCGTTGTGGCACCTGCGCCTGCATGGCGCGGATCGGCGCCAGCAAGTCGAGAATCAGCACCACCCGGCCATCGCCCAGAATCGTCGCCCCGGACAACCCTTGCACCGCCGCAAACTGCGGACCGAGGCTTTTGACCACGATCTCCCGAGTGCCGGCCATGGAGTCCACTTGCACGGCGATGTGCCGCTCGTTGCATTGCACCAGCAATACCGGCAGCGGCAGGCTCTGGCCCAGCAGTTTCGGGCGGGTGCTGGTTTTCAGCAGCTCACCGAGGTAGCACAGTTCGTAACGCTGCCCGGCGTATTCGTAGGTCGGCGGATCAAGTCGGTAATGCCCTTCAAGTTCGTTGGGCAACACGCGAACGATGCCGTCGATGGTGTTCAGCGGGATCGCGTATTGATCCTCCAGGCATTGCACCATCAGCGCGCGGTTGACCGACACGGTGAACGGCAGGCGAATGCGGAAGTGCACGCCCTGCCCCGGTGTCGAGTCGATGACCATGGTGCCACCGAGCTGCCGGACTTCTTCGTGAACCACGTCCATGCCCACGCCACGCCCGGAGATCTGGGTGATTTTCTCGGCGGTGGAGAACCCCGGTTGCAGGATGAATTGCAGCACGTCACGGTCGCTGATCTCGGCATCCGGAGCCAGCAAGCCGCGCTTGATCGCCTTGCGCCGCACCGCATCCAGCGGCACACCCGCGCCGTCGTCGCGGATGTCGAAAATGATGTCGCCGCCCTCGCGGGACAGGTCGAGCGTAATCCGACCCTGAGCCGGTTTGCCGGCCGCGATACGCACCTCGGCCGATTCCAGACCGTGGTCCACGGCGTTACGCAGCATGTGCTCCAGCGGTGCCGCCATGCGCTCGAGGACGTTGCGGTCCATCTCGCCTTCGGCGTTACCGACCACAAACTCGACGTCTTTGCCCAGCTCACTGGAGACTTGGCGGACGATGCGTTTCAAGCGCGGCAGCATGCGCTCGAACGGCACCATGCGCGTGCGCATCAGGCCTTCCTGCAATTCGGTGTTGATGCGGCCCTGCTGCTGCAGCAGGTTTTCCGCGTCCTGATTGCGGCGGTCGAGGGTTTCCTTGAGGTCGAGCAGGTCGGAGGCGGATTCGAACAGCGCACGCGACAACTGCTGCAACTGCGAGTGACGGTCCATTTCCAGCGGATCAAATTCTTCGTAGCCCAGGCGTTCGGCTTCGACTTGCTGACGGCTGAGAATCCGTCCCTGGGTTTCGGTATCGAGCCGCCGCAACTGATCGCGCATCCGCTCGATGGTGGTTTCCATCTCGCTCAGGGCCACCCGCGCATCGTTGACTTGCTGCTCGATACGGCCACGGAAGATTGAGGTTTCACCGGCCAGGTTGACCAGATCGTCGAGCAGTTCTGCCGAGACCTTGACCATGTCGGCGCCCGCTTCGGCTTGCAGCACGGGCGTGTCGGGTTTCGGCGCGGCGGGCAGCACCACCGGCGTATCGAGAACGGCGGGATGACTGAAGTTCTTGATCGCATCGATCAACTGGTCGGCCGGCGGCAAGGGTTGACCGGCGCGGGTGGCATCGAGCATTTGCGCCAGTCGGTCGTGACTGCTTTGCAGCAGCGCGAACAGCGCCGGGGTCGGTTGCAGCACGCCAGCGGAGAGGCCTTCGTAGAGGAATTCCAGCTCATGGGCGAGGTCGCCGATGGGGGCAATTTCCACCATCCGCGCGCCGCCCTTGAGCGTGTGCAGGTCGCGCAACAGGGTTTCCACTTCCTGGCGGTTCGACGGCTCGGCTTGCCAGCGCACGAGGGCCGCGCCGGAGTTTTCGATGATGTCGAAACCTTCCTCAAGGAAGATCTCCAGCAGCTCGGGGTCATGCCCCGGCGAGTCATTGGCCGGCGCGGGTTCCGCCACTTCGGCGCTGTTGGCGTTGCCCTGACGGAACTCGCGAATCGCTTCGATCAGTTCGTTCGGGGCACCCAGCGCGTGCTGGTTCTGCAGCTGTTCAAGCAGCACCGCGAGGCGGTCATGGCTCTGTTGCAGCAGTTGCGCCAGGGTTTCACTGTGGCTGTAACGGCGGTCCACCAGACCTTCGTAAAGACTTTCCAGTTCATGGGCGAGGTCGCCGACCGGCTCGACCTCGGCCATCCGCGCACCACCCTTGAGGGTGTGCAAATCGCGCTGCAAGGACGACAGCGGCGCGGCGTTGTCCGGGTCGCTCAGCCAACGCTGCAAGGCCTGGCCGGCGCTCTCAAGAATATCCACCGCTTCTTCGAGGAAGATCGAAACGATCTCATCGTCCAGCTCGACCTGGGTTGCAGTCTGTTCCAGTTCCGCGGTGGCGCTGCCCAGTTCCCGGATGCTCAGGGTGCGGCTGCCATCGCTGCGGATCAGGCCCATGGAAGACGGATCAAGGCTTTCATCCAGCAAGCCGCGCAGAGCCCGGATGCGTTCCGGTTGCGGGCTGACTTCCTGGCCGGCGGCCAGTTCGTCAAGCATGTTGATCAGCGCTTCGTGGGCACTTTGCGCCTCGTGGAAAAACCGGTCGCTGACCGCCAGGCTGCTCTCTTCCACCGCGCCGTACAGGTCGAGCAACGCTTCGCAGAGCTCATCCACCGGGTGCAGATCGGCGAGGTGCGCGCCTTCGCCCAAGGTGGTCAATTCATCCAGCAACGCGGTGAGTTCCTGACGCTCGCCGGGGTGCTGCTGCCAACGCTGCAACAGGCTTTCGGCGTCCAGGAGGATGTCCATGCCCTGGGCCAGGAAGTTGTTGATCAGTTGCGGATCGCGCTTGGTCCGCAGCGCGGTGCTCGGCGCTTTCAACAGCGCGTCCAGACGCTCGGCGAGCAGCGCCTTGGTGCGCTCGATCAATGAATGAGCGCCCGGAATCTCGGCCAGCGGATCACCCTTGAGTTGCCGCAGCCCAAGGCGGAACAAGCCTTCGGCTTCCAGCAGCAGTTCGACTTCGTCGAGGTCGAGGGCGATCAGGTGTGCCTTGTACTCGCGGGCGAGTTGATCCAGCGGCGTCGCCAGCTCGGCAATCGGCAACACACCGGCCATCGAGGCGCTGCCCTTCAAGGTGTGCAACGCCCGCTGCAACTCGTCGCTGGCTTGCAGCGGCACATGCTCGGCGGCTTGATCGAGGAAGCGGTTGAGGCTGGTGAGATGGGTCTCGGCTTCCTTGCGGAAGATCTCCAGCAACAGCGGATCAAGGGCCGCGACGTCCTGGGTGTCTTCATCGCTGGCAGGCGTATCGCCCTTGGCGAGGGCATGGGCGCGAGCGGCCAACTGGTCGACGTCGTTGCGCTGGCGTTGGGCATTGGTGGCGTATTCGGCCACCAGCTCCGGCAGCAGGTTCAGTGCATCGTCGAGCAATTGTTGCACCGCCGCCCCCGGCGCAACGCTGCGCTCCAGCACGCGGTTGAGCAGGTTTTCCACCGCCCACGCCAGCTCGCCCAGCACCAGCGCACGGACCATCCGGCCACTGCCTTTCAAGGTGTGGAACGCCCGGCGCAATTCACTCAAGGCGGTTTCATCGCCGGGATTGGTTGCCCAGCGCGGCAAGTATTCCCGGAGGATATCCAGGACTTCATCGGTTTCTTCGAGGAAGACTTCCCGCAGCTCATCGTCCACCGGTTCTTCGCCGGCGGGCGGTGGCAGCAGGCTGCCCGGGGTGGTCAGGGCAGGTGGATTGACCGAAGACACCGGACTGGCCAAGACATCGGCCAGCGACTGGACGGTGTCCGGATCATCGAGTTCCTGCAGGTCCTGCATCACCTGGGCTTCACTCGGGCTGAGCACATCCTCAAGCATCGGCACATGCTGTTCGCTGGGGAAAAACCCGAGTGACGCCAGGCTTTTTTCCGCCACGTCGAGCAATTGTTCGCCCGGCGCCTCGGGGTCGTCGCTGAGACGCTCCAGGTAATATTCGATGCTGGTGATGACGTCGGCCAGGCTGTCCAGTTCCTGCCAGCCAGGCTGCTCCGGGTCCAGCAGCAGATGCTCGCGGATGAAGTGGTTGCAGGTTTCGATCAGGCTCGCCGCACGGCTCAACGGAATCATCGCCAGCGCGCCGCGCACCTGGGTCAGCAACGCCGGCAAGGCCTGCAAATGCTGGCGGTCCCAGTCGGCGTCGATGTAATCGACGATCATGTCCTTGGCCTGTTGCAGACAGATGCGCGCTTCCTTGATCACGATCTGGTGGATCTGCGTCAGGTCGGTGGTCGGCAGGTGACTTTCTTCCTGGCTCTCCGGCTCTACGGTGCCGACCATCCCGGCCAGCGTCGCTTCGACGTAGAGCAAGGCCCCGGCGACGTCCATGAGAATGGCGTCGTTGGGTTCGCGCTGACCCTGCGCAAGGCTCAGTACCACCGCCAGTTGATCGATGATGACTTTGCGCGGCTGGCCGAAACCCAGCACTGCCAGGGTGTCGGCGATTTGCCGCAGCGGCGCCAACAGGGTTTCGAGGTCCGAGGCGTGCTGGCGGTCGCTGCGTACAAACAGGTCGAGGCGTTCCTTGACCCGCACCAGCTCCTCACAGAGCGCGGCCAGCACTGAGCGCATGGCGTCACGGTCGGGACCGGCCAGGCGGGCGCGTTCTTCGTCGACCATTGCGCTGTCAGGCAGCGCGTCGTCCAGTGAGTAACGATCTTTCATGGTCAGCATCTGCCCGGTGGGATGTTCGGCCTTGGCAATGTAGAACAGCAAACTCTTGAGCAACTCCGGCGGTGCCGGCTGATTGATGCCGCGTATGCCCTGTTCGAGCAGGCGTTTGAGTTCTTTGTCGGCGTCCTTGAACAGGCTGCGCAGCGCCGGGCTATTGGCAATCGAGCCACCGCGCATGCCTTCGACCAGCGCCGAGGCAACTTGCCACAACGGGCTCAAGGGCGCGTTGCCGCACAGCCCTTCAAGGCGTGAAAAAACCCTGGCCAGGTAACCGAGGTGGGTTTCGTCGTCCTGCTCGCGCAGCAACCCGACCAGCGCCATTTGCAGCATCTGCCGCAACTTGCGCAACACATTGGGAAAATCTGCCGGCTCAAGCAGGGCCAGCGACTCTTCGTCCAGCGCCGGCAGGTCGAGCAATTGCGGGCTGAACAGACTGGTTTCCGACAACAGGCTTTCGCCCCGGGCACTGCGCAAGTCGTTGAGCAACGGCAGCACCACCAAAGGCAGATCACGGCGCGCGCCTTGCACCCGGTCGAGGTAGATCGGCAGTTGCCCGAGGGCTTGCAGCAACAGATGAAGCGCCTCGTCGCGATGGCTGACCCGGTTCTGTTGCAGGGCGGTGGCCAGTTGTTCCATTTCTTCGGCGAGCAGGGCCGCGCCGTAGAATTCGACCATCTGCAAACTGCCGTGAACCTGATGGATGCACGCCAGGCAATCGCTCAGGGCGTGCGTCGCCTGAGGGTCATCAAGCAGGGTTTCGATCGCTTGATGAGCCACTTTCAGCGTTTCGGCAATCTCGCCTTTGACCCACTCGAGGGCCACATAGTCGTGCCGATCACCCATAACCACTCCAAATCACTGCTCTACTCAAAAAAACGCAAACGCCTGCGGGCGATTCACACTTTATCCGCAGCTTGCGCCTTGGCCGCCGGCAAGGTGAAACCGGACACCGAACGCCGCAGCTGGCTGGCCATCTTCGCCAGGTTACCGATGCTTTCAGCGGTGGCGGTGGAGCCCGACGAAGTCTGCGTGGTGATCTGCTGAATCACGTTCATCGTCAGGGAAATCTGACCGGCCGAAGACGTCTGCTGCTGCGCTGCGTTGGAAATGCTCTGGATCAGCGCTGCAAGGGTCTTCGATACCCCTTCGATTTCTTCCAGGGCCACTCCGGCATCCTGCGCCAGACGCGCGCCGCGCACCACTTCGGTGGTGGTTTGCTCCATGGAAATCACGGCTTCGTTGGTGTCGGTCTGAATCGCCCGCACCAGGGTTTCGATCTGCCGGGTGGCGGCGGACGAACGCTCGGCCAGCCGCTGTACCTCGTCGGCCACCACCGCAAAACCGCGCCCGGCGTCGCCGGCCATCGAGGCCTGAATCGCCGCGTTGAGGGCGAGGATGTTGGTCTGGTCGGCAATATCGTCGATCAGGCTGACAATGTCGCCGATTTCCTGAGAAGACTCGCCCAGACGCTTGATGCGCTTGGCGGTGTCCTGAATCTGCTCGCGAATGTTGTCCATGCCGTGAATGGTGTTGTGCACCACCTCGTTGCCCTTGTTGGCGATTTCCACCGAACGTTCGGCCACCGCCGAGGACTCGGCAGCGTTGGCCGAGACCTGGTCGATGGACTGCGCCATGTCGTTGATCGCGGTCGAGGCTTCGCTGATCTGTTGCGCCTGATGTTCCGAAGCCTGGGCCAGGTGCATGGCGGTGGCCTGGGTTTCCTGCACGGCGGCGGCGACCTGGCCGGCGGTGAGGTTGATTGTTGCCACCAGGTCGCGCAGTTGATCGACGGAATAGTTGATCGAGTCGGCGATGGTCCCGGTGAAGTCTTCGGTCACCGAGGCGGTCACGGTGAGGTCGCCATCAGCGAGGTCTTCGATCTCGTCGAGCAGGCGCATGATCGCGTTCTGGTTGCGCTCGTTCTTCTCGGCGGTTTCACGCAGCTGGCGATTGGTTTCGCGCACCATCACCAGGCCGATGAGGATGATCGACATCAGGGCCAGCAGGCCCAATACATAGCCGCCGATGGTGTCGGTGTCGCGCCCGCCGGCCAGGTTTTCGAAACCGGTGGCCAAGTGCGAGGCTTCGTCGAGCAGGGTTTGCGACAAGGTGAAAATGTTGGTCGCCGATTCGCGAACCTTGAACAGCTCCGGCGAGGTTTCGAGGATTTCATCCACAGAGCCGGAGACGAATTCGAACAGTTCGGAAATCTCGGTCAACCGGATGCGAGCATCGCGGTCTTCGACCTGGCTGACCCGCAGCGACGCATTGCCCTGGAGCATGCCATTGAGCACCTGACCGAATCGCGCAGCGTCACGACCAAAAGCGTCGGCGGCTTGCTGCGAGTTTTCGTCACCGGACAGCACAGTATTCACCGCGCCCAGGATGCGTTCGGCCAACAGCGACTGACGCTGGGCCATGGCGACCTGACCGGCCGGAGCACCGCGTTGCAGGAGAATTTCGACGACTTTTTCGTATTCGACCTGCAACTGCGGCACGGTTTCGGCCAGCGTCGCGGCGACCTGATGCAGCGACAGTACGGTCTGCTCGCTGGAGAGGATTGCGTCGGTGTTTTTCAGCAGGCGCTCCCAGTCGAGCTGCACGGCGCGCATTTCCGGGCGCACGGTGGACGGCGCCGGTGGCAGGCCGGTGACCGGGTCGCCTTTCTTCAGGTAACCCCAGCGTTGGGCGAAGTCGTTGCGTGCATCGCTCAGCAGCTTGAACGCGGCAGCCTTGCCGGCAGCGGCTTCGGTGGCGTTTTTGGCGATGCGTTGGGACAGCACGCGCAACTCGCCGGCGTGGCCGATGTACTGTTTGTCGTACGTGGCTTGAGTGTTGAGGTAAGCGAAGTTGGCGAACAGCAGCATGATGAAGATGATCAGCGCGATGAACAGCACGATGATCTGCGAGCGGCTGCGCGATCCTTCTGGCTTGCCTGTCTTTGTTTTTATCATCGGTCCTCGCCTGTACTGCCCAATTCAACGACGCCCTTGTAGGAGCGAGGCTTGCCCGCGAAGCAGGCGCTGCGGTCTTACAGGAACACCGCGTTTTCGTTCTTCGCGGGCAAGCCTCGCTCCTACAGGATTGCGGCGTCGCCTTGATTACAACGCTACATGCATGAAGCTCTGCGACTGCGCCAGCGTAAACGGACTGAATATTTGCCAGGTCTGTTCACGCTGAAACCGGCCTTTGACGAACGCTGAAATCGGCCCGTGCAGATCAGCCATCACCACCGGCTCCAGAGTGTCCTGGGCAAAGTGCTGCAAGCCGAAGACTTCGTCGACCATCAACCCGGCAAACACTTCGCCGTGTTCCACCACCAACACCCGCCGCTGTTTGCGCAGGGTCGACTGTTCATGACCGAAGAAGCCGCACAAATCCATGATCGGCAGCAATCGCCCGCGCAGGTTGGCCACACCCTTGACCCAGGGTTTGACGCCCGGCAATTGGGTGAAACGCGGTTCGTGCAAGACCTCGCTGACTTCGCCCATGGGCGCGACGTACCAGTGTTCACCCAGGCGAAAACCGATGCCGCTCCAGCGGTCCTGCCGGGTCGGCTGGGACGGCAAATCCGCCGCCAGCAGACGACAGCGCTGGTCGATCTGCAGCAGCAGTTCGAAAGCCGTCAGCGACTCGGTCATGGCCGGACGATCAACCGGCCAGCACGTTGTTCAGGGTTCTGATCAGGGTCTCTTCGTCGACCGGTTTGGTCAGGTAATCCTTGGCGCCCTGGCGCGTGCCCCAGACCTTGTCGGTTTCCTGATCCTTGGTGGTGATGATGATCACCGGAATGTGCCCGGTGTCCGGGTCTTTGGTCAGCTGGCGGGTCGCCTGGAAACCGTTGAGGCCGGGCATGACGATGTCCATCAGCACGGCGTCTGGTTTTTCCTGGCGGGCCAGGGCCACGCCGTCGGCGCCGTTTTCGGCTTTCAACACTTCATGACCGTGCTTTTCCAGCATGCCGGTCAGTTTGTACATTTCGGTCGGCGAATCATCGACGATCAGAATACGTGCCATGGTCTTCCCCATTCTTGTCGACGCCGGGCCCGCTGGCCGAGCGTCACTGTGCGTGTCCTACTGCGGCAAAACGGCGGCGAAGCCCGGTACATGGGCCTGGATCGCGTTCAGCAGTTCTTCCTTGCTGAAAGGCTTGGTCAAAAACTGGTCGGAGCCGACGATGCGCCCCTTGGCCTTGTCGAACAGCCCGTCCTTGGACGACAGCATAATCACTGGCGTGGACTTGAACGCACTGTTGTTCTTGATCAGCGCGCAGGTCTGATAGCCATCCAGGCGCGGCATCATGATGTCGACAAAGATGATGCCGGGGTGATTGTCGGCAATCTTGGCCAGGGCATCGAAACCATCGATGGCCGTGATGACTTCACAACCCACGTTCTTCAACAGCGTTTCGGCGGTGCGACGAATCGTCTTCGAATCGTCGATCACCATGACCTTCAAGGCGCTGGAATGCTGGTCCATAAATGCTCTGCCGTCGCCTTTGCGAATCAAATTGTCCATTTCCGATAACCGGAGGCTCGAAACCCTTGATGTTTAAGGGCCAGAACGATATGGCAGCCTTTTTAGCACAGTCTCTAAAACCAATCTATCGGGCGACGGGTGCGGTGGTTTTTCCTTGACCGGGAACACACTGAGCGCCACTCTGACGCCACTTTTTGATAGCTGTTAAGCCACCCCAAATTCGAGGAAAAACCCATGAGCGTTCGCGTCGGGATTGTCATGGATCCTATTGCCAGCATTTCCTATAAAAAGGATAGCTCGCTGGCCATGCTGCTGGCCGCACAGAAGCGCGGCTGGGAACTGTTCTATATGGAACAGCGCGATTTGTATCAGGGCGAAGGCGAGGCCCGGGCGCGGATGCGTCCGTTGAAAGTCTTCGCCAACCCGGAAAAATGGTTTGAACTGGAAGCCGAGACCGACGCGCTGCTGAGCGATCTGGACGTTATCCTGATGCGCAAGGATCCGCCGTTCGACATGGAGTTCGTCTACTCCACTTACCTGCTGGAACAAGCCGAGCGCGCTGGCGTGCTGGTGGTCAACAAGCCGCAAAGCCTGCGTGACTGCAACGAAAAGTTGTTCGCCACGCTGTTCCCGCAGTGCACGCCGCCGACCGTGGTCAGCCGCCGCGCCGACGTGTTGCGCGAATTCGCCGCCAAGCATGGCGACGTGATCCTCAAACCACTGGACGGTATGGGCGGCACCTCGATCTTCCGTCATCGCGCCGGCGATCCGAACCTGTCGGTGATTCTGGAAACCCTGACCGCGCTGGGCACCCAGCAGATCATGGGCCAGGCTTACCTGCCGGCGATCAAGGACGGCGACAAACGCATCCTGATGATCGATGGCGAACCGGTGGATTATTGCCTGGCGCGGATTCCTGCCGCTGGCGAAACCCGTGGCAACCTCGCCGCCGGTGGCCGTGGCGAAGCCCGTCCGCTGAGCGACAAGGATCGCTGGATCGCCGCCCAGGTCGGCCCGACCCTGCGTGAGAAAGGCCTGTTGTTCGTTGGCCTGGACGTGATTGGCGAGCACCTGACCGAAATCAACGTCACCAGCCCGACCTGCATTCGCGAGATTGATAACGCATTTGGCACCGACATTGGTGGCCTGCTGATGGATGCCATCGATCAGAAGCTCAAGGCTCGTTGATATAGAACAGCCAAGGTGCGACCAACATTGCGTTATCATGCGCGGCCTGTGAAAAACGCGATGTTGGTTTCCTTGTCATGACACTTCCGTCCGATCTGCCCGCTGAACTCGCCCACCGTGGCGTGCGCCCGGCCGATCGCCTCGGATTTACCCTGTTTCTCGCGGCGTTGATTCACCTGGCCTTGCTGCTGGGCGTCGGTTTTACGATGGTCGAGCCCCAGCAGATCAGCAAAACCCTGGAAATCACCCTCGCCACCTTCAAAAGCGAAAAGAAGCCTGCGAAAGCTGATTTCCTCGCCCAGGAAAATCAGGAAGGCAGCGGCACCCTGGATAAAAAGGCAATTCCCAAGACCACCGAGGTCGCGCCCTTCCAGGACAACATGGTACAAAAAGTCACGCCACCGCCGGCTGCCAAGCCGCAAGTGCCTGAAGCAGCACCCAAGGCTGCCGTGACCACCGTTGCGCCGAAGCCGAAAAAGGCCCCGGCCAAGAACGAAGAGGTCAAGCCACTCACCAAACCTGCCGTGGCGGCGCCGACGTTCGACACTGAACAGCTGTCCAGCGACATCGCCAGCCTGGAAGCGGAACTGGCCAACGAACAACAGCTGTACGCCAAGCGCCCGCGCATCCACCGCCTGAGCGCTGCTTCGACCATGAAAGACAAGGGCGCCTGGTATAAGGACGAGTGGCGCAAGAAGGTCGAGCGCATCGGTAACCTGAATTACCCCGACGAAGCGCGGCGCAAGCAGATCTACGGCAATTTGCGCCTGATGGTCTCGATCAACCGCGACGGCTCGCTTTATGAAGTGCTGGTGCTGGAGTCCTCCGGGCAACCGCTGCTGGACCAAGCGGCGCAGCGGATTGTGCGGCTGGCGGCACCGTTTTCGCCGTTTACCGGGGATTTGTCGGACATTGACCGGCTGGAAATCATCCGCACTTGGAAATTCGCTCGTGGGGATCGTCTCTCCAGCAACTGACCACCTCCAATTCCCCTGTGGGAGCGAGCCTGCTCGCGATAGCGGCATCACATTCAACATCAAAGCGCCTGAAAGACCGCAATCGCTAGCAGGCTAGCTCCCACAGTTAATCTGTGTTGTTGCTGGGATTTGGGGCATTTCCTGCTCATCCCCAGCTTGTCAGTTCGCCCCTCCAACGCCACACTAGCGCTCATGAAGAACGTCAGCCCCAGCTACCTCAAGCATCACTTCCTGATCGCCATGCCTCACATGGCCGACCCGAACTTTGCGCACACCTTGACCTACATCGTCGAGCACACGGCCAATGGTGCCATGGGGCTGGTGGTCAACCGGCCGCAGGACCTGAATCTGGCCGACATCCTCGAGCAATTGCGCCCCGACATCGAACCGCCCGTGCTCTGCCAGCATGTGCCGATCTTTATCGGCGGCCCGGTCCAGACTGATCGCGGATTTGTCCTGCACCCCTCGGGCAAGACGTTTCAGGCGACCGTTGATCTGGAAGGCAACCTTTCCTTGTCCACCTCCCAGGATGTGCTGTTCGCCATCGCTGACGGCGTTGGCCCGGCGAAAAGCGTGATTGCCCTCGGTTATGCCGGGTGGGAAGCCGGGCAGCTTGAAGCCGAACTGGCGCAGAACGCCTGGCTGACCTGCCCGTTCGAAGCCGACATCCTGTTCAACACCAGCAGCGAGCTGCGCCTGGACGCGGCAGCCAAGCACCTCGGGGTCAATCTCAGCCTGCTCACCAGCCAGGCGGGCCACGCCTGATGGCCCTGCGACTGATTCTGGGTTTCGACTACGGCACCAAACAGATCGGCGTTGCGGTCGGCCAGGTGATTACCGGCCAGGCCCGCGAGCTGTGTACCTTGAAAGCGCAAAACGGTGTTCCCGACTGGAACCAGGTCGAAGCCCTCATTAAAGAGTGGAAGCCTGACGCTGTGGTCGTCGGCCTGCCACTCAACATGGACGGCACACCGAGCGACATGTGCCTGCGCGCGGAGAAATTCGCCCGCCGCCTCAATGGCCGCTACAACCTGCCCTTCTATACCCACGATGAACGCCTGACCACCTTCGAAGCCAAGGGTGAACGGCGTGATCGTGGCGGACAAAAGGGCAGCTACCGCGACAACCCGGTCGATGCCATCGCCGCCGCCCTGTTGCTGCAAGGCTGGCTCGACGAAAACACCGCACTGTTCGAATCCTGAAGAGCCGTCACGGCGTCTCTCTTAGCTACAACCCGAGCCAAACCCGCACACACCGGCTCGGGCCCAAGAAGGAGCAACCATGAGCCTGCCCAATCCCGCCGAACTGATCAGCCAGATGGCGATCCGTCTCAAGGCACATCTGGAACACCGTGGCATCAGCGAACCGCGCTACATCGGCATTCGTACCGGCGGTGTCTGGGTCGCCCAGGCGTTGCTCGAAGAACTGGGCAGCGATTCGCCGCTTGGCACCCTGGACGTGTCCTTCTACCGCGACGACTTCAGCCAGAACGGCCTGCACCCGCAAGTGCGCCCGTCCGCCCTGCCGTTCGAAATCGAAGGCCAACACCTGGTGCTGATCGACGACGTGCTGATGAGCGGTCGGACCATCCGCGCCGCGATGAATGAACTGTTCGACTACGGCCGCCCGGCCAGCGTAACGCTGGTGTGCCTGCTGGACCTGGACGCTGGCGAGCTGCCGATCCGCCCGAACGTGGTCGGCGCGACGCTGGCGCTGGCGGCCCACGAGCGGGTGAAGCTGTCCGGCCCGGAACTCAAGCTCGAACTGCAAGACCTCGCCCTTTAATTCGCCCTATTGAGAGTCCCCCTCGCGATGACGCCTCTAGAAACCAAGCGCCCGCTGCAGCTCAATGATCAGGGCCAGCTGCGACACTTCCTCTCGCTCGACGGTTTGCGCCGCGAGTTGTTGACGGAAATCCTCGACACCGCCGACTCGTTCCTCGAAGTCGGCGCCCGGGCGGTGAAGAAAGTCCCGCTGCTGCGCGGCAAGACCGTGTGCAACGTGTTCTTCGAGAACTCCACCCGCACCCGCACCACTTTCGAACTGGCGGCCCAGCGTCTGTCGGCGGACGTGATCACACTTAACGTGTCCACGTCGTCGGCGAGCAAAGGCGAAACCCTGCTCGACACCCTGCGCAACCTGGAAGCCATGGCTGCCGACATGTTCGTCGTGCGCCACGGTGATTCCGGCGCGGCGCACTTCATTGCCGAGCATGTCTGCCCGCAAGTGGCGATCATCAACGGCGGCGACGGCCGTCACGCGCACCCGACCCAGGGCATGCTCGACATGCTGACGATTCGTCGGCACAAGGGCGGCTTCGAAAATCTCTCGGTGGCCATCGTCGGTGACATTCTGCATTCGCGGGTGGCGCGCTCGAACATGCTGGCGCTGAAAACCCTCGGTTGCCCGGACATCCGCGTGATCGCACCGAAAACCCTGCTGCCAATCGGCATCGAGCAGTACGGCGTGAAGGTTTACACCGACATGACCGAAGGCCTGAAAGACGTCGACGTGGTGATCATGCTGCGCCTGCAACGCGAGCGCATGACCGGTGGCCTGCTGCCGAGCGAAGGCGAGTTCTACCGCCTGTTCGGCCTGACCACCGCGCGCCTGGCCGGGGCCAAACCGGATTGCATCGTCATGCACCCGGGGCCGATCAACCGTGGGGTGGAGATTGAGTCGGCGGTGGCCGACGGTCCGCACTCGGTGATCCTCAATCAGGTCACCTACGGCATCGCGATTCGTATGGCCGTGTTGTCCATGGCCATGAGCGGGCAGACAGCCCAGCGCCAATTCGAGCAGGAGAACGCCCAGTGAAGCTCAGCATTCTCGGCGCCCGTGTCATCGATCCAGCCACTGGCCTGGATAAAGTCACCGACATTCATATTGAAGCCTGCAAGGTCGTCGCCCTTGGCGTCGCGCCCGCCGGTTTTGTACCCGTCGACACCCTAGACGCCAAAGGCCTGGTGGCCGCCCCTGGCCTGGTTGACCTGAACGTCGCCCTGCGTGAGCCGGGTTACAGCCGCAAAGGCTCGATCGTCAGTGAAACCCGCGCCGCCGCGGCCGGTGGCGTGACCAGCCTGTGCTGCCCGCCGAAAACCAAACCGGTGCTGGACACTTCGGCCGTGGCCGAACTGATCCTCGACCGTGCCCGCGAAGCCGGCAACACCAAAGTCTTCCCGATCGGCGCCCTGAGCAAAGGTCTGGAAGGCGAACAACTCGCCGAACTGGTCGCCTTGCGCGATGCCGGTTGCGTGGCCTTCGGCAACGGCCTGGACAGTTTCCGCAACACCCGCACGCTGTGCCGGGCGCTGGAATACGCAGCGACCTTCGACCTGACGGTGATTTTCAACTCTCAGGACCACGACCTCGCCGAAGGTGGCTTGGCCCACGAAGGTCCGACCGCGAGCTTCCTCGGCTTGCCGGGCATTCCGGAAACCGCTGAAACCGTGGCCCTGGCCCGGGACCTGCTGCTGGTCGAGCAAAGCGGCGTGCGTGCGCACTTCAGCCAGCTCACCAGCGCTCGTGGCGTGGCCCTGATCGCTCAGGCCCAGGCCCGTGGCTTGCGGGTGACCGCCGATGTGGCGCTGTATCAACTGATCCTGACTGACGAAGCGCTGATCGACTTCAGCAGCCTCTATCACGTCCAGCCGCCGCTGCGCACCCGCGCCGACCGCGATGGCCTGCGTGCAGCGGTGAAGTCAGGCGTGGTTTCGGCGATTTCCAGCCATCACCAGCCCCACGAACGGGACGCCAAACTGGCGCCGTTTGGCGCGACCGAGCCGGGTATCAGCAGTGTTGAACTGTTGCTGCCATTGGCGATGACGCTGGTGGAGGATGGGTTGCTGGATCTGCCGACGTTGTTGGCACGACTCAGCACCGGACCTGCCGAGGCGTTGCGTTTGCCAGCGGGTAAGTTGGCAGTCGGTGGGCCGGCGGACATCGTGCTGTTTGATCCGGCGGCTTCGACCGTGGCCGGTGAAACCTGGTTGTCCAAGGGTGAGAACTGCCCGTTTATTGGGCATAGTTTGCCAAGCGTGGTGCGCTACACCCTGGTGGATGGGCGCATCACCCACCAGGCATAACACTGTGGCGAGGGAGCTTGCTCCCTCGCCACAACTTACTGGAAGGTGCCTCTGTTCTGCGCGTTACGCACTGACACTTGGTCATTCAGCGTCCAGAAGTCATACAAAACCCCCAGAAAGAACAACCCGCCCGTCACCAGGTACAGCAATCCGCTGATCCACTTCCCCTGATACATCCGGTGTACACCGAATACCCCGAGAAACGTCAGCAGAATCCACGCAACGTTGTACTCAATGGGCCCGGCGGTGAAACGCAGGTCCGCTTCACGGTCCATGGCCGGGATCAGAAACACGTCAATCAGCCAGCCGATACCCAACAATCCGAGCGTGAAAAACCAGATCGTCCCGGTCACCGGCTTGCCGTAATAGAAGCGGTGAGCCCCGGTAAAACCAAAAATCCACAGCAGATAGCCGATCATTTTGCTGTGCGTGTCTTGCTGCGGGCCGGCCTGATGATAGGTGTTCATGAAGGACCTCGATTCACACGATAGATAAATATTCTTGAATTCTTTGTGACTTTTTTACAGGTTGCCGACGTATGGCACATGTTAACGTCGGTTCCGTCAAAGCCTTATACCACCTGACTTCTGTCAGACAATTGCGTCCATTTGCCGCTTATTTGGTTCCGTTGCCTCCAAGTTGAATCGACCAACGGCCTCGGAACGTCAAAAAAAGCTGTTATAAAGTTGCGCGCTAACCCATATGAGCCTTGCCTAATGCGTCCATTTTTCAAGACATGGCTAACCATTTGCCTTTTGATGCCACTGGCCGCCCACGCCACCAATCGTGAGCAACGTCTTCCAAACGTTAATGGTTACACCCAAAAATCCCATGTTTCTGCTCCTTCGAGCAAAAACAAGAAATCCGAAAAACGTGCTCCACAGCTGGTCAGCAAAAGCAGCCTTGTTCCGCCAATGGCGACCAAGGAAAGCAGCAACGTGCTGAGTCGCGCGGTCAATGTCCTCGGTACACCTTACCGTTGGGGCGGCAGCAGCCCAAGTAAAGGGTTCGATTGCAGCGGCCTGGTGAAATATGCGTTCAACGACGCCACGTTTGACCTGCCACGCACGTCCAATGCCATGGCCAGCGGTCATGGCGAGAAAGTCGATCGCAACGATTTGAAGCCGGGCGACCTGATTTTCTTCAACATCAAGAGCCGTCGGGTCAATCACGTTGCCATCTACCTGGGCAACGACCGCTTCATCCACGCACCGCGTCGTGGCAAGTCGGTGACCATCGACACCTTGAAGAAACCGTACTGGGAAAGCCACTACGTGGTTGCCAAGCGGGTTCTGCCTAAAGAGAAGAACACCCTCCAGGTTGTTCAGCGCTGATCTGCTGACGCCCTCCTGAAGGCGCGCTTTTGTGGCGAGGGAGCTTGCTCCCGCTGGAGCGCGTAGCGCTCCCCGTTTTTCAGGTCTGCTTCGCAGCCCAGCGGGAGCAAGCTCCCTCGCCACAGGTCCGCATTCCAACTCAGAAGTTATCCGGTGACCGCGCCTTCTCCCGCGCATGCTCCCGGCTGATCAAGCCCTTGGTCACCAATTCCTTCAAGCACATATCCAGCGTCTGCATCCCCAGGTTGCCCCCGGTCTGAATCGACGAGTACATCTGCGCCACCTTGTCTTCGCGGATCAGGTTTCGGATCGCCGAGGTGCCGAGCATGATTTCGTGTGCCGCAATGCGCCCGCCACCGATCTTCTTGATCAGGGTCTGCGACACCACTGCCAGCAACGACTCGGACAGCATCGAACGCACCATCGACTTCTCGTCCCCCGGAAACACGTCCACTACCCGGTCGATGGTCTTCGCCGCTGACGTGGTGTGCAGCGTGCCGAACACCAGGTGGCCGGTTTCGGCGGCGGTCAGCGCCAGGCGAATGGTCTCCAGATCACGCATCTCCCCTACCAGAATCACGTCCGGGTCTTCCCGCAGGGCCGAGCGCAGGGCCGTGGCGAAACTGCGGGTATCGCGATGGACTTCACGTTGATTGATCAGGCATTTGCGCGATTCGTGGACGAACTCGATCGGGTCTTCGATGGTGAGGATGTGATGATGGCGATGGTTATTGAGGTAATCGATCATCGCCGCCAGGGTGGTGGACTTGCCGGAACCGGTCGGGCCCGTCACCAGCACCAGCCCTCGCGGGGCCTCGGTAATCTTGCGAAACACCTCGCCCATGCCGAGGTCGTCCATGCTCAGGACCTTCGACGGAATGGTCCGGAACACTGCGCCCGCACCGCGATTCTGGTTGAAGGCGTTGACCCGGAAACGTGCCACACCGGGTACTTCGAAGGAAAAATCAGTTTCCAGGTGTTTCTCGAAGTCCACCCGCTGGGTGTCGTTCATGATGTCGTAGATCAGTTCATGCACCTGTTTGTGGTCCAGGGCCGGCAGGTTGATGCGCCGCACATCGCCATCAACGCGAATCATCGGTGGCAGGCCGGCAGACAGGTGCAGGTCGGACGCGCCCTGTTTAGCGCTGAAGGCCAGCAGCTCAGTGATATCCATAGCGCTCCTCAATTCCAGTAGAATGCCGCCAACCTTCAAACCGCCGGCGCCTCTTGATGTCCACGATAGCAGACAACATTCTCCAGGTTAGTTCGCGTATCCAGGCAGCGACCCAGGCTGCTCACCGCGACGAGCACAGTGTTCAACTGCTCGCCGTGAGCAAGACCAAGCCCGCCGAGGCCCTGCGCGAAGCCTATGCCGCCGGCCTGCGTGACTTTGGCGAGAATTACCTGCAGGAGGCCCTGAGCAAACAGCTCGAATTGGCCGACCTGCCCTTGATCTGGCACTTCATCGGCCCCATTCAATCGAACAAGACTCGCGCTATCGCCGAGCACTTCGACTGGGTGCATTCCGTGGACCGCTTGAAAATCGCACAACGCCTGTCCGAACAACGTCCTGCCGATCTGCCTCCCCTGAACATCTGCATCCAGGTCAACGTCAGCGGTGAAGCCAGCAAATCCGGCTGCACCCCGGCCGACTTGCCAGCCCTGGCGAAAGCCATCGGCGAACTGCCGCGCATCAAGCTGCGCGGGCTGATGGCGATCCCTGAGCCGACTGAAGATCGCGCCGCCCAGGACGCTGCTTTCGCTGCCGTGCAAAGCCTGCAAGCCAGCCTGAACCTGCCGCTCGACACACTTTCCATGGGCATGAGCCACGACCTCGAGTCGGCCATCGCCATGGGCGCCACCTGGGTCCGCATCGGTACGGCCCTGTTTGGCGCCCGCGACTACAGTCAGCCCTGAACCATGGCTGACGCACCTCTCTATAAGGACCTGACATGAGCAAGACTCGTATTGCCTTTATCGGTGCCGGAAACATGGCCGCCAGCCTGATCGGCGGCCTGCGCGCCAAAGGTCTGGACGCCGCGCAAATCCGCGCCAGCGACCCGGGCGCCGAAACCCGCGCCAAAGTGCAGGCCGAACACGGCATTGAAGTTTTCGCCGACAACGCCGATGCCATTCAAGACGCAGACGTGGTCGTGCTGGCGGTCAAACCCCAGGCGATGAAAGCCGTGTGCGAAGCGATTCGCCCAAGCCTGAAGCCGAATCAACTGGTGGTCTCGATTGCGGCCGGCATCACCTGCGCCAGCATGAACAACTGGCTCGGCGCCCAGCCGATCGTGCGCTGCATGCCCAACACCCCGGCGCTGCTGCGCCAGGGCGTCAGCGGCTTGTTCGCAACGACCGAAGTCAACGCTGAACAACGCCAGCAAGCAGAAGAACTGTTGTCGGCCGTCGGCATTGCCCTGTGGCTGAACGAAGAGCAGCAACTGGACGCGGTCACCGCCGTTTCCGGTTCGGGCCCTGCGTACTTCTTCCTGCTGATCGAAGCCATGACCGCCGCTGGCGTGAAGCTCGGTCTGCCAGCGGACATCGCCGCACAATTGACGGTGCAAACCGCGTTGGGCGCCGCACACATGGCGGCTGCCAGCGATGTCGACGCCGCAGAATTGCGTCGTCGCGTGACTTCGCCTGCGGGCACCACGGAAGCTGCAATCAAATCGTTCCAGGCCGGCGGCTTCGAAGCGCTGGTCGAAAAAGCACTCGGCGCCGCTGCGCACCGCTCGGCCGAGATGGCTGAGCAACTTGGCCGCTAATCAGCTCTTACAAAGGAATCAATGATGCTTGGACTCAATGACGCTGCCATTTTCATAATCAAAACCCTGGGCAGCCTGTACCTGCTGATCGTGCTCATGCGCTTTATCCTGCAACTGGTTCGGGCGAACTTCTACAACCCGCTCTGCCAGTTCATCGTTAAAGCCACTCAACCGCTGCTCAAACCGCTGCGCCGGGTGATCCCGAGCATGTTCGGGCTGGACATGTCGTCACTGGTATTGGCGCTGATCATTCAGATGCTGCTGATTGCGGTGATCCTGCTGCTCAAAGGCTTCATGGTTGACTGGCTGTTCCTGGTGCCGTGGGCGCTGATCGCGCTCTTCTCGCTGTTTTTGAATATTATTTTCTGGGCGATGATCATCAGCGTGATTCTGTCCTGGGTCGCCCCGGGCAGCCACAATCCGGGTGCAGAGCTGGTCGCGCAGATTACTGAACCGGTACTCGCCCCGTTCCGTCGGATCATTCCGAACCTGGGCGGCCTCGACATCTCGCCGATCTTCGCGTTTATCGTGATCCAGTTGCTGCAAAGCTGGCTGATCCCGCGCCTCGCGCACTTTGCCCTCATGCCGCAGGGGCTGCTCGGCCTGATCTGATGAGCTATTTTCGCTGGGACGGTGATGACCTGATTCTGGAGTGTCACCTGCAACCGGCGGCCCGCAGCGATGATTTCTGCGGGCTGCACGGTGATCGACTGAAGATCCGCCTGACGGCGCCGCCGGTTGAAGGCAAGGCCAATGCGTATCTGATGGCGTTCCTGGCGAAGGCGTTTGGGGTTTCCAAGAGTCAGGTGAGTTTGATCAGTGGCGAGCTGAATCGGCAGAAACGGGTGCGGATATGTTCGCCGAAGAAGTTGCCGGAGTTGCCTGGGTTGACCCTTCCTTGATCGTTCCCACGCTCTACGTGGGAATGCAGCCCGGGACGCTCCGCGTCCCTGCTGAAGCGGACGCGGAGCGTCCATTGAGGCATTCCCACGCAGACGGTTCGACGCCTCGACGTGGGAACGATCATGGGTAGTCGCTTGCTGCTAGGGGCAGCGGTCTTTAGACTTACGCCTCATTTCAACGAGAGCAGGGTCGATGCCAACTGCCTTTCCCGCCGATTCTGTTGGTCTGGTGACGCCGCAAGTGGCGCACTTCAGTGAACCCCTGGCCCTGGCCTGCGGCCGTTCGCTCCCAGCTTATGACCTGATTTACGAAACCTACGGCACGCTGAACGCCACGGCGAGCAACGCCGTGCTGATCTGCCACGCCCTGTCGGGTCACCATCACGCTGCCGGCTTTCACAGCCCCGACGACCGCAAACCCGGCTGGTGGGACAGCTGCATCGGCCCCGGCAAGCCGATCGACACCAACAAATTCTTCGTGGTCAGCCTGAACAACCTCGGCGGCTGCAACGGATCCACCGGCCCAAGCAGCGTCAACCCGGAGACCGGCAAGCCCTTCGGCGCCGACTTCCCGGTATTGACCGTGGAAGACTGGGTGCACAGCCAGGCGCGCCTGGCAGACCTGCTCGGCATCAGCCAATGGGCCGCCGTGATCGGTGGCAGTCTCGGCGGCATGCAGGCGATGCAATGGAGCATCACCTACCCCGAGCGCATTCGTCACTGCCTGGCCATCGCCTCGGCCCCCAAGCTGTCGGCGCAGAACATCGCCTTCAACGAAGTGGCGCGCCAGGCGATCCTCACCGACCCCGAGTTCCACGGCGGTTCGTTCCAGGAGGCGGGCGTGATCCCCAAGCGCGGCTTGATGCTGGCGCGGATGGTCGGGCACATCACTTACCTGTCCGATGACTCGATGGGCGAAAAATTCGGCCGTGGCCTCAAGAGCGAAAAGCTCAACTACGACTTCCACAGCGTTGAGTTCCAGGTCGAAAGCTACCTGCGTTATCAGGGCGAAGAGTTCTCCGGGCGTTTCGACGCCAACACGTACCTGCTGATGACCAAGGCCCTGGACTACTTCGACCCGGCGGCCAACTTCGACGATGACCTGGCGAAAACCTTTGCCAATGCCCAGGCCAAGTTCTGCGTGATGTCTTTCACCACCGACTGGCGCTTCTCCCCTGCCCGTTCGCGGGAACTGGTGGACGCACTGATGGCGGCCAGGAAGGACGTCTGCTACCTGGAGATCGATGCTCCGCAAGGCCACGACGCCTTCCTGATTCCGATCCCGCGCTACTTGCAGGCGTTCAGCAATTACATGAACCGAATTACGTTGTGAGAAAGCCATGAGAGCTGATCTGGAAATCATCCAGGAATGGATCCCCGCCGGCAGCCGCGTGCTCGACCTCGGGTGCGGCGACGGTGAGTTGCTGACCTGGCTGCGCGATCACAAGCAAGTGACCGGCTACGGCCTGGAAAACGACCCGGACAACATCGCCGAATGCGTGGCCAAAGGCATCAACGTCATCGAGCAGGACCTGGACAAGGGCCTGGGCAACTTTGCCAGCAACAGCTTCGACGTCGTGGTCATGACCCAGGCGCTGCAAGCCGTGCATTACCCGGACAAGATCCTCGACGAAATGCTGCGGGTAGGCCGCCAGTGCATCATCACCTTCCCAAACTTCGGTCATTGGCGCTGCCGCTGGTACCTGGCGAGCAAGGGCCGGATGCCGGTGTCCGACTTTCTCCCGTACACCTGGTACAACACACCGAACATCCACTTCTGCACCTTCGAAGACTTCGAAGCGTTGTGCCGCGAACGCGAAGCGAAGGTCATTGATCGCCTTGCCGTGGATCAACAGCATCGGCACGGGTGGGCCAGTAAGCTATGGCCTAATCTATTAGGTGAAATCGGTATTTACCGCGTCAGCAGCCCAGGGTTGCAGGATCACAAAATCGCGGTCTGAACCACGACATTCCAAGGAGAACGATCATGGGTCGTCTAGCGCTGTTTGTACTCACTGCCTGCCTGAGCGTCACTGCGATGGCCGCCGACGTCATCAAAGGTGATCGTCAGGAAAAGTTTGGCGATGTGACGGTGCACTACAACACCTTCAACTCCACGTTCCTGACACCCGACATCGCCAAAGCCGCGGAGCTCACCCGTAGCAAGAACCAAGGCGTGATCAACGTTTCGGTGATCAAGGAAGGCAAACCGCTGATGGCTCAAGTCAGTGGTACGGTCAAAGACCTGACCAGCCAAAGCGTGCCGCTGAAGTTCAAACAGATCACCGAACAAGGCGCGATCTACTACATCGCCCAGTTCCCGGTCGATCAGCAGGAAATCCGCACCTTCGAGATCAAGGTGCAGAACGGCGATAAAACCAACACCATCAATTTCAACCAAGAGCTTTTCCCCGGCGAATGATGAACTTCACGCAACTCGTACTGGCCAGCCACAACGCCGGCAAACTCAAGGAACTCCAGGCCATGCTCGGCGAATCGGTGCAATTGCGCTCGATCGGCGAGTTCAGCAGCGTCGAGCCTGAAGAAACCGGCCTGTCGTTCGTCGAGAACGCCATCCTCAAGGCCCGCAACGCCGCGCGCATCTCCGGTCTGCCGGCGCTGGCCGACGATTCCGGGCTGGCGGTGGATTTCCTTGGTGGTGCACCGGGGATCTACTCGGCCCGTTACGCGGATGGCAAGGGTGATGCGGCGAACAACGCCAAGCTGCTCGACGCGTTGAAAGACGTGCCGGAAGCCGAGCGCGGCGCGCAGTTCGTTTGTGTGCTGGCGTTGGTGCGTCATGCCGACGATCCATTGCCGATCCTCTGCGAAGGCCTGTGGCACGGACGAATCCTGCACGCCGCCAGCGGTGAACACGGGTTTGGCTACGACCCGCTGTTCTGGGTGCCGTCGCGCGATTGCTCCAGCGCCGAGCTGAGCCCGAGCGAGAAGAACCTCATCAGTCATCGCGCCCGTGCAATGGATCTGCTGCGCCAGCGTCTAGGCTTGATATGACCCTTGAATCATCCGCGTCACCGCTGATCTTCGGCGGTGCCGCACCAGCGCCCCGGGCCGCGCTCCCCGTGCTACCGCCCCTGGCGTTGTACATCCACATCCCGTGGTGTGTGCGCAAATGCCCTTATTGCGACTTCAACTCACACACCGCCAGCCCGGTGCTGCCGGAAGAAGAGTATGTCGACGCGTTGCTGGCTGATCTCGATCAGGACCTGCACGCGGTCTACGGTCGCGAACTGAGTTCGATCTTCTTCGGAGGCGGCACGCCGAGCCTGTTCAGCGCCGAGGCCTTGGGCCGTTTGCTTAAAGGCGTCGAGCAGCGCATTCCATTTGCCAGCGACATCGAAATCACCCTGGAAGCCAATCCCGGGACGTTCGAGCAGGAGAAATTCCTCGCCTATCGTGCTCTGGGCATCAATCGCCTGTCGATCGGCATTCAGAGTTTTCAGGAAGAGAAACTCAAGGCGCTGGGACGAATTCACAACGGTGACGAAGCCGTACGTGCCGCGGGCATGGCCCGTCAGGCCGGGTTCGATAACTTCAACCTGGACTTGATGCACGGTTTGCCGGATCAGTCGCTGGACGATGCGTTGAGCGACCTGCGCCAGGCCATCGCCCTGAAGCCGACGCATCTGTCCTGGTATCAGCTGACGCTGGAGCCGAACACGGTGTTCTGGAACCAGCCGCCTGTGCTTCCGGAAGACGACACGCTGTGGGACATTCAGGAAGCCGGGCAGGCGCTGCTCGCCGAACACGGTTACGCGCAATACGAAGTCTCGGCCTATGCACAACCTGGTCGTCCAGCTCGGCACAACCTCAACTACTGGAGTTTCGGCGACTTCATCGGCATCGGTGCCGGCGCCCACGGCAAGCTCAGCCATCCGGACGGGCGCATCGTGCGCACCTGGAAGACTCGTTTGCCGAAGGATTACCTGAACCCGGCGAAAAGCTTCAAGGCGGGCGAGAAAGCGCTGACCAACGAAGAGCTGCCGTTCGATTTCCTGATGAATGCCTTGCGCCTGACCGAGGGCGTTGAATCGCGGCTGTATCCTGAACGCACCGGACTGAGCCTGGAAAGCCTCGCCGAAGGCCGCCGGGAAGCCGAACAAAGCGGCCTGTTGCAGGTCGAACCGTCACGTCTGGCGGCGACCGATCGCGGACAGCTGTTTCTCAATGACTTGCTGCAAACATTTCTGAGCTGATTTCAGCCTTAGGGGAAAACGAATGGATTTGATACTCGACCTGCTCGCCACCGTCTCCCGCTGGAGCCGCAGCAACCTGTCGGAAATCTCTCTGGCGCTGGTGGGCTGTCTGCTGGTGCTGTTCGGCGCCGACATCAAAGGCTGGGTCGACCAACGCCTGGGCAGCATCGCCGGCGCCTTGCGCGTGCCATTGCTCGCTCTGGTGTGCATGATCGGCAGCGGTGTGGCACTGATCTACGCCACACCGTGGATCATCAAAGGCCTGAGCCAGTTCAACAACTACAGCCTGGCGCCGGTGTTGTTGGTGGTGCTGGTATTGATTGGCGTTGTAGCAGACCGCCGCTAAATCTCGAAAACACCCCAAAACAAATGTGGGAGTGAGACCGGCTTGCCGGCGATAGCGGTGTGACAGTCAACAAAGATGTTGAATGTAATGACGGTATCGCCGGCAAGCCGGTCTCACTCCCACATTGGGTATTGCGGATGCCTTTAATGCTTGTCGGCGACCTTGACTGCATTGCGCATCATGGCGCTTAGCCCGTGAAAATCATTGCAGCCCAGCGCTTCAGCCTCATCCAGGTAGGCAATATTCTGACCGTCAGGCCGGTCATTCTTGTCTACACGCGTCAGCGCCAGAATGTAGTTGGCCTCGGCCCGATATTGATCTTCGGTCAGGACCAGCGCGACAGCGCGAGCCTGCATGGCCGCCAGCACACCCTGCTGCGGTGAGGGTGCCGCTTCGTCCACGAAACACAGGGAATGCTTGGCCGGTAACGGATAGGCGTCACCATGGGCGTCGGGCTTTTGCAGCAACTGCTCCAGCGACTGCAAGTACTTCAGGTGATCCGCGTTGTGCAGATCAAACCTTTCGTATGCCTTGTCGCACAAGTGGTAATAGCCAACCGCAGCTGCCAGCAAGCCTTGGCCCATGGCTTTTTGGTAAAGGCCACACGTCGCTATGCGCGTGCGCTCAGAGAACATCGGATTGTCCTGCAGGTTAGCCAGAAAGTACGTTGCGAGCGTGTGTCCGCCATCCGACGCTCGCTTCAGATTGTCTGCGAGCGCTCCAAAATCACCTTCTGCATTGCGCAGCTGCTCTGGACTGTACTTGAAATCAGGCTCTCCGGCGGCCTCCTGCCTTAACCGCTCACCGGCGTCACGCTTGATTTTGTCGGCCACTCGCTGGGCGCGTGCAAAGTATTCATCGGGCGTTACAACGCGTTCGCAAGCTGCAGAAAACAGCAGACTAAAAAATAGCGTGCAGACGAAAATGACTTTCAAAACCTGTCTTCCTTTACAAGTGGGGACGTAGAGCTTTCGGCGGCCATGCCCCGTTCTTGACCCCGACACAAAACAAATGTGGGAGCGAGCTTGCTCGCGATGAGGGCCTGACATTCAACATCTTCGTTGACGGTCAGACCGCTATCGCGAGCAGGCTCACTCCCACATTGGGTATTGCGTAGGGCTCAGGACTGCTTTTCGAACTTCAGGTCCCACACGCCATGCCCAAGACGTTCGCCGCGGCGTTCGAACTTGGTGATCGGGCGCTCGGTCGGGCGCGGGACGCATTTGCCGTCTTCGGCGAGGTTGCGGTAGCCCGGCGCGACGTTCATCACTTCCAGCATGTACTCGGCGTACGGTTCCCAGTCGGTGGCCATGTGCAGAATGCCGCCGACTTTCAACTTGCTGCGCACCAGTTCAGCGAAGGACGCCTGAACGATACGGCGTTTGTGGTGACGGCTCTTGTGCCACGGGTCCGGGAAAAACAGCATCAGGCGATCGAGGCTGTTGTCGGCCACGCAACGGTTGAGCACTTCGATCGCGTCGCAATCGTAGACCCGCAGGTTGGTCAGGCCCTGAGTCAGCACGCCGTTGAGCAGCGCGCCGACACCCGGACGGTGAACTTCCACGCCAATGAAATCCTGTTCCGGCGAGGCTGCGGCCATTTCCAGCAGCGAATGGCCCATGCCGAAACCGATTTCCAGCGAGCGCGGTGCGGAGCGACCGAACACTTGGTCGAAGTCGACCGGCGCGTCGGCCAGCGGCAGGACGAACAGCGGCGTGCCCTGCTCCAGGCCTTTTTGCTGGCCTTCAGTCATGCGCCCGGCGCGCATCACGAAGCTCTTGATGCGGCGGTGTTGGCGCTCTTCGCCTTCTTCCGGCTGGATTGGCGTGTCGTTTGATTCAGTCATCAATGGCTCTTACTTGATCAGACCATCCAGCGGCGAGGAGGCGCTGGCATAGAGTTTTTTCGGCATGCGGCCGGCGAGGTAGGCCAGGCGGCCCGCGACGATGGCGTGTTTCATGGCTTCAGCCATCATGATCGGCTGCTGGGCATGGGCGATGGCCGAGTTCATCAGCACCGCTTCGCAACCCAGTTCCATGGCGATGGTGGCGTCGGAAGCGGTACCGACACCGGCATCCACCAGCACAGGAATCTTGGCTTCTTCGAGGATGATCTGCAGGTTGTACGGGTTGCAGATCCCCAGGCCCGTGCCGATCAGACCGGCCAGCGGCATGACCGCGATAACACCGATTTCCGCCAGTTGACGGGCGATGATCGGGTCATCGCTGGTGTAGACCATCACGTCGAAACCTTCCTTGACCAGCACTTCGGCGGCCTTGAGGGTTTCGATCACGTTGGGGAACAGGGTTTTCTGGTCCGCCAGCACTTCCAGCTTCACCAGGTTGTGGCCGCCGAGCAGCTCACGGGCCAGACGACAGGTGCGCACAGCCTCGGTAGCGTCGAAGCAACCGGCAGTGTTCGGCAGGAAGGTGTAGCGATCCGGCGACAGGACTTCGAGCAGGTTCGGTTCGCCCGGGTTCTGGCCGAGGTTGGTGCGGCGCACGGCAAAGGTGACGATCTCGGCACCCGAAGCTCCGATGGCCAGGCGGGTTTCTTCCATGTCGCGGTACTTGCCGGTGCCTACCAGCAAACGCGACTGGTAAGTACGACCGGCCAGGACGAAGGGCTTGTCGCTACGAACGATGCTCATGGGAAATCCTCTGTAGGGGTGAGGTTCTTGCAGAATTCTGGGCCCTTGCGGGCCGGGCGACTAGCCGCCGCCGATGGCGTGTACCACTTCGACGGAATCGCCGTCGTTCAGCGTGGTATCTGCGTGCTGGCTGCGCGGGACGATATCCAGATTGAGTTCGACCGCCACCCGGCGTCCGGTCAGTTCCAGACGGGTCAGCAGGGCCGCAACGGTTTCACCGTCGGGCAGTTCAAGGGATTCGCCGTTCAACTGAATGCGCATACCGAATGCCGCCATCATTTTTAGGGGCTGGCATTCTAGCCCGATCAGTCTTGGCGACCCAAGCCATTCGTCATGAAATGGACCGTCCGGTCAGCTCAACCGCCAGGCGGCGAGCCCCAGGCAGAACCAGCCAACCAGGAATGCCAGGCCGCCGAAGGGTGTGACGATCCCGAGCTTGCTGACGCCGGTCAGGGTCAGCAGGTACAGACTGCCGGAAAACAGCAGGATGCCAATGGCAAACGAGGCACCCGCCCACGTAATCAAACGTCCTGGAATCTGCGTGGCCAGCAGAGCAATACCCAACAGGGCCAGGGTATGCACCAGTTGGTAAGTGACGCCGGTGTGGAAAATCGCCAGATATTCAGGCGTCAGACGGTTTTTCAGGCCGTGGGCGGCAAACGCGCCAAGGGTAACGCCAGTGAAGCCGAAGAAAGCGGCCAGCATCAGAAAGCCACGCAGCATGAAGAACTCCAGTCAGACTCGATCAACAGGGTCTGTATAATGGCCCGCTCAACGGGTTCGGCCAAGCCATCTCTATGCTGCGTATATTTTTGCGACGATTCACAAAGGCCCTGCTCTGGTTCGCGGGCGGCAGCGTATTGCTGGTACTGATTTTTCGCGTGGTACCGCCACCGGGAACGGCCTTGATGGTCGAGCGCAAGGTCGAATCATGGTTCGACGGCGAGCCGATTGACCTGCAACGCACCTGGAAACCCTGGGATGAAATCTCCGATGACCTGAAAGTCGCCGTAATAGCGGGCGAAGATCAGAAATTCCCGGAGCATTGGGGATTTGACTTTGGCGCGATCCAGAAAGCATTGGCCCATAACGAACTCGGCGGTTCGATTCGCGGTGCCAGCACCCTGAGCCAGCAAGTCTCAAAGAATCTGTTTTTGTGGTCTGGGCGCAGCTGGCTGCGTAAAGGCCTGGAAGCGTGGTTTACCGGGCTGATTGAGGTGCTTTGGCCCAAGCAGCGGATTCTTGAGGTGTACCTGAACAGTGTCGAGTGGGATGACGGGGTGTTCGGCGCTGAAGCGGCGGCCCGGCATCACTTTGGTGTTGGCGCCAAGTCTCTTTCTCGGCAGCAGTCGAGTTTGCTGGCGGCGGTGCTGCCTAATCCACGGGTGTGGAGTGCGAGTCATCCGACCAACTATGTTGCGCGTCGGGCTGGCTGGATTCGGCAGCAGATGAGTCAGTTGGGCGGTGATAGCTATCTGGTTGGCATCAACGACTCACGCCGGGCGCCTTGGGCGCAGTAGCCCAACGCCAATCTACCAATCACCGAATATCCCTGTGGGAGCGAGCTTGCTCGCGATAGCGGTTGATCATTCAACATGAATAGTGACTGACCCGACGCTATCGCGAGCAAGCTCGCTCCCACAGGGGATCTGGGTGAAGCTGGCGAAATGAGCACAAACAAAAACGCCCCGATCAATGATCGGGGCGTTTTTTATTGCCGGGCGCGCAGGTTAAGCGGCGATCGACAACTTGAGCTTGTTCATCGCGCTCTTCTCGAGCTGACGAATACGCTCGGCCGACACGTTGTACTTCTGCGCCAGGTCGTGCAGCGTGGCTTTTTCTTCTGCCAGCCAGCGCTGGTAGAGGATGTCACGGCTGCGGTCGTCCAGCACTTCCAGCGCTTCGTGCAGGTTGTGGTTGGAGTTGTCGCTCCAGTCAGCATCTTCCAGTTGACGGGCCGGGTCGTACCGGTGGTCTTCCAGATAGTTGGCCGGCGACTGGAAAGCGCTGTCGTCGTCCGCTTCCGCAGCCGGGTCGAAGGCCATGTCATGGCCGGTCAGGCGACTTTCCATCTCGCGCACTTCCCGCGGCTCTACGCCGAGGCTTTCCGCCACACGGTGGACTTCCTCGTTGTTCAGCCACGCCAGGCGTTTTTTCTGGCTGCGCAGGTTGAAGAACAGCTTGCGCTGGGCCTTGGTGGTCGCGACTTTCACAATGCGCCAGTTGCGCAGGATGAATTCGTGAATTTCCGCCTTGATCCAGTGCACCGCGAACGAAACCAGACGCACACCCATTTCCGGGTTGAAGCGCTTCACCGCCTTCATCAGGCCGACGTTGCCCTCCTGGATCAGGTCAGCCTGAGCCAGGCCGTAGCCGGAATAGCTACGGGCGATATGTACAACAAAACGCAGGTGGGCGAGCACCATCTGCCGAGCCGCCCCCAAATCCTGCTCATAATAGAGACTCTCGGCCAGTTCACGCTCCTGCTCCGGAGTCAGCAATGGAATGCTGTTCACGGTGTGCACATAGGCCTCCAGGTTCGCACCCGGGACCAGAGCATATGCAGGTTGCAAAGAATTGGTCATACGAAAAAACCTCCCACTTACAAACTCGTGCAGTTCAGCACTGCGAAAATTGACCGGAAACCGAAAGACAAGTTCCCAAAAACGCTGAAAGGTCAATACGAGCAAAATGATACTACTTAGGCGCAAGCTCCCTCAGGTGGCGTGCGACTGCAATCCATGCACCGATATACCCCAACAGCACCGCGCCAAGCAAGAGAGACAGACCGTCGGCAACTGGCACTCCGGCCAGCGCGAAATCACTGCCGTACAAACCGGCCAGCCCTACCACCGCGTCGTTCAGCCAGTTCAGGCCGAACGCCAATACACCCCAGGAAAGCATCCCCGCACCGAAGCCATACAACGCGCCCATATACAGAAAGGGCCTGCGCACATAGCTGTCAGTGCCGCCGACGAGTTTAATCACTTCTATCTCTGTGCGGCGGTTTTCAATATGAAGACGAATGGTATTGCCTATCACCAAAAGTAATGCAGAAACCAGAAGCACGGTCAGACCGAAGACAAAACGGTCACCCAGCTTGAGGATCGCTGCCAGACGCTCGACCCAGACTAGATCAAGTTGCGCTTGTTGTACCTTCGGCAGCTCGGAAAGTTTTTGTCGTAATGCTTCAAGCGCGGGCTTGTCGACTTCGTTCGGGGTCACCAGAACCACGCCCGGCAGCGGGTTTTCCGGCAGCTCCTTGAGTGCCTCGCCCAGACCGGACTGCTGCTGGAACTCTTCCAGCGCCTGATCACGGCCGACATACTCAGCATCAGCTACGCCGGGCATGCCTTTGATCTGTTCGCGCAACGACTCGCCTTCAGCAGGGCTGGCCTCGAGTTGCAGATACAAGGAAATCTGCGCCGCTCGCTGCCAGGAACCGCCCAGACGCTCGACGTTACTTAGCAAAAGTGACAGGCCCATCGGCAAACTCAGGGCAACCGCCATCACCATGCAGGTGAAAAAGCTGCCGATCGGCTGTTTGCCCAACCGGCGCAAGCTGTCCAGCAGGCTGGCGCGGTGGCTTTCTACCCAGGCGCGAAACAGCGTGGCGAAATCCGGGCCGTCGTCATCGTCGCGTTTTTTCTTCTGCGGTTGCGGATCGGCGGCTTTCGGCGCCACACGCTCGGAAACCTTGGGGCTGCGTGTCGCACTCATTCGCCCGCCTCCCCGTCGCCGATCAGTCGGCCGCGTTGCAGGGTCAGCATGCGATGACGCATACGGGCGATCAACGCCAGGTCGTGACTGGCAATCAGCACGCTGGTGCCCAGACGGTTGATGTCTTCGAACACGCCCATGATCTCGGCCGCCAGGCGCGGATCGAGGTTACCGGTCGGTTCGTCCGCCAGCAGCAAGGCCGGACGGTGGACGATGGCGCGGGCGATGCCGACGCGCTGTTGCTGGCCGGTGGACAGGTCGCCGGGGTACAGATCGGTTTTATCCGACAGCGCCACGCGCTCAAGCGCCGAATCCACCCGTTTGACGATCTCGGCCTTCGACAGGCCAAGGATCTGCAACGGCAGCGCGATGTTGTTGAACACCGTGCGATCGAACAGCAACTGGTGATTCTGGAACACCACACCGATCTGTCGGCGCAGATACGGAATCTGTGCGTTGCTGATGGTGGCGAGGTCCTGGCCCGCCAGCAGCAATTTGCCAGTGGTTGGACGCTCCATCGCCAGCAGCAGCCGCAGCAAGGTGCTTTTGCCGGCGCCGGAATGCCCGGTCACAAACAAAAACTCGCCCCGACGGACTCGAAAGCTCAGCTCATGCAAGCCGACGTGACCGTTCGGGTAGCGCTTACCGACCTGTTCGAAACGAATCATGAACGCTCCCGCTCGGCAAACAATGCCTGGACAAAGGGTTCTGCTTCAAAAGTACGCAAATCATCGATGCCTTCACCGACGCCGATGTAGCGAATCGGCAAACCAAATTGCTTGGCCAGGGCGAAAATCACCCCACCCTTGGCGGTGCCGTCGAGCTTGGTCAGCGCCAGGCCGGTCAGTTCGACGGTCTGGTTGAATTGCTTGGCCTGGTTGATCGCGTTCTGGCCGGTGCCGGCATCGAGCACTAGCAGCACTTCGTGCGGCGCATCGGCGTCGAGCTTGCTGATGACCCGGCGAACCTTTTTCAACTCTTCCATCAAATTGTCTTTGGTGTGCAGGCGACCGGCAGTGTCGGCAATCAACACATCAATGCCACGGGCCTTGGCGGCTTGCACGGCATCGAAGATAACCGAAGCCGAGTCAGCGCCGGTGTGCTGGGCGATGACCGGGATCTTGTTGCGCTCGCCCCACACCTGCAACTGCTCGACGGCGGCGGCACGGAAGGTATCGCCGGCCGCGAGCATGACTTTCTTGCCTTCGAGTTGCAGCTTCTTCGCCAGTTTGCCGATGGTGGTGGTCTTGCCGGCGCCGTTGACGCCGACCACCAGAATCACGAAGGGCTTGTTCTGCGAGGTGATTTTCAGCGGCTGCTCGACAGGCTTGAGCATCGCCGCGAGTTCAGCTTGTAGGGATTTGTACAGCGCGTCGGCATCGGCCAGCTCTTTGCGCGCGACCTTCTGGGTCAGGCGCTGAATGATCACCGAGGTCGCTTCAACGCCAACGTCGGCGGTCAGCAGACGGGTTTCAATGTCTTCGAGCAGCTCGTCATCGATGATTTTCTTGCCCAGAAACAGGCTGGCCATGCCTTCGCCGATGCTGGCGCTGGTCTTGGACAGGCCTTGCTTGAGGCGGGCGAAGAAACCGGCTTTGGTTTCTTCGGTACGCGGCGGCTCGGCCGGGACTTCGACGGGAACGTCGGGTGCAGCGGCTACCGGGGCAACTACGGGAGCAGGCGCAGGCGCTTCAACCACAGGCGCGATGAACGCAGGAATCACCGGCTCCGGAGCAACCGGCTCAGGCTCAGGCTCGGCCACGACGACCGGCGCGACAACCGGCTCAACCACTGGCGCGTGAACAGGCTCGGGAGCAAGGGCAGTCGGGGCAGGAATCGGCGGCGTCACATGCGGCGCCATCTCGTTTTCAACCAAGGCCACCGGTTCTTCCGCCACCGGCAACGTCAGCCACGGCTCTGGAGCGGGTGTCAGTGGCTGCTCGGCAACCACTTCGGGCTCAGCCTCAGCCACCGGTTGCAGCACCGGCTCGGCAATCGGCAAGACAACTGGCGCCAGCTGTTCTTCTATTACCGGCGCAGGGGTTGGCTCAGGAAGTGGTTGTGGCTGTTCGACGACGGTTTCCTGCGGCTTTTTGCGCAGCCATCCGAACAGGCTTTTCTTCTCGCCAGCCGCAGCTGGGGTCTTCTTGTCGTCGTTGGAACCAAACATGGAGGACGGCTATCTCACGGTAGCGACGCGCCAAAGGGCGCCCCGGCAAATAAATATTCGATGCAGAACAGACTGCGATTGACCCAGCTTGTTCACGCGCAACATTTTGTCGAGGTGCAAACAGCACCTCAAAGGTTGACTAATACGAAGGACTGGAACGGCATCGTCGGCGAAAACGCAGAGTTTAGCTGACAAACTCAAAGCTTCCGCAGGTAACCCATGCAACCTTCCGGCCGATCAAAGGCCTGATAGGCGTGGCCGCCAGTAAAACGGATCAGTATCCTAGCACCCTCTCGCCCGCTGACGCTAAGAACAAGCGGGCAGCCCCAAAGGTTTAAAAACGAATGAATGCTTTAGCCCGCCGCGCTGCAGGCCTGCTGCTCAGCACAGTTTGTCTGCCCCTCTCGGCCCTGGCTGCCGATCCACAACCCACCCACGAATTCACTCTGGATAACGGCCTGAAGGTCGTTGTGCGCGAAGACCATCGTGCGCCAGTGGTGGTTTCCCAGGTCTGGTACAAGGTCGGCTCCAGCTATGAGACGCCAGGTCAGACCGGTTTGTCCCACGCGCTGGAACACATGATGTTCAAGGGCAGCGAGAAAGTCGGCCCCGGCGAAGCGTCGCTGATCCTGCGCGACCTCGGTGCCGAAGAGAACGCGTTCACCAGCGATGACTTCACGGCCTATTACCAGGTGCTGGCCCGCGACCGCCTCGGCGTGGCCTTCGAGCTGGAAGCCGACCGCATGGCCAGCCTGCGCCTGCCGGCCGACGAGTTCGCCCGGGAAATCGAAGTCATTAAAGAAGAACGTCGCCTGCGCACCGACGACAAGCCGATGTCCAAGGCCTACGAACGCTTCAAGGCCATGGCCTTCCCCGCCAGCGGTTACCACACGCCGACCATCGGCTGGATGGCGGACCTGGACCGCATGAAAGTCGAAGAGCTGCGCCACTGGTACCAATCCTGGTACGTGCCGAACAACGCCACGCTGGTGGTGGTCGGCGACGTGACCCCGGACGAGGTCAAAACCCTGGCCCAGCGCTACTTCGGCCCGATCGCCAAACGTGACGTGCCACCGGCGAAAATCCCGCTGGAACTGGCCGAACCCGGCGAGCGGCAGATCACCCTGCACGTGCAGACCCAATTGCCGAGCCTGATGCTGGGCTTCAACGTGCCGAGCATCGCCACCGCCGAAGACAAACGCTCGGTGAACGCCTTGCGCCTGATCTCGGCCCTGCTCGACGGCGGCTACAGCGGACGTATCCCGACGCAACTGGAACGCGGCGAAGAGCTGGTGTCCGGAGGTTCGTCGAGTTACGACGCCTACACCCGCGGCGACAGCCTGTTCACCTTGTCGGCGACGCCGAACACCCAGAAAAAGAAAACCATGGCCCAGGCCGAAGCTGGTTTGTGGAAGCTGCTTGAACAGCTGAAAACCACCGCTCCGTCCGCTGAAGAGCTGGAACGCGTCCGCGCCCAGGTCATCGCCGGTCTGGTCTACGAGCGTGATTCGATCACCAGCCAGGCCACCTCCATCGGCCAGCTGGAAACCGTCGGCCTGTCCTGGAAACTCATGGACACCGAACTCGCTGACCTGGAAAGCGTGACCCCGGAAGATATCCAGAAAGCCGCCAAGCTGTATTTCACCCGCGAACGTCTCAGCGTCGCCCATGTACTGCCACTGGAGACGACTCATGAGTGAGCGTAAGAAACCCCGTCTGGCCCTGATCGGCCTGATCGCAGCCGTGCTGATCGGCTCCGCTGCGTTTTATTTGTCGAAAAGCGAAGACTCCAAGGCCAGCGAAGCCCTCGACAAGGCCAAGGCCAGCCAGAAGCTGCAATCGCTGACCGAACTCGACGGCAAGGCGCCGAGCCACCGTTCGCTCGACGTACAGACCTGGAACACCGCCGAAGGCGCCAAGGTGATGTTCGTCGAAGCCCGCGAGCTGCCGATGTTCGACCTGCGCCTGATCTTCGCCGCCGGCAGCAGCCAGGACGGCAACGCGCCCGGTCTCGCACTGCTGACCAACGCGATGCTCAACGAAGGTGTGGCCGGTAAAGATGTCGGCGCTATTGCTCAGGGCTTCGAAGGCCTGGGCGCAGACTTTGGCAACGGCGCCTTCAAGGATATGGCACTGGCTTCCCTGCGCAGCCTCAGCGCCGCAGACAAGCGCGAGCCTGCGCTGAAGCTGTTCTCTGAAGTCGTCGGCAAGCCGACCTTCCCTGCCGACTCCTTTGCGCGCATCAAGAACCAGATGCTCGCCGGGTTCGAATACCAGAAGCAGAACCCGGGCAAATTGGCGAGCCTGGAGCTGATGAACCGCTTGTACGGCGATCACCCTTACGCCCATTCCAGTGACGGCACGGCAAAAACCGTCCCGGAGATTACCGTAGCGCAACTCAAGGCGTTCCACGAGAAGGCCTATGCGGCCGGCAACGTGGTGATTGCGCTGGTGGGCGATTTGTCCCGCGCCGAAGCCGAGGCGATTGCCGCGCAAGTCTCCAGCGCGCTGCCGAAAGGCCCGGCGCTGGCGAAAATCCCGCAGCCTGAAGAACCAAAGGCCAGCATCGGCCACATCGAGTTCCCGTCCAAGCAAACCAACCTGATGCTTGCGCAACTGGGCATCGACCGTGACGATCCGGACTACGCCGCATTGTCCATGGGCAACCAGATCCTCGGCGGCGGTGGTTTCGGCACCCGCTTGATGAGCGAAGTGCGCGAGAAGCGCGGCCTGGCGTACGGCGTCTATTCGGGCTTCACCCCGATGCAGGCGCGCGGTCCGTTCATGATCAACCTGCAAACCCGCGCCGAGATGAGCGAAGGCACGCTGAAACTGGTGCAGGACGTCCTCGCCGACTACCTTAAAACCGGCCCGACCCAGAAAGAACTCGACGACGCCAAGCGTGAACTGGCCGGCAGCTTCCCGCTGTCCACCGCCAGCAACGCCGATATCGTCGGCCAGCTCGGCGCCATGGGTTTCTACAACCTGCCGCTGAGTTATCTGAATGACTTCATGCGTGAGTCGCAGAGCCTGACCGTCGAGCAGGTCAAAGCCGCACTGAACAAACACCTGAGCACGGACAAAATGGTCATCGTCAGCGCTGGCCCGACCGTGCCGCAAAAGCCGTTACCGGCCCCAACTGATAAACCTGCCGAGCAGCCGCTCGGGGTTCCGGAGCATTAATGGCCACTCGTCCTAAGAAACCCGTTCACAACGTACACAACGGCGTGAACCAACTGCGCATCATCGGCGGCGAATGGGGCAGCCGGAAGCTGAGCTTCCCGGACGCACCGGGCCTACGCCCGACCCCGGACCGGGTGCGTGAGACCCTGTTCAACTGGCTCGCGCCGTACGTTGCGGGGGCCAAAGTGTTTGATCCGTTCGCCGGCAGCGGCGCGTTGTTCCTCGAGGCCTTGTCCCGTGGCGCGGCGATGGGTCAGGCGCTGGACGCCAGTAACATCGCGGTCGCCAGCATCAAGGAGCATCTGGGTACACTGCGCTGCACCACCGGCCAGATTCAGACCGCCGATGCCCTGCGCTATCTGGAAACCCAGACCGCGACCGCCTACGACTTGGTGTTCCTCGATCCGCCGTTCAATCAGGACCTGTTGCCGACCGTCTGCACCCTCCTTGAAGAGCGTCAGTGGCTGGCCAATGAGGCGTGGATCTACACTGAAAGCGAAAACGCGCCGTCGAGCCTTGGCTTGCCAGGCAACTGGCGCCTGCACCGGGAGCAGAAATCCGGGCGGGTGTATTACGCGTTGTGGCAACGTATGGCAGAGATCGCCGGTTAATCGACCGGCCTGAAAAGGTGCGCACCGGTTGCGCACCGCTGCATCGAGAGTAATCGTGTCCTTTCCGTCAGAACGCTTCACCCCCGCCTTCGGCATCGGCAACCCGCACCTGCAAACCTTGTGGGGACCGCTGTGGCGCAAAACCACGCACATCGAACGCGAGCGCGAACGCTTGTGGCTTGAGGATGGCGACTTTCTCGATATGGACTGGCACGGCCCGCACGCCGCCGATGCGCCTCTGGTGCTGGTGTTGCACGGCCTGACCGGTTCTTCGAATTCGCCTTACGTGGCCGGGGTGCAGAAAGCGCTCGGTGCACAAGGGTGGGCCAGCGTCGCGCTGAACTGGCGCGGCTGTTCGGGCGAGCCGAATCTGTTGGCGCGCAGCTACCATTCTGGCGCCAGCGAAGACCTCGCAGAAGCCATCAAACACCTGCGGGCCAAGCGCCCTCTCGCACCGTTGTATGCGGTCGGCTATTCCCTGGGCGGCAACGTCTTGCTCAAGCATCTGGGCGAAACTGGCAGTGACAGCGGCGTGTCAGGCGCGGTGGCGGTATCGGTGCCGTTTCGTCTCGATCAGTGCGCCGATCGTATCGGCCAGGGTTTTTCGAAGGTCTATCAGGCGCATTTCATGCGCGAGATGGTGGCCTACATCAAGAACAAGCAGCGCCAGTTCCAGCATGACGGACGCGAGGATGGACTGGCGGCATTGGCGGCGCTGGGCTCGCTGGAGAACATGCGCACCTTCTGGGATTTCGATGGCCGGGTCACGGCGCCGCTCAATGGTTTCGTCGATGCCGAGGATTACTATCGCCGCGCCTCCAGTCGCTATTACCTTGGGCAGATTCGCACGCCAACCCTGATCATTCAGGCGGCCGACGATCCCTTCGTGTTCCCCCATAGCCTGCCGCACGCGTCGGAATTGTCCGCCTCCACTCAATTCGAGCTGCAAGCCAAGGGCGGGCATGTCGGCTTTGTCGATGGCTCGTTCCGGCAACCGGGTTATTACCTGGAACGACGCATTCCGCAGTGGCTGAGCGCCGTGGGTCGCGGGTAAGCCATGGACGCCGATCAGGGCGAGTCGATTCGCTTCTGGCAAACGGCGCCGTTGGCCGGTGTCGAGTTATTGTCCGCGCGCTACATCGAACACCGCTTCGCGCCCCACGTGCATGACGGTTATGTGATCGGCATGATCATGGCCGGAGCCCAGCGTTATCGCTATCGCGGTGCCGACCACCTGGCTGGCAGCGGCACGCTGGTGTTGATCAACCCGGATGAACTGCACACTGGCCACAAAGGCACCGAGGACGGTTGGTTGTACCGGGCGTTTTATCCGGACAGCGGGCAGATTCTCTCGCTGCTGGACGAACTGGAGTTGCCGACCAACAACCTTCCGGGGTTTGGCGCAACGCTGTATCGCGATCCGGATCTGGTAAAGGGTTTCTGCCAACTGCATCGCTTGCTGGAAAGTCCGTCCACGGCCCTGCAACAGCAAACCGTCTGGCGGGAGATGATGCTCTTGCTGCTGCAACGTCATGCGGCCGTGCCGATCGCCGGCAAACCCGGCAAGGAGCACCGGGCGGTGACGCTGGCCAAGGACGTGCTGCAAGCACAATTGGCAGCGCCGCCCTCGCTGGAAGAACTGGCGGCAGCGGTCAACCTGTCACCGTTTCACTTCGCCCGGGTCTTTCGCCGCGCCACGGGCATGCCGCCTCACACCTGGCTGATGCAGCAACGCATCGCACAGGCAAGGGCGCTGTTACAGAACGGTTATTTGCCGCTGGAAGTCGCGATGCAACTGGGATTTGCTGACCAGAGCCATTTGAGTCGGCAGTTCAAGCAGGTTTACGGGGTTGGACCGGGGGCGTATCGCAGTGCCCGGCTGATCTGAGATTCAAAACAGCCGGAATACCCATGTGGGAGTGAGCCTGCTCGCGATAGCGGTGGGTCCATCAGCATCAATGTTGACCGACCCACCGCTATCGCGAGCAAGCTCGCTCCCACAGGGATCAGTGTTTATTCGCCGGTGGCGATGCCGTGTTGAGGATCGTTGATCCACTCGCTCCACGAGCCGGCATACAACGAGCTCAACGGATAACCCGCGAGGCACAGCGCAAACAGGTTATGGCAAGCCGTCACGCCAGATCCGCAATAGGCCACCAGATCGCTCGGTGCACGATCGCCGAGTTTCGCGGCAAAGCGCTGCTTGAGCTGCTCAGCCGGCAGGAAACGCCCGTCACTGCCCAGGTTCTCGGTGAAGGCCGCGCATTGCGCACCGGGAATGTGCCCGGCAATCGGATCGATTGGTTCGACTTCGCCCTTGAAACGCGGCAAGGCGCGGGCGTCGAGCAAGGTCAGTGCGGGTTGGCCGAGGCGCTGCTGAAGCTGTTCGGCGCTCAACAGCAGCGCATTGTCCGGCGTCCCGGTGAAGGCGCCGCGCTTGATGTCGCACCTGTCCAGACTCAGCGGCAATCCGGCCGCGTGCCAGGCCTTGAGCCCGCCATCGAGAATGAACACGCCATCACGTTTGCCCAGCCAGGCCAGCAACCACCAGGCCCGCGCCGCGTAGGCACCGGGACCGTCATCGTACAAAACCACTTCGCTGTCGGCGTTGATGCCCCAGGCTTGCAGGCGCTCGATCAAGTCTTCAGGTTCGGGCAGCGGATGGCGCCCGGTCACGCCCTTGACCACTGCCCCGCTCAAATCACGCTCAAGATCGGCAAAGCTCGACCCGGCGATATGCCCTTCGGCATAACTGCGCTGGCCGTAGTCCGGGTCTTCGAGGGCAAAACGACAATCCAGAATCACCAGCCCAGGCGCATCCTTTTTCAGGTCCAACGCTTGCGGGCTGATCAGTTGCGCAATGGGCATAACGGGCTCCTGTGATTAAGTCGGTCTTGAATCCTACTGCACTTCTTCAAGGGCCTGGGCCAGCGGTACGTAAAACTCTTCGTACAGCGCGTTGACCGCGTCGCGAGCCTGATCCGTGACGAAACCGGCCTCAAGCACCAGCACCTGATACACCCCACGTTTAATCGCCTGCTCACTCAGGTGATTGGAGTTTTCCCGCGTGGTGCACAGAAAACGCACCCAGGACGTCAGGATAATCCAGGCATTGAGCGTCAGGGATTCGATCTGCACCTTGTCCATTTGCAGGATGCCGGCGTCGACGAAGGCGGCGTAGATGTGGGTGCCATGGATCAGGCAGCGCTGGGAGAAACGCCGATAACGGGCGGCCAGTTCGGGATCGCTGTCGAGCAGATGCTCAAGATCACGATGCAAAAACCGGTAGCGCCACATCGCCGCCAGCAGTTCCTGAAGGTAGAAGCGCTTGTCTTCCACCGTGGACGCGCGGCCCTGAGGCGGGCGCAAGAAGCTGTCCACCAGGCTTTCGTACTCACTGAACAGCACGGCGATGATCGCCTGCTTGTTGGGGAAGTGGTAGTACAGGTTGCCCGGAGAAATCTCCATGTGGGCAGCAATGTGGTTGGTGCTGATGCTGCGCTCGCCCTGTTGATTAAACAGCTCCAGGCTGTTCTGCACGATGCGCTCGCTGGTTTTGATCCGAGGGGCCATGGCTTGAGCTTTAATTCAGAGTGCGTTGGCGGGCATCTTACGACCTATCGGCGAGTGGATAAAACACTGCTGCACCTGGATGTCATTTGACTTTATAGAGCATAGACTCTAAAAAGTGCCTCATTACAACAAAAACCGGAGCCGATCATGACCGCCGACATCGCGTACTTGCAGAACCTGCAACAGCCTCTGGACGAGCTCCAGGCCCTGTTTGATGCGCAGCGTGCGGCGTATGCAGCCAACCCGATGCCGCCGGCCGCCCAGCGTCAACAATGGCTCAAGGCCCTGCGGGATCTGCTGAGCAATGAGCGCCAGGCCTTGATCGATGCGATCAGCCAGGATTTCAGCCACCGCAGCGCCGATGAAACCCTGCTCGCCGAGCTGATGCCCAGCCTTCACGGCATTCATTACGCCAGCCAGCACCTCAAAGGCTGGATGAAAGCTTCGCGGCGCAAGGTCGGTATCGCGTTTCAGCCGGCATCAGCCAAGGTTGTTTACCAGCCGCTGGGCGTGGTCGGCGTGATCGTACCCTGGAACTACCCGCTGTATTTGGCCATCGGGCCGTTGGTGGGCGCATTGTCGGCGGGCAATCGGGTGATGCTCAAACTCAGTGAGTCGACCCCTGCCACCGGTTTGCTGCTCAAGGAGCTGCTTGGCCGGATCTTCCCGCAAGACCTGGTCTGCGTGGTGCTGGGCGAAGCCGATATCGGTGTCGCATTCTCCCGCCTGCGGTTCGATCATCTGCTGTTCACCGGTGCCACCAGCATCGGCAAGCACGTAATGCGCGCGGCGGCCGAGAACCTGACGCCGGTGACCCTTGAGCTGGGTGGCAAATCCCCGGCCATCGTTTCCCTCGACGTGCCACTCAAGGACGCTGCCGAACGCATCGCCTTCGGCAAGACCCTCAATGCCGGACAAACCTGCGTAGCCCCGGACTACGTGCTGGTGCCGGAAGATCGTATCGGCGCTTTCGTCGAAGCCTATCGCCAGGCGGTTCGCGGGTTTTATCCGACACTAGCGGACAACCCGGACTACACCGCCATCATCAATGACCGGCAATTGGCGCGGCTCAACGGCTACGTCAGCGACGCCACCAGCAAGGGCGCGCTGCTGATTCCGTTGTTTGATCAAGGCCAGGGCCGACGCATGAGTCATAGCCTGCTGCTAAACGTCAGTGACGACATGACCGTGATGCAGGACGAAATCTTCGGCCCGCTGTTGCCGATCGTTCCATACAAGGATCTTGACGAGGCGTTTGCCTACATCAATCAACGACCTCGTCCGCTGGCGCTGTATTACTTCGGCTATGACAAGCGCGAACAAAATCGCGTACTCCACGAAACCCATTCCGGCGGCGTTTGCCTCAACGACACCTTGCTGCACGTGGCTCAGGACGATATGCCGTTCGGTGGCATCGGCGCTTCGGGCATGGGCCATTACCACGGCCACGAAGGTTTCCTGACCTTCAGCAAGGCCAAAGGCGTGTTGATCAAACAGCGCTTCAACGCGGCGAAGCTGATTTACCCGCCGTATGGAAAAACCATTCAGAAGCTGATCCAGAAGCTGTTTATCCGCTAACGATCACACCGTCGGGTAATAACAATAATGAGCCCAAGCCTGTCCGATACACCCGCGCTGTCACGGCGCGGCCTGCTTAAATTCAGCCTCGGCGCGAGTGCGTTCCTGGCCACGGCCGGACTGGGCGCGAGCCTCAGCGGCTGCTCATCGAGCATCCCGGCCAGCGGTTTCGCGATTTTGCGCAGCGGCGATCTGCTGTTTCTGCGCGCATTGGTGCCGGTGATGCTCGAAGGTGCCGTGGCCGTCGAGAAAATGCCGGCGGCCGTCGAAGGCACCCTTAAAACCCTGGATAACGACCTGAATCACCTGTCGCCGGAAATGCTCAAGCTCACTCAGCAATTGTTCGACGTGCTGGGAATGGCGGTGACTCGCGGGCCGCTGACCGGGATCTGGGGCAGCTGGGAAAACGCCAGCGCCGATGAGATCCGGCATTTTCTCGAGCGCTGGGAAAACAGCTCGTTGAGCCTGTTGCGCATGGGGCATAGCTCGTTGCTGCAACTGGTGATGATGGCCTGGTACAGCCGAGCGGAATCGTGGGTGCATTGCGGGTATCCCGGGCCGCCTGCCGTTTGAGACCGAGGCGCGCCCATCGCGGGCAAGCCCGCTCCCACAAGGTTCGAGGTAGACCGCCCTTTTGTGAACGACTCAGAACCTGTGGGAGCGAGGCTTGCCCGCGAAGACGTCAGCCGCCTCACCACTGCATCCAAAACCATAACAACAAGAGAACCCGAAAATGCCCGTACCCGACCCGTTCCGCGAAGGCATGGCCCGTGGCTGGAAAACCTACAACGGCTCGCAACTGACCCAGGACCTGACCCTCGAAGCGGACGTGGCGATCATCGGCAGCGGCGCGGGCGGCGGGACCACCGCCGAAATCCTCAGCGCCGCCGGCTACAAGGTGTTGCTGATCGAAGAAGGGCCCCTCAAGACCAGCAGCGACTTCAAGATGCTTGAAGACCAGGCCTACACCAGCCTCTATCAGGAAGGTATTGGCCGCATGAGCAAGGACGGCGCGATCACCATCCTCCAGGGCCGCGCGGTAGGCGGCACCACGCTGATCAACTGGACGTCGAGCTTCCGCACCCCCGACCCGACGCTTGAGCATTGGGCCAAGGAACACGATGTCAAAGGCCACAGCCCGGCCGAGATGGCGCCGTGGTTCGAGAAAATGGAACAACGCCTGGGCGTCGCCCCGTGGATGGTGCCGCCCAATGCCAACAACGACGTCATCCGCAAAGGCTGCGAAAAACTTGGCTACACCTGGCATGTGATTCCGCGCAACGTGCGCGGCTGCTGGAACCTTGGCTATTGCGGCATGGGCTGCCCGACCAACGCCAAGCAATCGATGATGGTCACGACCATTCCCGCGACCCTGGAAAAAGGTGGCGAGCTGCTTTATCTGGCTCGTGCCGAGAAGCTCTCGATCAAGGACGGCAAAGTCACCGGCCTGCAATGTGTGGCGATGGACGACCGCTGCGTCGCGCCTACCGGACGCACGATTACGGTCAAGGCGCGGCACTACGTGCTCGCTGGCGGTGGGATCAACAGCCCGGCGCTGCTCCTGCGTTCGGAGGCGCCCGATCCGCACACACGCCTGGGCAAGCGCACGTTCCTGCACTTGGTGAACATGTCCGCCGGGCTGTTCGACGAGGTGATCAACCCGTTCTACGGCGCACCGCAGTCGATCTATTCCGATCATTTCCAATGGCAGGACGGCACAACCGGCAAGATGTCCTACAAACTGGAGGTGCCACCGCTGCACCCGGCGCTCGCCTCCACGCTGCTCGGCGGTTTCGGCAAGAAAAACGCCGCGCACATGGAAAACCTGCCGCACACCCACGCGATGCTGGCGCTGTTGCGGGACGGCTTCCACCCGGACAGCCCGGGCGGCAGCGTCGAATTACGCGGCGACAACACGCCGGTGCTCGACTATCAGGTTTCACCCTATGCCTGGGACGGCTTGCGCCGGGCCTTCCACAGCATGGCCGAAATCCAGTTTGCCGGTGGCGCCAACGCGGTCATGCCGATGCACGCCGACGCGCGCTATGTGAAAACCATGGCCGAGGCGCGCACCTTGATCGACGGTTTGAGCCTTGAGCTGTACCGCACCCGCCTGGGCAGTGCTCATGTGATGGGCGGTTGTGCGATGGGTGAAGACCCGAAAAACGCCGTGACCGACAGCCTTGGCCGGCATCACCAGATCAGCAATCTGTCGATCCACGATGGCTCGCTGTTTCCCACCAGCATTGGCGCAAACCCGCAATTGTCGGTCTACGGGTTGACGGCGCAACTGGCGACTTCCCTCGCCGAACGGTTGAAAAACCCATGAAAACGGAGAATATCCCAATCGTCTATAGTGCTTTCTTACCCAACAGGCGACTTGGCCGACCGGGAAGGCTGCGATACCATCCGACTCCCCAACGGACTCCCGCCAGGACGACGCGATGAACCGAGTGTTGTACCCAGGTACCTTCGACCCTATTACCAAGGGCCATGGCGACTTGGTCGAACGCGCCGCGCGCCTGTTCGATCATGTGATCATCGCCGTCGCTGCCAGCCCGAAGAAAAACCCGTTGTTTCCCCTGGAACAACGTGTGGCGCTGGCCCGCGAGGTCACTAAACATCTGCCGAACGTGGAAGTCGTCGGCTTCTCGACGCTGTTGGCGCACTTTGCCAAAGAGAAGAACGCCAATGTGTTCCTGCGTGGTTTGCGCGCGGTGTCGGACTTCGAATACGAATTCCAGCTGGCCAACATGAACCGCCAACTGGCACCGGATGTGGAAAGCCTGTTTCTTACACCGTCCGAGCGTTACTCCTTCATTTCCTCGACGCTGGTTCGTGAAATCGCAGCGTTGGGCGGCGATATCACCAAGTTCGTCCACCCTGCGGTGGCGGATGCCCTCACCGAGCGCTTCAAGAAGTAACGACCGCTCAAGCGGCGCCCGCGTGCACTGCGGGCGCCAATGCGGCACAATTGCGCGCATTGGTTTATTGCGCCCGGGCCGTCCGCCCTGGCTGGAGTTAGCATGTCCCTGATCATCACCGACGATTGCATCAATTGCGACGTCTGCGAACCCGAGTGCCCGAACGCCGCCATTTCCCAGGGCGAAGAGATCTACGTGATCGACCCGAACCTGTGCACACAGTGTGTCGGCCACTACGACGAACCTCAGTGCCAGCAGGTTTGCCCGGTGGATTGCATTCCGCTGGATGAAGCGCATCCGGAGACTGAAGAGCAGTTGATGGCGAAGTATCGGATTATTACCGGGAAGGCTTGAACATTGCGGTGCCGGTACTGACGCCATCGCGGGCAAGCCCGCTCCCACAAGGACCACGAAAACCCTGTGGGAGCGGGCTTGCCCGCGATGAGGCCATCAGGTAAACCGAATATGTAACTGGTTTCACTCCCGCTGCTCAAACCCCTCCCCGACACACCCCAGACACCGCACAAACGCCGCTTTCGCCGGATCAACCACCAGCGCCTGCCCCGCATCGCCAATGCCGCCGCCCAACGCGGTAAACGGCAACGACACCACAAACGCCCCGGCACCGATCACCGTCGCCACGACCAGCAAGGGTCGGGCGATCAGCAAGTCGCCAAGCATGGCGTAGGCCGGGGGATTCTGGATGGTGTAGCGCGGGTCACCGCTGCCGCTGTTTGCCGCCAGCGCTGGTGCACCGACGCTCAGCAGCAGCGCAACAACAAGGGTTCGAAACGAATTCATGGCACGGTCCTTCGGCTAGGCAGTCAGAACACTGACTATAGACCGTAGGACGTATCAGCTCTGACAGCGTGGGCAAAAGACGCTGGCGCGCTGCCCGAGTTTTACGTCACGCAGCTCGGTGCCACAGACTTTGCACGGTTGACTGCCACGGCCATACACAAACAATTCCTGCTGGAAATAACCTGGCTGACCATCGCCGCCGATAAAGTCCCGCAGCGTAGTGCCGCCACGCTCGATAGCGGCGGCCAAAATGCGTTTGATCTCGATCGCCAGCTTCAAGTAGCGCGCTCGGGAAATGCTCTTGGCCTCGCGACGCGGGTCGATGCCGGCGGCGAACAAGGCTTCGGTCGCATAGATATTGCCGACGCCGACCACTACCGCGTTATCCATGATGAACGGCTTGACCGCCATGGATCGTCCCCGCGACTGCTGGAACAAGCGATCGCCATCAAACAGGTCGGTCAACGGCTCCGGCCCCAGACGAATCAGCAGTTCGTGGTTGAGCGGATCGAGACTCCAGAGCATCGCACCAAACCGGCGGGGGTCGGTATAGCGCAGGGCCAGGCCGGACTCCAGTTCGATGTCCACATGCTCGTGCTTGGCGGCCGGCATGCCGACCTCCACCAGCCGCAGATTGCCCGACATGCCCAGATGACTGATCAGCGTGCCCACTTCTGCATTGATCAGCAGGTACTTTGCGCGCCGCTCCACCAGCACAATGCGCTGGCCGGACAGTCGCACATCGAGGTCTTCAGGAATCGGCCAGCGCAAGCGGCGCTCACGCACGATCACCCGGCTGACGCGCTGGCCTTCCAGGTGCGGCGCAATCCCGCGGCGAGTGGTTTCGACTTCTGGCAGTTCAGGCATGCTGTACTCGAATCAGGCTGTCCGGTGCTCAGCGGTGAGCGCCGAGGTCGCGAATCGTTTGCTTGAGGGTCTCGAAGTCGTAGTCCGAGAGACCGACATAATCGAGCACCAGATGCCCGATGCTGTTCCATTCGTGGTCTTCGGTCTGATTACCCAACACCCGGTAAGACGCACAAATATGCTCGGCCATTTTCAGGATCGCCAGCAGGTTCTTGAGCTGGGCGTTGCGCGAAGACTCGTCGCTGAAAATCGCCAGGGCATTGTGGTGATTGGCAATCGCCGCGGTCACATGCTCCGGCAGGCGCCAGGACTTGGCCGTGTAATAACCGACCACCGCGTGGTTGGTGTTGAACACCCGGTTCTCGGTGTCGACCACCCGGCATTCGGCACCGGCGTTGGCGTAGGCCTCTTCCAGAACTGTCATGTAATTGGGGAAACGCTGCAACATCAGCGGCACGCCGCAGTCGTGAAACAGCCCCAGCGCGTACGCTTCATCGCCGGCCTGGGCGCCGATGCGCTTGGCTAGCGTCAGGCAGGTCATCGCCACGTCCTGAGCCGTATCCCAGAAACGGTTCAGGGTGACGATGGTGTCGTCGTTCATCTCGCCCTTGATCGATTGCGCATTGATCAGGTTGACGATCGAACGGCTGCCCAGCAGGTTCACCGCACGCTGGATCGAGGCGATCTTGTTGCTCAAGCCGTAATACGGCGAGTTGACGATCTTCAGCAAGGCGCCAGAGAGCCCAGGGTCCTGGGAGATCAGCTTCGCGATCACTTCCAGATCCGGGTCGGGCATGTACTGCTCCATCTGCAAATCCACCATGATTTGCGGCTGAGCAGGCACGCTGATGCCTTGCAGGGACTGTTGAATCTGTTCGGAAGTCAGCTCTTGGGACATAAGTACACACTCTGGGGCAGGTGGCGATTCTAACCTTTATAAAGTTGGATCCGACACCTTGGCCGCTACATCGGCTGAAGTTTCATCAAATGCCCAATCCGCCTTCAAAGTACAGCGCACCCTCCTGTGGCGAGGGAGCTTGCTCCCGCTCGGCTGCGAAGCAGACGTAAATCCAGCGAATGCGGTTCGTCTGATGTACTGCAACAGCCGTTGTTGGGACGGCTCCGCCGTCCAGCGGGAGCAAGCTCCCTCGCCACATGTCCACATCCAAACCTGTCAGCGCTGCAACACGCTATACTCCCGCTCTTTTTTCCGGAGCGACGTCATGTCCCTGCCTAGCCTGCGCCTCAAAGCCAACGCCGACCGTCGCCTGCGAAACGGCCACTTGTGGGTCTATAGCAACGAAATCGATGTAGCGGCGACCCCTTTGCACGGCTTCAAGGCCGGTGACCAGGCGATTCTCGAAGCCGCTGGCGGCAAACCGCTGGGCATCGTGGCCATGAGCCCGAACAACCTGATCTGCGCGCGTCTGCTGTCGCGCGACATCAAGTTGCCGCTGGACAAGTCGCTGCTCGTCCATCGCCTGAACGTTGCGCTGTCCCTGCGCGATCGCCTGTTCGACAAGCCGTTTTATCGCCTGGTCTACGGCGACTCCGACTTGTTGCCAGGTCTGGTGGTCGACCGTTTCGGCGACATCCTGGTGGTGCAGATCGCTTCGGCGACCATGGAAGCCCATAAAGAAGACGTGATCGCGGCGTTGACCCAAGTGCTCAAGCCAAGCGGCATCCTGTTCAAGAATGACTCCGCTGCCCGTGATGCCGAAGGCCTCAACCGCTACGTCGAAACCGTGTTCGGCCTGGTGCCGGAATGGGTCGCGCTGGAAGAGAACGGCGTGAAATTCGAAGCACCGGTCATCCAGGGTCAGAAAACCGGCTGGTTCTACGACCACCGCATGAACCGCGCGCGCCTGGCCCCTTATGCCAAAGGCAAACGCGTGCTGGACCTGTACAGCTACATCGGCGGCTGGGGCGTGCAAGCGGCCGCATTCGGCGCCAGTGAAGTGTTCTGCGTCGACGCGTCGGCCTTCGCCCTCGACGGCGTCGAGCGCAACGCCGCGCTGAACGGTTTCGCCGAGAAAATGACCTGCATCGAAGGCGACGTGTTCGAAGCCCTCAAAGAGCTGAAAGCCAGCGAAGAACGTTTCGACGTGATCGTCGCCGATCCGCCGGCCTTCATCAAACGCAAGAAAGACATGAAGAACGGTGAAGGCGCCTACCGTCGTCTGAACGAGCAAGCCATGCGCCTGCTCAGCAAGGACGGCATTCTGGTCAGCGCATCGTGCTCGATGCACCTGCCGGAAGACGATCTGCAGAACATTCTGCTGACCAGTGCCCGCCACCTGGACCGCAACATCCAGATGCTCGAGCGTGGCGGCCAGGGCCCGGATCACCCGGTTCACCCGGCCATCGCCGAAACCCGCTACATCAAGAGCATCACCTGCCGGTTGCTGCCAAACAGCTGATTACGCCGGTTTGACGGGGAGCCGGCCGGCTCCCCGTTCTATTATCTGTTACTGAACCCCCTCAAACTTCCTACACTTGCAGTCCTACGAACTTGCAGGACGTTTCCCTGTGTCTTTAATTAATAAGAATTCGCCTGACAAAACTTGTTCACACCTATGATTGTTCCGACAAAATTTCTGGAGAATTCCTACCTAATATCGCCTTGATAAGCGCTCATTACACTCTATGATTGAGAGTGTCACAACGAAGTGACACTCACTTTCAATTACAAGGAGTTCCAAAATGAAAGCAATTACTCTGGAAGCTAACAGCATCGCCAACCTGGCTTTTCTGGTTGCCCCTAAAGCCCGTTAAGTAAATGAGGCGCTGGGGAGTGCCGGCTACCCAGCGTTTTCCATGGCATTGCCCAGAGCGAACCGCCCATCATGCAGATCAGCCCTCATTTATTCATACTTCCTCGCACGCCGGGTCAGATAGTTTGGGATTACAAGAACCACAAGCAGTTTGAACTGAACCTTAAGTATTCAACTCGACTGGCCGAACTAATCGACAACCCCGAAAAATTTAACAACCACAATACAATTGACACTCAGCTACTCAACGCCGGAATACTCACAACATCAACAGCAAACATTATTGAATGGGGCTGGGACGAACTATCGAAGATATATCATATCGGCACCAAGAACATTCCTTGCGAACATATTCCGCAAGACATTAATGAATGGTCAAAACAATACCTTGATCATTGCACCGACGTGCTGAGCACACCCTCGCCGAAAGCCAGACGCTCCGAACGCCTGGAAGGCGAGCTGATCGCCCTGCCAAAACCTCCCTGCCTGCCGGAGGGCTCCCTGGCAAACGCCTTGGTCAATCGGAAAACCTGTCGCACCTTCACCGGTGAAGCCGTTTCACTCGAAGCGGTGAGTACATTGCTGTACCTGTCCCTTGGTTATCTGCATGAGCGCAAAAACGACGTCGACGAAAGCATTGTCGAAGGTCTCGGCGCCCGGCGAAGCAGCCCGTCCGGTGGTGGACTGAACGCCTGCGAAGGCTTTCTGCTGGTGCAAAACGTCAGAGGCCTGCAACCCGGTCTCTACGCCTACCACCCCGTCGGGCATGCACTGAGTTTTGTTAATCCGTTGCCTCGTCAGCCTTTGGGTCAACTGATGTGCGGGCAACATTTCATCAACAACCTGCCCGCAGGCCTGTTCATCACCAGTCGATTCGACAAGCTGTGGTGGAAATATGAACACTCGCGGGCCTACCGAATGGCTTACGTCGAGGCCGGCCATATTTCTCAGACCTTTCAACTGGCGGCCACTTCACTGGGATTGAACACTTGGCTGACCGGCGCCTTGACGGATGATCAGGTCGAGACACTGTTGGGCCTTGAGAACAGTGCAGAACAACCGTTGTTTTTTGTCGGCTGCGGCCAGAGCGACGGGCAAGTGATGTGCAAGGAGTTGAAAGCGCTGTTGTGCAATCGGGGGCAGGAACAATGACCGAGCCTCTCATCGACCCCGCCTCATGGGCCAATCGCTTTACCCTCGGAGACTGGAATACCCGAGCCTCGGTGCGCATCAGCGAACACGCCTATCAATTGCCCTCGGACCTGCAGCATCAACTGGAAACCCGCCACTGGTTTCCACCGGCCTTTCTGCCTTACCTGAATCACCCGGCGGTCAAAGCAGCAGGCAGAGGGATCATTCATCGCCTGACCGCCAACCATTTGGTGCATTTCCTCGACTACACCACCCTGCTCGAACACCGCATCGTCAACCGATCCGTGGAAACCATCGCTCACAACGAACTGGGGGTCTCCATCCCCCAACGGATGAAAACGGCCGCGCTGCAGCTCTACACCGATGAGGCCTATCACGCGCTGTTTTCAAATAGTCTCGCCGAGCAGATTGCTGACATTTACAGCATGACTGATCGCCCGGTCATGCCCCAGCGGATAGCCCGGCTGAACGCCCTTCTCGACCGCACACCGGACAAGCACAAAGCACTGGCGTGGTTTCTCGTCGGTTTCGTCTCGGAAACGATTATCGCCAAGGAACTGCTCGACGTTTGCCGCGACACGTTGGTCAGCAGCGTTCAGGAAATGCTCAGGGACCACCTCGCCGACGAGGCGCGACACAGTCGCTACTTTTGCGAAGTGTTCCATTATCTGTGGCTGCAACTGAGCTGCGGCCAACGCACGTTCACCGCCAGGTTGCTCCTGGAAATCCTGCTGATCTTCTTTGAAGTCGATGAACGCTGGCTTGGCGAAAGTCTGCGCAGCGCCGGCCTGGGTGAAACGCCTGTGGCGCAGATCCTTTGTGATCTGAGCGGCCCGCAAGCACAACGCCTGCGCGCCCGGTCAGGTGCTGGTGCCACGCTCGGCGCAATGAAAAAGGCAGGGTTCTTCGATCTGCCTGCCAATCGGCAGCTTTTCTCCAGGGCAGGGCTTCTCGATGAATGAAGAAAACGATGCAGTCGGCGGCAAAAAACGTCGGTCCGCGGTGATTCTGTTGATGACGATGGTGTTGCTCGGCGTCTTTCCCCTCGATGTCCTGCTGCCGTCCTTCCCGGCCCTGGCCGAACACTTCCAGACCACGCCAGCCGACATCGCGTTCTCCATCAGCCTGTTTGCCATCGGCATTTCCCTTTCTCAATTGCTGATTGGGCCACTGTCGGATGCCATCGGGCGCAAGGGTTTATTGCTGGCTGGAATGGCCGTCTCGATTGTCGGAGCGATAGGGTGTGTCCTGTCGACCGAGTACGCCTGGTTCCTGATATTCCGGTTGATCCAGGCCATCGGCTGCGGCTGCTTTGTGCTCTCACAGGCGCTGGTTCAAGACCTGTTCAGCGGCAAGGAGCGCGATCAATTGCGGATCATGATGGTCACCGCCAGCGGAATGTTCATTTCGGTTTCGCCTCTGGCGGGCACTTTGCTGCAAGAGGCCATGGACTGGCCCGGAAGCTTCGTAGCCTTTATCGTTTTGGCCGCCGCGGTGTTCCTGAAGGCCTGTTTCTTTCTGGAAAACCTGCGTCCCGTGCCGGCTCCGCGCCAAAGCATCATCCAGTCGTATCGGAAGATCTGTCTCGATGCAGGTTTCCTCGGCTATTGGCTAATCGCCGCCATTGCCTTCACTTGCCACTTTTCCTTCATCGTCATCTCGCCACTGATCTTCATGGAACAGTTGCAACTTTCGCCGTACGAATTCTCTTTGACCCTGTTGCTTTACGGTGCGGCCTACCTCGTCGGAGGGGTCGTCGCTCGGGTTTTCGCCAATCGGGTAGCGCCCGACACTCAGATCATCGTGGGCCTGGGCCTGATCTTTTTCTCGGGGCTGTTCATGCTGTTGCTTTCTGCCTTGGTGGGGCTTTCGATCCTGACGGTGCTGGTCCCGATGATCATCTGCACCGCCGGCACCACCATCGCCCGCCCGGTGGCCACGTCCAAAGCCATGGACGTATTCCCGGACAACTCCGGTACTTCAGCCTCGGCCGGCAATACCTTGGTGTTTATCTTCGGCGGGGTGATCAGCGCCCTCATCAACTTGAGCGGGAGTCATCTGCAAACGACTCTTGGATTAACTTTCCTGATATTGAGCACCCTTGGTGTCGGCCTCAATGCACTGATTACCCGCCGGCATCAGGCAGTGAGTAACGGGTGAAACCTGCCAGTCGTCATCCCGCACGTTGTGTCAGCGCTGGATCAACGCTTCCCGGCATTCCCTCCTGACGCCAGCCGTGTAGAATCGCGGCATTCATCGCCAGTCATCCCCCGGCGGGTTTATGAGCTCAAGCTGAAGCGCGCGGCGATCCCGCAAAGTTATCGGCAACTTCCGGACACACGGCCATTTCTGGGTGTTCCAGACGTCAATAGAAGCTCACTTCCCTTTTGATACCTGATTAGCCGCCCGGAGTGCTTCATGCCTGATTACCGCTCGAAAACGTCCACCCATGGCCGCAACATGGCCGGCGCCCGCGCACTGTGGCGCGCCACGGGGATGAAAGATGACGACTTCAAAAAGCCGATCATCGCCATTGCCAACTCGTTCACCCAATTCGTACCGGGTCATGTCCACCTCAAGGACCTCGGCCAGCTGGTCGCCCGCGAAATCGAACGCGCCGGTGGTGTAGCGAAAGAATTCAACACCATTGCCGTGGATGACGGCATCGCCATGGGCCACGACGGCATGCTCTATTCGCTGCCGAGCCGCGAGATCATCGCCGACTCCGTCGAATACATGGTCAACGCCCACTGCGCCGACGCCATCGTCTGCATCTCCAACTGCGACAAGATCACCCCCGGCATGCTGATGGCGGCCCTGCGCCTGAACATTCCGGTGATCTTCGTCTCTGGCGGCCCGATGGAAGCCGGCAAGACCAAACTGGCCAGCCACGGTCTCGACCTCGTCGACGCTATGGTGATCGCCGCCGACTCCAGCGCTTCTGACGAGAAAGTCGCTGAGTACGAGCGCAGCGCCTGCCCGACCTGCGGTTCGTGCTCCGGTATGTTCACCGCCAACTCGATGAACTGCCTGGTTGAAGCCCTGGGCCTGGCCTTGCCGGGCAACGGTTCGACCCTGGCCACCCACAGCGACCGCGAGCAGCTGTTCCTGCAGGCCGGCCGCACCATCGTCGAGCTGTGCAAGCGTTACTACCACGACAACGACGAATCGGTATTGCCGCGCAACATCGCCAACTTCAAGGCGTTCGAAAACGCCATGACGCTGGACATCGCCATGGGCGGTTCCACCAACACCATCCTGCACTTGCTGGCTGCCGCCCAGGAAGCCGAAATCGATTTCGACCTGCGCGACATCGACCGCCTCTCCCGCCACGTGCCGCAACTGTGCAAAGTCGCGCCGAACATCCAGAAGTACCACATGGAAGACGTGCACCGTGCCGGCGGGATCTTCAGCATCCTCGGTTCGCTGGCTCGTGGCGGTCTGCTGCACACCGACCTGCCGACCGTGCACAGCAAGACCCTGGCCGAAGGCATCGCCAAGTGGGACATCACGCAGACCGACGACGAAGCGGTGCATATCTTTTTCAAGGCCGGTCCTGCGGGCATCCCGACGCAAACCGCGTTCAGCCAGTCGACCCGCTATGAAACCCTGGACGATGACCGTGAGAACGGCTGCATCCGCAGTGTCGAGCACGCTTATTCGAAAGAAGGCGGCCTGGCCGTTCTCTACGGCAACATCGCTTTGGACGGCTGCGTGGTGAAAACCGCTGGCGTCGACGAATCGATCCACGTGTTCGAAGGCAACGCGAAGATCTTCGAAAGCCAGGACAGCGCCGTACGCGGCATCCTCGCGGACGAAGTGAAGGCCGGCGACATCGTGATCATCCGTTACGAAGGCCCGAAAGGCGGCCCGGGCATGCAGGAAATGCTCTACCCGACGTCGTACCTGAAATCCAAAGGCCTGGGCAAAGCCTGCGCCCTGCTCACCGACGGTCGTTTCTCCGGCGGCACGTCGGGCCTGTCCATCGGCCACGCTTCGCCAGAAGCGGCTGCGGGCGGCGCGATTGGTCTGGTACAGGACGGCGACAAGGTACTGATCGACATTCCGAACCGCTCGATCAACCTGTTGATCAGCGACGAAGAAATGGCTGGGCGCCGTGCCGAGCAGGATCAGAAAGGCTGGAAGCCTGTGGAAAAACGTCCACGCAAGGTGACCACTGCACTGAAAGCCTACGCTCTGCTGGCAACCAGCGCCGACAAGGGTGCTGTGCGTAACAAGGCGATGCTTGACGGGCTGTAAGGCTTAACCGTCGAACAAAAAAATACCCCGCCATGTGCGGGGTATTTTTTTGCCTGATCGTTCCCACGCTCTGCGTGGGAACGAACATCACAGATCCAAAGTAGGAGCGAGGCTTGCCCGCGAAGGCAGCACCTCGGTCTTACTGAATCTCCTCCGGTTTCACGATCACCCAGTTCTTGTCCGCCGTCACCGGCAACCCTTCCTTGGCCTGAGCTGCCGCGTGCTTGGCCATCATGCCGTTAATCTGGGTCATGTATTTGTCCTTGCGGTTGACCCACAAGTGGATGCCGCCCTTGGCCACGTCGACGCTGTGAAACAGCATGAAACCGTCGCTGCTCGGGGTGTCGCCGCCCACCAGCACCGGTTTTTTCCACTCATCGATGTAGGTCAGGATCGCCGCTTGTTTACCTGCCATCCAGGTCGCAGGGGTCCACAGGTACGGGGTCAGTTCGAGGCCGAGGTTGGCCTTCTCGTCATACTTGCCAGCGGTGATTTGCTTGCGTGCCGTGGTCAACTCGCCGGACTTGGGGTCCTTGAGCAGCAGGCTCACGCCAATGACGTTTTGCGGTTTCACGTTGTAGCCGTACTTCGGATCGGAAGCGACCATGCGCACCAGCTCTTCGGAGGCGGCGGTCATCACATAGACCTCGATGCCGTTCTCCATCAGCTTGTTGTACAGCTCGGTTTGACCCGTGAAGACTTTCGGCGGATTGACGTCGAGTTTCTTGACCACGTCGCCTTCGTAATAAGTGGCCGGCACCGGTTTGCCGGACGCCATCAACTCATCGACATAAACCTTGAGCTCTGTGAGCGTGAAACCGGAGAACACCTGGGCGACCCATGGATAGCAAACCATGTCGTCGAGTTCGCAGAGGCGATAGTAGTAACTGAACAGGCTTTCCTTGTGGTCGGCGGTGTCCTTGAACGGAATCAGTTTCAGGGAGGGGTCGAGTTTCTCGCGGGTGATCAGGCCCTTGTTTTCCATGTACGGCAGCAACGACTCTTCGAGGTCGTAGCGGTAACTGGTGTTGTCCATGTCGAACACCGCGTAGTTACCTTTGTTGGCGTTGGCCGCAATCATCGCGTCCAGCGCCTTGGCCTGATCGGCTGGCCAATGCTTCAAATCCGTGGCAAACACCTGGCCAGCTAGGCCCAGACAGAGTGCGGCAGCCAGAAATTTCGGTGCGAACTTCATCTGCATTTCTCCCTGATTCAAAGATATCGACGCTATCAAATTAGTGTGACAGTCCCCGTCTGCCTGCGACCGCCCGCGTCCCTTCCGCGTCAGGTGCATCTCCGACAACGACACCCTCTTATTCCAAAAACGACAGTTAACAGACTTTTTTGATATTAATTCATTAGTTTTCAAGCTGTTAGGCTTGCCGGTTCACAGCTGCCCCGGAAGGTGGCTGGCACAAGTCTCTCTCGGAGTTCACATGAATCTGCCGCTGATCCTCAATCTGCTGGTGTTCCTCGCGCTACTATTCGGTCTCGCCCAAACCCGCCACACCACCTGGAGCCTGGCGAAAAAAGTCCTGCTCGCGCTGGTGCTGGGCGTAGTGTTCGGTGTTGCTTTGCACACGATTTACGGCGCCGGCAACCCGGTGCTGAAAGCCTCGATCGGCTGGTTCGATCTGGTGGGCAACGGTTACGTGCAATTGCTGCAAATGATCGTGATCCCGCTGGTGTTCGCCTCGATCCTCAGCGCCGTGGCGCGCCTGCATAACGCGTCGTCGCTGGGCAAGATCAGCTTCCTGACCATCGGCACGCTGCTGTTCACCACCGCCATTGCGGCGCTGATCGGCATCGGCTTGACCAACCTGTTCGGCCTGACCGCCGAAGGCCTGGTGGCAGGGACGCAGGAAATGGCTCGCCTGCAAACTATTCAGACCGACTATGCGGGCAAGGTTGCCGACCTGAATGTGCCGCAACTGCTGTTGTCGTTCATTCCGCAAAACCCGTTTGCCGACCTCGCTCGCGCCAAGCCGACCTCGATCATCAGCGTGGTGATCTTCGCTGCGTTCCTGGGTGTCGCGGCGCTGCAACTGCTCAAGGATGACGCCTCGAAAGGTCAGAAAGTGATCAATGCCATCGACACCCTGCAAGCCTGGGTGATGCGTCTGGTGCGTCTGGTGATGAAATTGACCCCGTACGGTGTTTTGGCGCTGATGACCAAAGTGGTCGCCGGTTCCAACCTGCAAGACATCATCAAGCTCGGCAGTTTTGTGGTGGTTTCCTATATCGGTTTGGGCCTGATGTTTGTGGTCCATGGCTTGCTGGTGTCGGCGGCCGGGATCAACCCGCTGCGGTTCTTCCGCAAGATCTGGCCGGTACTGACGTTTGCGTTCACCAGCCGCTCCAGCGCCGCGACGATTCCGCTGAGCATCGAAGCGCAGACCAGCCGCTTGGGCATCCCGCAGTCCATCGCCAGTTTCGCCGCTTCGTTCGGCGCGACCATTGGCCAGAACGGTTGTGCCGGCCTGTACCCGGCGATGTTGGCGGTGATGGTTGCGCCCACCGTGGGCATCAACCCTCTGGACCCGCTATGGATCGCAACGCTGGTGGCGATTGTGACGTTGAGTTCGGCCGGTGTGGCGGGCGTGGGTGGCGGGGCGACGTTTGCCGCGCTGATTGTGCTGCCGGCGATGGGCTTGCCGGTGTCACTGGTGGCGTTGCTGATTTCGGTTGAGCCGCTGATCGATATGGGCCGCACGGCGTTGAACGTGAGTGGTTCGATTACGGCCGGGGCGATTACCAGCCAGATGATGCAGCAGACGGATAAAGAATTGCTGGATGCGGATGAGCATGCGGAGTTGGCTCACGCTTAAGTCTTCATTGACAGGGCAGGCCTCATCGCGAGCAAGCTCGCTCCCACAGGGTTCGGCGGTGCTTACACAATTTGTGTTTCACCTCGTCCACTGTGGGAGCGGGCTTGCCCGCGATGCTTTCAGGCTTTTTCCCAGACTTCGAAGTTGTACGCCGGCTTATCATCCGCAGCCGGATTCTCGATGTTCGACACCAGTTTCCACGCCTTCAAATCAAACTCCGGAAACCACGCATCCCCTTCCGGGCTCAACGCCACGCGCGTCAGGTACAGCCGATCCGCCTGAGCCATCCCCTGCGCATATAACTGCGCCCCGCCAATCAGCATCACCTCGTCGACGCCCTGTTCCTTCGCCCATTCCTGCGCGCGAACCACGGCAGCCTCCAGCGATGGATAAACCTCCGCGCCTTCCAGCACCAGATCCGCCTGACGGCTGACCACGATGTTCAACCGGCCAGGCAACGGACGACCGAGGGAATCCCAGGTCTTGCGACCCATGATGATCGGCTTGCCCAAGGTGGTGGCCTTGAAGTATTTGAAGTCCCCCGGCAAGTGCCAGGGCATGCTGTTGTCGACGCCGATCACACGGTTTTCACCGAGGGCTGCAATCAGGCTGAGGGGGAGTGATTTAGTCATGGCCGCGAGGATACCAGAGCCTTCCGTACCCCGATAAGCGCCACAGCGGTTATGCTCACAGCTCAATTGAGCGACGGGAAGCCGCGTGACTGAACTGACTCCACTGCAAAACCTCTGGCTGACCGAGACGGTACGCCTGCGTGAAGAACACGCCGGCCCCCTGGATGATCTGGAAGCCAACCGACTGGCCCGCAGCGCCGGCGGCGATCTGCCGACGCGGATTCAGCGCCGGGCGGTGTGGCTGGCCGAGCGCGACGGTTTGGCCGACGCCCTCAACCATTGGCTGCAAGGCGCGCGACTGGCGCTGATCGTGATGGCGGTGCTGGCGATCGTCAGCGGCGCGGGCCTGGCGTTTGCCGCGCTGGGTGACGGTCAGACCCCGGTGAATGTGTTCTGGGCCCTGGGCAGTCTGCTTGGGCTCAATCTGATTCTGCTGTTGAGCTGGGCGTTGGGACTGGTGTTTGCCGGTGAACACGGCGCCAGCCTTGGACGCTTGTGGCTGTGGCTCAGCGAAAAACTCGCTCGCGATGCCAAAGCCGCGCAACTAGCGCCGGCCCTGCTGCTGTTGTTGCAACGACAGAAACTCAATCGCTGGGCGATCGGCGTGCTGGTCAATGGGCTGTGGTTATTGGCGATGCTCAGCGCCCTGGCGATATTGCTGACGCTTATGGCGACGCGACGCTACGGCTTCGTCTGGGAAACCACCATTCTCAGCGGCGATACTTTCGTCGCCATGACCCAAGCCCTCGGCGCCCTGCCGGCCTTGCTCGGTTTCAGCGTACCCACGGTGGAGATGATCCGCGCCAGTGGCGATGCCGCGCTGAACATCGAAAGCGCTCGCCAGGCCTGGGCGGCATGGCTGGTGGGCGTGTTGCTGGTCTACGGCGTTTTGCCGCGTCTGTTGCTGGTGGTGTTCTGCCGCTGGCGCTGGAAGTCCGGCCAAGCGGCTTTGCGCCTGGATTTGAACCTGCCCGGTTATGCCCAGCTACGCGAACGCCTGATGCCCACCAGCGAACGACTCGGCATCAGCGATGCCGCGCCTGCGCAACTTCATCGTGTGGAAAGCGGTGTCAGTGAACAACAAAGCGATGGCGCGCTGCTGGTGGCCATCGAGCTGGATGATCAACGCCCGTGGCCGCCGCAACTGCCGAAAACCGTGAGCAATGCCGGCATCCTCGACAGTCGCGAATCGCGCAACAAACTCCTCGAACAGCTGAGTCGTTTCCCCCCCGAGCGTTTGGCCATCGCCTGCGATCCACGGCGATCGCCGGACCGTGGCAGTCTCGCGCTGATCGCCGAACTGGCGCGCAACGCCGCCGCGACCCGGGTCTGGCTGTTGCAAGCGCCAAGCGGCGAAGCGCTGGATGCCGAGCGTCTGGGCGACTGGCACATCGCACTGCAACAGCTGGACTTGCCGTTCGCCGATTGCGCGCCGCTGAACTGGCTGGAGACGGGTCATGACTAATCCGTGGAAAGCACCGTTGAAGCTCGCCGTGGTCGGCCACACCAACGTCGGCAAAACTTCCCTGTTGCGCACCCTGACCCGGGATGTCGGTTTCGGCGAAGTCTCCCATCGACCAAGCACCACCCGCCACGTCGAAGGCGCGCGCTTGTCGGTGGACGGCGAGCCGTTGCTGGATCTCTTTGACACGCCAGGCCTGGAAGACGCCATCGCCCTGCTCGACTACCTCGAACGTCTGGAGCGTCCCGGCGAACGGCTCGACGGGCCGGCACGGCTCGCAAGATTTCTTGAAGGCAGCGAAGCCCGGCAGCGCTTTGAACAGGAAGCCAAGGTGCTGCGGCAATTGCTCGCCTCGGACGCGGGCCTCTATGTGATCGACGCCCGGGAGCCGGTGCTGGCCAAGTACCGCGACGAACTGGAAGTGCTGGCCAGTTGCGGCAAACCGCTGCTGCCGGTGCTGAATTTCGTCAGCAGCGCCAACCATCGCGAGCCGGATTGGCGTGAAGCCCTGGCACGCCTGGGTTTGCATGCCCTGGTGCGTTTCGACAGCGTCGCGCCGCCCGAGGATGGCGAACGTCGACTCTATGAAAGCCTCGCCTTGCTGCTGGAAAACTCCCGCGAACAATTGGAGCGCCTGATCGCCGATCAACAGGCCCAACGCCTTGCCCGCCAGCAAAGTGCGGCGCGGCTGATTGCCGAGTTGCTGATCGATTGCGCCGCGTGCCGGCGCAGCGTGATCAGCGATGCGGAGCAGGAACGGCAGGCCATCAGCGAACTGCGCAAAGCCGTTCGCCAACGGGAACAACGTTGCGTCGAAGCCTTGCTCAAGCTTTACGCCTTCCGCCCACAGGATGCGGCGGCCAGTGATCTGCCGCTGCTCGATGGTCGTTGGGGCGATGATTTGTTCAACCCGGAAACCCTAAAGCAACTCGGCGTCAGGGTTGGCGGTGGCATTGCGGCCGGTGCGGCCGCCGGTGCCGGGGTCGACTTGCTGGTGGGCGGCCTGACCCTCGGCGCGGCGGCACTGGCCGGCGCGATTGCCGGCGGTGCGCTGCAAACCGCACGCAGTTATGGCAGCCGGTTGATGGGCAAGATAAGAGGCCAGCGGGAATTGACGGTCGACGACAGCGTGTTGAGGTTGTTGGCATTGCGTCAGCGGCAATTGCTGCAAGCGCTGAATGCGCGTGGGCACGCGGCAATGGACAGCATTCAGGTGGCCACGCCGCAGGACAAAACCTGGCGCGAAGGCAAACTGCCCGAAGCCCTGCACAAGGCCCGGGCGCATCCGCAGTGGTCGTCGCTGAATCCTCATCCCAAGTTGAGTCAGGCGGAGCGGCAGGAGCAGATAGAAGCGTTGGCGCAGCAACTCTGAATCTGATCGTTCCCACGCTCCCGCGTGGGAATGCAGCCCGTGACGCTCCGCGTCACTGGACGCAGAGCGTCCCTTGAGGCATTCCCACGCAGAGCGTGGGAACGATCATGCGGCTAGGAGGCGCAACGCCTTTTCCTTCAAGACCCCAAGATCAATCACCGGCACCCACATCTCCTTGGCCAACTCATCCCACTGCCGCATGCGCAAACTGACTTCGCACAACGGATCCTGTTCGAAGGCTTCAGCCTCGGCAGGCGTCATCACCCCGCCCTGATATTCCAGGGTCCGGCGGCTGGCTTCGCTCAAGCGCTCGTAGTACCCGGGCTCTTTGAGCGTCAGGTAACGCTTGGCCTGAACGTGGTATTCCACCAGCCGCGCCATGCGCTCGCTGAAACCGGCTCGACGCAAGTAATCGGCGCCCAGACGCTCGTGGCTGACCACGCCGAAACCGCCCATGTTCTCGGCGCTCTCGCCACAGATATGGCCGATGTCATGGAAGAACGCGGCCAGCACCACTTCATCATCGAAGCCCTCAGCCATGGCCAGCTCAGCCGCCTGGGACATGTGCTCGATCTGCGACACCGGCTCGCCGATGTAATCGCTGTCGCCAAAGCGCTCGTACAAACCGAACACCTCGGCAATCACTTGTTCATGACGCGCCATCAATCTTCCCCCAACACTTGAGCGACATTACGTTCGGCCATCGCCGGCCCGACACTCATGCCGACCCCGGTGTGCATCAGCGCCACGCTCACACCTGGCGCAGGACGCAAGAACGAGAACGGCCCTGGCCCACGTGAACCATAGACACCCTGCCAGCGCTCGACCACTTGCACCTTGCAAGCCAGGGTTTGTTCAGCGAGCTCGATCATCCAGCTGTCCACTTGCTCGGCATTGAACGGCGACGGATCGCTGCCGTAATGGTGGGAGTCGCCGATGATCAATTCGCCGTAAGGCGTCGGGCTGATCAGCAGGTGGATGCCGTTTTCATGCAGGTGCGGTTCCTCGCGCAGGATTTGCGCCTGCACTGCCGCCGCTTCCGGCAGATCAGCGAAGGCACCGTAGTGCACGCAGCTCAAACCGGTGAGCAACGCGTGCTGCAAGTTGAGGTTGACCTGCGGTCGGGCGCGGAGCATTTGCAGGCGACAGACTTGCGGGTTGAGCGCGGCAATCGGCTCGGCCAGCAACGTCTGATAGTCATGACCGGAACAGACGATGATCTGCTCGGCGCTGAAAGTACCGGCGGTGCTGTGCAGGCGACCCGGCTCGATGTCGCGCACCAACGTGGAGAAGTGAAACTCGACGCCGAGGTCGCGGCGCAGGTAGTCGATCAACGCCGGAATCGCTTCGCGCGAATACAGTTGCTGATCGTCCATACCGTGCAACGCGGCGCGGTGATGGCTGAACTGCCCGCCGTACAGATCGCGCAATGCAGCGCCGCGCAGCAGGTCGACGCGGTAACCGTGTTCCACGGCGCGGCCGGCGCAGAAGGCTTCCAGCAAGTGTTCTTCGGCTTCGCTGCGGGCAAACAGGTACGAGCCGTTGCGCTTGAGTTGCAGGCCGGCCCGTTGTGCCCATTGGCCCCAGATCTCGCGGCTGGCTCTGGCCAGTTCGAGCATCGGGCCCGGTGGCTGGCCGGTGACGAGGGCCTGGCCGAAGTTGCGGACCGAGGCGCCGAGCGGGGTTTCGCTGCGTTCGAAAACCGTGACTTTGAGACCGCGTCTGGCAGCGGCGTAGGCGTGGGACAGGCCAAGAATGCCGGCGCCTACGATCAGCATGTCGTTGTGTTGTGTCATGAAGTTCCCCCAATGATCGTTCCAACGCTCTGCGTGGGAATGCAGCCATGGACGCTCCGCGTCCACTGTGACGCAGAGCGTCACGGGATTCATTCCCACGCAGAGCGTGGGAACGATCGGTGTCAGTTACTTGGCAGCCACTTTCTCGGACTTGCCGTCATAACGCTTGCGCCACTCGGTCAGGATCTCGTCACGATTCTTCGACGCCCAGGCAAAGTCGTTCTTGATCAAACGCTGCTCATAATCCGCCGGCAATTCGGTCTGCGGTTTGGCGATGCCAGGCTGTGCAAGGACAGCAAAGTTCTCTTTGTACAAATCCATCGCCGCCGGACTTGCCGAGAAGTCAGCCAGTTTCTTCGCCGCCTCTTCGTGCGGTGTGCCCTTGATCACAGCGGTCGCTTCGATCTCCCAGCCCAGGCCTTCCTTCGGCAGGATGATGTCCAGCGGTGCACCCTGGCGCTTCAACTGAACGGCCGGGTACTCGAAGGAAATACCGATCGGGAACTCACCCGCCGCCGCCAGTTTGCAAGGCTTGGAACCGGAGTGAACGTACTGGCCGATGTTCTGGTGCAGGTCGTCCATGTACTGCCAGCCCTGCTTCTCGCCGAAGGTTTGCAGCCAGGCGCTGACGTCGAGGAAACCGGTGCCGGACGAGGCCGGGTTCGGCATCACGATTTTGCCTTTGTACTCAGACTTGGTCAGATCCTGCCAGCTCACAGGCTTGGTCAAACCCTGTTTTTCGGCTTCGACAGTGTTGAAGCAAATGGTCGCGGCCCAGACGTCCATACCGACCCAGGCTGGCGGGTTGGCCGCATCGCGGTAGTTGCCGCCGATCTTGCCCAAGTCCTTTGGCGCGTAGCTTTGCAGCATGCCTTGCTGATCGAGGATCGCCAGGCTCGACGCCGCCAGGCCCCAGACTGCATCAGCCTGTGGACGGGCTTTTTCGGCCAGCAGTTTCGCAGTGATGATCCCGGTGGAGTCGCGTACCCACTTGATCTCGATGTCCGGGTTGGCCTTTTCGAAGGCTTCTTTATAGGTCTTCAGCTGTTCGGCTTCGAGGGCGGTGTACACCGTCAACTCGGTTTGCGCTGCGAAGGCGTTCAGGCTGAAAGTAGCGAGCACAGCAGCGGCCAGGGCCATAGGCTTGAACATGATCGGTTTCCTGTCTTGTGAGTTGAGGGTGTGAATCAGTGGCCAGGCGCGGTCTGCCGCCAGGCCTGGGAGCGGCGCAGCAAACCGCGCGAAGCCCAGGCCAGCAGCAGGGACACGCCCGCCGAGGTGAACAGAATCAGGGTCGACATCGCCGCCGCGCCGCCGACATTGCCGGCGTCATCCATGTTCAGCACCGCCACCGCCGCGAGGATGGTGTCGGGGCTGTAGAGGAAGATCGCCGCCGAAACGGTGGTCATCGCCGAGACGAACAGGTAGCGCACGATGTCCAGCAACGCCGGCAGGCAGATCGGCACGGTGACCCGCAGGTAGTGCCGATACAGCGGCGCCTTGAGCGACAGCGCGGCGGCTTCGAACTCGGCGTCGAGTTGACGCAACGCCGTGGTCGCCGTCATTTGCGCGGTGGTCAAATAGTGAGCAATCGTGCAGACCACCAGCAGGGTCATGGTTCCGTAGAGCACATGCAGCGGGTTGCCGGTGAGGTTGAAGAAGAAGACATAACCCAGGCCCAGCACCAGACCCGGCACCGCCATCGGTACGAAACTGAGCATGCGCAGGGTCAGGTTCAGTCCGCGCTGGCCTTTGGTTTTTTCCATCAGGTAGGCGCCGGTGAAGATCAGCACGCTGCCGATCAACGCTGTGCACAAAGCCATCTTCACGCTGTTGCCGTAGGCCAGCCAGCCGCCGCCCGCCGTGTCGTTGAACTGGTAGTGGTTGAGCGACAGCGACAGGTTGTACGGCCAGAATTTCACCAGCGAGGAGAACACCGCCATGCCGAACACCAGCAGCAACACCGCGCAGATCAGCAGCACGATGGCCAGGTAGCAGCCGTCCCGCAGCTTCGACGGAGCCGGTTGAAACACCTGGGCCCGGCCGCTCATGGAGTCGCCATGACGCCGACGCAACCAGGCATCGACCGCAAAACTGAACAGCGCCGGCAGCAACAGCACCATGCCGATCAACGCGCCGCGACCGAACTGTTGCTGACCGACCACAGCCTTGTAGGCTTCCAGCGCCAGCACTTGATAGTCGCCACCGACCACCACGGGCACGCCGAAGTCGGTGATGGTCAGGGTGAAGACCAGACAGAACGCCGCGAACACCGCCTGACGGGTCGCCGGCCAGGTGATGCTGCGAAAGGCTTTCGCGGGGCTGGCACCCATGCTGGAAGCGGCATCGAACAGTCGCGCATCCGCCAGGGAAAGCGCCGACAGAAGAATCATCAGTGCGTGTGGGAAGGTGTAGATGACCTCGCCGAGGACAATGCCCCAGAAGCCGTAAATATTGTCCGAGAGCAAACCGCGCAACATGCCTTGGTTGCCGAACAGATACACCAGCGCAATGCCCGGCAACATCGACGGCGCCATCAGCGGCAACAACGACATCCCGCGCCAGATACCTTTGCCGGGGATCAACGTGCGTTGCAGCGCGTAGGCAAACAGATAAGCCAGCGGTACGACTATCGCCGCAACGCTGAGGGAAACTTTCAGGCTATTGCCGAGCAACCAATGGAAGTTCGCACTGGTCACCAGTTCGCGAGCCGCGACCAGACCACCGCCCTGCCCCGCTTCAGAACTGAAGCCACGCCAGAAGATCGCCAGCAACGGCATCAACACCGCGATGCCGAGCAGCACCAGTAAAAGGACTTTGCCGCCGACCACGAACACCCGGTCGCCGATCTCGGCACGGGAGGTCTGCCGAACCTGCTTGTGCGGTATCGGCAGCGCGATGTTCGCGCTCATCAGGCAAACACCTGCAGGCTGCGCGGTGGCAAGGCGACCATGATCTGCTGCGCGCCAAGACGCGGCATCGCTTCCGGCGCGAGTTCCGCCAGCAATGCGTGGCCGGGCAGTTGATCGAGTTCGAAGCTCATGCGGCAACGGTTGCCGAGGAAGGTGATCTCGCGGACCTTGGCCGGGAACAGGTTTTCTTCATGCACCAGCGGGTTGACGTTGATCGCTTCCGGGCGGCAGAACAGACGGCCGGACGTGGTTTTAGCGCTGCCATCCGCCAGGCGCATGCTCATCCCGCCGACCTGGGCGTGGCTGTCGCTGCTGCGGCTGAAGGGCAGCCAGTTGCCCTGGCCGACAAACTCCGCCACAAACGGTGTCGCCGGGCGGTCGTAGATTTCCTGCGGCGTGGCGTACTGCTCGACCTTGCCGTTGTTCATCACGGCGATGCGGTCGGCCATCAACATGGCCTCGTCCTGATTGTGGGTGACCATCAGCGTGGTGATGCCGAGGTTGCGCTGCAGTTGACGCAGTTCGGTGCATAGATGTTCGCGAACGCGGGCGTCGAGGGCCGACATCGGTTCGTCGAGCAGCAACAACGAAGGCGCTGGCGCCAATGCCCGCGCCAGTGCGACACGTTGCTGTTGGCCGCCGGAGAGTTGGCCGGGGTACTTTTTCTCGCTGCCGATCAGACCGACCAGCTCCAGCATCTGACCCACGCGCTTGCGCACTTCATCGCGACCACTGCCGGCGAGGCCGTAGGCAATGTTCGCTTCGACGGTGAGATTGGGGAACAGCGCGTAGGACTGGAAGAGAATGCCGTAGTCCCGCGCCTGGGGTGCCAGGTGCGAAACGTCGCGATCGCCGAGGTACAACTCGCCGCTGTCTTGTTTCTCCAGACCGGCGATGCAGCGCAGCAAGGTGGTCTTGCCACAGCCCGACGGGCCCAGCAGGCACACCAGCTCACCGGCCGCCACGTCGAGGGAAACATTATCCAGCGCGGTGAAAGCGCCAAAGCGTTTCTGCACGCCGCGCACTTTCATCGGGGCGCCGGGGTTGGTCAGGGCAGTTGCGATCGAGTGGTTCATGGACGGGCCTCATCAAGCAGATGAAGCCATCCTAGGGATGTAATGCGTACGTCATGTGGCAGTGAGGCAAAAATGGCTGATAGTGGTATTCAAGGATTTGGGTCCACCGCCGATCGTTCCCACGCTCCGCGTGGGAATGTAGCCCGGGACGCTCCGCGTCCCATCAAGAGCCGAACGCGGAGCGTCCGTTGAAGCATTCCCACGCGGAGCGTGGGAACGATCATTACGCCGGGGCCATTTCCTGCGCCAATCCCAGAAACGCCGCCGGCAGCCGCGCGCCTTTGCGTTCCTTGAGGCAGTACAAATACTCGGGAATCTGCGGCGCATTCTCAATCGTCAGCACGCGCAGTTGTGGATCATGCGGCACTTCCTGCCGGGCGATGATGCTGATGCCGATGTTGCGCAGCACCGCCTCACGAATCGATTCACGGCTGCCTATCTCCAGCAACGGCCCGAAACTCACCCCGGCGCTGGCCAACAATTCTTCGGTCAATCGCCGAGTGGTCGAGCCCGACTCACGCATCAACAGCGTATGCCCGGCCAGCGCACTGAGCGACACATGATCGTGTACCGCCAGCGGATGATTGCGATGCACCGCCAACACCAGCGGATCGCTGCCGAGCACCCGACGAATCAGCCGCGCATCGTCGAGCAACTGCGAGGACGCCGCGACGTCGACCCGGTAATCCTCCAGCGCCTCCAGCACCTGCTGGGAGTTGCCGATTTCCACCGAAACCTCCACCTGCGGCAGGCGCTCGCGGAAGGTCTTCACCAGATCGAGGATGTAATACGGCGCCGTGGCGGCGATGCGCAACGTGCCCTGGACCTGGCCGCTGTTGCGCAGGAAAAACTCGATGTCGGCTTCCTGCTGCAACAACGCCTTGACCATCGGCAGCAGCCGCGCGCCTTCCTCGCTGACACTGAGGCGGCGGCCGCCACGGTAGAACAGTTCAACGGAGTACTGACTTTCCAGATTGCGGATCTGCGTGGTCACCGTGGGCTGACTCAGGCCGAGCTTTTTCGCCGCCAGGGTAATGCTGCCCAGACGGGCAACCATGTAAAACGCCTTCAGCTCGGCACTCAGCACACCCGTCCCTCTCGCTTACTTGCGCAGCAGGCGCAAACCGTTGAACACCACCAACAGGCTCACGCCCATATCGGCGAACACCGCCATCCACATGGTGGCGATCCCGGCGAAGGTTACCCCAAGAAAGATAGCCTTGATGACCAAAGCGAGCGCGATGTTCTGTTTGAGGATGCGCGACGTCTGCCGCGACAGGCGGATGAATGCAGGGATCTTGCGCAGATCGTCGTCCATCAGGGCGACATCGGCGGACTCGATGGCGGTATCGGTGCCGGCGGCGGCCATGGCGAAACCGATCTCGGCCCGGGCCAGTGCTGGCGCATCGTTGATGCCGTCGCCGACCATGCCGACGTTATGCCCCTGTGCATAAAGGGCTTCGATGGCTTGCAACTTGTCGGTCGGCAGCAGATCGCCCTTGGCCTCGTCGATGCCGACTTGCGCGGCAATCGCTTGGGCGGTGTGGACGTTGTCGCCGGTCAGCATCAGGGTTTTGATGCCCAGGTCGTGCAGTTGCTGGATCGCTTCGCGGCTGGACTCTTTGACCGTGTCCGCCACGGCGAACAGCGCCAGCGGGCCGGATGTGTCGAGCAACAGCACCACGGATTTGCCCTGTTTTTCCAGTGCAAACAGCTTTTCCTCCAGTTCGGGCGAGCAAAGGTTCAGCTCTTCTACCAAGCGGTGATTGCCCAGATGGTAGACCTGACCGTTGATTTCGCCGCGTACGCCGCGGCCGGCCAGCGCCTCAAAGTTATCCACAACCAGCGGTGCCACTTGTTTATCCACAGCCGCATTGGCGATGGCCAGCGACACCGGGTGATCCGATCGCCCGGCCAGTGCCGCTGCAATCGCCGGGGCGGTTGCGTCAGCGGTTGGATCAAGCGACAAATAATCGGTCTGCACCGGTTTGCCGTGAGTAATGGTGCCGGTCTTGTCCAGGGCCAGGTAATCGAGCTTGTAACCGCCCTCCAGATAAACACCGCCCTTCACCAAAATGCCTTTGCGCGCCGCCGCCGCGAGGCCGCTGACGATGGTCACCGGGGTGGAAATCACCAAGGCGCATGGGCAAGCGACCACCAGCAACACCAGCGCCCGGTAGATCCAGTCAAACCAGACGGCGCCCATGAACAGCGGCGGAATCACTGCAACGGCCACAGCCAGCAGGAACACCACCGGGGTATAGATTTTCGAGAACTGATCGACGAAGCGCTGGGTCGGCGCCCGTGCGCCTTGGGCCTGTTCCACGGCATGGATGATCCGCGCCAGAGTCGAATTGTTGGCCGCGGCGGTCACGGTGTATTCCAGCGATCCCGCCTGATTGATGGTGCCGGCGAAGACTTTATCGCCCACAGTCTTCTCGATCGGCAGGCTTTCGCCGGTGATCGGTGCCTGATCGATGGTCGAACTGCCCGACACCACTTCGCCGTCCAGGCCAATCCGCTCGCCGGGACGTACCCGCACTCTCGCGCCGAGCTCAATGGTTTTGACGTCTTGCTCGACCCAACTGCCGTCGGCTTGCTGCACCGTGGCCTGTTCCGGGGTCATCTGCATCAGGCCGCCAATGGCGTTGCGCGCCCGGTCCAGCGACTTGGCTTCGATCAACTCGGCCACGGTGAACAGGAACATCACCATCGCCGCTTCCGGCCATTGGCCGATCAGAACAGCGCCGGTCACCGCGATGCTCATCAGCGCGTTGATGTTCAGGTTGAGGTTCTTGAGCGCGATCCAGCCTTTCTTGTACGTGGTGAGGCCGCCACTGAGGATCGAAATCAGCGCGATGATTGCCACCACCCACGTCGGTGCGGCGTTGGTGAAGTGGATAACTTCCGCAGCCAGCGCACCCACGCCGGACAGCGCCAGGGGCCACCAGTGCTTTTTCTCGGGTATTGGAGCGGGCGCTTCGGTGCCTTGCTCCATCGGTTCGGCCACCATGCCCAGGGACTTGATCGCCTCGATAATCGGCGCCGTGCTCGGCAGGTCATGGGTCACGCCCAGTACCCGATTGATCAGGTTGAATTCCAGTTGCTGCACACCCGCCAGCTTGCCCAGTTTGTTCTGGATCAGCGTCTGCTCGGTCGGGCAATCCATGGCGTCGATGCGAAAACTGCTCAGCCGTGCGCCGTCGGTCGGCTTGTCGCTCAACTTGATCAGCGATGGCGCTGCCGCTTTTGAGGAACAGCAAGAGTCCCCGTGGCCGCCATGCTCGTGTTTCTGCACAGGTTGCAGCTTGTGGCTGTGATCGTGATCGTGATCGTGATCGTGATCGTGATCGTGATCAGCCTCGGGTTTGTGGGTGTGAAGGGAATCGCTCATTAGGTTGCGTCCATGAAGGTGCCTGTTGCCAAGTAAAGACCCTGTAGCCACTATAGGGTCAAGCACCCTTTTGGAGATTGTCGCGATGAAGATCGGAGAACTGGCCAAACTGACCGACTGCGCCGTGGAAACCATCCGCTACTACGAGCGCGAAAACCTGCTGCCGGAACCGGCCCGCAGCGACGGCAACTACCGCCTCTACACCCAGGCCCACGCTGAGCGCCTGACCTTCATCCGCAATTGCCGCACCCTCGACATGACGCTGGAGGAAATCCGCAGCCTGCTGTCCTTGCGCGACAGCCCGCAGGATCAGTGCGAAAGCGTGAATGCGCTGATCGACGAGCACATTCATCACGTGAAGGCGCGGATTGATGGGCTGATGGCGTTGCAGGTGCAACTGCTCGACCTGCGCCAACGCTGTGGCGAGGGGCCGGAGATTGACCAGTGCGGGATTTTGCAGCGGTTGGAAGTGAGCGGCGGGGTTGTGGCGACAGAAGTGGAGCATTCCCACGTTGGCCGCAGTCACGGCCACTAAACACACCGCAAAACCAAATGTGGGAGTGAGCCTGCTCGCGATGAGGCCGTCACATTCAACATCGATGTTGACTGTAAGACCGCCATCACGCCCTGAGCCTTTCCGTCAACGCGATTTTGCTGTGTTCAGCTCGCTGGTCAACGGCGAGCCGTGCCGGAGCAAGGCCTGTAAATAAACCTTTTCGTCGTACACGGTGCTGGTCTTCCAGCACCGATAAACGATCCGGATCCACTTGAACGCCAAGGCCCTGAGGGCGGCTTGGTAAGAGCAGCCTTTGGCCCTTTGCTGGCGATAATAAGCTTCTGCCCACACCGATTGATTGATGCTGTGTGCAGCCCACTCAACAAAGGTCTGGCGCAAAAAAGTTGCGCATTGATAGCGCCAATGAACGACTTTTTTCTTGCCGCTACGTTCGGTAACCGGTGCGATCCCGGCGTATCGCTGCATCGAACTGGCATCCTTGAAGCGATCTCGCTGCTCACCAAAAGCCACCATCAACCGTGGCGCAAGCTGCTGCCCCGCGCCGGGCAAGGCCTGGAAGAGGCGGTAGTCAGCCAGGGTATTGGCGGTTTTTTCGATCTCCAGATCAAAGTCTTTGATCGCCGTGATGACCCCTTTCAGTTGCGAGACCAGGGCCAGCACATACAGCGCTGAAGGACTGACCACGCCTGGATCTTCAGTCAACGGCATGGCTTTGGTGATCAACGCCAAACGCTGCTGATTGAGTTCAGCATGGCGAACATTATGCGCGTGAAGGAACTTCAAAACGCTGGCCGGCCGAGCGCGCTTAAGCACTTCAAATGTCGACCAGCGCGCCAAAAACTCACAGAAAACCAGCGTGTCATGGTCATGAAACAGCTCAAGAGCCAACGGATAATACTGTTTGAGCATGCAGACCAGACGGTTGCTGATCTTGACCCGGTCATCGACCAGCCCACGGCGATGTTCGGTCAGACTGGCGAGCGAACGCATGGCGGAGCTTTGCTGGACCAGTTGAGGAAACCGTTCTGGGTGATTCAGCAACAGCTCAAGCGCCCATTGAGCATCCGTTGGATCATCCTTGGCGCCACTGGGGACGAAGGTTTTACGGTGCCGGGCCAAGGTGCTCGGATTGATCGGAAAGATACAAAAAAACTCATATTTTTGCAGAGCCGCTATCAGTGGCCCTTTGTTCAGCTCCACGGCGACCGCGATCGGGCCACCGTAACGTTGATGCAGCGACTTGGCCCAGCGATCAATCGACTCGGGCTTGTGGTCGATGACCTCGAAACTCCGCTGAGCCTCTCCAGTTATCTGCAAACAGATGTCGTGCTTGGCATCTGCCCAATCAATTCCGATATAAGCAGTGAACCTCTGAGACAGGAGCGTTTGCATGGAACACCTCCACAGGCGCTAAAGTACATGCAGGGACATGCATGCTTGCGTCCAGCGAAGGCGATATAGAGAGCCGTGTCGGGCTTTCCCTGAGAATTCGTTAGAGGGCGCAAGCGCACCTGTGGGCTCGAAGGTGATGGCGTAATCATCGAGTGCTTCGCGAGCATATTCGTAGCCCGCAGGTGCATGTTCCTTCCTCGCCGACAGCGAACTTCCAGCGAAGTCAGTATGGAAGAGAAAGGAACGGACTACCTATATCGCGAGCAGGCTCGCTCCCACAGGGTCTGTGGTCGTTCTTTCGACCGCCATCGGCGCGGGGTGCTGTTTACGAGCATCGCCATACTAATCGACTAGACCAGTTTGAACTCCAGGGTGCCTCGGGGCCCCATGCCGTAACTGATGCCCGGAACCATGCCCGAACCCAGGAAAAGGCTGCAGAACAGATGAACCGACTCACCCCGATGGCCCTGATAGACAGAAGGCTCAATCCGAAACCCGGTGGGTGAATCGGGACTGACCGTCAACTTGCGCTGATAGTCCCGCCAGGCTCCGCCCGACCCGCCATTCGCGCTACTTTTCCAGGACACTTCAATGGCGTTGTTTGTTCGCAGGTTTTTAATCGTTGGAATGATTAGAAAAACGCCATCGGGGTATTGATCAATCTCCAGAACACCCTCCGAGACACCCTCAATAGCAATAGGTCCGGTTTGAATCAGTGCCGGGGCGAACGTCATGAACAACGATGCGGAAGGTAGCGTGATTGCCCCCCTTTCGATCACAAAAATCACCTCGACCCGGTCTCCTTCAAACTGCCTGGCCGTTTCATCGGGAACAGTAAAATGCAATGAGGTGAAGCTCACTGCCGGCTGGGATAGCGACCGGTAACAGTTCCCGGTCCCGCCAAACGCCTGCCATTGCACATGAACCTGATCGCCGATCTGAAATTCCCTATCGTTTACGGGTACGACCACACGCAGTGAATCGACGAAGATAGGTGCGCCGGTGAAAATCTCCATGGGCACCACGCACCCCCATGGATCCAGGCTCGGAATGAAATGAAAGAGCCCCGACTGGCTTTCACAGCCAATGAGCGGCACTCCTGTTAACCCGGTGCTCAGAAGCTTCGTGCCGAAATGTTTCTCCGAAAAGCCGACAGTTCCACCGGCCGCAGTGTTTTTCATGACAAGGCTCCAGAAACAAAAAAAGGGTGTTGCTGACCACGGCCTGATGGCCTCGTGATCAGTCAAACACCCTCTCATTTGTTCGCCTACTGTCAGAAATGACAGTCAGGTAGAACCTTTTCTAATAAAAAAGCCCTACCCGCCAAACGATCAGACAGCCATCGGCGCGGTCATCGGCGCATGGTGCTGATACCCCTCAAGCGAGAAATCACCCGGCTCGATCAACTCCAGCCACTCCGGCTGGTAAACACCGGTCTTGGCAAACTCCGGCACACGATCACTGATCACCAGTTTCGGCATCGGGAACGGCTCGCGCGTGAGCTGTTCGTTGAGCATGTCCAGATGGTTCTCGTAGACGTGGGCATCGCCGATGAAATAGGTGAACCAGCGCGGCGTGTAACCGGTGAGGCGACCGATCAGGCTCAGCAGCGCGGCGCCTTCGGTGAGGTTGAACGGCGTGCCCAGGCCCAGGTCGTTGGAGCGGATGTAGAGGGTCAGGGAAATTTCCTTGGTCTCGACATTCGGGTGGAACTGGTACAGCAGGTGGCACGGCGGCAAGGCCATTTCATCGAGCTGCGCGACATTCCAGCCGTGGAACAGGATCCGGCGGCTGCCCGGGTCCTTGATGATGGTGTCCACGCACTGGCGGATCTGGTCGATCGCCTTGTACAGAACGACGTAGGCCTGCCCGTCTTCTTCGCCTTCGGCGATCTGACGATAACCCTGGCTCAGGGTCTGCTCGATGGCGGCTTTATTGCTGATCGGAATCTGCTTGTACGCTGGCCATTTGCGCCATTGCACACCGTAGATTTCGCCGAGGTCGTCTTCACCCTGACGAAACGGGTTGGCCAGCCACTGCGCGTTTTCGTTGGCGTTCTGGTCCCAGACCTTGCAGCCCAGGGCACGGAATTCGGCGGCGTTGTTCACCCCACGCAGGAAACCGCACATCTCGCCGATGGCCGATTTGAAGGCCATCTTGCGCGTGGTGATCGCCGGGAAACCTTCTTTCAGGTCATAACGCAGCATCGCGCCCGGAAAGCTGATGGTGTTCACGCCGGTGCGGTTGGCCTGTTTGGTGCCGTTCTTGATGACGTGGGCGACCAGTTCGAGATATTGCTTCATGAGTTACCTGTGTCCTTGAACCCGGGGTCGTCACCCCGGGGTTCGAATTTATACAGCGGCCGCCGGAGTCGCCGGGGCGCGGTGATACGCCAGCCATATCAGGAACAGCCCGCCGACGATCATCGGTACGCACAGTACCTGGCCCATGGTCAGCCAGTTCCAGGCCAGATAGCCCAGTTGCGCGTCCGGTACACGGACGAATTCCACAATGAAACGGAAGATGCCGTAGAACAGGGCAAACATCCCGGACACCGCCATGGTCGGCCGCGGCTTGCGTGAGAACAGCCAGAGAATGGCGAACAGCGCCACGCCTTCCAGGGCGAACTGATACAGCTGCGAGGGGTGACGCGGCAGCTGCGCCGGGTCGCTGAACGGCGGGAAGATCATGGCCCACGGCACGTCGGTCGCCTTGCCCCACAACTCGGCGTTGATGAAGTTGCCGATACGCCCGGCGCCCAGGCCGATCGGCACCATCGGCGCGACAAAGTCCATCAGCTGGAAGAACGACTTGTTGTTCTTCTTGCCGAACCACAACGCCGCCAGCATCACGCCGATGAAGCCGCCATGGAACGACATGCCGCCCTTCCAGACTTCGAAAATCAGCGTCGGGTTGGCCAGGTAAGCGTGCAGATCGTAAAACAGCACATAGCCCAGGCGTCCGCCGACGATAACGCCCATCGACATCCAGAAGACCATGTCGGAGAGCTTCTCCTTGGTCCAGGTCGGGTCGAAGCGGTTGAGCCGGCGCGATGCCAGCAGCCAGGCGCCGCCGATGCCGATCAGGTACATCAGACCGTACCAGTGGATTTTCAGCGGACCGATGGCCAGGGCCACCGGGTCGATCTGCGGGTAAGGCAGCATTGCGACTCCTTGTTAAGTTGAAACCAGAATTCCCGGGCGACGCTGCCACCTCAGGATTAAGCCAGCATTGCGAGCTAGAGCAAGAAGCTCAGGCCTACGCAGAACAGCAAAGCGGCGAACAGCCTTTTCAGCAACTTCGGCGACAGCCTGTGGGCCAGTCGTGCGCCGATGCGAGCGAAAAACATGCTGGTCAGGGCAATCCCCAGCAGCGCCGGCAAATAAATAAAACCGAGACTATGGGCCGGCAGCAAGGGATCGTGCCAGCCCAGAATCATGAAACTTAATGCACTGGCCAAGGCGATGGGCAGACCGCAGGCCGAAGAAGTCGCCACCGCTTGCTGCATCGGCACGCTGCGCCAGGTCAGGAACGGCACGGTCAACGAGCCGCCGCCAATCCCGAAAATCGCCGAGGCCCAGCCAATCACACTGCCGGCCACGGTGAGCCCGAGTTTGCCGGGCACCGTTCGGCTGGCCTTGGGTTTGACGTCCAGCGCCAGTTGCACGGCGATGATCAGCGCAAACACACCGATGACTTTCTGCAGGTTCGGGCCGGAGATCGCTTCGGCCGTCAGCGCACCGAAACCGGCGCCCATCAGAATGCCAACGGTCATCCACACGAATATCGGCCAACGCACCGCGCCGCGACGCTGATGCTCGCGGACCGCATTGACCGACGTAAAGATGATCGTCGCCAGGGACGTGCCGACCGCCAGGTGGGTCAGGATCGAAGCGTCAAAGCCCTGCAAGGTGAAACTGAACACCAGCACCGGGACGATGATGATCCCGCCACCAACCCCGAACAGCCCGGCCAGCACGCCTGCGCAGGCGCCCAGCGCCAGATAGAGCAGAAATTCCATGGACGATCCCAATGCTTAGCCAAAACCGGAGCGGCATGGTAACGGATGCGTGGCCTCAGGCTCCACTGCGGATGGCAATGGATCGACAGGCGACGACTGCGTAGAGTGAGCAAAAAACACACAAGGACCACCTTATGTGCCTGATTGTTTTTGCCTGGCGACCGGGCCACGCCCAGCCGCTGATCGTGGCGGCCAACCGCGACGAATTTTATGCCCGACCCAGTCTGCCCTTGGCGCAATGGCCCGAAGCGCCTCAAGTCCATGCCGGTCGCGACCTGGAGGCCGGCGGCACCTGGCTCGGAATCGGGGCCAATGGGCGCTTCGCTGCGCTGACCAATATTCGTGATCCGCATCAGCCACCGTCGCGAAAATCCCGAGGTGAGCTGGTGGCAGGTTTTCTCTTGGGCGACATGCCAATTGATGATTACTTAAGCGACGTTGTCCGACGATCGCTGGAATATGCTGGATTTAACCTGCTGATCGGTAATGCAAACGAACTGTGGCACTTCAATGCGCGGGCGTCTGAGGCAGTGATGCTGCCACCCGGGGTGTATGGGTTGTCGAACGCCGGGCTGGACACGCCGTGGCCGAAACTGCTCAAGGCGCGGGCGGCGCTGGAGGAAGTGCTGGAGGATCCGCAGCCAGAGGCGTTACTGGCGCTGTTGAATGATCCGCAGACGGCGCCGTTTGCCGAGTTGCCGGATACCGGGGTGGGGTTGGCGACCGAGACGTTGTTGTCGAGTGTGTTTATTGCCAGTCCCACGTACGGGACGCGGGCGAGTACGGCGCTGATTGTTCAGGCGGATGGCACACGGCATATGGTCGAAAGGAGTTTCGGGCCGTATGGGGGGCATTTGGGGGAGGTGGAGATAAAGATCTGACAGTCTGGCAATAAATTGTGGCGAGGGAGCTTGCTCCCGCTGGGCTGCGAAGCGGCCCCAAAAAATGGGACTGCTACGCAGTCCAGCGGGAGCAAGCTCCCTCGCCACAGGGCCATCAGCGTTTTAGAGGGCTTTGACCGCAGCCGGATTGACCATCTTCGCCAACCCGAGGTTCTTCAGCGCCAGTTGCAGCGAGCTGTGGATAACTTGCGGGTTGTCGATGGTCATCAGCTCGGCCAGCAATTCCTTGGCCTTGCTCAGGTTGATCTGACGCAGCATCCACTTCACTTTCGGCAGGTTGGTGGCGTTCATCGACAGGCTGTCGAAGCCCATCGCCATCAACAACACCGCAGCCGCCGGATCACCAGCCATTTCGCCGCAGATACTCACAGGCTTGCCTTCGGCATGGGCATCGCGCACCACGTTCTGCAACGCTTGCAGCACTGCCGGGTGCAGGTAGTCGTAAAGGTCGGCGACACGCGGGTTGTTCCGGTCCACCGCCAGCAGGTACTGGGTCAGGTCGTTGGAGCCGACCGACAGGAAGTCCACTTGCCGCGCCAGTTCCTTGGTCTGATAAACAGCCGCCGGAATCTCGATCATCACGCCAATCGGCGGCATCGGCACGTCGGTGCCTTCGTCGCGCACCTCGCCCCAGGCCCGGTGAATCAGGTGCAGGGCTTCTTCGAGTTCGTGGGTGCCGGAGATCATCGGCAGCAGAATCCGCAGGTTGTTCAGGCCTTCGCTGGCCTTGAGCATGGCGCGGGTCTGCACCAGGAAGATTTCCGGGTGGTCGAGGGTGACGCGAATGCCGCGCCAGCCGAGGAACGGGTTGTCTTCCTTGATCGGGAAGTACGACAGCGACTTGTCGCCGCCGATGTCCAGGCTGCGCATGGTCACCGGTTGCGGATGGAACGCGGCGAGTTGCTCGCGGTAGATCGCCAGCTGCTCCTTTTCGCTCGGGAACCTCTGGTTGATCATGAACGGCACTTCGGTGCGGTACAGACCGACGCCCTCGGCGCCACGCTTCTGGGCGCGTGCAACGTCCGCCAGCAGGCCGGTGTTGACCCACAGCGGCATGCGATGGCCATCGAGGGTCACGCATGGCAGGTCGCGCAGGGTATCAAGACCGAGCGCCAGTTGTTTCTCTTCTTCCACCACCTCGGCGAACTGCTTGCGCAGCACATCGCTGGGGTTGGTGTAGACCTCGCCGCGATTGCCATCGACGATCAATTCGATGCCGTCGACCTTGGCATACGGCAGGTCGACCAGGCCCATCACCGTCGGAATGCCCATCGCCCGAGCGAGGATCGCGACGTGGGAGTTGCCTGAGCCGAGGACCGAAACCAGACCAACCAGCGTGCCTTCCGGTACCTCGCCAAGCATCGCCGGCGTCAGCTCTTCGCTGACCAGAATGGTTTTTTCCGGGTAGACCAGATTCTGCTGGCGCTCTTCCTGCAAGTAGGCGAGCAAGCGGCGACCAAGGTCCTTGACGTCCGAGGCGCGCTCACGCAGGTAGGCGTCGTCCATCAATTCAAAACGGTTGACGTGTTCAGTGACCACCTGGCGCAACGCGCCCTGGGCCCACTGACCGGTCTTGATCACCGTGGTCACTTCGTTGCCCAGCGCCTCGTCGGCGAGCATCATCAGGTAGACGTCGAACAAGGCCCGCTCTTCAGGGCGCAGCTGCGAGGCCAATTTGGCGGACAAGGCGCGCATGTCGGCGCGCACGCCTTCGATGGCGGTCTTGAACAGGCCGAGCTCGGCCTCGATGTCGGTGATGGTCTTGTCGGGCACCACGTCCAGATCGGCTGGCGGCAGCATGACCACTGCGGTACCGACCGCCGCACCCGGCGAGCCCGGTACGCCGACGAACTTGGCTTCCTGGATGCCTTTGCCCTGACGGCCCAGGCCACGGATCGAACCGGTGGCTTCGGCGTGGGCGATTACACCGGCAAGCTGCGCGCTCATGGTCACGAGGAAGGCTTCTTCACCTTCATCGAACTGACGGCGTTCTTTTTGCTGAATGACCAACACGCCGACGACGCGGCGGTGGTGAATGATCGGCGCCCCAAGGAAGGAGGCGTAGCGTTCTTCACCGGTCTCGGCGAAGTAACGGTAGCGCGGGTGATCCGCGGCGTTTTCGAGGTTCAGGGGTTCTTCACGCGTGCCGACCAGGCCGACCAGACCTTCGTTGGGCGCCATGCTGACTTTGCCGATCGAGCGCTTGTTCAAGCCCTCGGTGGCCATCAGCACGAAGCGGTTGGTCTCAGGGTCAAGCAGGTAGACCGAGCAGACCTGGCTGCCCATGGCCTCTTTGACGCGCAACACAATAATCCCCAACGCCGCCTTGAGATCCTTGGCGGAGTTAACTTCCTGGACGATCTTGCGCAGCGTATTGAGCATGGCTCGGGGTCGAACTCCGTCGTCAGTCGCGCGTTAAAAGGCGCGGGGCAAGCTCTTTGAGAGCGCGTCGATACACCTCGCGCTTGAATGTCACCACCTGGCCCAACGGATACCAATAACTGACCCAGCGCCAGCCATCGAACTCCGGTTTACCGGTCAAATCCATCCGCACCCGCTGCTCGTTGGAGATCAGGCGCAGGAGAAACCATTTCTGTTTCTGGCCGATGCACAGCGGTTGGCTGTGCGTCCTGACCAGACGTTGCGGCAAACGATAGCGCAACCAGCCCCGGGTGCAGGCGAGAATTTCAACATCTTCGCGCTCAAGACCCACTTCTTCGTTCAACTCGCGATACAAGGCGTCTTCCGGCGTCTCCTGGGGGTTGATCCCGCCCTGTGGAAACTGCCAGGCATCTTGATTGATACGGCGAGCCCATAGCACCTGTCCGGCATCATTCGTGAGAATGATCCCGACATTGGGGCGGAAACCATCGGGGTCGATCACGGCAACAACCTCGCAAACGCATGTCGCCGCATTGTTCCACAAAGGTTGTGAAGGCAGCAACGAGCCGACCTACCTTATGTGCACTCTTGTGAAAAGTCCGTATTCTGGACGCCTTTCTACAGACTTTTCAGCGAGTAACTGCAATGCGGCTGGCTTTATTCGACTTGGACAACACGCTTTTGGGCGGCGACAGTGACCACGCCTGGGGCGATTACCTGTGCGAACGCGGCTTCCTCGACGCCGTCGCCTACAAGGCACGCAACGACGAGTTTTATCAGGACTACCTGGCCGGCAAGCTGGATAACGACGCCTATCTGAACTTCTGCCTGGAAGTCCTCGGCCGCACCGAAATGGCCACGCTGGGTCAGTGGCACAGCGATTACATGCGCGATTGCATCGAACCGATTGTGTTGCCCAAGGGACTTGAGCTGCTAAAGAAGCACCGCGATGCCGGCGACAAACTGGTGATCATCACTGCGACCAACCGGTTCGTCACAGGCCCCATTGCCGAGCGTTTGGGCGTTGAAACCCTGATCGCCACCGAGTGCGAGATGGTCGATGGCCGATATACCGGACGCAGCACCGATGTTCCGTGCTTCCGTGAAGGCAAGGTCACGCGGTTGAATCGTTGGCTGGAAGAGACCGGGTATTCGCTGGAAGACAGTTACTTCTATAGCGACTCGATGAATGATTTGCCGCTGCTGGAGCAGGTGGCGAATCCGGTGGCGGTTGATCCTGATCCGAATCTGCGCGCCGAAGCCGAGAAGCGTGGTTGGCCGGTAATGTCGTTGCGCGACTGATATCGCCTGTAGCAGCTGCCGAGGTACGAGGCTGCGTTGCGGTCCGCAGGACCGCCCATGGGGCCGCTTCGCAGCCCATCGCAGCCTTGTACCTCGGCAGCTGCTACAGATTCTGCGTTAAACAGGCTTGGCGCCCATCAATCCCGCAATCGCGACAAAACAAACAAAGCTGAACAGTGCGAGGGCAAAGGTGAACTTACCGCTGCCTCCCGGCGCAGTGCGCAACTTGTTAAGCCGCACCAACAACCAAAACCACCCCAACGCCGCCACGGTGTAAAGCACACTCGACGCCAGCAACCAGGTCTGCCCCAGCGGCCAACCCACCAGATGCACCATCCACCAGCCGGTGAACGGCATGCTCAGCAACGCCAGGCCCATCAACAGCCAGACAAACACTCGTGGCCGCTGTAGCGTGCGTGCTGCAGCAGTCGCATCGCCACTACGCCGCGTTTGCCAAACCCATATCCCCAGGCCCAGCGCACAGCCCAACAATATGGCCGTCGCCGCAGTGTGCGCCATTTTCAGGGCGGTTAACGTTTCCATGGTTCGATTTCCTTATAGCCTGCCCATCAGAGTAGCCGCTCAGCCAAGAAACAGCTGATAGGCCGGGTTGTCGCTTTCGTCCCAGTACGGGTAACCGATTTCTTCCAGCGCAGCCGGCACCAGATGACGTTCGTCGTGAGGCACTTGCAGCCCCGCGACCACGCGACCATCCGCGGCGCCGTGGTTGCGGTAGTGGAACATCGAGATGTTCCAGCGCCCGCCGAGCTTGTTGAGGAAGTTGAACAGCGCACCCGGACGCTCCGGGAATTCGAAACGCAGAATCACTTCATCGACCACGTGAGCCGCACGACCGCCCACCATGTGGCGAATGTGCAACTTGGCCAGTTCGTTATCGGTCAGGTCCAGCACCGGGAATCCCTGCTCGCCGAGGCTGGCAATCAGCGCACTGCGCGGGTCGGTTTCCGGATGCGTCTGCACGCCAACGAAGATGTGCGCTTCGCTGCCGGTGTTGTAGCGGTAGTTGAATTCGGTGATCTGGCGCTTGCCGATGGCTTCGCAGAACGCCTTGAAGCTGCCCGGCTTCTCGGGGATGGTCACGGCGATAATCGCCTCACGACCTTCGCCCAGTTCGGCGCGCTCGGCGACGTGGCGCAGGCGGTCGAAGTTGACGTTTGCTCCCGAGTCGATGGCCACAAAGGTGTGCCCGGTGACGCCATTCTGTTCGACGTATTTCTTGATCCCGGCCACGCCCAGGGCGCCGGCAGGTTCAGTGATCGAGCGGGTATCGTCGTAGATGTCCTTGATCGCGGCGCAGATTTCGTCGGTGCTGACGGTGATGACGTCATCGACGTAGTCTTTGCAGATGTCGAAGGTGTGCTGACCGATCTGCGCCACCGCCACGCCGTCGGCGAATAGACCCACGGTCGGCAACACCACGCGCTCGCCCGCCGCCATGGCCGCTTGCAGGCAGTTGGAATCGTCCGGCTCGACGCCGATGATTTTGATTTCCGGGCGCAGGTATTTCACATACGCCGCGATCCCGGCGATCAGGCCGCCGCCGCCCACCGGGACGAAAATCGCATCCAGACGCCCGGGGTGCTGGCGCAGAATCTCCATGGCCACGGTGCCCTGCCCGGCAATGGTGTGGGGATCGTCGTAAGGGTGGATGTAGACGTAGCCTTTTTCGTCGACCAGTTTCAGCGAGTAGGCCAGGGCTTCCGGGAACGAATCACCGTGCAGCACCACTTTGCCGCCGCGCGAACGTACGCCTTCGACCTTGATTTCCGGGGTGGTCTTGGGCATCACGATGGTGGCCTTCACACCCAACACCTTGGCCGCCAGGGCCAGGCCCTGCGCGTGGTTGCCCGCCGACGCGGTGACCACGCCACGAGCGCGCTCTTCATCGCTCAACTGCGTCAGCTTGTTGTAGGCGCCGCGAATCTTGAACGAGAACACCGGCTGCAAGTCTTCGCGCTTGAGCCAAATACTGTTGCCCAGCCGCTCGGAGAGCTGGCGGGCAGTCTGCAATGGGGTTTCTACGGCAACGTCGTAAACGCGCGAGGTGAGGATCTTTTTGACGTACTGTTCGAGCATCGGAAAGCATCACTGAGCGGGTTGGGCAGGGTCAAGGAGTCTAACCCGGCTTTCGGGCGGGCGACCACACTAAACAGGTGGTTTTAGACACCATCGAACCCTTGTGGCGAGGGAGCTTGCTCCCGCTGGAGCGCGAAGCGGTCCCCTGCATTCTTTCGGACATACAGTGCAAACAGGTTTTGCGACTGCTGCGCAGCCGAGCGGGAGCAAGCTCCCTCGCCACAAAAGCAACCTGCCAATCGGGCAATGACCTTCCCCGCCCCGAAGCCTATAATGCCGGCCTTTCGTTCCCTCCTTCGGCACCTCGGAGCCCGCATGACCCAGGATCAACTCAAACAGGCAGTGGCTCAGGCCGCCGTCGACTTCATCCTCCCGAAACTCGACGACAAGAGCATCGTCGGGGTCGGCACCGGCTCCACCGCCAACTGCTTCATCGACGCGCTGGCCAAGCACAAAGGCGCGTTCGATGGCGCGGTCGCCAGTTCCGAAGCCACCGCCGCCCGCCTCAAGGGCCATGGCATTCCGGTGTATGAGCTGAACACCGTCAGCGACCTGGAGTTCTACGTCGATGGCGCCGATGAAAGCGACGCGCACCTGAACCTGATCAAGGGCGGCGGCGCGGCCCTGACCCGCGAGAAGATTGTCGCGGCCGTGGCCAAGACCTTCATCTGCATCGCCGATGGCAGCAAACTGGTGCCGGTACTTGGTGCGTTCCCGCTGCCGGTCGAAGTGATCCCGATGGCCCGCAGCCACGTGGCCCGCGAGCTGGTGAAGCTGGGCGGCGACCCGGTTTACCGTGAAGGCGTGCTGACCGACAACGGCAACATCATCCTCGACGTGTTCAACATGCAGATCACCAACCCGGTTGAGCTGGAGACGCAGATCAACGCGATTGTCGGCGTGGTCACCAATGGCTTGTTCGCGGCGCGTCCGGCGGATTTGCTGTTGTTGGGTACTAGTGAAGGCGTGAAAACCCTGCGCGCTCAGTAAGAAATACGCCACCCCTTGTAGGAGCCGGCTTGCTGGCGATGAGGACTTAACATTCAACATCCATGTTGGCTGTTAAACCGCTATCGCCAGCAAGCCGGCTCCTACAGGAGGTTGGGGTGTTGATTAGGGTTGCGGTGGTTTTTTGAAGACGTAGAACAGGTTCGGCTCGCTCACCAGGTACATGGTGCCGTCGTCATCCATGGCGATGCCTTCCGCTTGCGGCACGGTCTTCTGCAACCCCTGACGACCTTTGCTCAATGACATGGTACTCAGCGGTCGCCCGTCCACATCCAGTTCCAGAATCAGCCGCGACTCGTCGGACAGTGCCAGCAAATGACCGCTGCGCTCGTCGTATTGCAGGCTCGACAGGTCCCGCACAAACATCCCGGCATCGCGCTTGGGGTTGTTGACCACGTGCACCGCGTAGGATTTCTCCGGGTTGTAATGTGGGAAGCCCTGCACTTCGTAGATCAGCATCGGGTCGCGCTCCTTGGCGACAAACAGACGCTTGCCCACCGAATCGTAGGCCAATCCTTCGAAACCCTTGTTGCCGCTCATGTGCACGCCGAGGGTCATCTGCTCGGCATCCGCCGCATCGAGGAACGTGGTGTCCTTCTCCAGATGAATCTTGATCAGCCGTTGCTCGCGTTCGTCGGTGATCACATAAGTGTCGGCGCTGATGAACTCCACCGCCTCCGGATCACCGAAGCCAACCAGCGAAATGCGTCGAATGATCCGCCCGTCCAGCGACAGCTCGATCAGCTCGGCGTTTTTATTGGTGACGGTGAACAGGCTTTTGCGCACCGGATCGAAGGTCAGCGCCGACACATCGTCGTTCAGTCCGTCGATGACCCGGGCTTCGATCTCCACCCGGTATTGATCCAGACCGATGGACTCGCTGCTGAGCGGTTGCCAGAGGGTGTTCAGGTTGAACCAGGCGCGCTCGAACAGACGCATGTATTGGCCGACCGCAACCAGTGCGGTCAGTGCAATCACTGTCAGGATCAGAATGAGGGGTTTGGGACGGACAAGTCGGCGCATTCAGGCGAGCTCGGAAACAGAAACAGGCGGATGAAATATCACGCCTGTATGAATTCAAGCTTAATGGCCAGTTGCCTTGGACCACAACTGCTGGATTCGGGGCGCCTATTTCTGCTTTTCGAAACGGTAAAACAGGTTCGGCTCACTCACCATGTACAGGTTGCCTGCATCGTCCATGGTCACGCCTTCGGCACGCGGAATGGTCTTCTTCAGGCCGTTGAAGCCGCCCAGCAAGGTCATGAAGCTGACCTGCTCGCCCTTCTCATCCAACTCCAGCAGCAAGTGGGAATCGGCAGACAGCACAAGGGTGTGGCCAGTGCGCGGATCGATGGCCAGCCCCGACAGGTTGCGGATGTCCAGTTCGTCATTGGCGAGTTTCTGCTTGTCACCCTTGAGGATCTGACTGCCGTCGCTTTTCCAGCTGAACAGCGCCGGCGGGCGCTCCTCACCCAGCAGCAGTTGCTGGTTGCGCGGGTCATAGGCGATGGCTTCGAAGGCCTTGTTCTGGTCTTTCGAAGGGCCGAGGTCGTATTTTGGGAAGTTATCGCGGTTCAGTTCGCGAGTCTCGGCATCGACCTTGACGATGGAGAGCATGTGCTCACGCTCATCGACGATGGCCAGCAGGCCGTTGCCCATCACGGTCACGCCTTCCGGGTTGCTCCAGCCCACCAGCGGCATCTTGCGCAAGACGTCGCCCTGCAAGGTCAGCTCAACGAGGAACGGGTTTTTGCCCATGACCGAAAACAGGGTTTTGGTTTGCGGGTCGTAGGCCAGGTCCGATGCTTCGTCCTTCTCCATGCCCGGCAGCAGCTTGGCGTCGATCACCGCGCGGTAATCCGGCAGCCAGATACTTTCCTGACGCTCGGCCGGGCTTTCAAAACGCTCATGCAGCCAGAGCACACCGCGATCATCCCAATGCATCGCAAAGGCGAGGCCATAAGCGGCGGCAGCCACCAGCAAAAGCCAGGAATACCAACGCATGACAAAGCGCGAGCGGCGGGCAGTTTTGACAGTGGGTAGCGGTCGGGTGGCCATTCAGGAAGCGTTCCAGAAATTCAGGCTATGGGTAATAGCACAATTGGGACCGGCTCAGACGCCAGAATCCGCGGAATTATCCAGACAAGATGTGAAAAAAACGGGAAATGGCGGGATTGCCCTACACAGTGATCGTTCCCACGCTCTGCGTGGGAATGCCGCCCTGGACGCTCCGCGTCCGCTTCGGGATGTGACGCGGAGCGTCACGGGATGCATTCCCACGCAGAGCGTGGGAACGATCATTTGGCTTGGACTAGCGGACGGAAGTGTTGAAACTGCTCGCGCCCGGCAGCTCCAGCACGATCTCATCACCGACATTCAACGGACCAACGCCCACCGGCGTGCCGGTCAGGATCACGTCACCGGCCTGCAGCGAGAAGCAGCCGGCCATGTGCTGGATCATCGGCACGATCGGGTTGAGCATGGCGCTGCTGTTGCCATCCTGGCGCACTTCGCCATTGATGGTCAGGCGAATACCGATGTCGGTCAGGTCGGCAAAGGTGCTGCCGGCCACGAACGGCGCAATCACCGCCGCACCGTCGAAAGACTTGGCGATTTCCCACGGCAAGCCCTTGGATTTCAGCTCGGCCTGTTTGTCGCGCAGGGTCAGGTCCAGGGCTGGAGCGAAGCCGGAGATGGCATCCAGCACTTCTTCACGGCTCGGCTTGGTCGACAAGGGTTTACCGATCAACACCGCGATTTCCGCCTCGTAATGCACCGAGCCACGCTCGGTCGGAATGCTGAAGCTGCCTTCCAGCGGCACCACGCAACTGCCCGGCTTGATGAACAACAGCGGCTCTGTAGGCACCGGGTTGTCCAGTTCCTTGGCGTGTTCGGCGTAGTTGCGGCCGATGCACACCACCTTCCCCAACGGGAAGTGAATACGCGTACCGTCGACATACTGGTGCTGATAGCTCATGGACCGACTCCTGGTTCGTAGCTCTTGAATTCGAAAATCAAACAGCGAAGATCTTGCCCGGGTTCATGATGCCGTTCGGGTCGAACACCGCTTTGACGGCTTTCATGTACTCGATCTCAACCGGCGAGCGGCTGTAGGTCAAGTAATCACGCTTGGTCATGCCCACGCCGTGTTCGGCGGAAATCGAGCCGTTGTACTTCTCGACGGTTTCGAACACCCACTTATTGACGGTCGCGCACTTGGCGAAGAACTCGTCCTTGCTCAGGTTTTCCGGCTTGAGGATGTTCAAGTGCAGATTGCCGTCGCCGATGTGGCCGAACCAGACGATTTCGAAGTCCGGGTAGTGTTCGCCGACGATCGCGTCGATTTCCTTCAGGAACGCCGGGACTTTCGACACAGTGACCGAAATGTCGTTCTTGTACGGCGTCCAGTGGGAAATGGTTTCGGAGATGTATTCGCGCAGTTTCCACAGGTTCTGCAACTGGGTTTCGCTCTGGCTCATCACGCCGTCCAGCACCCAGCCCTGCTCGACGCAGTGCTCGAAGGTTTCCAGGGCGTGGTTGGCCACTTCTTCAGTGGTCGCTTCGAATTCCAGCAGCGCGTAGAACGGGCAATCCGTTTCGAAAGGCGCCGGGACATCGCCGCGAGCCATGACTTTCGCCAGGGCCTTGTCGGAGAAGAATTCGAAGGCGGTCAGGTCGAGTTTGCTCTGGAACGCATGCAGTACCGGCATGATCGAGTCGAAATCGGTGGTGCCGAGGACCATCGCGGTGAGGTTTTTCGGTGCGCGGTCCAGACGCATGGTCGCTTCGACCACAAAACCGAGGGTGCCTTCAGCGCCGATAAACAGCTGACGCAGGTCGTAGCCGGTGGCGTTCTTGATCAGGTCGCGGTTCAGTTCCAGCAGGTCGCCCTTGCCGGTGACGACTTTCATGCCGGCCACCCAATTGCGGGTCATGCCGTAGCGAATCACCTTGATCCCGCCGGCATTGGTGCCGATGTTGCCGCCAATCTGGCTCGAACCTGCCGAAGCGAAGTCCACCGGGTAGTACAGGCCCTTTTCTTCGGCGACGTTCTGCAAATGCTCGGTCACCACGCCCGGCTGGCACACAGCCGTGCGGTCAGTCAGGTTCACGTCGAGAATCTGGTTCATGTAGTCGAACGACACGACCACTTCACCATTGGCCGCCACGGCAGCAGCAGACAGCCCGGTGCGACCGCCGGACGGCACCAGCGCCACCTTGTGCTCGTTGGCCCAACGCACAATGGCCTGGACCTGCTCGGTGGTCTTGGGAAACACGATGGCCGTCGGGGCCGGGGCGAAATGCTTGGTCCAATCCTTGCCGTAAGCATTCAGGGAGTCGGCGTCGGTCAGCACCTTGCCAGGCTCAACCAGGGTCTTCAGCTCATCAATCAGGGCAGGATTGGTCATCGACAGAACTCTCGAACAATTCATGGTCATCCTGAGAACGCTTCACGTCGCAGGAATGAGTGTTTAGCGGGGTGCGTATGCTAGCATACCGACCCCGCAGGGTAGTGCCCAACGGCTATTCTGCGGAGACGGCATTGTTGCCGTCCGGGTCAGCGTCTGCTGGCTATTTCCTGCCATTTTTCTCCGGGATACAGGTTTACGCAGATGAGCAAGACTTCTCTCGATAAGAGCAAGATCAAGTTCCTTCTTCTCGAAGGCGTCCACCAATCGGCTGTCGACGTTCTCAAGTCGGCGGGCTACACCAGCATCGAGTACCTCACAGGTTCTCTGCCGGAAGCCCAGCTGAAGGAAAAGATCGCTGATGCGCACTTCATCGGCATTCGCTCCCGCACTCAACTGACCGAAGAGATCTTCGATCAGGCGAAGAAACTGGTCGCTGTCGGCTGTTTCTGCATCGGCACCAACCAGGTTGACCTGAACGCGGCTCGCGAACGCGGTATCGCGGTGTTCAACGCTCCGTACTCCAACACTCGCTCCGTTGCCGAGCTGGTGCTGGCCGAAGCGATCCTGTTGCTGCGCGGCATTCCTGAGAAAAACGCTTCCTGCCACCGTGGCGGCTGGATCAAGAGCGCAGCCAACTCCTTCGAGATCCGCGGCAAGAAGCTGGGCATCGTCGGTTACGGCTCGATCGGTACTCAACTGTCGGTCCTGGCTGAAGGCCTGGGTATGCAGGTGTACTTCTACGACACTGTGACCAAGCTGCCATTGGGCAACGCCACTCAGGTCGGCAACCTGACCGAGCTGCTGGGCATGTCCGACATCGTCACCCTGCACGTTCCGGAAACCGCTGCGACCCAGTGGATGATCGGCGAGAAGGAAATCCGCGCCATCAAGAAGGGCGGCATCCTGATCAACGCGGCTCGCGGCACGGTCGTTGAACTGCAAGCCCTGGCAGACGCGATCAAGGACAAGCACCTGATCGGCGCGGCCATCGACGTGTTCCCGGTGGAGCCACGCTCCAACGACGAAGAGTTCGAAAGCCCGCTGCGTGGCCTGGACAACGTGATCCTGACCCCGCACATCGGTGGTTCCACCGCTGAAGCGCAAGCCAACATCGGTCTGGAAGTGGCAGAGAAACTGGTCAAGTACAGCGACAACGGTACCTCGGTATCGTCGGTGAACTTCCCGGAAGTGGCTCTGCCGGCTCACCCTGGCAAGCACCGTCTGCTGCACATCCACGAGAACATTCCGGGTGTGATGAGCGAGATCAACAAGGTCTTCGCCGAAAACGGCATCAACATCTCCGGTCAGTTCCTGCAGACCAACGAGAAAGTCGGCTACGTGGTGATCGACGTCGACGCCGATTACTCGGAAATTGCCCAAGAGAAGCTGCAGCACATCAACGGCACCATTCGTTGCCGCGTGTTGTTCTGATAGCGACTTGAGCGACAAAAAAAGGAGCCCCTCGGGGCTCCTTTTTTCATGGGCGCTACACTGTCATTTAACGTTGACGGTGATCTTCTCGGAGACGATGGGTGGATCGAAGGCCTTATGGCTCATGTCGCCCAACTCCAACTGCAAGGTGTGCTTGCCAGGTGTCAGCGTCAGCTCGGTTTCTGTCTGCGCCTTGCCAAAATGAACGTGATTGGCATCTGCCGGGATGACTGCCCCTGCTGCCACTACCTCCTTGGCATCGACCAGCAAATGGTGGTGGCCAGTATTCCTGGTGGTATCGCCCGCTGGCGCCAACGCAACGTTCTCAACAGCGAATTTAATCTTGAAAGTTTGCGGGACAGTAGCACCATCTTCAGGAGAAACGATGGACACTTCGGCGCCTTTAGGGGCCGGCGTTGCAGCACTGGCCAGCACCGAAACGCCCATCAATAGGCCAGCCAATGCAGCTCGTGACATAAACGTTTTCATTCTCTTCTCCAGTTTTTCCGTAAAATCCGCGTGGCCGAGACAACTTCACGGCCATTCGTTGTCGAAGGATCTCGACAACCATAGCAAAGCGAGCCTGAACTGAGCGTCGCGATAATGAATTCAAAGGAGTGACCATGCGCTTTTTGCCTGGCCTGATCTGCCTGCTACCCCTTTTGAGCCCTTTGGCTCATGCCGAACTGATTGACGATGTCTTCGATCGTGGCGAATTGCGCATTGCTCTTGAGGCTAATACACCGCCTTTCAATTTCAAGGACGACGGCAAACTCACCGGCTTCGAAGTCGAATTGGGCCAACTGCTGGCCAACGAACTGGATGTGCGGGCCGACTTTGTCGTCACCGATTCCAGCGATCTGTTGCCCGGTGTTGAAACCGGCAAGTACGACATCGCCATCAACCACATAGCAATGACCCCGGAACTGAAGGATCGTTTCGACTTCACCGAGCCTTACATTCACACCAATGCGCAATTGATCGCGCAGAAAGAAGAAGAGCCACGGTCAATCCTTCTGGTGCAGTCGCTGACGGAAGAAAAGCCGAAAGCCGCCCCGGCGGTGGACCTGGCGATTCCGTTTCAGAAGGGCAACCCGGCATTTCACGCCAGCCTGGAGAATGCGTTGCAGCGGATCAAGGCGGATGGGCGACTGGAGGCGCTGGAGCAGAAGTGGTTTGGGGCGGATACGAGTGTGGCGCCGAAACCCACTGATGAGCTGAAGTGAAAGAGAAACTTGTGGGAGCGGGCTTGCCCGCGATGACTGAGTTACATCCGACAAAGGTGTCGGCTGACACACCGCCATCGCGGGCAAGCCCGCTCCCACAGTGTTTTGAGTTGTTCTTAGTCCTGTGCAGCCAAGGCTGCCGAAGCTTCGGCCAACTCCAGCTCACTGAAAACCTGGACACCGTGACGCTTGAGCAACGCCGCAGTCACACCCTCGCCACTCACCTTCACGCCGCTGAAGCTCCCGTCATACGTCAGCAGATTCCCGCACGACGGGCTGTTGGCCTTGAGCACCGCAATGCGGATGCCATGCTCTCGCACCAGTTCCAGCGCCTGATAAGCCCCCGAAAGAAACTCGGCGCTGACATCCTCGCCCTCGGTAGTCATTACAGAGGCGCGCCCATCCAGCACTTCCCCACCCTGCCCACCCGGAATTTCCGCCGCGGGCCTGGGTGTCGGCAAACCACCGGCCACTTCCGGGCACAACGGCACCACCCGACCTTCGTCGATCCACTGTTGAAGCTGATCGAACGGCCCGCTCGCCCCGCCGTCGTAACGCACGCGGTGGCCCAGCAGACAGCGGCTTACCAGAATTTTCTGCATGATCAGAACGGCTCGTTACCACGACGCCGGAACCAGCCCGTCAACGACAGGCGATCCCGGGTCGCGGGCAGGACTTCGTGGGGCACCTCGCCCGACAGGAACACCACCAGGCATCCGCCGGTGGGCACCACGTCGTGTTCGACGCCTTCATCCAGGTACATGCGCAACTGGCCACCGTGTTCGGGCAGCCAGGCGTCATTGAGGTAGATCACCGCCGATACCATGCGCCGGTCATCATCACGAAAACGATCGACATGCTTGAGGTAAAACGCACCGGGCGGGTACAGCGCGAAATGGCTTTCGAAATCTTCCAGGCCCAGATACAACCCGCGATTCATTGCCTCGCGCAGGCTGTCCATCAAGCTCAGATAACGGTCACATGCTTGGGCCTGACCCGGTTCGATCCACTGAATGTGGTCGCCGCGAATCCCCTCGCGAATCTCCGACGTCGGCCCGCGCCCCACGGCCGCCGGGGCCAATTCGCCCTCGGCTGCACGTTTACGGCACTCAGCTGCCAGTTCGCGGGTCAGACCCAGAGGCAGGAAAATATTCTGCTGCGACCAGCCGCGCTCGGCCAGGTCGTCGACGATACGTAACAGCAGCGGGTGATCAAAGGATATTTGCATGGCGCGCATAGTATTCCTGTGCCTGCAAATCCGACAGAGCCGCGCAGCGGAGGATTTGTCGGATTACTGATACGAATTCTCGACAAGTACGGAAGCCGCACGGAGAATAGTCGCCTGCTGACAGGAGTCCCTATGCGCCGTTTGCTTTTTTCACTGCTGATGCTCTGTGTTTTGCCCGCTTGGGCAGACGGCCACGACCAGTTATACAAGGTCGCCGGTTGGCCAGATCAGCGCGCGCATTTTAACGACGCCCTCTCAGCCGCCCAGCAGCGCTACCAGAACAGCCTGCCACCCGCGGTGTTCCAAGCTTTGGTGAACAACAGCAATCAACGTTTCGCCCCCCAGGCCGTGGACCAGCGTGCCGAAGCGCAACTGCGCAAAAGCCTCAGCGATCCGAAACCCGCACTGACCTTCTTTCAATCGCCCCTTGGCAAGAAAATCGTCGCCGCCGAACTGCTGGCGACCCGACGCGATCAGTTGGCGAAAAACGCCAAGGGTTTACCCAAGATTCAAGCCAGCGACAGCCGCATGCTGATCATCGGTCATCTGGCCCAGGCCCTGCCCGCTCGCGAGGCCGGCGCGGAAGTCAGCCTGGCGATTGCCGGCGTCGCAGCTGACAGCCTGAGTTCGATGATCCCCGGTTTGCTCGGTGGCGGGCAGGCGCAGGGCATGTTGAACGGCCAACGCCAGCGCTTGATGGACCAGATCGGCAACGACCTGAACAACACGCTGCTGTATGTCTATCGCGACTTGTCGGATGAAGAACTGGAAGAGTTCGCCACGTTTGCCGAGTCCACCGAGGGCAAGGCGTATTACCAGGCGGCGCTGGCAGCGATTCGGGCAGGGTTGGCGGTGGGGCAAAGCACCTCGAACCTCAACCAGTAATCTGCAGTGCATGAAAGACCGCTATCGCGAGCAAGCTCGCTCCCACAGGTTTTGTGATCGACGTAATTCATGTGGGAGCGGGCTTGCCCGCGATGGGGCCTTAACGGTCACTAAAGATTCCGGCCTTTAATTCGCTTCGTCAAAAACCCGAAATACTCATCTCGCATCTCCACCGTCTCATTCGCCAAATGATGCCGCGCCTCAGGCAGCATCAGCACCTGCGGCCGATCAAACTTGGCCTTCAACACCTCAAGGTTATGCTCCCAATCCACCGTCATGTCCGACTGCCCCTGCACAATCAGCGGTCGCCGCGGGCTGTTCGGCGCCGCCTCGATTCGCTTGATCCACCGCGCCAACGCGCCAACCCAGGCCGTTGGCAGTCGCAGCGGTTGCAACGGATCGGCTTGCAGGAACGGCAAGAAGTCAGGGTCGTTGGAGTTCTCGCTGAAGCGCCGGGCGATGGCTTTGACGAAGGGCTTGAGCAGGTAATAACTAAGCTGCGACCAACCCCAGGCACGCGGCCGAACCAATGGTGACAACAGAATCACCTGGCCTTGCGCCGGACTGTTCGTGCCCTGGTTGAGTACATGATCGATCACGATCGCTCCGCCGGTACTTTGCCCGCACAGGTGCCACGGCTGCGGAAGGTCCAGCGACTGCGCCTCGGTAAACAACCCTTCCAGCGTGTGCTGATACTCGGCGAAATCCTTGATGCTCGCCCGTTCACCGCTGGACAGACCATGCCCCGGCAAGTCGCAGCCAATCACCGCAAAGCCCTGATCCAGCGCCCACTCGATCACATGCCGGTAAAGCCCGGTGTGGTCGTAGAAGCCGTGGAACAGAAACAGCGTGGCCTTCGCCTGCTCGGGCCACCAGACCTGGCTGACCACTTCATAGCCATCGACCTCGAACCGCCCCAACCCGCTGCGCTGGGTTCGCCCCGGAAAATCCAGCCCGTAAAACCGCTGATAGGCCAGCGCCTCCACCGAAAGCGGCTGCCACTCGGCCAGTGGCCGCAGGCTGGCGCGCAAATGATCGGGGTCGAAAGTGGCAGACATGGGCTAATCCAGAGCGCTAAACAGACTTTATGGGCCTGCGATATTCATCTGTCGCGGCAAGCATGGCAAGCTAGCCGACCTTCGAGGATTGAAACCCATGCGTCCGGCCTACCGCACCACACTGCTTGCCAGCCTGCTCGCCCTCGTGTGTGCCGGCGTCTTGTGGGCGGCCTATGACTGGTTTCAGGGGCGCTACCTGCGCGCGTTCAGTTCGCACACCGCGCTATTTTCCGGCGATCCGTTGCGCTTGCCCGACGAACTGGCCGGCCCCGGCGCCATTCGCCTGGTGCATTTCTGGGACCCGGCCTGCCCGTGCAATGTCGGTAACCAACAACACCTGACCGAATTGGTCGAGCACTATGTACCGCAGGGCGTGGAGTTTTACGCGGTGCAAAAACCCGGTAGCCACGGCCAGTTGCCCAGCACCTTGAGCAGCCTGAAAACCATCACCGTTCTCCCCGGCTCAGAACAGATCCCTGCCAGCCCGGCGGTGGCGATCTGGGATCGCAGCGGCAAACTGGCGTATTTCGGTCCGTACAGCGAAGGCCTGACCTGCAATTCGAACAACAGCTTTATCGAGCCCATCCTGCAAGCATTGAGCGAAGGTCGCGCGGTGGGCGCCACCCATACGCTGGCGGTCGGCTGCTACTGCCCTTGGCCGGAGGAAGTGAAGTAAGGCAAACCTGACTTTTCCAGGACCGCGATGCCCGGCACAGAAGGTCTGTGCTACATGTTTGCAGCCCGCACGGGCGGCAATCCCGAAGAACAAGGAGTCACCATGAAACGCGTCCTGACCGTACTGGTATTGCTGATCGTCACGCTCGTCATCGGGGTCGGCGGGTACGTGTACATCAAGCAGCCGACGCGCCAGGGCCAGGTGGAGTTGCAGCACCTACAAGGTTCGGTGACCGTGCGTTACGACGAGCGCGGCGTACCGCACATCCGCGCCGAGAACGAAACCGACCTCTACCGCACCCTCGGCTACGTGCAAGCCCAAGACCGCTTGTTCCAGATGGAAGCCATGCGCCGCCTCGCCCGGGGTGAGCTGGCAGAAGTCCTCGGCCCGAAACTGGTCGACACCGACAAGCTGTTCCGCAGCCTGCGCATCCGCGAACGCGCCGACAGTTACGTGGCCACGCTGGATCGTCAGTCACCGGCGTGGAAGGCGCTGGAAGCCTATCTGGATGGCATCAATCAATATCAGGACACTCACGCGGCGCCCATGGAGTTTGACGTGCTGGGCATCCACAAGCGCCCTTTCACCGCCGAAGACACCATCAGCGTCGCCGGATACATGGCTTACAGTTTTGCCGCCGCGTTTCGCACTGAACCGCTACTGACGTTTGTGCGCGACCAGCTGGGCGCCGAATACCTGAACATTTTCGAACTCGACTGGCAGCCCAAAGGCGTGTTGGCCAAATCCCGTTCAACACCCGGCCCCGCCCTCGCCGCCGCTGACTGGAAAGACCTGAACGCCCTCGCCCGCCTGAGCGAACAAGCGTTGGCCGACAACGGCTTACCGCAATTCGAAGGCAGCAACGCCTGGGTGATTTCCGGCAACCGCAGCAAAAGCACCAAACCGCTGCTGGCCGGTGACCCGCACATTCGCTTCTCGGTGCCGTCGGTGTGGTACGAGGCGCAACTGTCGGCGCCGGGCTTCGAACTTTACGGCCATCATCAGGCACTGGTGCCGTTTGCCTTTCTTGGCCACAACCTGGATTTCGGCTGGAGCCTGACGATGTTCCAGAACGACGACCTCGACCTGATCGCCGAGAAGGTCAACCCGGACAACCCGAACCAGGTCTGGTATCGCGGCAAATGGGTCGACATGGTCAACACCGAGCAACAGATCGCTGTGAAGGGGCAGGCGCCGGTCACCCTGACGCTGCGTCAGTCGCCCCACGGCCCGATCATCAACGATGCACTCGGCACCGCCGCCGGCAAGACGCCGGTGGCCATGTGGTGGGCGTTCCTTGAAACGCCGAATCCGATCCTCGACGGTTTCTACCAGCTCAACCGCGCTGACACGTTAGCCAAGGCCCGTGCCGCAGCGGCCAAGGTTCAGGCGCCGGGGTTGAATATCGTTTACGCCAACGCCAAGGGTGACATCGGCTGGTGGGCCTCGGCGCTGCTACCTAAACGCGCCGCCGGAGTGAAACCCGGCTTCATCCTCGACGGCAGCACCAATCAGGCGGACAAGGAAGGTTTCTACCCGTTCAGCGCCAACCCGCAGGAAGAGAACCCGGCGCGTGGCTACATCGTCTCGGCCAACTTCCAGCCTGTGTCGCCGACCGGCATGGAGATTCCCGGCTACTACAACCTCGCCGATCGTGGCCAGCAACTCAATCGCCAGCTCAGCGACAAGAACGTGAAATGGGACAACGACGCCAACCAGAAGCTGCAACTGGGCACCACCACCGACTACGGCCCGCGTCTGTTGGCGCCGCTGTTGCCGGTCCTGCGTGAAGTGGTGAGCGATCCCGCCGAGCTCAAACTGGTGGAGCAACTGGCGCAATGGAAAGGCGATTACCCGCTGGATTCCACCAGCGCCACGCTGTTCAACCAGATCCTGTTCAACCTGGCCGACGCGACGATGCACGACGAGTTGGGCAATGATTTTTTCGAGACCCTGCTCTCGACCCGTGTGATCGACGCGGCGCTACCACGCCTGGCCGCGACCGCCGACTCGCCGTGGTGGGATAACCGCAACACCCTCGGCAAGGAAACCCGCGCCGACACGGTGAAGGTGGCCTGGCAAGCGAGTATCGCCCATCTCAAGACCACCCTGGGCGCCGACTTCGCGCTATGGCAGTGGGGCAAGGCGCACACCCTGACCCACGGTCATCCATTGGGCATGCAGAAACCGCTGGACCGGATCTTCAACGTCGGGCCGTTCGCGGCGCCTGGCACCCATGAGGTGCCGAACAACCTCTCGGCCAAAATCGGCCCGGCACCGTGGCCTGTGACTTATGGCCCGTCGACGCGGCGGCTGATCGACTTCGCCGACCCGGCCCACAGCCTGACCATCAACCCGGTCGGCCAGAGCGGCGTGCCGTTCGACAGCCACTACGACGACCAGGCTGAAGCGTATGTCGAAGGGATTTACTACGAGGCGCATTTCAATGACGAAGAAGTCACGGCCAATACGCGCAGTACGTTGAAGTTCTTGCCGGCGCGGGCAGCGCCGTAGATTTTGGTTGCCCGGGCTGACGCCATCGCGGGCAAGCCCGCTCCCACAGTTATTGGTGTGAAGCCACAATTCTGTGTTCAACACAAAACCTGTGGGAGCGGGCTTGCCCGCGAAGAGGCCCTGACAGGCAACACAAATGTCCGCTAAACCATCGCCGCAAAATTCAGCCTGAACTGCTGCGGCGTCACCCCCAGCCTGCGGTTGAACACCGTGCGCATATGCTGGGCATCGCGAAATCCGCACTGATACGCCACCGTCTTGAACGGCGAATGGGTACTTTCCAGCAGCACCCGCGCCGCATCCACCCTCGCCCGCTCGACGAATTCCGCCGGGGTGATTTTCGCTTCCTTGGCGAACACCCGGGAAAAGTTGCGTGCGCTCATGTTGGCGGCGTTCGCCAGATCGGCAATGGTCAAGTCGCCGGTGAGGTTGGCCAGGACGTAGAGCTGCACCAGCGCCACCGCCGACGTCGGTTCGGCGTGGGGCGTGAGGAACGGGCTGAACTGCGATTGCCCGCCCGAGCGCTGGGTGAACACCACCAGGCGCTTGGCCACGCTCAAGGCCACTTCCGGCCCGTGGTCCTGCGCCAGCAAGTACAGCGACAAATCGATCCCCGCCGTGACCCCGGCCGAGGTGAAGAGCTCGCCGTCCTGAACGTAGAGACGATCGGCCTCAACCTGAGTCGAGGGGCACAACGTGGCCAGCGCCGCTGCATCGCCCCAGTGGGTGGTAACTGTCCGCCCTTCGAGCAATCCGGCCCGGGCCAGAATGAATGCGCCGTTGCAGATCGAGCCAAACCGCTGCGCCCGCGCGCAGGCATCACGCAACCAGGCATCGAACACCGCGCCAAAATCCAGGAACGGCAACTGCGGCCCGCCGGCTACCAGCAGCAAGTCATAAGCGTCCAGCGCTTCGCTGAAATGCCGATGGGCATTGAGTGACAAACCGTTGGAGCACGGCATCACCCCGCGCTCGACACCGATCACCTCCAACCGGTAATGATCGTGCGGTTCGAGGAAACGGTTGGCTTCGGAAAACACATCCATGGGACCGGTGACGTCCAGCGACTGGACGCCTGCGAACACCACGATGGCAACGGTTTTACTCATGGCAGGAATCGCCTCAATTGTGAGCCTCACACGACCTGTAATTGGATGGACTCGCCCAAGCCGAGGCGTCAATGCGCCACGATGGCAGTCTAAACAGCCAACGACAGCGAGGGCGAGTCCATGAAAAAGCATACTTCGATTGATCAATCCCTGTCTTCTTCCGATTTGTCGGCCTGCACAACCGTGGCGGTCGATCTGGCCAAGCAGGTCTTTCAGGTCGCCGGTGAAGACGTCCTCGGCCAAGTGCACTACGAGCAACGGATCAAGTCGCGCGAGGCGTTTTATGAGTTTCTACGCCAGTTGCCGCCTCATGTCGTGGTTCTGATGGAGACCGGTCCGGGTGCTCAAGCCTGGGCCCGGCAGCTGCAAGACCAAGGCAATCTGGCGCGGATTCTTCCAGCCCGTTTGGTGGCCACACATCGTAGCGGGCCTAAAAATGATCGCAACGATGCGCTGGCGATTCTGCGCGCTGGTCGCGATGAAAAGATCTACGCAGTGCCGGTCAAAAGCGTTGCGGCGCTGGCAATGCAGGCGTTGCATCGCGCCCGCCAAGGCTATGTGCGTCGACGCACGGCGGTGAGCAATCAGATGCGCGGCCTGCTGCTCGAGCATGGCGTGGCCTTGGCGCAGGGCGATGTTGCGATCAGCCAGAAAATTCCGCGGGTACTGGAAGATGCCACCCAGCCGGTGCCGGGCCTGCTGCGTGAACTGATCGACGAACTGTTGGCCGAGTGGCACCATTTGGGCGAACGCATCAGCGTGCTGACGGGGCGCCTGGAAGTGGCCGCCAACGCCGACATGACGGCGAAGCGACTGATGACTGTGCGCGGCATCGGCCCAGTCACTGCCACGGCACTGGTGGCCAAGGAAACCAAGCCTGAGCGATTTCCCAATGCCCGCAAGTTTGCCGCGTACTTTGGCATGGTGCCTGACCAGCACAGCAGCGGGCAGACGGTCCGGCTGGGGGACATGACCAAGCGAGGCGATGTTTATTTACGCAGCCTGATGATCCAGGGAGCCCATGCGGTACTGCAACAACTACGACCTGATTCCCAGCAACCCGATGACCGCCGCTTGTTGCGCTGGATGAGCCGGCTGGGTCGTAAGGAGGCTGCGATCAGGCTAGCCAACCGCAACCTGCGAATCGTCTGGGTGCTTCTACAGAATGACCAGACTTATCGTCGCCAGGCGGGTGATGGCCAGCAAGCGACGATGAGCCACTGAGCGACAGAGTTCTGCCACCGAGGTACCAACTGTCCGACCCTTTGCTGAAAAACATTGACCCCAGGTAAGACCGGCGTGGATTGATGCCTTAGCTGCTACTGGCCTTCGAGGCCTGACTGTAATCGGCATACCACGAGCTCTTCCAATTTTGGCCAGAAGCCGAAGACGGCTTCCTCGAATAGGCCTAATACATAGATGCAACGGGGCGGCGGTTTTTCAAAAGCGGGTAGACAGTGGGGGCGAGTCCATACATAGCAGCTGCCGAGCCCGCGAGGCTGCGTTCGGCTGCGAAGCAGTCGTAAACCCTGCGCACGCGATTCCCCTGAAAGAACGCAGTGCCTGATTTTACGACTGCTTCGCAGCCGAACGCAGCCTCGCAGGCTCGGCAGCTGCTACAGGGCATGCGTGCAACCCGGATTCAAACTTAGCCAATCCGGGCGCAACAAGCGAGGTTGGCGCGATATGCATGCTCATTGGCCGGGATCACAGCCATGGATCGATTGTCCGGTTGGGGAGGCGGGAACAGACTTGTTCCATCAGCGCCACCACGGCGTTCCCCACGAGGAAAGCACCATGAGCAGCAACATCGCCGGTATCAAAATCCCCGACAGCGCGTTGGCCCGGGCCACCACTGAATACATTCGCGACGCCGAATCCGACCTGCTTTTCCACCACTCGCGCCGGGTGTTTCTGTTCGGCGCCCTGAGCGGTGAGCGCAAGCAGTTGGCCTATGATCCGGAGCTGTTGTACGTCGGCGCGATGTTCCATGACCTCGGTCTGGTGGAAGGTCATCGCAGCGACAATGAACGCTTTGAAGTCGATAGCGCCAATGCCGCCAAAGCGTTCCTCAAGCCTTACGGCCTGAGTGATGACGATATCGAGCAAGTGTGGTTGTCGATTGCCCTGCACACCACGCCGAATGTGGTGCAGCACTTGCGGCCTAACGTCGCGCTGGTCACGGCGGGTGTGGAAATGGATGTGCTGGGCATCGACTACGCCGCGTTTTCCACGGTGCAACGAGAAGCGGTGGTGCATGCGCATCCACGGGGAGAGGGGTTCAAGGAATGCATCCTGTGTGCGTTCGCCAATGGCTTCAAGCACAAACCGGACACCACGTTCGGCACAGTGAACGCGGATGTATTGGTGGACAGCGAGCCGGGGTTCAAGCCGATGAACTTCGTCGAGATCATCCGCAAATCCCCTTGGATTTCCTGACCACCAAAAAACCTGTGGGAGCGAGCTTGCTCGCGATGGCGTCATCACAGTCAACATTGATGTTGAATGTAAATCCGCTATCGCGAGCAAGCTCGCTCCCACAGGGTGCTAGGTTGACCACAGATTTGTGGTCAACCCATCAGGCTCAAGCCGCTTCTGGCGCCTGCGCGCGACGCACGTCCGGTTGTTTCCAGGAGTCGGCAGCGCTTTCTTCGATCGCTTGCTGGATCGCACGCTTGCGCGCTTCTTCGGCACGACGGCTGAAGAACCAGACCAGGAAGGTCATCAGCGATACCGCCAGCAGAATCAGGCTGGCCACGGCGTTGATCTCGGGTTTAACCCCCAGACGCACCGCCGAGAACACTTCCATCGGCAGGGTCGTGGAACCCGGCCCCGACACGAAGCTTGCCAACACCAGGTCATCCAGCGACAGGGCGAAGGACATCATGCCGCCCGCCCCCAGCGATGGTGCGATCATCGGGATGGTGATCAGGAAGAACACCTTCCACGGCTTGGCTCCGAGATCCATGGCCGCTTCTTCGATGGACAGGTCCAGCTCACGCAAGCGCGCCGACACCACCACCGCCACATACGCCGCACAGAACGTCGTGTGGGCGATCCAGATGGTGACGATGCCGCGTTCCTGTGGCCAACCGATCATCTGCGCCATCGCCACGAACAGCAGCAACAGCGACAGACCGGTGATCACTTCGGGCATCACCAGCGGCGCGGTGACCAGGCCACCGAACAGCGTACGACCCTTGAAGTGGGTGATACGGGTCAGGACGAACGCCGCCAACGTACCCAGTGCCACCGCCGCCACCGCCGTGTAGCAGGCGATTTCCAGCGAGCGCACCACCGAGCCCATCAGTTGCGTGTTGTCCATCAACCCGACATACCACTTGATCGACCAGCCGCCCCACACCGTCACCAGTTTCGAGGCGTTGAACGAGTAGATCACCAGGATCAGCATCGGCGCGTAGATGAACAGCAATCCCGCGATCAGCATGAAACTCGAGAAACGGAAGCGCTTCATTCTTTACCCTCCATTTCCTTGGCCTGACTGCGGTTGAACAGGATGATCGGCACAATCAGGATCAACAGCATCACCACCGCCAGGGCAGACGCCACCGGCCAGTCACGGTTGTTGAAGAACTCTTGCCACAGCACTTTACCGATCATCAGGGTTTCCGGACCGCCAAGCAGTTCCGGGATCACGAACTCACCCACGACCGGAATGAACACCAGCATGCAACCGGCGACTATGCCGTTCTTGGACAGCGGAATGGTGATCTTCCAGAAGCTGTTGAAGGTGCTCGAACCCAAGTCCGATGCGGCTTCCAGCAGACTGTTGTCGTGCTTCACCAGGTTGGCGTAGAGCGGCAGGATCATGAACGGCAGGTACGAATAAACCACGCCGATATAAACGGCCAGGTTGGTGTTGAGGATTTGCAGCGGCTCGTCGATCCAGCCCATGGTCATCAGGAAACCATTGAGCAGACCGTTGTTGCTGAGGATGCCCATCCACGCATAAACGCGGATCAGGATCGCGGTCCAGGTCGGCATCATGATCAGCAGCACCAGCACCGTTTGCATCTCTTTACGGGCACTGGCAATGGCGTAGGCCATCGGGTAGCCGATCAGCAAACAGAGAATGGTGCTGATCAACGCCATCTTCAGCGAGCCGAGGTAGGCGGCGATGTACAACTCGTCCCCGGCCAGCATCGCGTAGTTGCCCAGGTTCAACAGCACCTGGAGCTTCTGGTCGATGAAGCTGTAGATCTCGGTGTACGGCGGAATGGCCACGTCGGCTTCGGCGAAGCTGATCTTCAGGACGATGAAGAACGGCAACATGAAGAACAGGAACAGCCAGATGAACGGAACCCCGATGACCAGTTGGCGGCCACCGGGAATTATTCGATTGAGGCGGCGTTTTAACTTGCGCATGTTCATGAGCGAAGTACCACGCCGCTGTCGTCTTCCCAGTACACGTAAACCTGGTCACCCCAGGTTGGGCGCTGGCCACGACGTTCGGCGTTAGCCACGAAAGACTGGACGATCTTGCCGCTCGGCAGTTCGACGTAGAACACCGAGTGACCGCCGAGGTAGGCGATGTCGTGCACCTTGCCGCTGGACCAGTTGTATTCGCACGTTGGCTGGATCGGCGTCACCAGCAGTTTTTCCGGACGGATCGCGTAGGTCACGGATTTGTCCTGCACCGAGGTGCTGATGCCGTGGCCGACGTAGATCTGGCGGTCCAGGTCCTTGCAGGTGATGGTCGCGTGGCCTTCGGCGTCGTCGATCACTTCACCGTCGAAGATGTTGACGTTGCCGATGAACTCGCAGACCAGGCGGCTGGTCGGGGTTTCGTAGATATCGATCGGGCTGCCGATCTGAGCGATCCAGCCCAAGTGCATGATCGCGATGCGCTCGGCCATGGTCATGGCCTCTTCCTGGTCGTGGGTCACCATGACGCAGGTTACGCCGACGCGCTCGATGATCTCGACCAGCTCCAGCTGCATTTGCGAACGCAGCTTCTTGTCCAGCGCACCCATCGGTTCGTCGAGCAACAGCAGTTTCGGCCGCTTTGCCAGGGATCGAGCCAGGGCCACACGCTGACGCTGGCCACCGGACAACTGATGCGGCTTGCGCTTGGCGAACTGCGTCATCTGAACCAGCTTGAGCATGTCCGCGACACGGGCATCGACTTCAGCGGCAGGGATTTTGTCCTGCTTGAGGCCGAAGGCGATGTTCTGCGCCACGGTCATGTGCGGGAACAAGGCGTAGGACTGGAACATCATGTTGATCGGCCGCTCGTACGGCGGCATGTCGGTGATGTCTACGCCATCGAGGAAAATGCGCCCCTCCGTGGGCCGTTCGAAGCCTGCGAGCATGCGCAGCAACGTGGATTTGCCCGATCCCGAACCGCCGAGCAGGGCGAAAATCTCGCCTTTCTTGATTTCCAGGGACACATCGTCCACGGCAATCGTCTCGTCGAACTTCTTCGTGACCCGGTCGATTTTGACCAACACCTGTTTAGGTGTCTGGTCGCCCTCGAGGGCTTTCTTATAGGCGCCGGAGGCAACTGCCATTTACGAAACTCCCAACAAAATTTGCAGAACGCCCGAGGTGGGCGAACCTTGGATAGTTTGAGCCTTGTCGCTATTTACCCGACTTGACCTTGGTCCAGCTACGGGTCATCAAACGTTGAATGTTTGGTGGTAACTCGACGGACACGTAGGTCTTGTCGAGGACGGCTTGCGGTGGATAAACCGACTCGTCGGTGCGGATGGACTGGTCCATCAATTTGTCCGAGCCAGGGTTGGGGTTCGCGTAGCCAACAGAATCACTGACTTGTGCGATGACCTCGGGTTTCAACAAATAGTTGATGAAGGCGTGGGCTTCTTTGACGTTGGTCGAATCCTTCGGAATCGCCAGCATGTCGAACCACAGCGCACCGCCCTCTTTGGGAATCGTGTAGGCGATATTCACGCCTTTCTTCGCTTCAGCCGCGCGGTTTCTGGCCTGGAACATGTCGCCGGAAAAACCGATCGCGATACAGATATCGCCGTTGGCCAGATCCGCGATGTACTTGGAGGAGTGGAAGTAAGTTACATAAGGCCGCACCGCCAGCAACTTGGCTTCGGCCTTCTTGTAATCTTCGGGGTTGGTGCTGTTGGCGTTCAGGCCCATATAGTTGAGGACCGTCGGCATCATTTCATCGGCGGAATCGAGGAACGCCACGCCGCAACTGTGCAGCTTCTTGATGTTCTCCGGTTCGAATACCACGTCCCAGGAATCGATCTTGTCGACGCCCAGCACAGCCTTGATCTTGTCGACGTTGTAACCGATGCCGTTGGTGCCCCACAGGTACGGCACGGCGTACAAGTTACCCGGATCGTTTTGCTCAAGACGCTTGAGCAACACCGGATCGAGGTTGGAATAGTTCGGCAGCTTCGACTTGTCGAGTTTCTGGAAAGCACCCGCCTTGATCTGCTTGCCAAGGAAGTGGTTCGACGGCACGACCACGTCGTAACCGGTACGCCCGGCCAGCAACTTGCCTTCCAGGGTTTCGTTGGAGTCGAACACGTCGTAGACCGGCTTGATGCCGGTCTCTTTCTGGAAGTCGGCCAGGGTGGTCTCGCCGATGTAGTCCGACCAGTTATAAATATGCACGGTGCCGGCGGCCTGGACACTGACAGCGAGCGTCAGCCCGGCGCCGACCAGCATGGCATTGCGCAACAAAGAAAAAATAGGCAAGTGGAGGTCCTCTAAAATTAGTTGGGCCCAAGTTGCCCCGCGTTACATGACAGTCATGGCTGCCCAGCAACAAAACCGGCGCGCAACTTACCCTCGAAAAACCGTTCCAGCAAACTTTATGAAGATCTGTAGCAGCTGCCGCAGGCTGCGTTCAACTGCGGAGCAGTTGTGCTGTTGAAAAAGCGGAGGTCCTTCGAACCTCAACGCAGCCTTCGGCAGCTGCTACAGGGTTTTACTTATTTACCCGATTTGATCTTGGTCCAGCTGCGCGTCAGGATCCGCTGGGTCGCGGCCGGCAAGTCGGCGATCGCGTACAGCTTGGCCAGCACGTCCGCTGGCGGGTAGATGCCTGGGTCAGCGGTGATTTCTTTTTCGACCAACGGGGTGGCGGCCGCGTTACCGTTCGGGAAGCGTACGGCGTTGGTGATTTCAGCCATGATTTCCGGCTTCTGCAGGAAGGTCATGAACTTGTAGGCGCCTTCGACGTTTTCGGCATCTTTAGGGATGGCGACCATGTCGTAGAAGCTGCCTGCACCTTCTTTCGGAATGTTGTAGCTGACTTTCACCTTGTCACCGGCTTCAGCCGCGCGGGACTTGGCCTGGTAGATATCACCCGAGTAACCCACGGCGACGCAGATGTTGCCGTTAGCCAGGTCGGAGATGTACTTGGACGAGTGGAAGTAACCCACCGAAGGACGAATCTTCAGGAACAGTGCTTCGGCTTCGGCCAGTTGTTTTTTGTCCTGGCTGTCGGTTGGATAGCCCAGGTAGTGCAACGCCACCGGAATCATCTCGGTTGGCGAATCGAGGAAACTGATACCGCACGACTTCAACTTCGCGGCGTTTTCAGGTTTGAACAGCAGGTCCCAGGAATTGGTTGGTGCATCGGCACCCAGTGCAGCCTTGACCTTCTCGGCATTGAAGCCAATACCAATCGAACCCCACATGTACGGGAACGCGTGTTCGTTGCCCGGGTCGCTCACCGACACCGCTTTAAGCAGGTCAGGGTTCAGGTTCTTCCAGTTAGGCAGCTTGGATTTGTCCAGCTTCTGGTAAACGCCAGCCTTGATCTGCTTGGCCAGGAAGTTGTTCGACGGTACGACGATGTCGTAGCCGGACTTGCCTGCCAGCAACTTGGCTTCCAGGGTTTCGTTACTGTCGAATACGTCGTAGACAACTTTGATGCCCGACTCGGTTTCGAACTTCTTGATGGTGTCCGGTGCGATGTAGTCGGACCAGTTATAGACGTGCAACACCTTGTCGTCCGCCTGTACCGCACCCGCCATCATGCCCATCAGGGACATGGCGAGGAGAGTCTTGCCAGCAAGCTTTTTTCCTAATGCCTTCATTCGTAATGCTCCAAATTTTTCTTTTTAGAACCACTTTGTTCAGTGGCCGAACCCGGACAACTGGAACCGCGGCTAGTCTGGCAAGATCCGGGGCGGTCTTTCAAGGAAAGGCCACCCTTTAGAACTGCTCTGAGCGAAAGTTTCATGAGCCCCGCCCAGAGCCTAGCACTTAGCCCTGCAACGCACTCAGGGTCAGGTCCAGACACTTGCGTGCCTTCGTCACCAGTTCATCGATTTCAGCCTTGGTGATCACCAGTGGCGGAGCAATGATCATGGTGTCCCCCACGGCGCGCATGATCAGGCCGTTGTCGAAGCAGAACGTGCGGCAGATCATGCCGACACCCTTACCTTCGTAACGCTTGCGAGTCGCCTTGTCCTGAACCAGTTCAATGGCCCCCAACAGACCCACCCCGCGCACTTCCCCCACCAACGGGTGATCGTTCAGTTCCCGCAGACGCTTCTGCAAATAGGGTGCCGTTTCCGCATGAACGCGCTCGATAATCTTTTCTTCGCGCAGGATACGGATGTTTTCCAGTGCCACCGCAGCGGCCACCGGGTGCCCGGAATAGGTGAAGCCGTGGTTGAAATCGCCACCTTCGTTGAGCACTGCGACCACTTCGTCACGCACGATCAGGCCACCCATCGGGATGTAGCCGGAGGTCAGGCCTTTGGCGATGGTCATCATGTCGGGTTTGAGGTCGTAGAAATCGGTACCGAACCACTCACCGGTGCGGCCGAAACCACAGATCACTTCGTCCGCCACGAACAGGATGTCGTACTTGGCGAGGATTTCCTTGATGCGCGGCCAGTAGGTGTCTGGCGGAATAATCACGCCGCCGGCGCCCTGGATCGGCTCGGCAATAAAGGCACCAACGTTGTCCACGCCGATTTCCAGAATCTTCTCTTCCAGCTGATTGGCCGCCCACACACCGAACTCTTCCGGTGTCATGTCGCCGCCTTCAGCGAACCAGTACGGCTGGGCGATGTGGACGATGCCCGGGATCGGCAAGTCGCCTTGTTCGTGCATGTAGGTCATGCCACCCAGGCTCGCACCCGCCACGGTGGAACCGTGATAGCCATTCTTGCGGCTGATGATGACTTTCTTCTTCGGCTGGCCCTTGATCGCCCAATAGTGGCGGACCATCCGCAGCATGGTGTCGTTGCCTTCGGAACCGGAACCGGTGAAGAACACGTGGTTCATGCCTTCTGGCGCGATGTCGGCGATGGCCTTGGCCAGTTCCAGCACCGGCGGGTGAGCGGTCTGGAAGAACAGGTTGTAGTAAGGCAGTTCGCGCATCTGTTTGCTGGCAGCATCGGCCAGTTCATCGCGACCGTAGCCGATCGCTACGCACCACAGGCCGGCCATGCCGTCGAGGATCTTGTTGCCTTCGCTGTCCCAGAGGTAAACGCCCTTGGCGTTGGTGATGATCCGCGGGCCCTTCTCTTTCAGCTGCTTGAAGTCGCTGAACGGGGCCAAGTGGTGATCGTTGCTCAGGGTTTGCCATTCACGAGTTTGCGGGTTGTTGCTGGTCATGCGAATTCTCCTAAGATTTCAGTGAAGGGCGCCGCCAAGTGCAGCGACGCCCGGCGCATCAGACGGCAAAGAGCAGGAATTCCCGCTCCCACGAACTGATCACGCGCTTGAAGTTTTCATGCTCGGCCCGCTTGACCGCGACGTAGCCAGTGATGAATTTCTTGCCCAGGTATTTCTCGACGGTCGCGCTGTTTTCCATACGCTCCAGCGCGTCTTCGATGGTCAGCGGCAGGCGCAGGTTGCGGCGTTCATAGCCTCGACCCACTACTGGCGCACTCGGGTTCAAGCCTTCGACCATGCCGATGTAACCGCAGAGCAAGCTCGCGGCGATCGCCAGGTACGGGTTGGCGTCAGCACCCGGCAGGCGGTTTTCCACCCGACGGTTTTGCGGCCCGGCATCCGGAACCCGCAGGCCCACGGTGCGGTTCTCTTCGCCCCACTCCACGTTCACCGGCGCCGAGGTGTCCGGCAGGAAGCGGCGGAACGAGTTGACGTTCGGTGCGAACAGCGGCAACAACTCGGGAATCAGCTTCTGCAAGCCACCGATGTGGTGCAGGAACAGTTGGCTCATGGTCCCGTCTTCGTTGGAGAAGACGTTCTTGCCGGTCTCGATATCAATGATGCTCTGGTGCAAGTGCATCGCGCTGCCCGGCTCGCCGGTCATGGGCTTGGCCATGAAGGTGGCCGCCACGTCGTGCTTGAGCGCGGCTTCACGCATGGTGCGTTTAAAGATCAGGATCTGGTCGGCCAGGGACAGGGCATCGCCGTGACGGAAGTTGATTTCCATCTGCGCCGTGCCGTCCTCGTGAATCAGCGTATCGAGGTCCAGCTCCTGCAATTCGCACCAGTCGTAGACGTCCTCGAACAGCGGGTCGAATTCGTTCGCCGCTTCAATGGAGAACGACTGACGGCCGATTTCCGGGCGCCCGGAACGGCCGATCGGCGGTTGCAACGGGTAGTCCGGGTCGTCACTGCGCTTGGTCAGGTAGAACTCCATTTCCGGCGCCACGATCGGCTGCCAGCCCTTGTCGGCATAGAGTTTCAGGACCTTTTTGAGCACGTTGCGTGGCGACAGCTCGATCGGGTTGCCTTGCTTGTCGTAGGTGTCGTGGATCACCTGAGCGGTCGGCTCGATGGACCATGGCACCAGGTAAACCGCGTTCTGGTCGGGACGGCAGATCATGTCGATGTCGGCCGGGTCGAGCAGTTCGTAATAGATGTCGTCTTCGACATAGTCGCCGGTCACGGTCTGCAACAGAACGCTCTCGGGCAGGCGCATGCCTTTTTCGGCAATGAACTTGTTGGTCGGCGAAATCTTGCCCCGGGTGATCCCGGTCAAGTCGGCGATCATGCATTCGACTTCTGTGATCTTGTGGTCTTTCAACCAATCGGTGAGCTGGTCGAGGTTGTTACTCATAAATGCCTCTTAGGCTGTGTTTCCTGACTCTTATAAGTCAGGCGTTGTTTGACGCATCGGCGTCGTGTGATACAGATTGCCACTGCAATGGCCGCGCGCAAGTACCCGCACGGGTAATGGCGTGGGTCAGCGAGAGCGTAGTGGGACGTGCAGAATCACGAGCAGAAACCGACGCGCTGGTCGGGCTGCCAGGGTGAAACAGTTCTATATTGGAAGGAGAGCCAGTAAAGATAATGTCGTGCAGACCGTCCAGAATATCGGACGGGGCCAGCAGGTTCGCCGGGGAAGGAAGAGTCGACGTCACGCCATTGGCAACGCTTGCCTTGGCATGAACGCAACGATCGCCACTGATGTGATAAGCATGCAGACCGATCTGCCTTGAGCAGATGGCGACGCCGATTAACGGCAGGCGAGACATGAAGCACCCCGGTATTATTGCTGTTATGGGTTTGAATCGAGCTTAGCCTTGTTCATTTTTTTACACAACACCCCCGTAAAAAATACAACACGGCCCGCTCAAGCTCGCGGGCGCTAAAGCGCTCAAAGGCATAAAAACGCCCCAAACTGCCTCAAAAAAGCCCTACGAGCGCTTTTTTAGGGCGAAAAAGGCCTCGCTTGACTTCGGCAGGCCGTTCGGGTTGACTGAAACCCGAAGAGATCAATGATTGATATTTTTAACAACAAAGGTGTTGCATCATGTCGGTACCCCCGCGTGCCGTTCAGCTTAACGAAGCGAACGCGTTCCTTAAGGAACATCCTGAGGTTCTGTACGTTGACCTTCTGATTGCGGATATGAATGGTGTGGTGCGCGGCAAGCGCATTGAACGCACCAGCCTCCACAAGGTTTACGAGAAAGGCATCAACCTGCCGGCCTCTCTATTTGCTCTGGATATCAATGGCTCGACGGTGGAAAGCACCGGCCTGGGCCTGGACATCGGCGATGCTGACCGAATCTGCTATCCAATCCCTGACACCCTGTGCAATGAACCCTGGCAGAAGCGCCCTACCGCGCAGCTGTTAATGACCATGCACGAACTGGAAGGCCAGCCGTTCTTTGCCGACCCGCGAGAAGTGCTGGCTAATGTGGTGCGCAAGTTCGACGACATGGGCCTGACCATCTGCGCCGCGTTCGAACTGGAGTTCTACCTGATCGACCAGGAGAACGTGAACGGTCGTCCGCAACCGCCACGCTCGCCGGTCTCCGGCAAACGCCCGCACTCGACACAGGTCTACCTGATCGACGACCTCGACGAATACGTCGACTGCCTCCAGGACATTCTGGAAGGTGCGAAAGAGCAAGGTATCCCTGCCGACGCGATCGTCAAGGAAAGTGCCCCGGCGCAGTTCGAAGTGAACCTGCACCACGTGGCCGACCCGATCAAGGCCTGCGACTACGCGGTCCTGCTCAAGCGTCTGATCAAGAACATCGCCTACGACCATGAGATGGACACCACCTTCATGGCCAAGCCTTACCCGGGCCAGGCGGGCAACGGTCTGCACGTACACATTTCGATTCTTGATAAAGAAGGCAAAAATATTTTTGCCAGCGAGGATCCCGAGCAGAACGCCGCACTGCGTCACGCGATCGGCGGTGTGCTCGAGACCCTACCGGCGCAGATGGCTTTCCTCTGCCCGAACGTCAACTCCTACCGTCGTTTCGGCGCACAGTTCTACGTGCCGAACTCGCCGTGCTGGGGCCTGGACAACCGCACCGTGGCGATCCGCGTACCGACCGGTTCCTCCGATGCCGTACGCATCGAACACCGTGTGGCCGGTGCCGACGCCAACCCGTATCTGTTGATGGCTTCGGTTCTGGCAGGCGTGCACCATGGCCTGACCAACAAGATCGAACCGGGCGCTCCCGTGGAAGGCAACTCCTACGAGCAGAACGAGCAAAGCCTGCCGAACAACCTGCGCGATGCATTGCGTGAGCTGGACGACAGCGAAGTCATGGCCAAGTACATCGATCCGAAATACATCGATATCTTCGTGGCTTGTAAGGAAAGTGAGCTGGAGGAGTTTGAACACTCCATCTCTGACCTTGAGTACAACTGGTACCTGCATACCGTTTAAGCGGTTGCAGTAAAAACAAACGCCGCCGGCCTCACAGCCAGCGGCGTTTTTTTATGGTCGCCAGTAAACCCTGTGGCGAGGGAGCTTGCTCCCGCTGGAGGCCGAAGGACTCCCTTCAATGCGCGAAACAGTTCTGTCTGGCATACCGCATTGACTGGTTTTGGGGCCGCTTCGCGACCCAGCGGGAGCAAGCTCCCTCGCCACAGGGACTGTAGGCACCACAGGGGATATGGAACATCTGCCCGCTCTGCGTACAATGCCCCCTGCCCCGCAGGAGGACTCCAATGACCCGCACCGCCACCGTTCGCAAACCCCGCGCCCGCAGCCAGGCCCGGATCGATTCGATACTCGATGCCGCCCGCACGCTGCTGGCTGCCGAAGGTGTGGCCAGCCTGTCAATCTACAGCGTCGCCGAGCGCGCAGAGATCCCGCCCTCCTCCGTCTACCACTTCTTCGCCAGCGTCCCGGCCCTGCTCGAAGCTCTGACGGCGGACGTCCACGCCGCGTTCCGCGCCTGCCTGCAAGCGCCCATCGATCACAACGCCCTCAGCGGCTGGCGCGACCTGTCGCGAATCGTGGAGCAGCGCATGCTCGACATCTACGGCGAAGATGCAGCCGCCCGCCAGTTGATCCTCGCCCAGCATGGCCTGACCGAAGTCACCCAGGCCGACCGCCAGCACGACATCGAACTCGGTGACCTGATGCACAAGCTGTTCGACCATCACTTCGAGCTGCCGAAATTGCCGAGCGATGTCGATGTGTTTGCGCTGGCGATGGAGCTGGGGGATCGGGTGTATGCGCGTTCGGTGCAGCAGCATGGGCAGATTACGCCGCGCATGGCCGAGGAAGGGATGCGGGTGTTTGATGCGTATCTGGGGCTGTATCTGCCGCCGTATTTGCCGAAGCGCGCCGGCATCTGATCGTTACCACGCTCCGCGTGGTAATGCAGCCCGTGACGCTCCGCGTCACTGGACGCGGAGCGTCCCTAGAGGCATTCCCACGCAGAGCGTGGGAACGATCAGGGCTCACACCCTCCGGGGTTGTTCGCAATGCACGCCCTTACAACTTGGCGATCGACACCTCGGTGGATTTCACAAACGCGATCACTTCGCTGCCGACCACCAGTTCCAGCTCTTTCACCGAGCGGGTGGTAATCACCGAAGTCACGATGCCGGAGGCGGTCTGCACGTCGATTTCCGACAACACGTCGCCCAATACGATTTCCTTGATCGAGCCTTTGAACTGGTTACGAACGTTGATGGCTTTGATAGTCATGATGTTGATTCCTGTCATTGGATAAGGCGGTTTATTGAGCCCAGCGCAATTGCGTAGGCAAGGGTGAAACAGGTTCCGGTTCCGGCGGTTGGCCGGGCAGTGCGAGTACGCGATTGAGGACTTCTGTTTCCAGCGCCGCCAGCCGATGGGAGCCGCGGGCCCGAGGGCGCGGCAGCTCAACGTGCAGGTCGAGGCCGACTTCGCCCTCTTCGATCAGGATCACCCGATCGGCAATCGCCACCGCTTCACTGACGTCATGGGTGACCAGCAACACAGTGAAGCCGTGCTTCTGCCAGAGCCGCTCGATCAGTTGCTGCATTTCAATTCGGGTCAGAGCGTCCAGCGCACCCAGGGGCTCGTCCAGCAGTAGCAAGCGCGGTTGGTGGATCAGCGCGCGGGCCAGGGCCACTCGTTGCTTCTGGCCACCGGACAGCGCCGCTGGCCATTCATTGGCGCGATCTGCCAGGCCGACCGACTCCAACGCTTCCAGCGCTTGCGGCCGCCAGTTGCCCTTGAGTCCGAGACCGACGTTGTCGATGACTTTTTTCCACGGCAGCAAACGGGCTTCCTGGAACATCAATCGAGTGTCTTCCCGGGCATCGCTCAGCGGCGCAGAGCCGGCGAGCAATTCACCCCCCGTGGGTTTGTCGAGACCGGCGAGCAACCGCAGCAAGGTACTTTTGCCGCAACCACTGCGACCGACCACGGCGACAAACTGTCCGGCCGGAATGTGCAGGTCGATCTCGCGCAACACTTGCCGGGAACCGAAAGTCTTTTGCAGCTTGCGCACCACCAGCGGAATCCCGCGCAGCAGGCGTGGAGGTTGTTGAGCGGTCATGCGGCACCTCCTTTGGCAACCTGATACGCCGGATGCCAGCGCAGCCACACACGTTCAAGTCCACGGGCAGCGAGGTCGGCGAGTTTGCCCAGCACCGCGTACAAAAGAATCGCCAGCACCACCACGTCAGTCTGCAAAAACTCCCGGGCATTCATCGCCAGATAGCCAATGCCGGAGCTCGCGGAAATGGTTTCCGCCACGATCAGCGTCAGCCACATGAAACCCAACGCGAAGCGCACGCCGACCAGAATCGAAGGCAGCGCACCCGGCAGAATCACCTGACGAAACAGGCTGAAACCGGACAAGCCATAACTGCGCGACATTTCCACCAACGCCGGGTCGACGTTGCGGATGCCGTGATAGGTGTTCAGGTAGATCGGGAACAACGTGCCCAGCGCTACCAGGAAAATCTTCGCCGACTCATCGATGCCGAACCACAGAATCACCAGTGGAATCAGCGCCAGATGCGGCACGTTACGGATCATCTGCACCGAACTGTCGAGCAGGCGTTCGCCCCATTTCGACAGGCCGGTGATGAAGCCCAGAACCAGGCCGATGCTACCGCCGATGGTGAAGCCCAGCGCGGCACGCCAGCCGCTGATTGCCAGGTGCGTCCAGATTTCGCCGCTGCGCACCAGGCTCACGCCGGCCTCGATGACGGCAATCGGCGCGGGCAGAATCCGGGTCGACAACCAGCCCGCCGACACCGACAACTGCCACACCGCCAGCAACAACACCGGCAACGCCCAGGGCGCGAGGTTGTGGGTAATTCTTTTCATGGCGACGCCTCAGCTCTGGGACGCAGCTTTGGGAAGAATGTCGTTGGCGACCATCTCACCAAACGGGCTGACGTAGTTCGCGCCTTGAGGTTGCTCCGGACGCTGCACGTCAATGTGCGGGAACAGCAACTCGGCGACGCGATACGCCTCTTCCAGGTGTGGATAACCGGAGAAGATGAAGGTGTCGATGCCCAGGTCCGCGTATTCCTTCACGCGGGCAGCCACCGTTGGACCATCGCCCACCAGCGCCGTACCGGCACCGCCACGCACCAGGCCGACACCGGCCCACAGGTTGGGGCTGACTTCCAGGTTGTCACGGCTTCCGCCATGCAGCGCGGCCATGCGTTGCTGGCCCACCGAATCGAAACGCGCCAGAGAAGCCTGGGCCCGCGCGATGGTTTCGTCGTCCACATGAGAGATCAGCCGATCCGCCGCTTGCCAGGCTTCGGCGTTGGTTTCGCGGACGATCACATGCAAGCGAATGCCGAAGCGCACGGTGCGACCCAGCTTCGCGGCTTTGGCGCGCACTTGTTCAATCTTCTCGGCAACGGCTGCCGGTGGTTCGCCCCAGGTCAGGACCATTTCCACTTGCTCGGCCGCAAGGTCTTGCGCCGCTTCCGACGAGCCACCGAAATACAGCGGCGGACGCGGTTGCTGGATCGGCGGATAGAGCAACTTGGCGCCTTTCACGCTGATGTGCTGACCGTCGTAATCAACGGTTTCACCTTCCAGCACCCGGCGCCAGATGCGGGTGAACTCCACCGAGGCTTGGTAGCGTTCTTCGTGAGTCAGGAACAAACCGTCGCCAGCCAATTCTTCAGGATCACCGCCGGTCACCAGGTTGAACAGCGCACGGCCGCCGGACAGGCGATCCAGTGTCGCGGCCTGACGCGCGGCCACTGTCGGGGAAATGATCCCGGGGCGTAGCGCGACAAGGAATTTCAACCGCTGAGTCACCGGGATCAGCGACGCCGCAACCAGCCACGAGTCTTCGCACGAACGGCCGGTGGGGATCAAAACCCCGCCGAAGCCCAGACGATCCGCCGCTTGGGCGATTTGCTGCAGGTAACCGTGGTCGACGGCGCGAGCGCCTTCGGCGGTGCCAAGGTAATGGCCGTCGCCGTGGGTAGGCAGGAACCAGAAAATATTGAGGCTCATGGAGTGGTCTCCTTGGGGAATCGAATTACTGCGCTTTGGCAACGGCCGCCGGTGGCGTCCAGATCACGTCTTTGATGCTCAACTGTTTCGGGATCAGCTTGAGCTGGTAGAAGCTGTCGGCGATTTTCTGTTGCGCGGCGACCACTTCAGGCGTGAGGAACAGCGCGCCGTAGCCCTGGCGTTTCACTGAGGTGAGGGTGATGTCCGCTGGCAGGCCGAGCAGTGGCGAAACCTGTTTGGTCACGTCTTCCGGGTTGGCCTTGGACCATTCACCGACGGCGCGCACTTCTTCCACGAGGGTCTTGATCACCTCAGGATTTTTCTGCGCATAAGGCTTGGTGGCGAGGTAGAACTGGTGGTTGTCGACGATGCCCTGGCCATCGCGCAGGGTGCGCGCTTGCAGTTGCTGTTCGGCGGCAGCCTGGTACGGGTCCCAGATCACCCAGGCATCGACGCTGCCACGTTCGAACGCGGCGCGGGCATCGGCCGGCGGCAGGAAAACGGTCTGGATGTCGGTGTATTTGAGGCCGGCGTCTTCCAGCGCGCGGACCAGCAAGTAGTGGACGTTGGAGCCTTTGTTGAGCACGACTTTCTTGCCCTTGAGGTCCGCGACCGATTTGATGGTCGAGTCCTTTGGCACCAGGATCGCTTCGCTGTGTGGCGCTGGCGGTTCGTAGGCGACGTAGAGCAGATCAGCGCCGGCTGCTTGAGCGAATACCGGCGGGGTTTCGCCGGTGACGCCGAAGTCGATGGAGCCGACGTTCAGGCCTTCGAGCAGTTGCGGGCCGCCGGGGAATTCAGTCCATTGCACGTCCACGCCTTGGGCGGCGAGGCGTTTTTCAAGGGTGCCTTTGGCTTTTAGCAGCACCAGGGTGCCGTATTTCTGATAGCCGATTCGCAAGGTTTCAGCTTGAGCTTGAGTAATGGCGCCGAAGGTTACAGCCGCTGCAAACAGAGCGACCAGACCACGACGCAAAATGACAGTGCGCATGGCGCTCTCCTTTTTGCAGTTGGGTTTTGGCTGCACCTGCTTGCCCGTTAGCGGGCGAGTAAGGCCAGTACATCAATTTCAGGTGTGGCTTGAGTGCTGGCTTAAATGCTCCAGCGAGCACTCAAAAGACGTTCATTCAACAGGTTCGGATCGAGCGGCTTGGGCCGTCGCGCCATGGCGCTGAAAAACAATTCCAGCGATTCATTCAGTCGTTGTTCCAGCTCCGGCGCCAACTGCGCCTGGGCGCTGCCTTCGCCGTAAGCGATCTGGCTGTCTACCGCGAAAATTCCATGCAACATCTCTTGGGCTTTCAACGCGGACAGCACGGGCTTGAGCGCGTAATCCACCGCCAGCATGTGGGCGATGCTGCCGCCGGTGGCCATGGGCAAAACCACCTTGTGGTCCAACGCGCGCTCGGGCAGCAGGTCCAGCACGGTTTTCAGCGCACCGGAGAACGATGCCTTGTAAACCGGGGTGGCGATCAGCAGGCCGTCGGCGTTTTCAATCTGTTGCAGCAGGTCGATCACCTTCGGGCTGTCGAAGCGTGCATGCAGCAAGTCTTCGGCCGGGAAGTCCCGTACCTGGTAACTCACCACTTCCACACCTTGCTCCTGCAACCAGCGTTGAGAGCGCTCCAGCAGCACCCCGGAACGGGAGCGTTGGCTGGGGCTGCCACCGAGTGAGACGACCAGCATTCAGGCGATTCCTTGAACGGTGTTGGCGATTCGCGGTTTGCGATCTCGCTTTGATGGAAGTGACCTTAACAGGTGATTGTTATATCCATAAATCATATTTATTCATTTGGTTATGCGTTGTGGATCTATGCGAAACAGCTTTGTCCAGGCAAAAAAATGGGCCGTAGAAACGGCCCGAAATCCCCTGCTGATCGTTCCCACGCTCTGCGTGGGAATGCATCCATGGACGCTCCGCGTCCAAAGTGACGCAGAGCGTCACGGGCGGCGTTCCCACGCGGAGCATGGGAACGATCGATATTCAACGGTTGGGTTGCGGGGTCAGGCGCAGGTACGGCTTCACCGCGCGATAACCCTTGGGAAAGCGCTTCTTGATTTCGTCTTCGTCCTTGAGCGACGGCACGATCACCACTTCATCACCGTCCTGCCAGTTGGCCGGGGTGGCCACCTTGTAGTTGTCGGTGAGTTGCAGCGAGTCGATCACCCGCAGGATCTCGTGAAAATTGCGACCGGTACTCGCCGGGTAAGTGATGGTCAGCCGAACCTTTTTGTTCGGGTCGATCACGAAGAGCGAGCGCACGGTCAGGGTGTCATTGGCGTTCGGGTGGATCAGGTCGTAGAGGTCCGAGACCTTGCGATCGGCATCCGCCAGGATCGGGAAATTGACGACTGCGTTCTGGGTTTCATTGATGTCCTCGATCCACTTGTGGTGCGAGTCCACCGGGTCCACAGACAGGGCGATCGCTTTCACGCCGCGATTGGCGAATTCATCCTTGAGCCGGGCGGTGAAGCCCAGTTCGGTGGTGCACACCGGGGTGAAGTCCGCCGGATGGGAAAACAGCACGCCCCAGCTATCGCCCAGCCATTCGTGGAAACGGATGGTGCCGGCGCTGGAATCCTGTTCGAAGTCGGGGGCGATATCGCCCAGTCTGAGGCTCATGGTGCTGCTCCTGGTGAGTGCTTGTTGAGCTCAACTGTGCCTGCGTTCCTTATGGATTAAAAAGAATAAATATCGATTTGTTTAGATCATAAGTGAATATTAAAGATCTGTTCACTGGACCTGCGGGCGCATCCCGACCAACATCGCCCACAAGGTTCGAGAAGGCCTTGAGTTGCTGCAAAGAGGGAAACTTTCAAGGCGGGATTACGGGGGTGACCTCGCCTTGAAAACGCAAAAGCCCCGCCCGGCGAGATGCCGGGCGGGGCTTTTTTTCTTCGGTTACGCGAGCGCTATTACAACAGCGGGATCGAGTAGCTGACGATCAAGCGGTTTTCGTCCTGGTCGCGCTGACCTGGAACGTCGTTGCGCCACATGGCGTTTTTCCACATGAAGCCGAGGTTTTTCAGCGGGCCTTCCTGAACTACGTAAGCCAGGGTCAGGTCACGTTCCCACTCGGAACGGCCGGAGCCGGCCACTGCGGTGCTGGTGCTGCTGATGGTGTCGATGTTGTCACCACGCAGGTAAACGATGCCGGCAGTAGCGCCTGGCAGGCCAACCTTAGCGAAGTCATACGAGTAGCGAGCTTGCCAGGTACGTTCACCGGCGCGGGCGAACTTGGCGATCTGCATGTCGGTAGTGATGTAAGCCGACGAGCCGTCACCCTGGTTCAGCCAAGGGAAGTCGCTGCTGCCGTTGCTGACCTGGTAACCACCACCAAAGGTGTGACCGGCAACGGTGTACAGGAACAGGCCGCTGTACAGGTTGTTGTCGACCTTGCCTTTACCAGCGCGGAAGCCCTGGTAGTTGCCGCTGCTGAAGTAAGACGAGTCGTGACCGTTGGCACCGTCATCGGAGCTGTTGAAGTAACGGAAATCAGACTTCAATACGCCCGGGCCGATTGCCCAGTTGTGTACCAGACCCAGGAAGTGCTGCTTGTAGAAGTCTTCCAGGTTGCCGTAGTAGTACTGGGCAGTCAGGTCTTTGGTGATTTTGTAGTCACCGCCACCGTAGATGAACTTGTTGCTGTCACGGCCAGCAGCCGTGTGAGCGTTCGAACCAGCAATCGACAACTCTTCGTTGTTGCTGGAGTTACGACCCTTGGCGTGCTCGATCTGACCACCGACCAGTGTCAGGTCCTTGATCTCGTTCGAGGTGATCTGGCCACCCTGGAAGGTTTGCGGCAGCAGACGGCCATCGTTGGTCACGATAACCGGCAGTTTTGGCTGCAGGGTGCCCAACTTCAGTTCGGTCTGGGAGATCTTGGCTTTGGCAGTCAGGCCCAGGCTGGAGAAGTTATCAACCGCTTCGCCGTTGGACTTGCTTGGGAAAACAGTGCCGCCGTAAGAAGTCGACGTGGCGCCGTTGGTGCCGCCGCCCGAATCCAGACGCACGCCCAGCAGGCCGATAGCATCGATACCGAAGCCAACAGTGCCTTGAGTGTAGCCGGAGGTGAAGCGCAGATCGAAGCCTTGGCCCCATTCTTCGTTCTTGTTTTGAGCGCCGGCAGCTTTGGTGCCCGAATCACGGTTATCGTTGTTGATGTAGAAGTTGCGCAGCCCCAGAGTTGCCTTGCTGTCTTCGATAAAACCGGCGGCGCTTGCCTGCTGCGCCAAAACCCCTACGGCCACAGCCAGGGCCAAGGTGGACTTGTTCATTTGTTTCGCTCCTATCGTTTCTAATTTTTTCGGTCCTGAGTCGAATGCTCTGGATCCTGAAATGTGCGGATACCGCCAACCGCAATCCGCGCGTCACTCAACTGATGCCTCTAAGTCAAGGGTCTGAGCGCGGCGAATGGGCGGCATGGTAAACGTAAATAAATTTATTTCATTCTTTTTCATGCCGTACAGGAATAAAAACCGGCATTTTAATCGCTGCGGGATACTAGGTATCGGCCCCGGCGGAATGCACTTTAGAGGTTTATTTTAAAAACCAAAAAGAATAATAAATTCCTAAGTAATGCCTAATTAGCATATTAAAAAAATGCAAAAAAAAACCTCGCCAAACGGCGAGGCTCTTTTGCGAAGCTTGTTACAGGAAGCTGTAGGTGTAGTTGAAGATCAGACGGGTCTGATCCTGATCAAGGGTGCTGGTGTTGCCGCGATACATACCGTGACGCAGCGTCGTGCCAAACCCTTTAAGCGGACCCGTTTGAATCACGTAATCCACACGCAGGTCGGTTTCCCGCTCGTTCAGGTCCTTACCCACACCGTTGGTGGCCTTGATGTCCTGGCCATACAAGTAAGCAGCCGAAGCTTTCAAGCCTGGCACACCCAACGAAGCGAAGTCATAGGAATACTGGCCATACGAGGTATTTTCACCGGCACGGATAAAGCTGCCGACCGTGGCGTCGGTGAACGAGTAGAAGCTGGCGCCGCCAGCACCTTCGTTTCGCCCTCTACCGTCAACCACGTTGCCCTGGTTCAGGAAAACGAAGCCGCCGTCATCGCTGACACGCTGATGCCCGAGCAGAAACGCGCTGCCACCCAGGGTATAGGTGAATGTGGCGCTCCAGGTCTTGTTATCGACCACGCCCCTTTCCTTGGCGTAGCCGCTGTTGTTGTTGAACTGGTAGCCGGCGTCGCCGTTCTTGCCGTCGGAGCTGCTGTCGAAGTAACGAAGATCGGTCTTGAACGACTGGTTGGGAGCGATCGGGTAGACGTGCACCAGGCCGAGGAAGTTCTGCTTGTAGTAGTTTTCCAGGTTCGCGTAGTAGTACTGCAGCGTCAGCTCTTTGGTGACCGCCCAGTCTGCACCGGCGTAGCGGAACTGGTTACTGTCCTCTGTGCCACCCGCCACGGCCAGGCCAGTGCTGTTGGAGGATGCCCGACCTGTCGCGTGCTCCAACTGACCTACGTTAAAGGTGAAGTTGTCGATTTCCTTCGAGGTGATGGTGCCACCTTCAAAGGTCTGTGGCAGCACGCGGCTGTCGTTCGCAATCAGGATCGGCATGTTTGGTTGCAGAGCGCCACCGTAGTGGGCCTCTGTCTTCGAGAAGCGTGCCTTGACGTTGCCCGCCACACGGCTCCATGAACTCTCTGCCGAACCATCGGAATCGCTAGGGTTGAAGGAGTTATTGTCCGGGTGATGGCCCTTGCCACCGTCCAGATGGATACCGACCATTGCCTGGGCGTCGAAACCGAAACCTACGACACCTTGAGTGAAGCCCGACCGGTAATCGAACTTCAGACCCTCAGCAGTCTCTCGCTGCCGGTTAGCAGGAGTCTTGGCACCTTCACGGTTGTCGGCGTCGAAATAATAGGTGCGCGAACTTACGGTCGCCTTGCTGTCTTCGATGAAACCGGCGGCGCCTGCCTGCTGCGCCAAAACCCCAACAGCCACGGCCAGGGCCAAGGTGGACTTGTTCATTGTTTCACTCCTCTCGTTTCTAATTCTTGTGTTCCTGGTCCGGGGTCATTTGCCTCGGATCCTAAGATGCGCGATTAGCGCCAGACCGTGACTCACAAGTCAATCGTAACTATGTGTGTCTACGACCATGGTCTAATCCCCGGTTTTTTGGTCCTTGCGGGTCATGAGTTCGTCATAAACCCAAAAAGAATTGGTCAGTTCTTTTTTCATACCTTTCAGGGATTCGCTCATCGTCCCGCGCCAGAGCGGTCGTCTCATAAGCTAATTCCGAAAAGGTATTTATTAGCCTTTTTTTAGATCGATTAGCGTTGACGCAAATCGGAAACAAATCCCTACCGAAAGGCGACGCCATGACGACCAAACGCGCACTATCCAGACCATTTGTTACAGTTTGTGTATCGGTATTATTTTCTTTCAGCGCTCACTCGGCGAACCTTACGGTCGGTTATCAAACCGGTATCGACCCCAGCAAAGTCCCCCAGGCCGATGGACTGTACGAGAAAACCATTGGCCAGAAAATTGACTGGCGTCGTTTCAACAGCGGCCCGGAAGTGGTGACTGCCATTGCGTCCGGCGACGTGCAGATCGGCAATCTCGGCTCAAGCCCGCTGGCAGCGGCCGCTTCGCGCAATCTGCCGATTGTTGCGTTCATTGTTTCCGCACAGATCAACGCCGCCGAGGCACTGGTGGTGCGCAACGGCAGCGGCATCAATAAACCGGAAGATCTGATCGGCAAGACCATCGCCACACCGTTCGTTTCGACCTCCCATTACAGTCTGCTCGGCGCGTTAAAGCACTGGGGCCTGGACGCCTCGAAAGTCAAAGTGGTGAACCTGCAACCGGCGGAAATCGCTGCCGCCTGGAAGCGTGGCGACATCGATGGTGCGTTTGTCTGGTCGCCGGCGCTTGGGGAAATTCGCAAGACTGGCAAGACCTTGACCGACGCGGCACAGGTGGGTCAGTGGGGCGCGCCGACGTTCGAGGTATGGGTGGCGCGTAAGGATTACGCCGAGAAGCACCCGGACGTTGTGGCCAAATTCGCCAAGGTCACCCTGGACTCGTTCGCCGACTATGCCGCGCATAGAGACAGCTGGACCGCAGACTCGGTACCGGTGCAGAAAATCGCCAAACTGACCGGTGCCAATGCGGCTGATGTGCCGGAGTTGCTGGCCGGTTCAGCGTTCCCGGATGCCAAAGCCCAACAGACCACCGCGCTGCTGGACGGCGGCACGGCGAAGGCGATTGGCGAGACGGCGAAGTTCTTGAAGGAGCAAGGGAAGGTGGAGACGGTGCTGCCGGATTATTCGGCGTATGTCAGCGCGAAATTCGTGCAGGAGTAACACCCAAAACCTGTGGCGAGGGAGCTTGCTCCCGCTGGGCTGCGGAGCAGCCCCGAACCTTGTAAACGCGTTATGTTTGGTAGACCGAGCTGCCGGGTTTGGGAGGCCTTCGGCCTCCAGCGGGAGCAAGCTCCCTCGCCACAAAAGCCTGCGGTTACAGGGTTTTTTCGAAGATCTTCGAATTACGCTGATAGTTGTACAGCGACGCCCGCGCCGACGGCAGCCGTTCAACGCTGCTCGGCACAAACCCACGCTCACGGAACCAGTGAGCGGTCCGGGTCGTCAGCACGAACAGGGTTTTCAAGCCCTGGGCTCGGGCGCGGGTTTCGATGCGCTCCAGCAGCTCATCACCGCGACCGCCATGGCGGTACTCGGGGTTCACCGCCAGGCAGGCCAGCTCCCCGGCGTCCGAATCGGCGATCTGATACAACGCCGCACAGGCGATGATCATGCCCTCGCGCTCAACCACGCTGAACTGCTCGATCTCGCGTTCCAGCACCTCCCGGGAACGACGCACCAGAATCCCCTGCTCTTCCAGCGGGCTGATCAGGTCCAGCAGACCACCGACATCTTCAATGGCCGCTTCGCGCACAATCTCGAATTGCTCCTGGGCCACCAGCGTACCGCCACCGTCGCGGGTGAACAGTTCGGTCAGCAACGCGCCGTCTTCGGCATAGCTGACGATATGACTGCGAGCAACACCGCCCCGGCAGGCTTCGGCCGCCGCATCCAGCAGCTCCGCCTGATAGTTGCTGCCCAAGCGTTGCAAATGCGCCGGTACTTGCTGCGGACGCAACTCACGCACCAGCCGACCGTTTTCATCGATCAAGCCAAGGTCGGCGCCAAACAGAAGAAGCTTATCCGCACCCAGGTCGATGGCCGCGCGAGTGGCGACGTCTTCGCAAGCGAGGTTGAAGATCTCACCGGTCGGCGAGTAGCCCAACGGCGACAGCAGCACGATGGATCGCTCGTCCAGCAGACGATTGATGCCTTTGCGGTCGACCCGACGTACTTCACCGGTGTGGTGATAGTCGACGCCTTCCAGCACGCCGATCGGCCGTGCCGTCACCAGGTTGCCGCCGGCCACCCGCAGACGCGAGCCCTGCATGGGTGACGAGGCCATGTCCATGGACAGTCGCGCTTCGATGGCGATGCGCAACTGGCCGACCGCATCGATCACACACTCGAGGGTCGCGGCATCGGTAATGCGCATCCCGTGGTGGTAATGCGGTGTCAGGCCGCGCGCGGCAAGACGGGTTTCGATTTGTGGACGGGAGCCGTGAACCAGCACCAGTCGCACGCCGAGGCTGTGCAACAGCACCAAGTCGTGGACGATATTGCCGAAGTTCGGATGCTCCACGCCGTCGCCGGGCAGCATGACGACAAAGGTGCAATCGCGGTGGGCATTGATGTACGGCGAAGCGTGACGAAGCCAATTAACGTATTCGGGCATGAACCTGGGCCTGTAATAAATAGCAGCCAAAAAATGGGCGAAACTGAAAACGCACAGCGGGCTGATGGTTATCGTCGGAACAGGCTTGGCGACACGCGCGCTCTCCTCATGAATACGGGTTGGGACACTGGCAATTTATACGGTTTACTCAGCTAAGCCACTAAACCTGTGGGAGCGAGCTTGCTCGCGATAGCGGTCTTACATTCAACATCAATGTTGGCTGGACTGGCCTCATCGCGAGCAAGCTCGCTCCCACAGGAATTGTGTTCAACCGCCTGGCATGGTCGTTTTGGCCGGTGTCAGGCAGTAATGTTCAATCAGTTGTCGTAATAGATGCACGGTAGGCTGCAAACGTGACATTTCAAGGTATTCCCCCGGTTGGTGCGCACAGGCTATATCGCCCGGTCCAAGCACCAGTGTTTCGCAGCCAAGTTGCTGAAGATAAGGCGCTTCGGTGCCGAACGCCACTGCTTCGGCGCGATGGCCGGTCAGCTTTTCGGCGACCCGGACCAATTCGGCGTCCTCGGCCTGCTCGAACGGCGGCACTGCAGGGAACAGCGGCGCGTAATCGATCTTCACCTGATGGCGTTCGGCAACCGGCTTGAGCCTCTGCAGAATCTCCGCGCGCAGGGCCTTGGGATCCATGCCCGGCAAAGGCCGCAAGTCGAATTCCAGCGAGCACTGGCCGCAGATACGGTTGGGGTTGTCGCCGCCATGGATGCAGCCGAAGTTCATTGTCGGCGTCGGCACGCCAAACTGCGGATTACGGAATTCACGCTGCCACAACAGGCGCAGGCCACGCAGTTCGCCGATGGCATCGTGCATGGCTTCGAGGGCGCTGTGGCCCAGCCTTGGGTCCGAGGAATGGCCACTCTGCCCGAGGATGTCGATGCGCTCCATCATGATGCCTTTGTGCATGCGGATCGGCTTCAGACCGGTCGGCTCGCCAATCACCGCCGCACGCCCCAACGGACGGCCGGCTTCGGCCAGGGCGCGAGCACCGGACATCGAGCTTTCTTCATCGCAGGTGGCGAGGATCAGCAGCGGCTGTTTGAACGGCTGATCGAGCAGAGGGATCACCGCTTCGATGGCCAGGGCGAAAAAGCCCTTCATGTCGCAACTGCCCAGGCCCACCCAACGGCCATCGACTTCGGTCAGTTTCAACGGATCGGTCTGCCACAACGCGCCATCGAACGGCACCGTATCGCTATGACCGGCCAGCACCAGGCCACCGGGGCCGGAACCGAAACTGGCGAGCAGGTTGAACTTGCCGGGGCTGACCTGCTGGATGTCGCAGGCAAAACCCAGGTCACCGAGCCACGTCGCCAACAAGTCGATGACTGGACGATTGGATTGATCAAGGCTGGGCTGGGTACAGCTGACCGACGGCGCGGCAATCAGCGCAGCGAACTGATCTTTCATGGACGGCAAAGGCATCGCTGACTCCAACTCCCGAATTGAAGACCATCATAGAACCATCCGGTGACAGGAATAAACCGCCGCGGCACGTAGGACTTGCGAGTCCTGTACACTGCACGACCTTGGCAGCCACACATTCCCCCCGGCTGCGCTCCCGATCCTGGATTTTCCGGCCATGCAGAAAGAAACCGAAATCAAACTCCGCGTCAGCCGCGAAACCCTCGCGGCCCTGCGCGAGCACCCGCTCCTGAAAAAACGCAACAAAAGTGGCTGGGAACGCCGTGAGTTGATGAACCAGTACTTCGACACGCCTGAGCGCGACCTGGCCCGCGCCAAAGTTGCCCTGCGCCTGCGCAAGGATGGCGAAGAAGTGATTCAAACGCTCAAGACCCGTGGCCAGAGCGTCGCCGGTCTGTCCGAGCGTAACGAATACGACTGGAACCTGCCCAAAGCCAAGCTCGACGTGAAAAAACTCGACGGCGAATGCTGGCCAGAAGAGTTGGCCGAGCTGGACAAGAAAACCCTGAAACCGATTTTCACCACCGATTTCGTTCGCGAACGCGCCGAAATCGCCTGGGGCCGCGGCAAGACCAAAGTGGTCATCGAAGCTGCACTGGACCTGGGCCACGTGGTGGTCGGCAAGCAGAAAGAAGAAATCTGCGAGCTGGAACTGGAACTGCGCGAAGGCGAACCGGCTGCCCTGCTCGAACTGGCCGCCGAACTGGCCGCGACCCTGGCCCTGATGCCGTGTGACATCAGCAAGGCCGAGCGCGGTTATCGTTTGTACGACGCCAACAGCTATTCGCTGAGCCTGCCGGCGCCGCAAATCACCGCCGAAACGCCGCTGGACGATGCGTTCGCCGCCCTGAGCTGGCATTTGCTGAGCAGCAGCCAACGCTTGGCCGAGCAGTATCGTTTCAACGGCCACTGGCGGTTGTTGCTGGACTGGGTCGAGAACCTCGCTGAATTGCGTGCGTTGCTCAGCAGCCTGGGCCAAGCCGCACCACGTCAGTCGACGCACGACCTGCGCATAGCACTGGATGCCTTGCTCGAAGACTGGCGTCCGCTGGTGCAAGCCGGTATCGACGACGAAGACGTGCGCAAAGCCGCGCCGGAGCAGTTCCTCGAAGAACTGGAAGACCCGCGTTGGGGTTTGTTCTCGCTGAACACTTCGCGTTGGTTGCTGGCCCGCACCTGGGCGGCTGATCGCAACGTCCGCGGCAATCGCCAGGGCGCTGCGCAATTGGGTAGCTGGTTGCCGCGTTTGCTGGGTGAAGAAGCGACGTCCCTGCAATTGCAGCGTTATCAGCAACAGCCGGAAGACCTGGCCGAGCAACTGCCGCGCATCGAACGCATCCAGGCCTGGCTGCACCATGCACGTGGCGTGCTGGACATCCCGGAAATGGATCGCTTGTACGGTGAGCTGAAACTGTTGGCGCAACTGGCTAACGAGCCGATCACCGATGAATCGCTGGATGCGCGCAAGCAGCAGGCGATTGCGGTTTATCAGAACCGTGCCTGGAAAATGCTGCTGCGTATGTAAAACCGCCATCGCGGGCAAGCCCGCTCCCACAGGATCTGTGTTAGAGCACTAATCGTGTTTCAATAAAAAACACTGTGGGAGCGGGCTTGCCCGCGATGAGGCCTGCACATTCAACACAAGGTTTTAACCTCGCAACACCGGCAAACTCGTCGTCGATTTGATCTCCGACAACGCCACAATCGAGTTCACTTCCTGAATCCCCGGCACCATCGACAGCTTCTCAAAGAAAAACCGCTCATACGCCTCGATGTCCGCCGTGACAATCCGCAGCAAGAAATCCACCGATCCCATCAACACATAACACTCCAGCACTTCGGGAAAACCACGAATCGCCTCGGTGAACTCTGTGAAGTTCGAGCGCCCGTGCGCGTTGAGTTTGATCTCGGCGAAGATCTGCGTGTTAAGCCCGATCTTCTTCCGGTCAAGCAACGTCACCTGACCGCGAATGATCCCCTCCTCCTTCATCCGCTGAATCCGCCGCCAGCACGGTGACTGTGAAAGTCCCACCTGTTCGGCGATCTGCGCGCTGGAGAGCGAAGCGTCCTCTTGCAGCAACGCGAGAATCTTGCGGTCGTAGCCATCCAGCTCGTTTTGCATAAATAAACCCGTGATTGATAGCCAGCCGAATCAAACAATTCGAAAAACCGGTAATACGCCCAATCATAGATAAGAAATGCCCCGCACCGAATGTAAAAATTCCTCCATTGATCTGGAGACCGACCATGCCGCACCTGGAAGCTGTGAACACCTCGCCCACCCGCGCCGATGTCTGGAACGCCGGCAACGCTCACTGCCGCGTTCATTACCAACTGCTGGCCGAAGCCGAGCCAGACCTGCTTTGCCGGGCGCTCAACTTTTTCGCGTTGCAGTTTCTGACGCCGCAGCAGGTCAATGCGCAGCGGATGGACGATTTGATGTCGATCGACATCGTCATGGACGGGCTGAGCTGGCATCGAGCCGAAGTGATAGCGGAAAAATTACGTAACCTGATCAGCGTGTGTTCAGTGGAGCTGCAAGCAGCTGATTCCATGCGGGAAGCGCCGGCTCAGGCGGCAGGCTGACAAACCTCGACACGGCTTCGTCGGGTAGTGGCCCAACGGTTGGCGGGTCCGCGACTATCCTTTGCGAACTGTTGTTCATGAGGAGCCCGCATGTCCGTTCAACTTGCCATTCAGGACCGCTGGCTGGATCTCAATGATTTGCTGCGTGAACTGGTCGCCCAGGGCTTTATCAGCCAGGACTCGGCCGAACACGCGCTCAATGCCCGTCGCCGCCACGCCGCCAATGGCCAGATGCATCCACTGGAATTCATCGCCAGCCAACACCTGGACGACCTCAGCCGTCCGGGCAAACACCTCGACCTGGAAAGCCTGACCCTGTGGCTGTCACAACAGGCCGGTCAGCCTTACTTACGCATCGACCCACTGAAAATCAACGTCGCGGCCATTACCCCGCTGATGTCCTACGCCTTCGCCCAGCGCCACAAGATTCTGGCGGTGTCCATCGATCGCGACGCAGTGACCGTGGCCAGCGCCCAGCCTTACGTCAACGGCTGGGAAGCTGACCTGACCCACGTGTTGAAGCTGCCGATCAAACGTGTTGTGGCCAACCCGGTGGACATCCAGCGCTTCAGCGTCGAGTTTTTCCGCCTGGCCAAATCGGTCAGCGGTGCGACCAACGCCGATCAGCAAATCAACACCCTGGGCAACTTCGAACAACTGCTCAATCTCGGCGCCAGCGATCAGGAACCGGACGCCAACGACGCGCACATCGTCAACATCGTCGACTGGCTGTTCCAGTACGCCTTCCAGCAGCGCGCCAGTGATATCCACATCGAACCCCGGCGCGAGCAAGGCACGGTGCGCTTTCGCATCGACGGCGTGCTGCACAACGTCTATCAATTCCCGCCGCAAGTGACCATGGCCATCGTCAGCCGCCTGAAAAGCCTCGGGCGGATGAACGTCGCGGAAAAGCGCAAACCCCAGGATGGCCGGGTGAAAACCAAGACCCCGGACGGCGGCGAAGTCGAGCTGCGGCTGTCGACATTGCCAACGGCGTTCGGCGAAAAAATGGTCATGCGGATCTTCGACCCGGAAGTGTTGCTCAAGGATTTCGATCAGCTGGGATTCTCCGCCGAAGACCTGCGCCGCTGGCAGGACATGACGAGCCAGCCCAACGGCATCATTCTGGTCACCGGGCCAACGGGGTCGGGGAAAACCACCACCCTCTACACCACGCTCAAGAAACTGGCGACACCGGAGGTCAACCTCTGCACCATCGAAGACCCGATTGAGATGGTCGAACCGGCATTCAACCAGATGCAGGTCCAGCACAACATCGACCTGACCTTCGCGGCCGGTGTCCGTGCGCTGATGCGACAGGACCCGGACATCATCATGATCGGCGAGATCCGCGACCTCGAAACCGCAGAAATGGCCATTCAAGCCGCACTCACCGGTCACTTGGTCCTGTCGACGTTGCACACCAACGATGCGCCGAGCGCCATCAGCCGCCTGCTGGAACTCGGCGTGCCGCATTACCTGATCAAAGCCACGGTGCTGGGCGTCATGGCTCAACGACTGGTGCGCACCTTGTGCCCGCACTGCAAGGCACCGCTGACGTTGGGTGAAGAAGACTGGCAAACCCTGACCAAACCCTGGCAAGCGCCTCTGCCAACCAACGCCCAGCGCGCCATCGGCTGCCTGGAGTGCCGCGACACCGGCTATCGCGGCCGCGCCGGGGTCTACGAAATCATGCAGCTGACGGATGGCGTAAAGGCGTTGATCAGTCCGGACACCGATTTGCTCGCGGTACGGCGTCAGGCGTTCAAGGAAGGCATGCGCAGTTTGCGGTTATCGGGAGCACAGAAAGTGGCCGCCGGGTTGACGACGATCGAGGAAGTGTTGCGAGTGACGCCACAGAGCGAGCAGAAGTAGGCGCGGCAGTTACGGAACTGGATTGGGGAAATGGCGATCCAACCCCGTAGTTAATCAGTGGAGTCACCCATCATGCGTCTCAAACTTGCTGTCGCTACCATCGCCTTGTTGTCCCTTCCAGTCGGTTCGGCGATGGCCGATAGCTTTTGGCGTAACGTCATCTCGTCCGGTGCCACCACCGGTTCGACCTACCTGACCTTCAAGGATCACAAGCTGATCGTTGCCGCGCAGGACGATGCCGGCAGCTTCGTCGCCAGTGACGGCGGCATCCGCGGTCCATATCTGGAGGCCGCGATGCAGAAAGTCCGCGCCGACAACCCGGGCCTGCAAGCGACGGACATGGAACTGGCGAACGCGATCCTGGCGAAGAATGCTGTTGCATCGGAATAAGCTTTTCAGCCAAACAAAAATGCCGCTCACATGAGCGGCTTTTTTTTGCCCAACACAAAACCCCCTGTGGGAGCGGGCTTGCCCGCGATGAGGCCATCAGCGTCAACATTGATGTCGACTGACAGTACGCCATCGCGGGCAAGTCGAATCGTCGCACCGCCGCTCCCACAGGATATGTGGTGTCTTGCAGTATTTATCGGTAATCGTCGACAGGGACGCAAGCACAAAACAGATTCCGGTCGCCGTACACATTGTCCACCCGATTCACCACCGGCCAATACTTGTGCGCCTTGGTGTGCGCATCCGGCGTCACCGCTTGCTCGATGCTGTAAGGGTGCTCCCATATCCCAGTGATATCGGCCAGGGTATGCGGCGCTCGCTTCAGCGGATTGTCCTCGGCCGGCCAGTTACCGTTCTGCACCTCGGTGATTTCCGCGCGAATGCTCAGCATCGCCCCGATAAACCGGTCCAGCTCGGCCTTTGACTCACTTTCGGTCGGCTCGACCATCAGCGTCCCCGGCACCGGAAACGACATGGTCGGCGCATGGAAACCGTAATCCATCAGGCGCTTGGCCACGTCCTCTTCGCTGATCCCGGTCAGCGCCTTCAATGGCCGCAAATCCAGGATGCATTCGTGGGCCACACGCTCGTTGCGCCCGGTGTAGAGCACCGCAAACGCCCCGGACAAATGCTGCGCCAGGTAATTCGCGGCGAGGATTGCCACCTCGCTGGCATCCGCCAATTGCGGCCCCATCATCGCGATGTACATCCAGCTGATCGGCAAAATACTCGCACTGCCCCAAGGCGCCGCGCTGACTGCGCCGTTCTGTGGCAGCGGTCCTTCGATCGGCACCACCGGGTGATTGGCAACGAATGGCGCCAAGTGCGCGCGCACGCCAATCGGCCCCATGCCCGGCCCGCCGCCGCCATGGGGAATGCAGAAGGTCTTGTGCAGGTTCATGTGGGACACGTCGGCGCCAATGTCCGCCGGCCGCGCCAAACCGACTTGCGCGTTAAGGTTGGCGCCATCCATGTACACCTGGCCGCCGTGGCTGTGGATAACTTCACAGATTTCGCTGATGCCTTCCTCGTACACGCCGTGGGTCGAGGGATATGTCGCCATCAGGCAGGCGAGCTTGTCGCCCGCCTCCGCGGCCTTGCCTTTGAGGTCATCCAGATCGACGTTACCCGCCTCGTCGCACTCGACGATCACCACGCGCATCCCGGCCATCTGCGCCGACGCCGGGTTGGTGCCGTGGGCCGAGGACGGAATCAGGCAGATGTCTCGCGACCCTTGTTGACGGCTCTCGTGGTATTTGCGGATCGCCAGCAGCCCGGCGTACTCGCCTTGCGCGCCGGAGTTGGGTTGCATGCAGATCGCGTCGAAACCGGTGATTGCGCAGAGCCAGCGCTCCAGTTCTTCGATCATCAGCGAGTAACCGACCGCCTGCTCTTTCGGCACAAACGGGTGCAGGTTGGCGAACTGCGGCCAGGTGATGGGGATCATTTCGCTGGTGGCATTGAGTTTCATGGTGCAGGAACCCAGCGGGATCATCGACTGATTGAGCGCCAGGTCCTTGTTCTCCAGTTGCTTGAGGTAGCGCAGCATCTCGGTTTCGCTGTGATGGGCGCTGAACACCGGATGACGCAGATAAGGCGAGGTGCGCAGCAGACCTGCGGGAATACCGGAAGCAAGGACTTCAGCATCCATTTCATCGACGATCAGCCCATGATCGGCACCAAGGAACACATCAAACAGTTTCGCCACCGTGGTCTCGTCAGAGGTTTCGTCGAGGCTAAGCCCCAACTGCCCACGCCCGAGAATGCGCAGATTGATCTGTGCGGCCTGGGCACTTTCGATGATTGCCGTCTGCGTGCCACCGACCTCCAGTGTCAGCGTGTCGAAAAAGTGGGTGTTGAGGCGAGTGATGCCGTGACGCTCCAGGCCGGCAGCAAGGATGCAGGTCAGCCGATGGACGCGCTGGGCAATCTGCTTCAACCCTTCCGGGCCGTGGTAAACCGCGTAGAAACTGGCGATGTTGGCCAGCAGCACCTGGGCGGTGCAGATGTTCGAGTTGGCCTTCTCCCGGCGAATATGTTGCTCGCGGGTTTGCAGGGCCATGCGCAACGCGGTGTTGCCGCGAGCATCTTTCGAGACGCCGATGATCCGCCCGGGAATCGCCCGTTTGTACTCATCGCGGCTGGCAAAAAACGCCGCGTGCGGCCCGCCGTAACCCATGGGCACGCCGAAACGCTGGGATGAGCCGAACACCACGTCGGCGCCCAATTCCCCCGGCGGGGTCAGCAACAACAGGCTCAGCAGATCCGTCGCGACACAGGCCAGCGCCTGCTGGGCATGCAGGTGATCGATCAATGGGCGCAGATCGCGGATCTCGCCATGGGTGTCGGGGTATTGCAGCAACGCGCCGAACACCTGGTGCTGTTTCAAGTTATCCACAGCGTCGATGATCAACTCGAAGCCGAACCCTTCGGCTCGGGTCTGCACCACGGAAATGGTTTGCGGATGGCAGTTTTCATCGACAAAAAACAGATTGCTTCTGGACTTGGCGACCCGCTTGGCCAGCGCCATGGCTTCCGCCGCTGCCGTGGCTTCATCGAGCAATGAAGCGTTGGCCAATTCGAGCCCCGTCAGGTCGATGGTCAATTGCTGGAAATTCAGCAGCGCTTCGAGCCGGCCTTGGGCGATCTCCGGTTGATAGGGTGTGTAGGCGGTGTACCAACCGGGATTTTCCAGCACGTTGCGCAGAATAACGGTGGGTGTGAGGGTGCCGTGGTAACCCATGCCGATCAGGCTGGTCCAGACCTGGTTCTGCTCGGCGTAGCAGCGCAGCTTGGCCAGCGCGGCTTTTTCGTCGAGGGCGGGCGGCAAATCGAGCGCCCGGTTCAGGCGGATTCCCGGCGGCACCGTCTGCTCGATCAACTCGACCCGGCTGCCGAGGCCGAGGCTGTCGAGCATCGCCTGTTGCTCGGCGGCATCGGGCCCGAGGTGGCGGCGTAGAAAGGCATTGGGGTCGCGTAACTGGCTCAAGGACGGCAACTGGGACATGACGGGCTCTCTCTTGACTGGCGCTCAACGTCGATGCAACACGGTCAAACCAGCATAGCAGCCGCTGCCGGTAGCGAACCTTCGGGCAGATCGGCGCTTACCCTGTGGGAGCGAGCCTGCTCGCGATAGCGGTCTGTCAGTCACCTCTTTATTGGATGCGCAGCCGCCATCGCGAGCAGGCTCGCTTCTAACAGGGGAAATCCGGCAGGCAATAAAAAGCCCCGACAAGTCGGGGCTTTGGGGATGACGCTGAAGGCTTACTCGCCGATGGCGGCCTTGTAGCCGGCTGCATCGAGCAGCTTGTCCAGCTCACCCTTGTCACTAGGCTTCAGTTTGAAGATCCACGCGCCATACGGGTCGGTGTTGAGCGACTCAGGCGTAGCGCCCAAGTCTTCGTTGATCGCGATCACTTCACCGGATACCGGGGAATAAATGTCGGATGCAGCTTTAACCGACTCAACCACACCGGATTGATCACCGGCAGCGAAGACTTTTCCGACTTCGGTCAGCTCAACGAACACCACATCGCCCAAGGCTTCCTGAGCGTGATCGCTGATGCCCACGGTGACGGTGCCATCGGCTTCCAGTCGGGCCCATTCGTGACTTTCGGCAAAACGCAGGTCGGCAGGGATATCGCTCATGTTCTGTGTCCTCAAGAAATTGTCAGCGGTCGTTGCCCGCCAAAAAAGGTTAGATCAAGGTTTTGCCATGGCGTACGAAGGTCGGTTTGACCACTCGGACCGGGTACCACTTGCCACGGATTTCCACTTCTGCGCGGTCGGCAGTTGCCATCGGCACGCGCGCCAGTGCTATCGACTTGCTAAGCGTAGGAGAGAAACTACCACTGGTGATCTCTCCTTCGCCAACATTGGCGATGCGGACCACTTGATGAGCGCGCAAAACCCCACGTTCCTCAAGGACCAGACCGACCAGTTTGTGCTGCACACCACCCGCCCTTTCGGCTTCCAGGGCACTGCGGCCGATGAACTGGCGAGTGGCCGGTTCCCAGGCAATGCTCCAGGCCATGTTCGAGGCCAGCGGTGAAACGTCTTGATGAATGTCCTGGCCGTACAGGTTCATGCCGGCTTCGACCCGCAAGGTATCCCGGGCACCCAGACCGATAGGGGAAATGCCCGCGCCCACCAGGTCGTTGAAAAAACCTGGAGCCTGATTGGCCGGCAGGACGATTTCCAGGCCATCTTCACCGGTATAACCGGTGCGCGCGATGAACCAGTCGCCATCAGGCTGGCCTTCAAAAGGCTTGAGCATCTGGATCAGGTTGCCGCGGGACTGGGTCACCAGTTCGGAAATCTTGTGCCGGGCCTGAGGCCCTTGAATGGCCAGCATTGCCAGTTCGGAGCGCTCATTGAGCTGCACGTCGAAGTTGCCGAGGTTCGCCTGCATCCAGGCAAGGTCCTGATTCCGGGTGGAAGCGTTGACCACCAGACGATAACCGTCGTCGAGGCGATAGACGATCATGTCGTCGACGATGCCGCCGCGCTCGTTAAGCATGGTGCTGTACAAGGCACGGCCGGGGCTGTGCAGGCGTTCGACGTCGTTGGCCAGCAAATGCTGGAGCCAGGCCTTGGCCTGGGGGCCGTCGACATCGATCACGGTCATGTGGGATACATCGAAAACCCCGCAATCGCGGCGCACCTGATGGTGTTCCTCGACCTGCGAGCCGTAATGCAGAGGCATATCCCAACCGCCAAAATCGACCATCTTCGCGCCGAGGGCGAGATGAAGGTCATACAGAGGCGTACGCTGTCCCATGGGTTTCTCCTTCCGGGCGTGGCGAAGGTGCGGGCAGGTGCTTCACGGGCGAAAGCCTTGAAATAGAAGGCTTTCAGCCGATTTCAGCTACCAGGTCCGTAGGACGGACCGCACCGAATGCCGCGCATTGTAGCCTCAAGGTGTAGGACTGACACCTAGGCGTTTCGATGCGCCGAACGTCGAATCAATCCGATGACCGGTAACAAGCCGACCAAAACCAGGGTCAGGGCCGGCAGAGAAGCCCTCGCCCACTCGCCTTCGCTGGTCATTTCAAAGACCCGTACAGCCAGCGTGTCCCAGCCAAACGGGCGCATTAGCAGGGTCGCGGGCATTTCCTTGAGCACATCGACGAACACCAGCAACGCAGCGCTCAACGTGCCGGGTAGCAACAACGGCAGATACACTTTGAAAAACAGTCGTGGCCCACTGACGCCAAGGCTACGTGCCGCTTCGGGCAAAGATGGCCGTATTCGCGCCAGGCTGCTTTCCAGCGGCCCATAAGCCACCGCGATGAAACGCACCAGATAGGCCAGCAATAACGCCGACAGACTGCCCAGCAGCAATGGCTTGCCCGCGCCGCCGAGCCAACCCGAAACCGGGATCACCAGCTCGCGATCCAGATAACTGAACGCCAGCATGATCGACACCGCCAGCACCGACCCCGGCAGGGCGTAGCCGAGATTGGCCAGGCTGACACCGGAGCGGATCGCCCGGGTCGGCGCCAGTCGCCGGGCAAAGGCCAGCACCAGGGCAACGCTGACGGTGATCAACGCCGCCATGCCGCCCAGGTACAAGGTGTGGACGATCAGCCCGGCGTAACGTTCATCCAGATCGAAGCGCCCACGCTGCCAGAACCACACCACCAGTTGCAGCATCGGAATGACGAAGGCACAGGCGAACACCAGGCCACACCAACTCGTGGCCGCCAACGCCTTGAAGCCACGCAGGTGGTACAGCGCCTTGACCCGGGGTCGCTCGTTGCTCGTGCGGTTGGCCCCGCGAGCACGACGTTCGCCGTACAACACGATCATCACCACCAGCAACAACAGGCTGGCCAGTTGCGCGGCGGTGGAGAGGCTGAAGAATCCGTACCAGGTTTTGTAGATGGCCGTCGTGAACGTGTCGAAGTTGAACACCGACACCGCACCAAAGTCCGCCAGGGTTTCCATCAGCGCCAACGCCACGCCGGCACCAATGGCCGGCCGCGCCATGGGCAAGGCAACTCGCCAGAACGCCTGCCACGGGGATTGCCCCAGCACGCGCGCTGCTTCCATCAAGCCTTTGCCCTGGGCCAGGAATGCGGTGCGCGCCAGCAGGTAAACGTAGGGATAGAAAACCAGTACCAGCACCAGAATGACGCCGCCGGTGGAACGCACTCGCGGCAACCGGAGGCCGGTGCCGAACCATTCGCGCAGCAGGGTTTGCACGGGACCGGCGAAATCAAGCAGACCGACGAAGACGAAGGCCAGCACATAAGCCGGAATCGCAAAAGGCAGCATCAACGCCCAGTCCAGCCAGCGTCGACCGGGGAATTCGCAGAGGCTGGTCAGCCAGGCAAGGCTGACGCCCAAAAGCGTGACGCCGATACCGACGCCGAGCACCAGCGTCAGCGTGTTGCCCAACAGGCGCGGCATCTGGGTATCCCAGAGGTGGGACCAGATTTGGTGATCGATGGTTTGCCAGGAGAAAAACAGAACGCTGAGGGGCAGCAGGACCAGCGCGGCGATGGCGAAGACCAGGGGATACCAGCGGCGTTGGGCGGGGTGGGCCAAGGGGATTCTCTAGAAAATAGGGGAGCCGACGCAGGTCAGCAGTCAACTCCAATTTGTGGCGAGGGAGCTTGCTCCCGCTCGGGTGCGAAGCAGCCACAGGAGGTTATCAGATCATCTTGAACGAGCGGTGTTAGAGGTTTTGAGGGTTGCTTCGCAACCCAGCGGGAGCAAGCTCCCTCGCCACAGATAGCCGCTCGCCGAAACAACAATGGTGTCAGTTCCAGCCAGCGCGATCCATCATCCGAATCGCTTCAGCCTGGCGCTTGCCAGCAATTTCCACCGGCAGTGTATCCGCCACAAACTTGCCCCAACTCGCCACTTCAGCAGACGGTTGAACGGCGGGGTTGGCCGGGAATTCCTGGTTCACGTCGGCGAAGATCTTCTGCGCCTCAGGGGTGGTCATCCATTCAACCAATGCCTTGGCCGCTTCCGGGTGCGGTGCATGTTTGGTCAGGCCGATGCCCGACAGGTTGACGTGGACGCCACGGTCACCCTGGTTCGGCCAGAACAGCTTCACTGCCAGGTCCGGCTTCTGCTTGTGCAGGCGGCCGTAGTAGTAAGTGTTGACGATGCCGACGTCGCATTGCCCGGCATTGATCGCTTCCAGCACCGCGATGTCATCGGAGAACACATCGGTGGACAGGTTGCTGACCCAGCCCTTGAGGATCTTCTCGGTTTTGTCGGCGCCGTGCACTTCGATCATGGTGGCAGTCAGGGACTGGTTGTAGACCTTCTTCGCCGTGCGCAGGCACAGGCGACCTTCCCAGTTTTTATCGGCCAGCCCTTCATAAGTGGTCAACTCGCCCGGCTTCACCCGAGCGGTGGAGTAGGCGATGGTCCGCGCCCGTAGGCTCAGACCAGTCCAGGCATGAGCGGAGGAGCGGTATTGCAGCGGGATGTTGGCGTCGATCACCTTGGAGGTGAACGGTTGCAGAATGCCCATCTGCTCGGCCTGCCAGAGGTTGCCGGCATCGACGGTCAGCAGCAGGTCGGCGGTGGCGTTCTCGCCCTCGGCCTTGATCCGCTGCATCAGCGGCGCTTCCTTGTCGGTGATGAACTTCACCTGCACACCGGTTTTCGCGGTGTAGGCATCGAAGACCGGCTTGATCAGCTCGTCGATACGCGAGGAGTAAACCACCACCTCGTCGGCGGCCTGGGCAACGGTGCTGCCGATCAGGGTCAGGGCGAGGGCGGTCAGTAGACGCTTCGGTGCCAACATGGGAGCGGTCTCTCGATTGGAAAAAGTGAGGACAAATGATAAGGACTCACATTTACCATCTCAATCGATCAGTTGGCGGAGGAGTTACCAGATGTTGCACCACTTGAGAAATGTGGTGGATGTTCCGGCCCCTTCGCGGGCAAGCCCGCTCCCACAAGGATCTCCAGTGTTCACACTTATGCATGTACACCACAATACCTGTGGGAGCGGGCTTGCCCGCGATGAGGCCATCAGCCACAACGAAAATCTCAGGCCTTGGCAAGCGCCGGCAAATCCCCGATCAACCCCAACGCTTCTCGCACGAACAACGCCTTGGCTTCCGGCATCTGGTCGACCATCTTCAGCCCGGCATTGCGCAACCAGCGAACCGGCAACGGATCAGCCTGGAACAAACGTTCAAAGCCTTCCATTGCCGCCATCAACGCCAGGTTGTGCGGCATGCGCCGACGCTCGTAACGACTTAGCACCTTCACGTCCGCCAACCGCTCACCGCGCTCCGCCGCTTGCAACAACACTTCGGCCAACACGGCAGCATCGAGGAAACCCAGGTTCACGCCCTGCCCGGCCAATGGGTGAATGGTGTGCGCCGCGTCGCCGATCAGCGCCAGGCCTTCAGCCACATAACGCTTGGCATGGCGCTGGCGCAGCGGCACGCACAGACGCGGGTCGGCGCTGAGCACCGTGCCGAGTCGGCCTTCAAAGGCGCGTTCCAATTCGAGACAGAATTCTGCGTCGCCCAGCGCCATCAGCCGTTCCGCTTCGCTCGGCGTGGTCGACCAGACGATCGAACACCAATCCTGCTGACCGTCTCGCGTAAGCGGCAGAAACGCCAGCGGACCGTTGTCGGTGAAGCGCTGCCAGGCAGTCATTTGATGAGGTTTGGAGCTGCGCACGCTGGTGACGATCGCGTGATGCAGATAATCCCACTCGCGCGTGGCCACACCGGTCAGGCGCCGAACCGCCGAATTGGCGCCATCCGCCGCAATCACCAAGGGCGCACGCAAGGTGCGGCCATCTGCCAGGGTCAGCAGCCAGTCATCGCCGGAGCGGCGCATCTGTTCCAGGCGCGCATTGGCCAGCATCCCGAGGTCGCAGTCGTGCAGACGATCGAGCAAGGCATCCTGAACCACGCGATTCTCGACGATATGCCCGAGCACTTCGGCGTGCACACTGGTCGCCGAAAAATGAATTTGCCCGGTGCCGCTACCATCCCAGACGTGCATGTCGGTATACGGGCTGCTGCGCCGGCTGGCGATACCGTCCCAGACACCGAGGCGTTCAAGAATCCGATGGCTGGCCGTCGACAAGGCGCTCACTCGCGGTTCGAACGGCGATTGTTCGTCGAAGGGCTTGACGCTCATCGGGCTGCCGTCCAGAAGCAGGACTTCCAGCCCGCTGTCCTGCAACGCCAGCGCCAGGGCGCTACCGACCATTCCAGCCCCGACAATCAGCAGATCTGCGCGCATTTCCATGCTTTAAGCCTGTCTCGCTTGCGGCTTGAGCCGCACGTAAAGGGTTTTACCGACCCGCGCCACCAGGTGGCCGGCGCCGTCATGAATATCGACCTGCAATTGCGGCAGGTACTTTTCGCCATCCGCCGTCTGCCGACGGATCTCATCGAGCAAGGTCTCGTCGATGCTGAAACGGGCGAACACCGGGCCTTTGCCCGGTGCGATGAAATCGATGTCAGCGGCTTTGTCCCAGACAATGTACCGGTGACCGAGGTTTTCCAGCAGCATCAGCATGAAAAACGGATCGACCATCGAATACAGACTGCCGCCAAACTGCGTGCCGACGTAATTGCGGTTGTACCAGCTCAGCCCCATGGACACTTGAATGTCCCGGAAGTCATCGCTGATGTGCCGCACTCGAACCCCGGCGCCCAGGTACGGCGGGTAAAAGCTCATGAAACAACGCATCAACCGCGCTTTGCCGAACTTGCCAACCAGCCACTTAAGCATCGGGACGCGTACCCAGTCCCATGGCTTGCCGGGCGAACCAGCGCTTGGCCGGCGGCAGCAGATCGAGGCCGAGCAGGCCGATGTTACGGCCCAGCGAAACCAGGGGCTGAGTGCTGCCGAACAAACGGGTGACCTGATCGGAGAAGCCCACGGTCAGGTTCTGATCCATGCGCTGACGCTCGCGATAGGCCTGCAAGGTCGCGAAGTCGCCGGGTGATGTTTCGCTCGCCAGCAGCGCATCGGCCAGAGCCTGAGCATCACGCAGCGAGAGGTTGAAACCCTGGCCGGCAATCGGGTGCAGGCTGTGCGCAGCATTGCCGAGAATCGCCAGATGCGGACGCACTTGTTCTTCGGCTTCGATCAGCGTCAGCGGGTAAAGGTGCCGCGCACCCACCTGTTTCAAGGTGCCAAGCCGATAACCGAACACGCCCTGCAACTCACTGAGGAAGCTGCGCTCATCCAGCGCCGCCAGCCGTTGCGCGTCCATGCCCAATCGGGTCCAGACCAGGGCGCAGCGGTTTTCCGGCAGCGGCAACAACGCCATCGGGCCGTCATCGGTGAAGCGCTCGAAGGCCATGCCGTTGTGCGCTTCGCTCGGGGTGATGTTGGCGATCAGCGCGCTCTGGTTGTACGGACGCTTTTTGATGCCGACCCCCAGTTGCTCGCGCAGACCCGAACGGCCGCCATCAGCAAGCACCGCAAGGTCGCATTCGAGAATGGTTTCATCGTTGAGGGTCAGGCGATAGCCATCGGTCAGCGGCTCCATGCGCGTGACTTCCGCCGGGCAACGCCAGGTGACCACGTCCTTGTCCAGCCCCTGCCAGAGGCATTGGCCGAGCCAGGCGTTTTCCACCACGTAACCCAGCGCCGGCACGCCCTCTTCCATCGCTGACAACCGCGCGGTGGAGAAACGTCCACGGTCGGACACATGAATCTGCTTGATCGGCTCGGCACGGCGGGAGATTTCCTGCCACACGCCCAACCGTTGATAAATCTGTTTGGCACCGTAGGACAAAGCCGAAGAACGGGCGTCGTAGCTCGGTTGATAGGTGTGGCCGGGGGCAAAGGGTTCGATCAACACGATCTTCCAGCCACGGGCCTTGGCCCCGGCCTGCAACGCCAATGCGAGGCTGGCGCCAACCAGACCGCCACCGATGATTGCCAGATTGACTCGACTCATGCGGCTTGCGCCCGCGCGGCGGCCATCAAGGCCTCGATCTCGGCGACCGTTTTCGGTACGCCTTGGGTCAGGATTTCACAGCCGTTTTTGGTGACCACTACGTCGTCCTCGATGCGCACGCCAATGCCGCGCCATTTCTTCGCTACGTTCTGGTTGTCCGGGGCAATGTAGATGCCCGGTTCCACAGTCAGCGCCATGCCGACTTCCAGCACGCGCCACTCGCCGCCAACCTTGTATTCGCCGACGTCATGCACATCCATGCCCAGCCAATGGCCAGCGCGGTGCATGTAAAACGCCTTATAGGCTTCGCTGGCGATCAACTCGTCGACGTCGCCCTGCAACAGGCCCAACTTCACCAGACCGGTGGTAATCACCCGGACCGTGGCTTCGTGCGCCTGATTCCAGTGTTTGTTCGGGGCGATTTCGGCAAACGCGGCTTCTTGCGACGCCAGCACCAACTCGTAAATCGCTTTCTGCTCCGCTGAATACTTGCCGTTGACCGGCCAGGTGCGGGTGATGTCGCTGGCGTAGCAGTCGATCTCGCAACCGGCATCGATCAACACCAGGTCGCCATCCTTGAGCACCGCGTCATTCTGCTGGTAATGCAGGATGCAGCTGTTGCGCCCCGCCGCGACGATCGAGCCGTAGGCCGGCATCTTCGCCCCGCCCTTGCGAAACTCGTAATCGAGCTCGGCTTCGAGGCTGAACTCATGCAGCCCGGCCCGGCTGGCCTGCATCGCACGGATATGCGCCTGGGCGGAAATCCGTGCGGCTTCGCGCATCACCTTCACTTCTGCCGCCGATTTATACAGGCGCATGTCGTGCAGCAGATGATCCAGCGCAACGTATTCGTTCGGCGGCTGGGCGCCGAGGTGCGCCTTGGAGCGGATCACGTTGATCCACTCCATCAGGTGCCGGTCGAATTCGGGGTTGCTGCCCATGGCCGAATACACCCGGTCGCGCCCTTCGATCAGGCCCGGCAAGATGTCGTCGATGTCGGTGATGGGGAAGGCATCGTCGGCGCCAAAGTCGCGAATCGCGCCTTCCTGCCCGGCGCGCAAGCCGTCCCACAACTCTCGCTCGGCGTTGCGTTCACGGCAGAACAGAATGTATTCGCCATGTTCGCGACCGGGCATCAGCACAATGACGGCCTGAGGCTCGGGGAAACCGCTGAGGTACTGGAAGTCGCTGTCCTGCCGGTAAACGTGCTCGACGTCACGGTTGCGAATGGCCACCGCGGCGGCGGGCAGGATAGCGATGCTGTTGGGTTCCATCTGCGCCATCAGGGCCTTGCGGCGACGGCTGTATTCCGATTTCGGGATATGAATCATGGGCAGATGGCTTTCCCTGGCAAACGATTAATGCAGCGACGGCTTGGCCGCAACCGGCGCATCTGCTTTTTTGGTTTCGGAGAACAGCAGCAGCGGCGCAACCCGCAGGTATTCCATGACTTCCATGTAGTCGCTTTCGCCGTCTTCGGACTCTTCCAGGGCGTCTTGCACCTGAGAAATGGCCGCCAGATCCTGCAACACTTCGGTGGCTTCGGTGCTCAGCATGCTGCTGTCACGGCAGTTCAGGCCGAAACCGCTGAGGAAGCCCTGGCACCACTCGCCCAGTGCAGCGGCACGGTCAGCCAGCGGCTCGTCATCGGTCGGCAGCAGCAGAACGACAGTTACGTCGTCGCCAGTGAGCTCGCCCTTGACCATTTCCTGCAAGCCGATCAAGGCGTTGCGGACATTGTCCTGTGGCTCGCTTTCGAGCAGCTCGGCGGCATCGATCAACCATTCTTCTGCATTGAAGCCGGCACCGGCGCAACTGCGGCCGAGCAGCAGGCCATGCAGTTCGGCAGGCGAGACGTTATGACCGCTGGAAGTCAGCAGTGTGGCGAAGGCTTGGTACGGGGAATTCTGAATGGGCATGGGCAGCTAGGCGCCAGACGGCGCTATGTCTAGAATGAAGGCCTTGTATCCTACATCGACAGACTCGCCAAGACTATTAAAGGCTGTCCGCCAGTTACCCCGTCAGACACAGTGGACAATATGGAAGACACCGACCTGCAAGCGCTGATGGCCAGACTCGAACTGCTAATTAATCGGGTCGAGCAACTTAAGAGTCAAAACGGACTCCTATTAGCTCAGGAAAAAACCTGGCGCGAGGAACGCGCTCACCTCATTGAAAAGAACGAAATCGCCCGGCGTAAGGTCGAATCAATGATTTCGCGCCTCAAGGCCCTGGAGCAAGACTCATGAGTTCAAGCAATAGCGTTACCGTGCAGATTCTCGATAAAGAGTATTCGATCATTTGCCCCCAGGAAGAGCGCAGCAACCTGGTGAGCGCCGCCCGTTACCTGGATGGCAAAATGCGCGAAATCCGCAGCAGCGGCAAAGTCATCGGTGCCGATCGCATCGCCGTGATGGCCGCGCTGAACATTACGCACGATCTTCTGCACAAGGAAGAACGCCCGGATGTGCAGGCCAGCGGCTCGACTCGCGAGCAGGTTCGTGACCTGCTGGATCGCGTCGATCTGGTGCTCGCCACCGATCCGGACGTCACCAAGGGCTGAAACACGAAACCGCTTGGGGTATACTCGCAACACTCCCTGGGGTGCTTGCCAGTTGACCACGTCCCTGAGCCGATTCGCACTACCCTGGAGGCTGCACGTTGGGCTGGTGTGCATGTCCGCTAGACGGAAAGCCTTAAAGCCTACTGCATCTTCCACCTTGAACTTTCGGGTTCAAGGGCTAAGTCAGCAGCGGTTCATCCGGGGAGCCTGATTCCAGTCCGATGCCGGTTCAAATACCGGCATCGGCTTTTTTACGGGTACGCTTTACGTATCCGTCCTGTCGAAGCCTGAATCCATGACCGAACCTGCGCTGCTGCCCCGCCCGCAACTTCGACGCATGCTGCGCAAGGCCCGCCGCGCACTGACAGCCAGTCAGCAGCGCCAGGCTGCTCGCGGGCTGTACAAGCAATTGGCCCAGCACCCGCTGTTTCTCCGCGCAAAACACATTTCCCTGTACCTGCCCACCGACGGTGAAATCGACCCGCGCCTGCTGCTGCGCGCTGCGCAACGTCGGGGCAAGGCGACTTATCTACCGGTGCTCAGCGCTTGGCCGCGAACCAAAATGGTGTTCCAGCGGATTCGTCCCGGTGAAAAACTGAAACCCAACCGCTTTCGTATTCTCGAACCCCGGCACAACCTCGCTCGCCAACGTAAAGTCTGGGCGCTGGACCTGGTGCTGATGCCATTGGTGGGATTTGACGACGTCGGCGGACGCCTGGGCATGGGCGGAGGCTTCTACGATCGAAGTCTCGCTTACCTGGCGCGGCGAAAAAACTGGCGCAAGCCGACGCTGCTGGGGCTGGCCCATGAATGTCAGAAGGTAGAACGATTGGCTCAGGCGAGCTGGGATGTGCCGTTGCAAGGAACGGTTACAGACAAGGCGTGGTATTTCGCAGGCTAGACGCCACTGGAATCAGCGGCGCCTGAGAAGACAGGTTCAGCGCTTGAAGGCCGACGGCTGTTGTTGCTGCGCGATTTCAATCGGCGCGTCGGTCTTGTTGTTCCACAAGCTTTGGGCGTAGCCAGTGGTCACGACGCCGAGGCCGAACAAAATAACCAAAATCCATAGTAAATCCGGTTTGCGTTTCATCGATTGCCCCCCAAAGGCACATCAACACGATGACAGCAGCGGTTTCCGTTGTAGGTGTAGGCCGTGCAGCAGCGTCAAGCTTAGAAGGCCGGCATTTTGCGACAACGTGAACTGACACGCAAACGCTGGCGTCAACCGACTGTCGGTTTGTCATAAAATCGCCCGACAACTTGCCCAATCACCTCGCAAGGAGCAAAAACCATGGCCTATTGGCTGATGAAATCCGAGCCCGATGAACTCTCGATCAAAGGGTTGGAGAAGCTTGGCAAAGCGCGCTGGGACGGGGTTCGCAACTATCAGGCACGAAACTTTTTGCGGGCGATGGCGGTGGGTGACGAGTTTTTCTTCTATCACTCCAGCTGCCCGGAGCCCGGAATTGCCGGGATCGGAAAGATTGTTGAAGCGGCATATCCGGACCCGACGGCGCTAGAGCCGGAAAGTCATTACTACGATCCAAAGGCCACGGCAGAGAAAAACGCCTGGAGCGCGATTGATGTTGCGCATGTCGAGACGTTTGCGAAGGTGCTGAAGCTGGATTACTTGAAGCAGCAGACGGCGCTGGCAGAGATGCCGCTGGTGCAGAAAGGCTCGCGACTGTCTGTGATGCCGGTTACCGCTGAGCAGTGGGCTGCGGTGATCGCGCTCAAGCCGTAAAAACTCCTGCGCTTCTCAGAATGCCATCGCGGGCAAGCCCGCTCCCACAGGAATCTTCGGTGGACGCAATTTTTGCATCCAACCCAGCCCCCTGTGGGAGCGGGCTTGCCCGCGATGAGGCCAGCCCGGGCAGCAGAACTGTTACTGAATGATGAGGTTGTTGAACAACAAATCCTCAACCACCGGCTTGCCGGTCTCATCGTTCATCACTTGCTGGGTCTGTTTCAGGGCTTCCTGACGCAGCTTTTCCTTGGCTTCAACGTTGCTCATCGCTTCGGTTGTCTGCTGCGCAAACAACGCCACCAGCTGATTACGGATCAACGGCTCGTTGGCCTTTACCGCTTTGGTCGCCTCGTCGCCGGTCACGCGCAATGCCACGTCGGCCTTGTAGACCTTGAGCTTCGGCGTACCGTCCAGCCCATAGTTGCCCACGAACGGCGGGCTCAGGGTGATGTAATTGACCTTCGGAGCTTCACCTTCTTTGGCTTCTTCGGCCATCGCTGCCACGGGCAGAGACAGGGCCAGCAACAACATGATCCACGCTTTCACAATTCGCTCCTTATCCGGTTTGCGGCCTAGCATAACGACCCGCCGCTCAAGCACAAGCTTATGGCTGACTATCAGGGTCGGGCATGCTCGTTGACCCATCGACTCACACACCTACACTTATCGGCCATCACTCCCAAAGGAATAGCCCTGATGAAAGCCGTGCTGTGCAAAGCCTTCGGCCCTGCCGAATCGCTGGTGCTGGAAGACGTCGCCAGTCCTGTCGCGAAGAAGAATGAAATCCTGCTGGACGTGCATGCCGCCGGGGTGAATTTCCCGGACACGCTGATCATCGAGGGCAAATACCAGTTCAAACCGCCCTTCCCGTTTTCCCCGGGCGGTGAAGCGGCAGGCGTGGTCAGTGCAGTGGGCGAAAAGGTCAGCCACCTCAAGGTCGGTGACCGGGTCATGGCCCTGACTGGTTGGGGCAGCTTCGCCGAACAGGTCGCGGTGCCGGGCTACAACGTGCTGCCGATCCCGCCATCGATGGACTTCAACACCGCCGCCGCATTCAGCATGACCTACGGCACCTCGATGCACGCCCTCAAGCAACGGGGCAACCTGCAACCGGGTGAAACACTGCTGGTGCTTGGCGCTTCCGGCGGTGTCGGCCTGGCCGCCGTGGAAATCGGTAAAGCCATGGGCGCCCGCGTGATCGCCGCCGCCAGCAGCGCCGAAAAACTTGCGGTGGCCAAGGCTGCCGGTGCCGATGAGCTGATCAACTACAGCGAAACCAGCCTCAAGGACGAAATCAAACGCCTGACCGATGGCCAGGGCGCCGACGTAATCTACGACCCGGTCGGCGGGGACCTGTTCGACCAGGCCATCCGCGCCATCGCCTGGAACGGCCGGCTGCTGGTCGTCGGCTTCGCCAGCGGACGCATTCCTGAACTGCCGGTAAACCTAGCGCTGCTCAAGGGTGCGGCAGTGGTCGGTGTCTTCTGGGGTTCGTTTGCCCAACGGCAGCCGCAGGACAACGCGGCAAACTTCCAGCAATTGTTCGGCTGGTTTGCCGAAGGCAAGTTGAAGCCACTGGTGTCGCAGGTGTATCCGCTGAGTAATGCGGCGCAGGCGATCAATGATCTTGGCCAGCGCAAGGCGGTCGGGAAGGTGGTGGTTCAGGTTCGCTGAGCTTGAAAAAAGCGGTCTGGATTATCCCGGCCGCTTTTTTATTATCGGAGGCTAGAGCAACTTCCGAATATCCTCCGGTAGCAAGCTCATGTATTTGCGAACCGGACTCGCCCGGCAATCCCTGACAATTTTCGGTACGCGCTTATTCAGCTTGGCAATCAATGCCAGGCGTTCCTCATTCTGTAACTGCGTCGTATAAATCACGTTCGACAAATAGGCACGCGTGTAATCAAACACGGCTGAATCAACCCACGCGTACTCCGGAAAATCGTTCAAAGCTTCATTGATGTCACGACATCTCAACTGCTTGAGCCACTGGTTGGTGTGAATGGGCGTGTCCAGATCCAGTCGAAAAACCATTGGGGCAGTCACTTCCTGCTCAGAAGGCATGTCACCTTCGACCGTCCACGGTTTGAAACGCCACTGCGCAATCGCCTGGCGGGCCGCTTCTGCCAGATCGGGATGGTTGCTCTGCAAAATGCTTAATTTGTTGACCGAGCCATCGGCATACACCGTGAATCTGACCCTGACTTCACCCGTGACCCCGGCTCTGAACAGCTCTCTCGGATAAATCGGCTTCGGATTATTTTCAGGGATCAAAAAAACCTCCCCAGCCCAAACACCTACCGACCCAACCAACAACAGCACAAACCCCAACCACCGCATAACCCCTCTCCTTCACCACTGAAATGCCAATCCCGGCACCAGCACAAAGGTTAAGACCCAGCAGCCCGAAATAGAACGCCGCGACTTCCTGTTCGGTCGCAGGACATTTCCCAAAGCCCCGTCCTACCCAATACTGAAATGCGTCATCAACCGCTACGCGGGACGTTTCCCACAACGCCCTTCACTTATACCTGTGCGACATGTTCATAAAGGAACACGCGATCTCCCACATTTCCGCTGTTTTGCTGATGCGAACCGGTGCTATTTTCGGTAACGAAACTGTAACATTCGCATCCGCAGTCAAAACAAGAAATCTGGAGCTCTTGAATGTTTGCTTTCTTTCGTCCTGCCGCACATCAGGCTCCATTGCCTGAAGAAAAAATAGACAGCGCCTACCGACGGCATCGCTGGCAGATCTTCGCCGGCATATTCATCGGCTACGCGGGTTACTACCTGCTGCGCAAAAACTTCTCCCTGGCCATGCCCTATCTGATCGAAGAGGGCTATACCCGCGGTGAGCTGGGCCTGGCGTTGTCGGCGATTGCTATCGCCTACGGCTTGTCCAAGTTCCTGATGGGCATTGTTTCCGACCGTTCCAACCCGCGCTTCTTCCTGCCGTTCGGCTTGTTGGTTTCGGCTGGCGTGATGTTCATTTTCGGTTTTGCGCCTTGGGCGACGTCCAGCGTAACCATCATGTTCATCCTGCTGTTTATCAACGGCTGGGCGCAGGGCATGGGTTGGCCGCCGAGTGGCCGGACCATGGTCCACTGGTGGTCGCAGAAGGAACGCGGGGGCGTTGTGTCCCTGTGGAACGTGGCGCACAACGTGGGCGGTGGCCTGATCGGTCCGCTGTTCCTGCTCGGAATGGGTCTGTTCAATGACTGGCACGCGGCGTTTTATGTGCCGGCCGCAGTGGCTATGGGCGTCGCAGTGTTTGCCTTCGCTACCATGCGCGACACACCGCAATCGGTTGGCCTGCCGCCGATCGAGAAATACAAGAACGACTACCCGGAAGGCTACGACGCCAGTCACGAAGAAGAATTCAGCGCCAAGGAAATCTTCGTCAAATACGTGCTGCGCAACAAAATGCTCTGGTACATCGCAATGGCCAACGTCTTTGTCTACCTGCTGCGCTACGGCGTGCTGGACTGGGCACCGACCTACCTCAAGGAAGCCAAAGGCTTCAGCGTGGACAAAACGTCGTGGGCGTATTTCCTTTACGAGTGGGCAGGTATCCCCGGGACGCTGCTGTGCGGCTGGATGTCGGACAAGATCTTCCGTGGCAACCGTGGCCTGACCGGCATGGTGTTCATGGCGTTGGTGACCGTGGCGACACTGGTTTATTGGCTCAACCCTGCCGGCAACCCGACGGTCGACATGATCGCGTTGATCTCGATTGGTTTCCTGATCTACGGTCCGGTCATGCTGATTGGCCTGCAAGCGCTGGAACTGGCACCGAAAAAAGCCGCCGGTACGGCAGCGGGTTTCACGGGTCTGTTCGGGTATCTGGGTGGTTCGGTCGCGGCCAGTGCAGCGATGGGCTACACCGTGGACCTCTTTGGCTGGGACGGCGGTTTTGTACTACTGATCGGCGCTTGCCTGCTGGCGATGGCCTTCCTTGCACCGACGCTGTGGCACAAGCAAATCGCCAGTCAGAGCCGCGAAGCAATCGCCTGATCGGCTTTTGATTTGCAGCGCTTGAGTCGCGCCTCCAGATTCCGGTCTGGCATGGCGTGACTGCGCAGGGCGTTGGCGGTCTGCTCGACATAATCGCGAGTGGTGCCGTAACGCCCGCAAGCGTTTTCAAACACGTGGCTCAGCACGTGATCCGGTAAGTTGCCGGCATAGCTCGGCAGGTGTCGCTCCAAAACAAATCCCAACGCCTGAACCTGGCTTCCGTCTTCGAGACGGCAGTTGAGCCAGTGCGGGCGATAGGACGGGAACGGCATTTCGCGCTGCCAAAGCGCATACAGCGATGCGTCCAGTTGTTCTTCAGGTAAACGATAAGCGAAGCCGCTGCACGAGCCGCCGCGATCCAGGCCAAAGACCAGGCCGGGGACTTCCGGCGTGCCGCGATGTTCGTGGGACCACAGGTACAAGCCGCGATGGTAGCCATGCACTCGACCGCGCACCCGCTCCACCGCCGCGCATTCAGGGCGCCAGATCAGCGAACCGTAAGCGAACAACCAGACCGGCCCGCCCTTGTGACGCGCCATGGTCGACTGCATCGAGCTGAGCAATTGTTCATGCGTAAGCTGCGGCCCCAGATCGAGCCGCGGAGGGTAAGCCAGATTCAGAAACGAAGATTCTATGGCGCTCATGGCGAATAGCGTTCAGCTCCCCGCGGATAATGAATTACTTAATAGAACGCACCGCTGTAACAATAAGGCACATATGTTTTAAGGCAATTTAAGTGCCATGGCACAGTTCTTAAATAAATGCCTATACGAGATATAACCTACCGGTATTTATATAAGTTTATAAATACCGATCGGCTATATGGGAAGTTATAACGCTCTAGAGCGAGGATCAAGATCGCGGCTCAAGAGCGCGGCGCGTACGCAAACACATCCGCACGCATCTGATGCGCATCCATCCCCGCTTCAACCAAAGCATCCAGCGTGCCGTAGACCATGGCCGGTGAGCCGCTGGCGTACACATGCAAGGCTTTCAGGTCAGGGAAATCCTCACACACCGCCTCATGCAGCATCCCGCAGCGCCCCTGCCAGCCGCATTGATCGCTGACGACTTTATGCAGGAACAGATTCGGCAGTTTCAGCCATTCATCCCAATGTTCGATTTCATAAAAGTCTTCTGGCCGACGCACGCCCCAATACAGATGCACCGGGTGTTTGAAGCCCGCGGCCCGGCAATGTTCGATCAGGCTGTGGATCTGGCCCATGCCGGTGCCAGCGGCGATCAGCACCAGCGGACCGTCTGGCAATTCCGCCAGATGGGTATCGCCGAACGGCATCTCGACCCGCACCAGCGGGTTGCGTTGCAGTTGTTCGATCAAGTTCTGCGCACTGCTTTCGCGCGCCAGCACATGGATTTCCAGGTCTCGCCCGGCATGGGGTGCCGAGGCCAGGGAGAAGGCGGATTTCTCGCCGTTTTCACGCTCGATCATCAAATACTGGCCGGCGTGATAACGCGGCGGTTTGCCGGCCGGCGCTCGCAGGTGCACGCGAAAGGTATCGCCGCCGACGTCCCTGCACTCAATGACCTGACACGACAAGCTGCGCACCGGCAATTCTCCCAGCGCGAGCACGCCATCCCACAGCACGATGCAGTCTTCCAGCGGCTCTGCTATGCAAGTGTAGAACTCGCCATGGTCACGCACATGCCCGGCCTGCTCGACGCGACCTTCCACCAGCAACGCTGCGCACACGTGGCAATTACCATTGCGGCAGCTTTGCGGGCATTCATAGCCCAGGCGCCGCGCGCCATCGAGAATCCGCTCGCCGGGCAGAATCTCTAGCACTGCTCCGGAGGGCTGCAAGGTTACACGCATCAATCTATTCCTAACTGATTCCAGATGGCATCGATCCGCTGGGTCACGGCGTCGTCCTTGACGATCACCCGGCCCCACTCACGAGTGGTTTCGCCCGGCCATTTATGCGTGGCATCGAGCCCCATCTTCGAGCCCAGGCCTGAGACCGGCGAGGCGAAGTCGAGGTAGTCGATCGGCGTGTTGTCGATCATCACCGTGTCGCGCTTGGGGTCCATGCGCGTGGTGATGGCCCAGATCACGTCATTCCAGTCCCGTGCATTTATGTCGTCGTCAGTGACGATAACGAACTTGGTGTACATGAACTGTCGCAAAAACGACCAGACACCGAGCATTACCCGCTTGGCGTGCCCCGGATACGACTTCTTCATGGTCACGATGGCCATGCGGTACGAGCAACCTTCCGGCGGCAGGTAGAAGTCGGTGATTTCCGGGAATTGCTTCTGCAGGATCGGCACGAACACTTCGTTCAGCGCCACGCCGAGAATGGCCGGTTCATCCGGTGGACGGCCGGTGTAGGTGCTGTGGTAGATCGGTTTGATCCGGTGGGTGATGCGCTCTACGGTGAACACCGGGAAGCTGTCGACTTCGTTGTAGTAACCGGTGTGGTCGCCGTACGGGCCTTCATCGGCCATCTCGCCCGGATGAATCACGCCTTCAAGGATGATTTCCGCGGTGGCCGGAACTTGCAGATCGTTGCCGCGGCATTTCACCAGTTCGGTACGGTTGCCACGCAGCAGTCCGGCGAAGGCGTATTCGGAGAGGCTGTCCGGTACCGGTGTCACGGCGCCGAGGATGGTCGCCGGGTCAGCGCCCAAGGCCACGGAAACCGGGAACGGCTGGCCGGGATGCTTCTCGCACCACTCACGGTAATCCAACGCGCCGCCACGGTGGCTCAGCCAGCGCATGATGACTTTGTTGCGGCCAATGACTTGCTGGCGGTAGATGCCGAGGTTCTGGCGGTCCTTGTTCGGACCTTTGGTGACCGTCAGGCCCCAGGTGATCAGCGGGCCAACGTCGCCCGGCCAGCAGGTCTGCACCGGCAGCATCGCCAGGTCGACGTCGTCGCCTTCGATGACCACTTCCTGGCACACCGCGTCCTTGACGACTTTCGGCGCCATCGCAATGATCTTGCGGAAGATCGGCAGCTTGGACCAGGCGTCCTTCAAGCCCTTCGGTGGCTCAGGCTCTTTGAGGAAGGCCAGCAGCTTGCCTATCTCGCGCAGTTCGCTGACCGCCTCGGCGCCCATGCCCATGGCGACCCGCTCGGGGGTGCCGAACAGGTTGCCGAGCACCGGAATGTCGTAGCCGGTCGGGTTTTCGAACAACAGCGCCGGGCCTTTTGCCCGCAGCGTGCGATCACAGACTTCGGTCATCTCCAGCACTGGAGAGATAGGGATCTGGATGCGTTTCAACTCTCCGCGCTGCTCAAGCTGCTGCACGAAATCCCGAAGATCCTTGAATTTCATTGACGATGGCACCCCTAAAATAGGCGTACATCCTACCTGCTCTGCCGTCCGCTGGCAGCTTATCGCTGCTTACTTGGCCGCATTTGCGTTGCCATTGCCCAGTGGTGTCCGGGCTTGCGAGCGGTTGAACAGCGGCTCAAGCACCGGCGCGATGAAGCGCGCACCGACCTCAGACAGGTGATTGTCGTCGGTATACAGCGAGTGGCCGTCGAGCTCGGCGCGGCACAGACCCGTTTGATCACACAGCAACGGCGCCGGATCGACTACGGTCACGCCCGGATTTGCCGCCGCTATTTGCGCGAACAGTTGGCTGATGAACGCTTGACGCTTGAAGTGCTCAGCCACTGCCAACCCAACGTCATCGACCGGACGATGCAACATGGCCAAGCGACTGAGGCGGTAAGGCGGGCTGAACGGCTGCAGCGGCGCTTCTTTGATCAACCAGACGCGATGCCCGCCATTACGCAATTGCCGGACTGTCGCCTGCAAGCCTTCGGCCAGTTGCTGCTCGGCATTGGCCCGGTCGTATCGCCCATGGGAATCTTTCAGTGCATGCCCGAGATCGCCTTTCGCGTCGCCATAGAGATACAGGCTCCAGCGCGCGACCAACACCACGTCGTCCACTGATTGCGGTTTCAAGGCCTGCTCGACCCGGCGATTGAAACGGGCACACCGTTGATCGTGCTCAAGCCCTTCAACCGGGATGCAGCCTGTGGAACTGGTGAGAATTACGCTGATACCGTGCTTTTGCGCCCCGTCTTCGAACACCGGAATCAGCGCGGTGGCGTGACTGTCGCCCCAGACCAGCACCCGCGAGGACAGCGCTGACGTCCCGTAGTGACAGAAGAGCTTGTCCTCAGGGGTTTTGTCGTCGGCCAGGCACCGCATCAGTTCCGGTCGCCATTCCTTCGCTTTGGCGTACTGCAACGCTTGATTGGACAGACGCGAGGGCAAGCCATCGGTCCAGCGCAACGCTTGACCGGCAATACCCAACACCAGCACGCCGACGCCCGCCGCCAGCAGAATCTGCCGACGCCCCGCCAACAGCCGTCGCTCACGGAACGGCGTCTCGACGAAACGCCACGACAAGTAACCCAGCACCAGGCTAAGCAAAATCAATCCGGCAACATCAAACGGACCGGGCTCGTCGACACTGGCGTAGCTGGAAAACACAAACGCCGGCCAATGCCACAGGTACCAGGAATAGGAAATCAGCCCGAGACCGACCAGCACCCGACTGGCCAGCAGCCCACCCACCAGGGTCTGCCGATGACCGTTGGCCCAGATCAACGCAACCACGCCAAGGGTCGGCAACAACGCCGCTATACCAGGGAATGGCGTGGTTCTGTCGTAGCACACCACCGCCAGCAGAATCAGGCCGAACCCAGCCAGGCTGACCACTTGAGCCCCGACGGTTGTCAGGCGCCATTGGCTCCTGGGTGCAACGGCCAGCATGGCGCCGGCCAATAACTCCCAGGCACGCATCGGTAATAGGAAAAACGCTTTTTCAGGATGATGCGCAACGGCCCAGACACTGAGCCCGAAGGACACCAGCAACACGGCGAACAGCGCCAGGCGCCAATACTTGAGGCGACTCGACAACAGCGTCAGCAACAGCGGGAAGACAATATAAAACTGCTCTTCAACCGCCAGTGACCACGTATGCAGCAACGGTTTGAGATCGGAAGCAACGTCGAAGTAGCCGTCCTGGCGCATGAACAGGATGTTGGAAACGAACATCACCTGGTAGCGCACCGAGCGCCCCAACTCTTCATAGTCCTTGGGCGCCAGCAGAAACCAGCCCACCGCCAGCACGGCAATGATCATCGCAAACAGCGCAGGCAGAATCCGTCGGGCACGGCGGGCCCAGAAATCGACAAAGCTGAAGCGCCCGGCCTGACGCTGGTTCCAGATGATTGAGGTGATCAGGTAGCCGGAAATCACAAAGAAGACGTCCACGCCGACGAATCCGCCGGTAAACCCCGGGACACCAAAATGGAACAGCACCACGGCAATCACGGCGATTGCGCGTAAGCCGTCGATGTCCCTTCGATAAGCAAGCGTGCTCATAAACAGTAAGGCCAGTCAGTTATGGTTTTTTGGGTCGTATGCCCATTTCGCTTTGGTAATGACCAACCGTACTCGGAAACCTCCCCTTTTTTTTTGCAAAAAAAATGGCGCCCCGAAGGACGCCATCTTTAGCGGTTAAAAACCGTCTTACTTACGCTTCATCGACAAGAAGAACTCGTCGTTGGTCTTGGTCGTTTTCAGCTTGTCGACCAGGAACTCGATGGCAGCGATTTCGTCCATCGGGTGCAGCAGCTTGCGCAGGATCCACATGCGCTGCAACTCGTCGTCGGCGGTCAGCAACTCTTCGCGGCGGGTACCGGAACGGTTGATGTTGATAGCCGGGAAGACGCGTTTTTCAGCGATACGACGGTCCAGAGGCAGTTCCATGTTGCCGGTGCCTTTGAACTCTTCGTAGATCACTTCGTCCATCTTCGAGCCGGTTTCAACCAGCGCGGTGGCGATGATGGTCAGCGAACCGCCTTCTTCGATGTTCCGCGCGGCGCCGAAGAAACGTTTCGGTTTCTCCAGGGCGTGGGCATCGACACCACCGGTGAGCACTTTGCCGGAGCTCGGGATCACGGTGTTGTAGGCGCGAGCCAGACGGGTGATGGAGTCGAGCAGGATCACCACGTCTTTCTTGTGTTCGACCAGGCGCTTGGCCTTCTCGATCACCATTTCGGCAACCTGCACGTGGCGGGTTGGCGGCTCGTCGAACGTCGAGGCAACCACTTCGCCACGCACGGTGCGCTGCATTTCGGTTACTTCTTCCGGACGTTCGTCGATCAGCAATACGATCAGATGAACTTCAGGGTTGTTACGAGCGATGTTCGCCGCGATGTTCTGCAGCATGATCGTTTTACCGGCTTTCGGCGGTGCAACGATCAGACCGCGCTGGCCTTTGCCGATCGGGGCGCACAGGTCGATGACACGACCGGTCAAGTCTTCGGTGGAACCGTTGCCGGCTTCCATCTTCATGCGCACGGTCGGGAACAGCGGGGTCAGGTTCTCGAAGAGAATCTTGTTTTTCGCGTTCTCGGGACGATCGTAGTTGATCGTGTCGACCTTGAGCAGCGCGAAATAACGCTCGCCTTCCTTCGGAGGGCGGATCTTGCCAACGATGGTGTCACCGGTGCGCAAGTTGAAACGACGGATCTGGCTCGGCGAGACGTAGATGTCGTCCGGGCCGGCGAGATAGGAAGCGTCAGCGGAGCGCAGGAAGCCGAAGCCGTCCTGGAGAATCTCCAGCACGCCATCACCGGAGATTTCCTCGCCGCTTTTCGCGTGCTTTTTGAGCAGGGAGAAAATCACGTCCTGCTTGCGCGAACGGGCCATATTTTCTATGCCCATCTGTTCGGCCAATTCGAGCAGTTCGGTAATCGGCTTTTGCTTGAGTTCAGTCAGATTCATATAGGAATGACGTAATCATTTATGGAGGGGGGGAAATTAAGCTTTTGGCTTAATGAGGCCGCGCCGCAGAGAAGGCGACAGGATCGCGTACTTATTCGAAAAGGAGTGCGTCGGCGACGGCTAGCAGGGGGCAATGGAGAAACCAGTGCGGGGCCGAATGTACCACCTGAGTTTCGGAGCGTCTAGCCCTCAATAACGAAAAGGCCCCGCAATATGCGGGGCCTTTTCATGACGCTTTATAACAACGCTTAGATGTTGGCGTCGAGGAAGGCAGCCAGTTGCGACTTCGACAGTGCGCCGACCTTGGTCGCTTCAACGCTGCCGTTCTTGAACAGCATCAGAGTCGGGATACCACGCACGCCATGCTTGGCCGGGGTTTCCTGGTTCTCGTCGATGTTCAGCTTGGCAATGGTCAGCTTGCCTTTGTAGGTTTCAGCAATTTCGTCCAGAACAGGAGCGATCATTTTGCAAGGGCCACACCATTCAGCCCAGTAGTCGACCAGTACAGCGCCTTCGGCCTTGAGGACGTCGACGTCGAAGCTAGCGTCGGTGACGTGTTTGATAAGATCGCTGCTCATGGAAGTCTCCAGGTTGTAAGCAAAAAAACGTGGCCCATCATAGCCGCCCTTCCCCCGTTCAGGAAGGTGCAGTTGATTGAGTCTCGCTATGGTGCCGCATAAGTTTGGGTATAGCTCAAGTCATGAGGTGGCGGGAGCGACGAAGGCAATTCCAGTGCGCAGGGCTGCATTGCGCACATGTTCCTGCATGGCCTTCTGCGCCGCGCCGGACGAGCGCCTGGCCAGCGCGCGGAGGATTTTACGGTGCTCCTGCCAGGTTTCCATGGCCCGTTCGGCCCGGATGAACGGTAGCTTCTGGCTCTCCAGAAAAATGTCGGCGCTGGCCGTGAGGATGCTCAGCATCGCCTGATTGCCGCTCGCCAGCAGAATGCGTCGGTGAAAATCGAAATCAAGTCGCGCCGCCGCTTCGAAGTCGCCGGCCTTCAATTCGTCGCGCATGGCGGCAACGTTGTCCTCCAGCGTATCGAGCTCCTGAGTGCTCAGGGTCACCGCGGCCAAACCCGCGGCAAAACCTTCCAGGGCATAGCGCAACTGGAAAATATCCAACGGCGATGCCTGGGCCGCGAAGGGCCAACTCGGTTCCGTATCGCCTCGCGGCAAATCGACCGGCGACTGCACGAACACGCCTTTGCCCGGCCGGATGCTGATCACGCCCAGCGCACTCAACGACGACAGCGCCTCACGCAGCGACGCTCGGCTGACCCCCAATTGCACCGCCAGATCCCGCTGCGAAGGCAAGGCATCGCCTGGTGCGAAACCCTGGTCGGTGATCAGTTTACGGATGGCTTGCAGCGCCACTTCAGGTACGGCTCGGGAAATCGAATTCATGGTTTTTCAGACGAACCAGGACAATGAGCGGCTAGTTGTAAAGCTATTCGCAGCGCCCGGCAAGTCGTGCCCCATGGGGGTTCGGCACGTTTCACGGATGCGCTATGAGGGTGCGAAAAAACCCATCACTGTTCAGACCAGTAAGACCGAACGAATCCAGCAAAACCGCGGCCTGCGGCACCCAAAACCGCTTCTTGGCATGGCCCGTGCTCTGTCGATCCGCAGAAATCACTTCTCGCCGATCCGGAGATTTGCCATGACCCTGCGTTACAGCGCCCTGCTCACCGCCCTGTTTGCCAGCCTGATGCTGAGCCAGGCACCCGCTCACGCCGACGGTCTGGAGGATGTGGTCAAACGCGGCGTCCTCAAGGTGGCGGTGCCTCAGGACTTTCCGCCGTTCGGTTCGGTTGGCCCCGACATGAAACCTCGCGGCCTCGATATCGACACAGCCAAGCTGCTGGCCGACCAACTCAAGGTCAAACTTGAACTGACCCCGGTCAACAGCACCAACCGCATCCCGTTCCTGACCACCGGCAAAGTCGATCTGGTGATTTCAAGCCTGGGCAAGAACCCCGAGCGCGAGAAAGTCATCGATTTCTCCAGCGCCTATGCGCCGTTCTACCTAGCCGTATTCGGCCCACCAGACGCCGACATCAAAGGCCTGGACGACCTCAAGGGTAAAACCATCAGCGTCACCCGGGGCGCCATCGAAGACATCGAGCTGACCAAAGTCGCGCCCGAAGGCGTGACCATCAAACGCTTTGAAGACAACAACTCGACCATCGCCGCTTACCTCGCCGGGCAAGTCGACCTGATCGCCAGCGGCAACGTGGTGATGGTGGCGATCAGCGAGAAGAACCCGAAACGCGTGCCGGCGCTGAAAGTGAAGCTCAAGGACTCACCGGTGTATGTCGGCGTAAACAAGAGCGAGCCGGCGCTGCTGGGCAAGGTCAATCAGATCCTCGCCACCGCCAAGACCGACGGCGCGCTGGAGAAGAACTCCCGGACCTGGCTGAAAGAGCCGTTGCCGGCCGATCTCTGATCGTCGCCGGGGAGACATGATATGGCCTATCAGTTCGACTTTCTGCCGGTGGTGCAAAACACCGACCTGCTGCTGCGCGGTGCGCTGTTCACCCTTGAACTGACGGCCATTGGCGCAGTGCTTGGGGTGGGGCTGGGCATTGTCGGGGCGTTGGTGCGGGCGTGGAACATCCGCCCGTTCTCGACGATCTTCGGGGTCTACGTCGAGTTGATCCGCAATACGCCGTTTCTGGTGCAGCTGTTTTTCATCTTCTTCGGTTTGCCGTCGCTGGGCGTGCAGATTTCCGAATGGCAGGCAGCCGTGCTGGCGATGGTGATCAACCTCGGGGCCTACTCGACCGAGATCATCCGCGCCGGCATCCAGGCGATCCCCCGAGGACAGCTGGAAGCCGCTGCGGCCTTGGCGATGAGCCGATTCGAAGCCTTCCGCCACGTGATCCTGCTGCCAGCGTTGGGCAAAGTCTGGCCGGCCCTGAGCAGCCAGATCATCATCGTCATGCTCGGCTCGGCGGTCTGTTCGCAGATCGCCACCGAGGAGTTGAGCTTCGCCGCCAACTTCATTCAGTCGCGCAACTTCCGCGCCTTTGAAACCTATGCCCTGACCACGTTGCTCTACCTGTGCATGGCGCTGTTGATACGTCAGCTGCTGAACTGGATCGGTCGTCGATTCATTGCAAGGAGCAGCCAATGAGCGATTTCACGTTCTGGGACGTCGTGCGAAACCTGCTCACCGGCCTGCAATGGACGCTGGCGCTGTCGCTGGTGGCATTTATCGGCGGTGGGCTGATCGGCTTGCTGATCATGGTCATGCGCATCTCGAAAAAGCCCCTGCCGCGCAACGTTGCACGCACCTACATCGAACTGTTCCAGGGTACGCCGCTGTTGATGCAGCTGTTTCTGGTGTTCTTCGGCGTGGCGCTGGCCGGCGTGGAGATTTCGCCGTGGATGGCGGCGGCGCTGGCCTTGACGTTGTTCACCAGCGCCTACATTGCGGAGATCTGGCGCGGTTGCGTCGAGTCGATCCCCAACGGCCAATGGGAAGCCTCGTCGAGCCTGGCGCTCAATCCACTGGAACAGTTGCGCTACGTGATTCTGCCGCAAGCGCTGCGGATCGCCGTGGCGCCGACCGTGGGCTTCTCGGTGCAAGTAGTCAAAGGCACCGCCGTCACCTCGATCATTGGCTTCACCGAACTGACCAAGACCGGCGGCATGCTCGCCAACGCGACCTTCGAGCCCTTCATGGTCTACGGCCTCGTGGCACTCGGTTACTTCCTGCTTTGCTACCCCCTGTCCCTCAGTGCGCGCTACCTGGAAAGGAGACTGCATGCCTCTGCTTAGAATTTCCGCCCTGCATAAATACTACGGCGACCACCATGTGCTCAAAGGCATCGACCTCAGTGTCGAGGAAGGCCAGGTGGTGGCGATCATCGGCCGCAGCGGCTCGGGCAAATCGACCTTGCTGCGCACCCTCAATGGCCTGGAATCGATCAACGATGGCGTGATCGAAGTCGACGGCGAATACCTCGACGCCGCCCGCGCCGATTTGCGCAGCTTGCGGCAGAAAGTCGGGATGGTGTTTCAGCAGTTCAACCTGTTCCCGCACCTGACCGTGGGCGAAAACGTGATGCTCGCGCCGCAAGTGGTGCAGAAAGTGCCGAAGGCCAAGGCTGTCGAGCTGGCGCGGGAGATGCTGGAACGGGTCGGGTTGGGCGAGAAGTTTGATGCTTTCCCGGATCGGCTGTCGGGCGGGCAGCAACAGCGCGTGGCGATTGCCCGTGCTTTGGCGATGTCGCCGAAAGTGTTGCTGTGTGACGAGATCACCTCGGCGCTGGACCCGGAATTGGTCAACGAAGTGCTGAGCGTGGTCCGGCAACTGGCCAGGGAAGGCATGACATTGATCATGGTCACCCATGAAATGCGTTTTGCCCGGGAGGTTGGGGATAAGTTGGTGTTCATGCATCAGGGGTTGGTGCATGAGGTGGGGGACCCGAAAGTGTTGTTTGCGAACCCGCAGACGGCGGAGTTGGCGAATTTCATTGGGACGGTTGAAGCGACCGCCTGAAAGAACCTCAGTGTCCTTAATGCCTTCATCGCTAGCAGGCTAGCTCCCACAGGGGGTACGCATTCCAATGTGGGAGCTAGCCTGCTAGCGATTGACCGCGCAGCGGTCACCCTGTTTCCTGCACTGGATCAAGCCTTTGAACGCTGTGCGTTGGCGTCAGCCTTTGATCGTGGCACGATGTCGAGGTTATCGACTGAGACCCCATGACCATGCCGCAATCCCAAGCCAAGAATCTGTCCCTGATCGCCGCAATCGACCTGGGCTCCAACAGCTTTCACATGGTCGTGGCCAAGGCCCAGAACGGCGAAATCCGTATTCTCGAGCGTCTCGGGGAGAAGGTTCAGCTGGCCGCCGGCATCGACGAAGAGCGCCACCTCAACGAAGAATCCATGCAGCGCGGGCTCGATTGCCTGAAGCGTTTTGCCCAACTGATCAACGGTATGCCCCCTGGTGCCGTGCGGATCGTCGGCACCAACGCCCTGCGTGAAGCCCGCAACCGCGGCGAATTCATCCGCCGCGCCGAAGAAATCCTCGGGCACTCGGTGGAAGTCATCTCCGGTCGTGAAGAAGCACGCCTGATCTACCTCGGCGTGTCCCACACCCTCGCCGACACGCCGGGCAAACGCCTGGTCGCCGACATCGGCGGCGGCAGTACCGAATTCATTATCGGTCAGCGCTTCGAACCGCTGCTGCGCGAAAGCCTGCAAATGGGCTGCGTCAGTTATACCCAGCGCTATTTCAAGGACGGCAAGATCACCCCGGCCCGCTACGCCCAGGCGTACACCGCAGCGCGGCTGGAGATCATGAGCATCGAACACGCCCTGCACCGCCTGACCTGGGATGAAGCCATCGGCTCCTCGGGCACCATCCGCGCTATCGGCCTGGCGCTGAAGGCCGGCGGGCATGGCACGGGCGAGGTGAATGCCGAAGGCCTGGCCTGGCTCAAGCGCAAACTGATCAAGCTGGGCGATGTCGAGAAAATCGACTTCGAAGGCATCAAGCCTGACCGCCGCGCGATCTTCCCCGCTGGCCTGGCGATTCTCGAAGCGATCTTCGACGCCCTCGAACTGCAACGCATGGACCACTGTGAAGGCGCCCTGCGTGAAGGCGTGCTCTATGACCTGCTGGGCCGTCATCATCACGAGGACGTCCGCGAACGCACGCTCAGTTCGCTGATGGAGCGTTATCACGTCGATCTGGAACAAGCGGCGCGGGTCGAACGCAAAGCCCTGCATGCCTTCGATCAAGTCGCCGCGGATTGGGATCTGGATGACGGAGTCTGGCGCGAACTGCTCGGCTGGGCCGCCAAGGTCCATGAAGTGGGCCTGGACATCGCTCACTATCAGTACCACAAGCACGGCGCCTACCTGATCGAGCACTCGGACCTGGCCGGGTTCTCCCGCGAAGACCAACTGATGCTCGCACTACTGGTGCGTGGCCACCGCCGCAATATTCCCCGGGACCGGTTTGCCGATTTTGGCGATGAGGGCATCAAGCTGATTCGCCTGTGCGTGCTGCTGCGCTTTGCGATCCTGTTCCATCACATCCGTGGCACCCAGGAAATGCCGCAGGTGGTATTGCACGCCAACCGCGACAGCCTCGATGTGTTGTTCCCGGAAAACTGGCTGGACGAAAACCAACTGACCCAGGCCGACTTCGCCCTGGAAGCGGAGTGGCTGACCCGGGTCAGCTTCACGCTGAACGTCCGCTAAACCTTGTGGCGAGGGAGCTTGCTCCCGCTGGACTGCGCAGCAGGCCTTCTTTTGGGGCCGCTTCGAAGCCCAGCGGGAGCAAGCTCCCTCGCCACAGGTTACTCAGGCGGGATAAAAAAATGGCGATCCGCAGGGATCGCCATTTTTTATACCCGACTTGTGCGTTAGCGAACGGTCAGGATCGGGCTGCCCAATCGCTCCAGCAGCGTTGCCTGCGCACTGCGCGGGTTCTGGTTGCCGGTCGGCGTGTTGCGGATGTAACGACCGTCCGCCTGCAGGCTCCAGCTGTGAGTGTTATCGGTCAGATAAAGCTCCAGCTCTTTCTTGACCCGCATGATCAGCTTTTTGCCCTCGACCGGGAAGCAAGTCTCGACGCGCTTGTCGAGGTTGCGCTCCATCCAGTCGGCGCTGGACAGGAACATCTGCTCTTCGCCGCCATTGAGGAAGTAGAAGACCCGGGTGTGCTCGAGGAAACGCCCGATGATCGAGCGTACGTGGATGTTGTGCGAAACCCCGGCAATGCCTGGTCGCAGGCAGCACATGCCGCGCACCACCAGATCGATTCGCACTCCGGACTGACTGGCCTTGTACAGCGCGCGAATGATCTTCGGATCGGTCAGCGAGTTGAACTTGGCGATGATGTGCGCCGGTTTGCCGTCGAGGGCGAACTGGGTTTCGCGGGCAATCATGTCGAGCATGCCCTTCTTCAACGTGAACGGCGCGTGCAGCAGCTTCTTCATGCGCAGGGTTTTACCCATGCCGATCAGCTGGCTGAACAGTTTGCCGACGTCTTCGCACAAGGCGTCATCGGAGGTCAGCAAGCTGTAGTCGGTGTACAGACGGGCGTTGGCCGCGTGGTAGTTGCCCGTACCCAAATGCGCGTAACGCACGATCTCGCCGGCCTCGCGACGCAGAATCAGCATCATCTTGGCGTGGGTCTTGAAACCGACCACACCGTAAATCACCACCGCACCGGCCGCTTGCAGACGGCTGGCCAGTTGCAGGTTGGACTCTTCATCGAACCGCGCACGCAACTCGATCACCGCGGTGACCTCTTTGCCGTTACGCGCCGCATCCACCAGCGCATCCACGATTTCCGAGTTGGCGCCGGAGCGGTACAGGGTCTGGCGGACCGCCAATACATGCGGATCCTTCGCGGCCTGGCGCAGCAGGTCGACCACCGGGGTGAAGGACTCGAACGGGTGCAGCAGCAGAATGTCCTGCTTGCTGATCACGCTGAAGATGTTCTCGCTGTTCTGCAGCAGTTTCGGGATCTGCGGCGTGAACGGCATGTATTGCAGCTCACGCTGACTGTCCAGACCGGTAATGCTGAACAGGCGGGTCAGGTTGACCGGACCGTTGACCTGATACAGCTCGGTCTCGTGCAGGTTGAACTGCTTGAGCAAGTAGTCGGACAACTGTTTCGGGCAGGTATCGGCGACTTCCAGGCGCACCGCGTCGCCGTAGCGACGGGAGAACAACTCGCCGCGCAGGGCGCGGGCCAGGTCTTCTACATCTTCGGTGTCGACGGAAAGGTCGGCGTTTCGAGTCAGGCGGAACTGGTAGCAGCCCTTGACCTTCATGCCCTGGAACAGGTCATCGGCGTGCGCGTGGATCATCGACGACAGGAACACATAGTTGTCGCCCGCGCCGCCGACTTCTTCCGGCAACTTGATGACGCGCGGCAACAGGCGTGGCGCCGGGATGATCGCCAGGCCGGAATCGCGACCGAAGGCGTCGATGCCTTCGAGCTCGACGATGAAGTTCAGGCTCTTGTTCACCAGCAACGGGAACGGGTGCGTCGGGTCGAGACCGATCGGGGTAATGATCGGCGCGATTTCGTCGCGGAAATAGCGGCGCACCCAGGTTTTGATCTTGGTGGTCCAGTGACGCCGGCGGATGAAGCGGACCTGATGTTTTTCCAGCTCCGGCAACAGAATATCGTTGAGGATCGCGTACTGACGGTCTACGTGACCGTGTACCAGCTCGCTGATGCGGGCCAGGGCCTGATGCGGTTGCAGGCCATCGGCGCCGGCCTGTTCACGGGCGAAGGTGATCTGCTTCTTCAGGCCGGCAACACGAATTTCGAAGAACTCATCCAGGTTGCTGGAGAAGATCAACAGGAACTTCAGCCGCTCCAGCAACGGGTAGGACTCGTCCAGCGCCTGCTCCAGCACGCGGATGTTGAACTGCAGTTGCGAGAGCTCGCGATGGATATACAGGCTGCTGTCATCCAGACCGGGAATGGCAATCGCCGGTGCCGCTGTCGCGGTTTCGGTCACCGCTGCGGGTGGAGCGGGCTCCAGCTCCGGCGGCGTCTCGGCGATTTGCTCGACCACGGGTTGAGCCTCTTTTACGGCAACTTCAGTGAGTCCTTCGGTATTCATGGAATGTTCCTGGGAGGGCTATTTCTGCTCTCGTAACAATTGAGCGGCACGCACGGCAAAGTAAGTCAGGATGCCATCAGCCCCTGCACGTTTGAAAGCGGTCAGTGATTCGAGGATAACCCCTTCGCTCAACCAGCCATTCTGGATTGCCGCCATGTGCATGGCGTATTCACCGCTGACCTGATAAACAAAGGTCGGCACTTTAAATTCTTCTTTGACCCGGTAAAGGATGTCCAGATACGGCATGCCTGGCTTGACCATGACCATGTCCGCGCCTTCTGACAAGTCCGCCGCCACTTCGTGCAGGGCTTCGTTGCCGTTGGCCGGGTCCATCTGATAAGAGGCCTTGTTGGCCTTGCCCAGGTTCAGCGCCGAACCCACCGCGTCGCGGAACGGGCCGTAATAGGCGCTGGCGTATTTGGCAGAGTAGGCCATGATCCGCACGTTGACGTGATCGGCCAGTTCCAGCGCTTCGCGGATCGCCTGGATGCGACCGTCCATCATGTCCGACGGCGCCACCACCTGAGCACCGGCCTCGGCGTGGGACAGGGCCTGCTTGACCAGTGCGTCGACGGTAATGTCGTTCTGCACGTAGCCTTCTTCATCGAGGATGCCATCCTGACCGTGGGTGGTAAACGGGTCGAGCGCAACGTCGGTGATCACCCCCAGCTCCGGGAACTGCGCACGCAAGGCGCGAGTGGCGCGTTGGGCAATGCCGTTCGGGTTCCAGGCTTCGGCGGCGTCCAGCGACTTGAGCTCGGGAGGCGTGACCGGAAACAGCGCCAACGCCGGAATCCCCAGCTCGACCCACTTGGCCGCTTCTTCGAGCAACAGATCGATGGTCAGGCGCTCGACGCCCGGCATCGACGCCACCGCTTCGCGACGGTTTTCACCGTCCAGCACGAATACCGGCAGGATCAGGTCATCGACGGTCAGAACGTTTTCACGGACCAGTCGACGCGAGAAATCATCACGACGGTTGCGACGCAGGCGGGTTGCAGGGAACAAACGGTTGGCGGGGGTAAAGCTCACGGCAGACTCCTGAGCCCGCTGGCGTGCGAGCGTGACAGTTATAAGCGACCATTATGACCAACACGTGACAGTTATGTGCACCCCTGCGGCAGGTAGTCGCATTCCATTGTCCTTGTAGGAAATGTTCACGTCGAGACACATTTGGACACTTTCATGAATGTGCACGAAGGGTTAGGCTGCGCGTTCATTTCGCCAGCATCCAGACAATGCTCCAACAATTTCTTCAGGAATTCGGCTACTTCGCCCTCTTTCTCGGCACGTTCTTCGAAGGCGAAACCATTCTGGTGCTCGCAGGCTTCCTCGCGTTCCGCGGATACATGGACATCAAGATCGTCACGATCGTGGCGTTCTGTGGCAGTTATGCCGGCGATCAGCTGTGGTACTTCCTCGGGCGCAAACACGGCCGCAAATTGCTTGCGCGTAAACCACGCTGGCAAATGATGGGTGATCGGGCGCTGGAACACATCCGCAAACACCCGGACATCTGGGTGTTGAGCTTCCGCTTCGTCTATGGATTGCGCACAGTCATGCCGGTCGCGATCGGCCTGTCGGGTTATCCGCCGGGACGTTATCTGCTGCTCAACGGGATTGGTGCTGCGATCTGGGCTGCCGCACTGGCCGCCGCGGCATACCACTTCGGCGCGGTGCTCGAGGGGATGCTGGGCAGCGTCAAGAAGTACGAGCTGTGGGTGCTCGGCGCCCTGCTGCTGCTGGGCCTGGGACTGTGGCTGCGCCGGCGCTTCAAGAATGCCCGTCTGGCGAAGAAGATCTACGCCGACGAGCAAGCCGAGCTGGCCAAGGCCGCCGAGACTAAGACGCCAATCGAGTGAAACGGTCCCTGCAACAGTAGAGACCGATTCCGCTGAGCAGGCTGTAGCTGAGCAGGCCGATCCAGCCCACCGCGCTGGCCGGCCACAGCCCGACCACCGGCGCCAGCCACACCAGCGGCACATTCGATGCCAGCCGCAGCAGTTCCAGCTTCAAGGCCTGCGGGCGATTCTCCAGGGCCATGCCCAACGTAAACAAGCCCAATGCCACCGCGCCCCAGCCCAACACCAGCGCTGCGGTCGGCAAACGCGGCTCCAGGTTCATCAAGTAGCTGCCCAGCGCAATGTAGACGCAGAACTGCAACGCCACATACAGCTGCTGACGCCCGTCCAGCGCCACTTCGAATTTGCGGAACTGACTCAGGTCCGGTTTGTTCATCGGGTACCTGGCCGCCACATCCGCCGGCCGCCAACCGGTGCGCATGAACCAGATCCGCAGCTTGTCCCACTTGCTTTCAGCCCGCCGCGCGTCGTCCCATAGCTGCGCGTAAAACTGCACGTTCGCCCACAGCGGATTCCAGCTCGCCAACGGCGTGGTCACGCCGAAAATCACCGGCTCATTGTCGTCCTCTTCCTGGAACGAGCCAAATAGACGGTCCCAAATAATGAACACCCCGCCGTAGTTGCGATCCATGTAGAGAGCGTTCTGTGCATGGTGGGCCCGATGATTGGACGGCGTGACAAAGAACCACTCGAACCAGCCGAGCTTGGGAATGTGTTTGGTATGCACCCAGAATTGATACAGCAGGTTCAGCGCGGCGACGCTGATAAACACCAGCAATGGCACGCCGAGCACCGCCATCGGCAGGTAGAAAATCCAGCTCAGCAGGAAGCCGGTACTGGTCTGGCGCAGGGCCGTGGAGAGGTTGTAGTCCTCGCTCTGGTGATGCACCGAATGCGCGGCCCAGAGGATGTTGCGCTCGTGGCCCATGCGATGCAGCCAGTAATAGCAGAAGTCGTAGAGGACGAAGGCAAACACCCAGACCCAGACGCTGTCGGCCGAGAGTTCGAACAGCGCCAGATGCTTGAGGGCAAACGCATAGGTCACCAGGCCGACGCCTTTGGTCAACAGGCCGGTGGTGGTCGACAACACCCCGGTGCTGATGCTGTTGATCGCATCAGCCAACCGATAATTGCTCAACCCGCGCCAACGGTCCGCCAGTAGCTCGACGGCAATCAGTACAAAGAAAAACGGCACCGCATACAGAATGAAGTCCATTGACGCGCCCTGATCGGAATCTTGAGGACAGATGCTAGGTGTAGCTGCGAATTAACCCTATGGCAACGAGTGACAAATTAGTGGACATTTAACGCCATGAATCTGGAGAAAAACCCATGAGCAAAAAAATTGCAGTGATCCTTTCCGGCTGTGGCGTGTACGACGGCGCCGAGATCCACGAAAGTGTGATTACCTTGCTGCGCCTGGACCAGCGCGGCGCTCAGGTGCAGTGCTTTGCCCCCAATATCTCGCAATTGCATGTGATCAATCACCTGACCGGCGACGAAATGCCCGAGTCGCGCAATGTGCTGGTGGAATCGGCGCGGATCGCCCGGGGCAACATCAAGGACATTCGCGAAGCAGACGTCGAAGACTTCGACGCGCTGATCGTGCCCGGCGGTTTCGGCGCGGCCAAGAACCTGTCGAACTTCGCCGTCGAAGGCGCCGGCTGCACGGTTCAACCGGACGTCCTGGCGTTGACCGAGGCGTTTGCCGAAGCGGGCAAACCGGTGGGGTTGATCTGCATTTCGCCAGCGCTGGCGGCGAAAATCTATGGACCAGGCGTGACCTGCACCATCGGCAACGACGCCGATACCGCTGCTGCCATGAACAAGATGGGCGCCACCCACCAGGATTGCGCGGTGAGCGACATCGTCGAAGACAAAGCCCGCAAACTGGTGTGCACCCCGGCGTACATGCTGGCGCAGAGCATCAGTGAAGCCGCATCGGGGATCAACAAACTGGTCGACCGTGTCCTCGAACTGACCCACGAAAACGACGCCTGACACTGATCGTTTGATCGTTCCCACGCTCCGCGTGGGAATGCAGCCCGGGACGCTCCGCGTCCCAAAGCGGACGCAGAGCGTCCAGTGAGGCATTCCCACGCAGAGCGTGGGAACGATCATGAACGATCATTGTGAACGGGAAAGCCGGGTGAGGATCCGGTCCAGTGCATTGGCAAATGCCTGCTTCTCGCGCTCGCCAAACGGCGCCGGGCCGCCGCTCATCTGGCCCTGCTCACGGAGATCGGTGAACAGGTTACGCACCGCCAACCGATCGCCCATGTTCTGCGCATCGAACTCCTTGCCCCGTGGATCCAGAGCGGCAACGCCCTTTTTCACCAGCCGATCTGCCAGCGGCACATCGCTGCAAATCACCAACTCACCCGGCACCGCGTGTTCCACCAGATAGTCATCGGCGGCATCCGGACCGCTTGGCACCACGATCAGCTTCACCAGGGCCAGTCCCGGCTTGATCTGCGGCTGCCCGGCCACCAGCACCACTTCGAACTGCCGCTTGAGGGCGAACTTCACCACCAGATCCTTGGCCGCCCGTGGGCAGGCGTCGGCATCGATCCAGACACGCATCGTGTTTTCCTCTTCCAAAAAAAATCGCGAGCAGGCTCACTCCCACAGGTTATACGCAATCCTGTGTGAGCGAGCCTGCTCGCGAATATGAGCGCAGCGAATGCTCTCTTAAGAAACCTGCACCCGCCGCTTCTCCGCCATCCAGCTACGGCCATACAGCACGATAATCGCAATGATCGCCACCGCCTGAGCACTCAGCGAATACGCGTCCGCGTGAATGCCCAGCCAGTCGAAGTCGAAGAACGGCACCGGCCGCGTGCCGAAGATCCCGGCTTCCTGCAACGCCTTCACGCCATGCCCGGCAAACACCACCGACAGTGCGCACAACAGACCGGCATTGATGCTGAAGAACAACGACAGCGGCAGTTTTTGCGAACCGCGCAGGATCACCCACGCCAGCCCGACCAGCAACACCAGCGCCGTCGCGCCACCGGCCAGCACTGCGTTATGACCCGCAGGCCCGGCCTGCAACCAAAGGGTCTCGTAGAACAGAATCACTTCAAACAGCTCGCGATACACCGAGAAAAACGCCAGCGTCGCAAAGCCGAAGCGTCCACCGCCGCCCACCAGGCTGCTCTTGATGTAATCCTGCCACGCCGCTGCGTGGCGACGGTCGTGCATCCACACACCGAGCCAGAGCACCATGACGGCGGCGAACAACGCCGTTGCACCTTCCAGCAATTCACGCTGCGAACCGCTGACATCGATCACGTACGCCGCCAACGCCCAGGTTGCCAGACCCGCCAACAACGCCAGGCCCCAACCGACGTTGACGCTGCGCACCGCCGACTGCTGGCCGGTATTGCGCAGGAACGCCAGAATCGCCGCCAGCACCAGAATCGCTTCCAGGCCCTCGCGCAGCAGAATCAGCAAACCGGAGATGTAGCTCAGGGACCAGCTCAAACCGTCGCTGCCCAGCAACCCGGCGGACTCCTTCAACTTGGCCTTGGCCGCGTCCAGGCGCTGCTGGGCCTGGTCCACCGGCAGACCGTCCTGCAACGACTGACGGTAAGCCATCAGGGATTTTTCAGTGTCCTTGCGCACGTTGGCGTCGACGTTGTCCAGCGAGCTTTCGACCAACTCGAAGCCTTCCAGATAGGCCGCTACCGACAAGTCATAGGCTTGATCGTGATCACCGGCACGGTAGGCCGCGATACTCTTGTCCAGGGTTGCAGCGGTGTAGTCGAGCAACTGCGCCGGGCCACGTTTGACCTGCGGCGGTTGTGCCCGCTGGGCACGGAACGTCGCGGCGGTTTGCGGGCCATCGGCGGCCTGCACTTCGGCCGGCGTCTGACGTGCCAGGTCGGCGATGTTGTAGGTCTTTTCGGATTTTGCTGCGGCCGGATCGGCGCTGAAACTGGCGATGTAGGTTGCCAGGTCCCAACGCTGACGATCGTCCAGCTGATCGGCGAAGGCCGGCATGTCCGTGCCTTCGACACCCAGGCCCAAGGTACTGTAAATCGCGTAGAGGCTCAGATGGTCCAGGCGCGCCGTTTCCCGCAGATTGGCTGGCGGCGGCGTCAGACCGACACCCGCCGGACCGTCGCCGGCACCCGTATCGCCGTGGCAGACCGAGCAGTGCTGGGCGTACAGCGGCGCCCCACGAGTCGGGTCCGGGGTAATGATCGGCGCTTGGCTGACTTCATAGGCCACGGCCAGTTTCGCGCCGAGTTGCCGAGCCTGACGGGCCACGTCTGCGCCATCCTGACGGGCAGCGATGGCGCTGCGCAGCGTGCTGGCGCCCTGCTCCAGCCCGGCTTTTTCCGGCTTGGCCGGCATCGCGGCGATCAAGCCTTGCAACACCTTGATGAATTCCAGCTGCTCGCGGTATTCGGACTCGTCGGTGACCTTGCCCCCTTGCACCGTCTGCGGGTAATCCGCGCCAATGTAGTCGAGCAAATGCAGGGCTTGCGGCGCGCCTTCCACGGTGTCGGCCAGCAGATTGAAACTGCACAAGGCAAACAGCGGCAACACCAGCCAGGCCAGGAAACGGGACGGGGCAGTCATGAATGAATCTCAATTGGAAATACGAAGTAACACATTGTTCACTTCCAATGGCTTTCACTCAAGCTTTGTTAACGAATACCGGCGTTTGTGCGTGAATTCTGGACATGAAAAAGGCGACCTCGAGAGTCGCCTTTTTTGTACCTGAACGTTTTACACCGCGGCTTTGCGCAGCGTCGCCATAAACGCCGCCGCACCGATGAACAGTCCCGCAAAGGTCCGGTTCATGCGTTTTTGTTGCTTGGGCGTGCGCAACAGGCGCAGCACCTTCGACGCCAATCCGGTGTAACCGGCCATGACGATCAGGTCGACGCAGACCATGGTCACGCCGATGATCAGGTATTGGGCCAGCAGCGGTGCGTGGGGATCAATGAATTGCGGCAACACCGCCAGCATGAACACCAGCGCCTTGGGGTTGCTGATGTTGACCAGAAACCCACGGAACACCAAAGCCAGCGGTTTGCCGATCTGACGCACCGCCGCTTCGTCGCTCATGTCGCTGGGCAGCGCGCGCCATTGCTTGATCGCGAGGTAAACCAGATACGCCACGCCGAACCATTTGATTGCATAGAAAGCCGTGGCCGATGCCGTGAGAATCGCGCCAACCCCGGCGCCGACAATCGCGATCTGCACCGCCAGGCCCAATTGCAGGCCCAGGGCGTTCCAGTAACCGCGCCAGAAACCGTATTGCAGACCGCTGGACATCGACGCAATGGCGCCGGCACCGGGAGACAGGCTGATCACCCAGCAGGCGGCAAAAAACGCCAGCCATGTTTGAAGCTCCATCGCACACCTCGACTCAGACTCGTGACAGACGTCTAAGCTAATGCGGCTTTGGGCTGATGACCATCGATTTTTTTGCAGGATGTTGCGGTCGCCGATCAGTGTTAACGGCTTGAGGGGCTCATCGTCTGACATACCGCTATCGCGAGCAAGCTCGCTCCCACAGGGTTCCGGGCTAAATCACAAACCTGCAATCCAACTCAAAAACCTGTGGGAGCGAGCTTGCTCCTGGCGGCGTTCCGACGATGGCGATTTGTCAGTCAACAGAAGGCTTACTTTTCAAACCCGCCGGACGAAAACACATCCGTGCCCCGCCAGCGTCGAACCGAGCGCTGGAAGAACAGGCTGTTAGGCACTTGCACCATGGCACTGCCAGTGCCGAGTTCCTCTGCTTCGATCAACGTGGTGTAGAGCAAATTGATCGCCACCACCCGACCTTTGACGCCGGGCTTGTCGGTGGTGTCTACCAACTCGACGACGTCACCGATACGGAACGGGCCGACGGTAAAGATCAGGATCGCGCAGAGCAGGTTGGAGAGCACGCTCCACATGGCGAAGAACGCCACCGCCGCCACCGCGACAAACCCGGATAACGCGGTCCAGAGCACGGTGGCCGAAACCCCGAGGCGCTCCAGCACGAAAATCAGCGCACTGCCCATGATCAGCCAGCGCAAACCACCGCGCAGTGGCATCAGCAACTGCGGTGGAAACGGGTAGCGCTCGCCCAGGCGAGTCAGGCATTTGGCGACGAAGCGTTGGGCGAAGTAACCCGCCAACAGGATCAGCAGAATTTGCGCGGCGAACCAGATCGGCTCGCCCCACCCAGCCGGCAGCGGCAGCTTGAAGGCTTCCATCAGGACAGCGCCTCCAGCTCCGCCTGCATGCTTTCGAGCAGTTCCAGGGCTTCCATCCAGGCTTCTTCGAGTTCGGCTTCACGCACCTTCAGCTTGGCCTGTTCAGCCAGCAGATCACGCAAATCGTTCTTGCGCATCGGTTCGTAGATGTCGCTGTCGCCGAGGCTGGTATCGATCTTCGCCAGTTTCTCGTGCAGCTTGCCCAACTCGGCTTCGAGCTTGTCAGCCTCACGCTTGTGCGGTGCCAGTTGCTGACGCAACGCAGCAGCGGCCTGGCGCTGGGCCTTCTTGTCGGTCTTGTCCGGATTGACCGGGGTGTTACTGACCGGCGCATTGCGCTGACGGTAGTCGACCAGCCAACGGGTGTAGTCCTCGAGGTCGCCGTCGAACTCTTCGACCTTGCCATCCGCCACCAGGTAGAAATTGTCGGTGGTGCTTTTGAGCAGATGACGATCGTGGGAGACCACCAGCACGGCGCCACTGAATTCCTGCAGGGCCATGGTCAGCGCCAGGCGCATTTCCAGATCCAGGTGGTTGGTCGGTTCGTCGAGCAGCAACAGGTTTGGCCGGCCCCAGGCGATCAACGCCAGCGCCAGACGGGCCTTCTCGCCACCGGAGAAATTCAGCACCGGCTCATCGATGCGCGCACCACGGAAGTCGAAACCACCGAGAAAGTCGCGCAACGTCTGTTCGCGCTCGGTCGGCGCCAGGCGCTGCATGTGTAGCAACGGGCTGGCCTTGGAGTCCAGCGAGTCCAACTGATGCTGGGCAAAGTAGCCGACCACGGTGTTCTCGCCACGGGTCAGGCGCCCGGACAACGGTTCGAGTTCACCGGCAAGGTTTTTGATCAGGGTCGATTTACCGGCACCGTTGGGGCCGAGCAAACCGATGCGCGCGCCGGGGGTCAGTTGCAGCTTGACCTTCTCCAGCACGGCTCGCTCGCCATAACCCAGGCGCGCGTCGGAAATATCAATCAACGGGCTGGAGATTTTGTGCGACTCGCGGAACACGAAGTCGAACGGCGAATCAACGTGGGCGGCGGACAACTCTTCCATCCGCTCCAGCGCCTTGATCCGGCTCTGGGCCTGGCGGGCCTTGGTGGCTTGGGCCTTGAAGCGGGCGATGTAGCTTTCCATGTGCGCACGTTGCGCCTGCTGCTTCTCGTAGGCCTGTTGTTGCTGGGCCAGACGTTCGGCACGGGCGCGCTCGAAGGCGCTGTAACCACCGCGATACAGGGTGATCTTGCGCTGATCAACGTGAGCCACGTGATCGACCACGGCATCGAGGAAATCCCGGTCGTGGGAAATCAGCATCAAGGTGCCGGGATAGCTTTTGAGCCAGTCTTCGAGCCAGATAATGGCGTCGAGGTCCAAGTGGTTGGTCGGCTCATCGAGCAGCAACAGGTCCGAGGGGCACATCAAAGCCTGCGCCAGGTTCAGACGCATCCGCCAACCACCAGAGAAATCTCCTACCTGGCGATCCATCTGATCGTTGGTGAACCCAAGGCCGGCAAGCAACTTGCGCGCCCGGGCGTCGGCGGTGTAACCGTCGGCGCTGTCGAGTTCGGCATGCAAGCGGGCCTGAGCGGCACCGTCATGCGCCGTTTCGGCCGCGGCGAGGTCGCGTTGCACCTCACGCAGGCGCAGGTCGCCATCGAGCACGTAGTCGACCGCGATTCGATCGAGGGTGTCGATCTCCTGGCGCATGTGGGCGATGCGCCAGTCGCCCGGCAGCAAGCAGTCACCCGAATCCGGGTGCAGGTCACCCAGAAGCAAGGCGAACAGGCTCGATTTGCCGGCACCGTTGGCACCGATGAGGCCGGCTTTGTGGCCGGCGTGCAGGGTCAGCTCGGCGTCTTCTAGCAGACGTTGCGGGCCACGCTGTAAAGTCAGGTTCTGAAGTCGAATCATAATGGCGGCGGAGTCTACCAGCTTCGCTCGCAACTGGCGCGAGTAGCACTATGTCCTCTGACCTGTGGAGCTTTTCCCTTACCACTTATGCCCGTCCCGGCGTTGAAGACGCGTGCCTGCAGTTGCAGTCGGCGGGCGTGAATGTGTGCCTGCTGCTCTGTGGATTATGGCTGGTAGACCGAGGTGTCACCTGCAATGAACAACGATTGCAGCAGCTTCGCGACGTGGCCGAGCCCTGGGACGCCGATGTCGTGCGACCGCTGCGAGCATTGCGCACGCAATGGAAAACTGTTGCGACCGAGGATGCCGAGTTGAATGCGTTGCGCGAACAAGTGAAGACACTGGAACAGGAAGCGGAGCGACATCTGTTGTTGCGACTGGAGCGATCGGCGCAGAGTTGGCCGCAGTGTGAGGCGACCGATCTAACGGCCTGGCTGGAAGGTGTGACGGCGAGCGCCGCCAACCTGGACCGCGACGCGCTGCATCAGCTGCGCGTCGCGGCAACCGACGCTTAGGAAGCGCTGGTTGGGGTGGAGCTGTTGCTCGACGGTGCGGCTGGCGTTGGCGCAGACGATGAGGTCGAGGCGGTTGCTGCTGTAGCAGGCGAAGCCGATGCAGCTGGCGACGGAGTTGCAGTCGCTGGCTTGGCAGCAGCGGCCGGTTTTTTCACGGCTGGCTTGGCAGCAGGTTTTGCAGCTGGCTTAGCGGCAGCAGGTTTTGCTGCGGCTGGTTTCGCTGCAGCAGGTTTCGCGGCAGCGGCTGGCTTGGCAGCGGCAGCAGGTTTCGCGGCAGCAGTTTTGGCAGCGGGTTTTGCCGCAGCTTTTGCAGCAGGTTTCGCCGCTGGTTTTGCGGCAGGCTTGGCAGCAGGTTTGGCAGCGGCAGTTTTTGCAGCTGGTTTTGCTGTCGATTTTACAGCTGGTTTTGCGGCTGGTTTTGCAGCAGCAGTTTTAGCCACAGCCGGTTTCGCGGCAGCGGTTCTTGCAGCAGGTTTAGCGGCGGCAGGTTTGGCAGCCGTCGTTTTAGCAGCCGGTTTTGCAGCACTGGCAGCGACTGGTTTTTTCGCCGCAGGTTTTGCGACTGGTTTGGCTGCGGCTTTCACCGGTGCCTTGGCCGCAGGCTTGGCCGGTGCTTTTGCAGCAGCCGGTTTGGCAGCGGCTTTCTTGGCAGGTGCCGCAGCAGGCTTGGCCGAACGCAGGGACAACGCCTTGCCGACAGCCTCTTGTACACGACCGACACCCTGGGCCAGTTTCAGGCTTTCTTGAGCGTCGCGCTTGAGTTGCAGAATATAGCTGCGCGTTTCGGATTGACGATCCTTGAGGGCATCGAGCAAGTCCTCAAGTTCTTTCACCGCACCCTTCGCTTTGGTTTGTGCCTTGGCTTTACCGGCTGCCGCGGCGTCCTGCAATTTGGTACGGGACTTGTGCAATTTTTCCTGCGCTTTTCCGCGCTGCTTTTCCAGTTTGGCGAGCAGTTTTTCAGCATCAGCCAAGGCTTGGGAACAAGCGTTTTCCAAATGCTCGAGCAGGCTGCCCGAGAGTTGTTGGAGTAAGTGCAACGGGGTATTTACAGGCTTCTTGGTGGCCGACATGGTTTACCTCCTGGCTGACGTGGGTGCGGCTCATACTAGACCTCTGATGACACCGCCGCTAGGGCATGTTGACAGTATCGAAAGCGCTGCGTTGCAACAGATTGAAATTCTTCTGCCCTGGTGCAAAACCAGTTCACCTTTGAGCGCATTCACACTGGCATAATCCACCGCATCTCAGATCGGAGTGTGCCCATGTCGCGCTACTTTTTTTTATCGTTGTGTGTGTGTTTTTCCGTGGCTCAGGCCGCCGAAAAAACCACCCCAAATGAGGCTCACGATCTTGCGTACAGCCTGGGTGCGAGCCTGGGTGAGCGCTTGCGCCAAGAGGTGCCGGATCTACAACTTCAGGCATTGCTCGAAGGTTTGCAGCAAGCCTATCAAGGCAAGCCACTGGCATTGAAAGACGAACAGATCCAACAGATTCTGGCCGAGCATGAAGCTCAGATCGCCGAGCAACCCGCCCTCCCGCAAAGTGAAGTCGCGCTGGAAAAAGAGCAGCGCTTTCTCACCGAGGAAAAAGCCAAGCCGGGTGTTCGTGAATTGGCGGATGGAATTTTGCTGACCGAGTTGGCACCGGGTACGGGTGCCAAGGCTGGTCCTAACGGCAAGGTCGAAGTTTTATATGTCGGACGCCTTCCCGACGGCACAGTGTTCGATCAGAACAGCAAGCCGCAGTGGTTCAGTCTCGATAGCGTGATCAGCGGCTGGCGCAGCGCATTGCAAAACATGCCGGTCGGTGCGAAATGGCGCCTGGTGATTCCATCGTCTCAAGCCTATGGCGCGGACGGTGCCGGCGACCTGATCGCGCCGTTCACACCGCTGGTGTTCGAAGTGGAATTGCGCGGTGCCGCAAGCTGAAAACTGAAAACTGAAAGCCGGAAACGAAAAACGGCGCGCATGGCGCACCGTTTTTAGATTCTCGCTAGAAGCGAGGGTCTTGCCGGAAGAGGTTCAGGCCTGAACCGAGTCCTCTTCCTTGTGAGCCGTGTGCAACACTTCGATCAGGCAATCTTCCAGTTCGAAGCGTTCGTGCAGCAGCCCGCCCAGCTCTTTGAATTTCTCCGCGACGCACTTGCCTGCATCACACAGGTCATTGAACGCCAGCAGCTTCTCGGTGATGACGTCGATGCGCGGGTAAATCGTCTCGGCCAACTCCAGCCCGCGAGTGTCGCCAAACGCCTTGGCTTCGCCAGTCAGCTGTTCGTAGATCTCGAAGTGCCCGGCCGACACGTAATCGACCAGCACGCCGCAGAATTCCTGCAACGGCTTGCGGTTCTCGCCCAGAGACTCAGGCTTGGCGCCGAGATCATCATAGGCCCGAACCAGTTCGTGACGCTCCTGCAACCAGCGATCGATCAGCAGATGCACTCCACCCCAACGTTCCTGAGCATTCTGACAACTTTCGAGCATGGTGATCTCTCTTCCCTTGTGGGTCATGCTGCCCTACACCTGTCGCAGACTTGAAAATCAAGAATCGGCCAGGCAGAGCGTCATCGAGCAACATAATTCCAATGACACGTGCGGGCCAGATTATGCCCGCGCGACAATGGCTTCAAGGTACGCAGGAGATAAAGTTCATACAAGTGTTTAATCACCCGTCAATCCCCGGTGCGACGACATGCCGCTGAGCGGTCGCTCGCAGGCAAGCCAGACAACGCGCAGCAGCTGATAAACACCCAGAATCGACATCGCCACGAAGAGCAGCAGACTCCATTCCGGGATGCTCAGGTCGAACAGCGTCCAGGAAATTTCTGCGCAATCTTCGTCCCCTCTGAACATCCGCGTCACCTGACACAACCAGGGCAAGTTCTCGTAAAGGGCTTCTGGATTGGCTGAGCAAGTCGATAGCTGATGCGCTGGATCGCTTTGCAACAACACCTGCCGCGACGCCGTGACCATTCCCGCGAGGCTGCATGACAGACCGAGCAGCCAGTAAAGAAAAGTCCCGAAGCGGCCGGGGCCATGCACCGAAGCCACCAGACAGGTACCGGTAAACAACGCCAGGCAGACTCGCTGCAACAGGCATAACCCGCAAGGCTTGAGGCCGATTGCATATTCCAGGTAATAGGAAACGCCCAGGGCCAGGGCACCTGCAATAAAAGCCATGAAAAACAAGGAGCGTGAGCAGGCCAAAAACATGGCTTATCCGTAACAGTAGAGACAGGCGGTTACGGTAGAGGAAAGCGCGCCAGCCTTTCAAGGCAGGCCAGCACGGACACTTCACCAGAAGTGTAGGGAATTCCCGACAGCGTCGAGAGGACTTGATGTAGTCCGCTGTAGGACGATGCCGATCAGGGACTCCAAAGCTAAACATTCACGCGTCAAACAACGGTTCCCGCCCCTGCAGAAGCTGGCGCAGCCTGCGTCCGGCCGCGAAGCAGTCGTCATAAATTTAAACGCGATTTGCCTGATGAGACCGCCGTGCTCGTTTACGGATGCGTCGCAGCCAGACGCAGGCTGCTACAAGGCGTCGCTTCAGGCATAAACGGGGGCTGGCAGTGGTGCCGCCAGAAGGCGCTCGTCCAGCAGACCCAGGCCTTCCTGGAACAACTGATTACTGCGCTCTGTGTCGCCGAGCTGCGCGAGCAATCGTGCCAGTTCCGCGCAGGCTTCCGGATTGCGCTGCACCCGCAAGCTGCTTTCCAGATAGTCCCGCGCCTTGCCCCACAGACTGCTTTGCAGGCACAAGCGGCCCAGTGTCAGCAGAAGGCTTGGGTCGGCCGGATGATCCTTGAGCCAACCCTCCGCCGTTTGCAGTTGACGAGCCGGATCGCTACCGCGAACCAGTCCGTAGAGACGGGCCAGATGACTGTCGTACTTGCGCTTGAGGGCCGTGCGCAGCACCTCTTCCGCTTCGACCTGTGCGCCCAGCTGCCGCAGTTGCTCGGCATAGGCCAGCACCAGCTGAGGTTCCTGGCGTTGAGCGGAGGTGAGCTGCTGCCAGGCGCGATTGAGCGACTGCAGACCGACCGTGCCATCCGCTTCCTGATGCGCGGCCAGAGAAAGGTTTTCACCCCACGCACGGCGCTCCAGATCGGCCAGTTCGGCAGGCGGCAAGACTTTATCCTTGCGCAGCTCCGGCAGCAGGCGAATCACCGCCGACCAATCGCCGCGCTGCTGATGCAGACGCTGCAACTGGCGCAGGGTCTGGACGTTATGAGGATGACGCTCGTGCATGGCTTGCAGTGTCACCAGGGCGCCTTCAGTGTCGCCACGGTCGTTCTGCAACTGGGCGTGATTCAAGGCAATCGCCAACTCGGCCTGGGGCTGACGTTCGAGGGCGCGCTCCAGCAAGTTGTCGCATTCCTCGTAGTGACCTTGTTCATTTGCGGCGCGCGCAGCGCCGAGGTAGTAGAGCAGCGGCTGGCGCTCGGCTTCGGCGGCGCGATGCAGATGTCGCTGCGCACTGGCCCAGCGACCTTCTGCCAGGTCCAGCTGACCGTGCTCGATCGCCACTTGCACCCGGCGGCTGCGATTGCGCCGCGACCACGGGTTGACTACGCCGCTGGAAGTCGTCACCAGATCGACCAATGCCTTGATGCCCCAGAACACCAGCCAGAGCACCGCCACCAATGCCAAGGTTGCCCACAAGCTCGCTTCATAGCGGAAGGTCTTGTAGGCGATCAACACGTAACCGGAATGCTCGGCAATCGCCAGGCCCAGTGCTGCGGCTGCAGCGATAACCAGGAACACGATCACATAGAGGCGTTTCATGGCGTGGCCTCCTGCGCAGTGTTCGCGCCCGGTTTTGCCATCGGCCTGATCGAATCTTCGGCGTTCACATTACGTCGTTCCAGATACCCCTGAACCGCACTCAGTGTGCCGGTCAGGTCCGGCGTGACCACGGTGACCGGCTGTTTGCTCAACTCGCCCACCTGCTCAAGCATGACTTTGCTCTGAGGGTTGTCCTGGTTGAAGTTGCCCGTCAGTACATCCCGTGCTTCCGCCAGCGCCTGGGTGTAAACCGCTGCCTGACCATTGAGCGCGGCCCATTGCGCCTGCTCCAGCGCCAGGCTCAGTGCCAGGCGCACCTGACTCAGGCTCTGCCCGGCCAGCAATGGACGTACATTCTTGTCTGCGTTGAAGTCGATGCGGATGTAACGCGAAATCTGATCCCACCACTGTGCCCAACGACTGGCACCGTCACCGTCCGCCGTCAGGCCCAACAGCGATTCGCCGCGGTCCTTGTACTCGGGTGCCAGTTCGGTGAGGTCGATGACCTGGTCGCGCAATGCGCCCAGCCGCAGGAACAACCCGGTGCGATCCGGTTGTGCGGTGCTGCGCAATGCCACCAGGGTTTTGGCCACTTGCTCTCGAGCGGCAAATGCACCCGGATCATTTTGTTCACGCAGAATTTCATCGGCGCCCTGGACCAGGGCCTGAGCGCTGCTGATGTCTTGCAACGCAGAAAGGCGCAGGCTGGCCAGACGTAACAAATGCTCGGCTTCGGCCAGACGCCAGTCCTTGCGGCTCGCACCGAGAACGGTTTCCAGACGCTGATTCAAGCGTTGCTGATCGCCTTGCAACTGCGTCACCAGACGGCTGCGGGCGTCCAGCTCTTCGGCCGCCGGCATTTGCTCAAGACGCGCGCTCAGGCGCTGTTCGTTGAGCTTCAGACTTTGCGCCTGATCGTTCAACGCCTGGACCTGGCTCAACTGCTGCTGGTTAGTGGCTTGCAGGTGACGCACCTGCCAGACACCCCAACCGCCGACAGCAACACCGGCAGCGCCCAGCAGCAGCGCGACGATTGCCAGCCCATTGCCTCGGCGCTGCTCGGCAGCGGGTGGTGGAGTTTCAACCGGGGCTTCAAGCACCGGCAGCACGTCATCTTTTGGCAAGGCTGTTTCGCTCACGTATCCATCCTTTGCATTAGAGAACGGGTTCGGGATGCTCCCGTAACGCCGTCAGCAAAGCCGCGGCACTGGCGCCACGACAATCCACAACTGTTTGGGCCCCGGCGGCACGTGCCAGCTCGGCGACCCTGGGGCTTGGAACAAACAACGGCAACTGCGCAAGCGCAGGCCAGGCATCGCCCGCCAATTGGCGCAGGTGCTCGAAACCCTGTCCACTGCTGACCACCAGCCCGTTCAAGCGTTCCGCTTCGATCCGGTCAGGCAGCACCGTCGACGGGTATTGAGGCAGGCCGCGACGGTACAGCTCCAGATATTCGACACTAGCACCAAGCTCGCGCAAACGCTCAGCCAGCAACTCGCGCCCGCCCTCCCCGCGCAGGATCAGCACCCGCGGATCGGGTCGGGCAACAGCCTCGCGCAACGAGGGAAGTTCAAGCAAGGCTTCGCTGTCATCGCCCTCGGTGGGGAAACTCACGTCCAGCCCGTTATCCGCGAGAATCTGCGCAGTCGCCGCGCCCACGCTGAACCAGCGTGGGGACGGTGGCTGTGGCCAATACTGATTGAGCAGGTCAATGCCGATTCTGGCGGCCGGTTTGCTGACTACGATCACCGCACAGTAACGATCCAGCCCCTGAATGACTTCTCGCATTGTGTCAGAGACAGCAATCGGCTCGATCTCCAGAAGCGGCAAGCTGCTGCTGAAAATCCCCACTTGCGACAAAACGCTGGTCAGCGCCACCGACTCATCCGCAGGGCGCGTCAGCAACAGGCGCCAGCCGGTCACTCGTGACCTGCCTCGCCATAGACTGCCTTCAGAATGTCGTTGGCGCCTTGGCTCAGCAGGTCTTCAGCCACTTGCACGCCTAGGGCTTCTGCATCGCCACGTGGTGCACGGGCCTCGGCGCTGAGCAGCAGACCGCCGCTCGGATCGCCCACCAGACCCCGCAACCAGATCTGCTCGCCTTCAAGCACGGCGTAGCAGGCGATCGGCACTTGGCAGCCGCCATTCAGATGTTTGTTGAGGGAACGCTCCGCAGTCACGCGGGTGGCGGTGTCCTGGTGATGCAATGGCGCCAGCAACGCGTGAATTTCACTGTCAGCGCTGCGGCATTCGATGCCGACCGCGCCCTGGCCACCGGCCGGCAAGCTGTCGTCGACACTGATCGCTGAGGTGATGCGATCTTCAAAGCCCAGCCGAATCAGGCCGGCGGCCGCGAGGATAATGGCGTCGTATTCGCCGGCATCGAGCTTGGCCAGGCGCGTATTGACGTTGCCACGCAGGAAGCGGATTTCGAGGTCCGGACGGCGGGTCAGCAACTGAGCCTGACGGCGCAGGCTGGAAGTGCCGACGATGCTGCCTTGCGGCAACTCATCAAGGCTGGAGTAGGTATTGGAAACGAACGCATCGCGCGGGTCCTCGCGCTCGCAGATGCAAAACAGACCGAGGCCTTCGGGGAAGTCCATCGGCACGTCTTTCATGGAATGTACGGCGATGTCGGCTTCGTTTTCCAGCAGCGCGGTTTCCAGTTCCTTGACGAACAGGCCCTTACCACCGATTTTCGACAGCGGCGAATCGAGCAGCTTGTCACCACGACTGACCATGGGCACCAGCGTCACGAGCAGACCCGGATGGGCTTTTTCCAGACGGGTTTTGACGTATTCGGCCTGCCACAGGGCGAGAGCACTTTTACGGGTGGCGATGCGGATTTCGCGAGAGGACATGGATCAATCCGTACTGAATAGATACGGCGGATAATAACAGCTCAGCCAAATCCACTTTGACTTGAATCAGAAACTGCGCGGCCTCCCTGGCCTCGAACGTCCAGCAAACGGGTGTGAAGCTCGCCTGTGAACAGCGAATTAAAGCTGTTGCATCATTTTGCGCACGCCGGCCACATGGCGACGGCTGACGATCAGGGCATCGCCATTGAGGCCTTTGAGGAAGAGCTGAAAATGCCCCAGCGGCGTGCGTTGCAAACGTTCGATGCGTTCCCGGGCGACCAGAGCGTTACGGTGGATGCGCACGAAACGATCGCCGAACTCATCTTCCAGGGCCTTGAGCGGTTCATCCAGCAGCACTTCGCCGCCTTCATGTCGCAAGGTCACGTATTTGTGGTCAGCAATGAAGTAGACCACCTGACCCAACGGGATCAGTTCAATGCCTTTACGGGTTCGGGCACTAATGTGACTTCGTGGACCGCTACCGCTTTCGGCAGCCGGGCGGGTCAGGGCGGCGAGTTGGGCACGATTGGGTCGCTCGGCGCCTTTCAATGCGGGTTTTAAATGTTCAGTTTGCACAGGCTTCACCAGATAGCCCACGGCGCTGGCCTGCAGGGCTTCCACGGCAAATTCATCGGGCCCGGTGCAAAACACCACGGCGGGCGGGGTTTCGCGTTCGCACAACCGGGCAGCCACTTGCAGGCCATCAAGGCCTGGCATGCCAATATCGAGCAACACGATATCCGGCTTGTGGCTGTCGATCAGCGCCAACGCCTCTTCGCCGTTCGTGGCGCTAGGCTCCAGGACACTGTATCCCTCAAGTTCGCCAACCATTCGGCTCAGGCGCTCGCGGGCTAGGGGTTCGTCATCAACGATCAGGACATTCATATTGCGCTGGATTCCTGCGTGAGTCTCGCACAAGGATAGCGTAGACAGGTGAAGTGACGTCCGTCACCGCGATCCACGCTAAGACTAGCGCGAGGGCCAAAAAGTGCCGCGAGACCGGCGGCTAAATTTTCATCTGCCGATTGATTGGAGGCTCTGGCCCGCATAAGCGAGGTATCGCCGTAGGGTTTGCCGATACACAATATGAACACCCCCTCTTCTTATAGTCAGCCGCAGCGCCGGGAATTGCGCTGATCCTACTGTCCAACTGTAGACGGTTGCCGGGACGATATTGCTCAATTGAAAAATATCGTTGCGCAATTTCCCACAGGGCATGTCCTGAGTATGGACCGTGCTCCGAAAAAAAAACCTGTCGACCAGCGTCAGCGACAGGATTGGCAACCCTGTTATTATCCGCGGCAGCTTCCACCGTCATTTTTTCTTCAGCCGACACGAGCGAATTCATGAGCACTGACAAGACCAATCAGTCCTGGGGCGGCCGCTTCAGTGAACCCGTCGACGCCTTCGTCGCCCGCTTCACCGCCTCCGTCACTTTCGACCAGCGCCTGTATCGCCACGACATCATGGGCTCTATCGCCCACGCCACCATGCTGGCCAAGGTCGGCGTGCTGACCGACGCCGAGCGCGACAGCATCACTGATGGCCTGAAGACCATCCAGAGTGAAATCGAGGCCGGCCAGTTCGACTGGCGCATTGACCTCGAAGACGTGCACATGAACATCGAGGCGCGTCTGACCGACCGCATCGGCGTGACCGGTAAAAAGCTGCACACCGGCCGCAGCCGCAACGACCAGGTCGCCACTGACATCCGCCTGTGGCTGCGTGACGAGATCGACCTGATCCTGGCGGAAATCACCCGCCTGCAAAAAGGCTTGCTGGAGCAGGCCGAGCGCGAAGCCGGCAGCATCATGCCAGGCTTCACCCACCTGCAAACCGCACAGCCAGTGACCTTCGGGCACCACATGCTGGCCTGGTTCGAAATGCTCAGCCGCGACTACGAACGCCTGGTGGACTGCCGCAAGCGCACGAACCGCATGCCCTTGGGCAGCGCCGCGCTGGCCGGCACCACTTACCCGATCGACCGCGAGTTCACAGCCCAGCTGCTGGGCTTCGACGCGGTTGGCGGCAACTCGCTGGACAACGTTTCCGATCGCGACTTCGCCATCGAATTCTGCTCGGCCGCAAGCATCGCGATGATGCACTTGTCGCGCTTCTCCGAAGAGCTGGTGCTGTGGACCAGCGCGCAGTTCCAGTTCATCGATCTGCCGGACCGCTTCTGCACCGGCAGCTCGATCATGCCGCAAAAGAAAAACCCGGACGTGCCAGAGCTGGTGCGTGGCAAGACCGGTCGCGTCTTCGGCGCACTGATGGGCCTGCTGACCCTGATGAAAGGCCAGCCATTGGCCTACAACAAGGATAACCAGGAAGACAAGGAGCCGCTGTTCGACGCCGCCGATACGTTGCGCGACTCGCTCCGCGCCTTCGCCGATATGATCCCGGCGATCAAGCCCAAGCACGCAATGATGCGCGAAGCGGCGCTGCGTGGTTTCTCCACCGCGACCGACCTGGCTGACTATCTGGTACGCCGAGGCCTGCCGTTCCGTGACTGCCACGAAATCGTTGGCCATGCCGTGAAGTACGGCGTGGAAAGCGGTAAAGACCTGGCGGAAATGAGCCTGGAGGAACTGCGCAAGTTCAGCGACCAGATTGATCAGGACGTGTTTGCCGTGCTGACCCTGGAAGGCTCGGTGAACGCCCGTGACCATATCGGCGGGACTGCGCCGGCGCAGGTCAAGAAGGCTGTGGCTCGCGGTCAGGCGCTGCTCGCCAGCCGCTAAAAGCTTCGCGGGCAAGCCCGCTCCCACATTAGATTGATGGCGCACACAATTTCTGTGAACACCAAAGATCCAATGTGGGAGCGAGCCTGCTCGCGAAGGCTGACTTCAGAACACTTCAAAACCTACTTCTTAGACGCGACCATCGCCATAAACGCTGGCATCGCCGCTTCCTTGTCCGCCGCAATCCGCTGCACGTTCGGGTTCTGCTCCAGACGTTCCAGCAGCGCCTTGGCGGCTGGCATCTCAGCCAACAAATCGATATCGAACAGCTTCTTCCCTACCGCACAGGCCAACGGCACGCTGTACAGGAAATACAAATCCGCAATGCTCAGACTGTCGCCCGCCACATAAGGGGCAAACTTGCCGTGCCTGCCTAACGCCGCAAAACCCGCCAGCAACTCAGCCTTGGTCTTGTCCTTGATCGCCTCCGGCACCTGCATGCCGAAAAACGCCTCGGCGTAGCACGCACGCCCTGGCAGTTCGATGTACAGCTCGATTTCCTTTGCCAGCGCCAGCACCTGGGCCCGCTCAAACGGATCGTTCGGCAACAGTGGCGGGCCTTTCTGGCTTTGCTCGATGTATTCGAGGATCACCGCCGTTTCGTTGATGAAGCCCTGCTCAGCGCGCAACACCGGCACCTTGCCGCGCGGGCTGATGGCCAACGCTTCCGGGCTTGTGCCCGCGTAAAACGGTACTTCTTCAAACGGCACGCCCTTCTCCAGCAGCGCCAGCTTGACCATGTTGTAGTAGTTACTGACGGAAAATCCAAAAAGCTCGAGCATCACATAGCCTCCAGGCCGTGCGGGGTTGGCAGTGCCTGATTTATAGAACGCCGGGGCGATTCCTGCCAGCAGCATCACAGCGCTGAATGCAGGTAAACTGGCCGCCTTAAACTTGAGGAGCCTGCCATGAGCGAGCCAACCGATATCGAAATCGACGAAGAAGAGTTCGCCGAAAACACTTTGATCGAAGCCATCGAAAACCAGATCGAAAGCGACAACCCGCCAGCGGCCAAGGCAACCTTCAACAAGCTGACCCTGGTGGGTTACGAGCGTGAAGAAATCCTCAACCTGATGGCCCACGTGTTGGCGGTGGAAATCGACGCGATCCTCGAAGAAGACCGCGCGTTCAACACCGAATGGTATGAAACTGCGTTGCGTGCGTTGCCAGAGCTGCCGCCGGAAAAGAAATAACTCAGACTTCAGGGGCGCAGATTCCTGTGGCGAGGGAGCTTGCTCCCGTTCGACTGCGAAGCAGTCGCAAAGCTTGGGGCCGCTTCGCGCCCCAGCGGGAGCAAGCTCCCTCGCCACAAAAGCCCCATTGCCACAGAAGCTTCCCCGCCTCATAACCCGCGCTCCACACAGATTGTCACTAATCTATCCTGCCTCCCCCCAGACCCTGTCTACACTGGAAACCACCCCGCTGCCGCACCACCCACCGGGGAATGCTTCCCGAGGCGAAAAAACCCTGATGCAGGCACTGGACATGCCGCACAAGTGGGCTCACCTTAGGGGCGCTGTCGTCCAATTCCTAGAAAGTCTGGAGTCCTTATGTCGCTTACCCCTGAGTTGGTTGCCGAACTGGAAATCCTCGCCCTCTTCAACCTGGACAGTTCCCAGGAAGGTTTGAAAATTCATCAGACTGCTGCCCCGAAAGCCATTGCTGCCGCTCAACGCCTGTACGAAAAAGAACTGATCGACCAGCCTGATGGTGGTTATCTGACCAGTCTGGGTCGTGACGCCGCGCAAAATGTACAAACCGTTCTGACGATTCTGAGCGTCCAGGAAACAGCCTGAGTTTTACCGCATCGCCCACGGAAACCCCTGCTACGGGATTTCCGCGGGCACACTTGTGACCTGCGGTCGCCGCACGATGGAAATCTGACGTCAAAAATACAAAATCAGCTTAAAAGTCCCGGGCCCGAGGCGCTAAACTCCCCCTCATCCGCAGACACCCACGTCCGAGCCTCGCGAGCCGGTTTGAGCTGACATGACCCGCACCCATGAAATCCGCCCCGATCTGGACGAGGGAATCGACCGTAAGGTTCTCAGCCAGCTGCGCGCACGTTTTCTGAAGCTCAACGAAGGCCGCATGGCCCGTGCCATGGAAGGGCTGTCGACCCGCCAGCAAACGGTGCTGACGCTGCTGCCGCTGTTTTTCCACGTTAATCACCCGCTATTGCCGGGCTATGTGTCGGGCAGCACGCCGGCTGGGCTGTCGAATTTCGAGCCTGACGCCAACGCCCTCGCTGAAGCCCAGCGCCTGACCCGATCGTTCTCCTATAAGCCGCGCCACGGCAGCAATCCACCGCGACCGATCCACGGACTGTTCCTGATGGGCAGCCTCGGCACACTGGCCCAGGCCGATCAAAGCGACATGGACGTGTGGGTCTGTCACAGGCCGGACCTGAGCGAGAGCGAACTCGCCGAGCTGCGTAAAAAGTGCCAGTTGCTTGAGATCTGGGCCGCCAGCCAAGGCGCCGAGGCGCATTTCTTTCTGATCGACCCGGCTCGCTTCGTACTCGGCGAGCGCGATACGCAATTGAGTTCGGATGACTGCGGCACGACCCAGCACTACCTGCTGCTGGATGAGTTCTACCGCACCGCGATCTGGCTGGCCGGCCGCACACCGATCTGGTGGCTGGTGCCGGTCTACGAAGAAGCCGCCTACGACCGTTACACCCACACGCTGCTGTCCAAGCGTTTCATCCGGGCTGACGAGGCGCTGGACCTGGGCCATCTGGCCTATATCCCTCCAGGCGAATTCATCGGTGCCGGGCTCTGGCAGTTGTTCAAGGGTATCGAGTCGCCCTACAAGTCAGTGCTCAAACTTCTGCTGATCGAGGTTTACGCCAGCGAACACCCGAAGGTTCATTGCTTGAGCCTGCGTTTCAAACAGGCGGTGTTCGCCAATCAACTGGACCTCGACGAGCTCGACCCCTACATGGTCGTTTACCGACGCATCGAGGAATACCTGACCGCGCGTGGCGAGCCGGAGCGCCTGGAACTGGTACGCCGCGCGTTATACCTGAAGGTCAACCGCAAGCTTACCGGCAGCAGTCGCACCCAGAGCTGGCAGCGCTCACTGCTTGAGCGGCTGGCTCACGAATGGAATTGGGATCCGCGGCAACTGGCGCTGCTCGACAGCCGCAGCCAATGGAAAGTCCGCCAGGTCAGCACCGAACGCCGAGCCTTGGTCAACGAGCTCAATTACAGCTACCGCTTCCTGACCCAGTTCGCCCGCAACGAGCAAACCGTCAGCCTGATCAACAAACGCGACCTCAACGTGCTGGGTCGCCGGCTGTATGCAGCCTTTGAGCGCAAAGCGGACAAAGTCGAGTTCATCAACCCCGGCATCGCCCCGGACCTGGCCGAAGACACCCTGACCTTGGTGCAGGCGCCGAACAAAAAAGAACCCGGGCAAACCCAGTGGGGCTTGTATAACGGCAGCCTGACCGCCCACGAATGGGAACATTTCGCGCCGATCAAGCGCAGCCGCCAATTGCTGGAGCTGCTGACCTGGTGCCACCGCAATGGCGTAATCGACAGCAGCACCCGCCTCGCCTTGCACCCGGGCACCAGCGACTTGAGCGAATTTGAACTGTTCAACCTGCTCGGCAGCCTGCAACAAAGCATCGCCCTGCCGTTGGCGGCCGTTGCCGAAGAGGCGTTGCTGCGAGCCAGTGTGCCGAGCGAAGTGCTGATTCTGGTTAACGTTGGCGTCGATCCGCTCAAGCACCATCGCGACCTGAATATCCTGATGACCACCGAACGCACCGACTCCCTGAGCTATGCCGGTGTCCGTGAAAACCTGGTGCTGACTCTGGACCAGGTCACGCTCAACAGCTGGAACGAAGTGTTGGTCAACCGCTACGACGGCCCTCACGCTCTGCTCGACTGTCTGCGTGATTACCTCAACAACCTGCCTGACGGACCACAACAACCGAGATTGAGGGTTCGTTGCTTCTGCCACAACCGCGCGCAATTCATCGCCCGGCGGGTCGAAGAAGTCCTCGATACCGCGCAGAACCTGCTGCTGAGCAAGCTCAATCATCGCTACCTGGTTCAGGTCCAGCAGCATTATCACGTTCTGGAACTGGTGCCCGGCCACGTCAATCACGTCGCCCTCGCCACACTGCCAGCGCTGTTCGATTACCTGGGTGAAGAACTGGCGAGTTACAGCCCGCTGCACCTGGACCCGATGGCACTGGAAGACAACGACCTGGCGCTGCTCCTGCCCATGGGCCAGCCCGAATGCATTCAGGTGTTCTACCGCATCAACGAACAGCAGGCTGATCTGTACGTCCTGGATGAGTTCAATGCCCTTTGGCAACAGCGATTGCCCTATCACGACGAGCAAAGCCTGCTGGTGCCGCTGCAGCGGTTCCTGCAATCGATCCAGTATCGGCGCGACGCCTTGCTGCCGATGAACACCGTCCAGCCACTGAACCTGGACACGTTGTATTACCAGCTATTGCCGTCCGGTCCCGGACGGGCGCGTCGGGTCGAAGCCCGGCCGGCACCGCAAACCCCGATCAACAAACCGTTCTACGACGTGCAGGCGATCATCGGCAAAGCCGCTCCAGGTCAGGTGCAGGTCACGTTGTACTGCAATCAGCGGGAGTTTTCAGAGCTGGAACATGGCGACCAATTGTTCATCGTGGTCGCCCAGGAGATCGTCGAGCAGCGCCGGGAAACCGAGCGCTATCGCTGCTACATCACCGACCTGGATTTGTCGGGCCTGCTCGGTGATGGTCAGAGCTCAAGCAATCTGTACTTGCGCTACAAGGCCGACCTGGAGCGCGCGTTGAATGAGGCGCTCGAGCAGGTCTAAGCGATTTATTCCGGGAAGTGGCCGCCCTCGGCCGGTTGCGATTCGACTTCCAGCAGGGTCAGCTTCAGGGTCTTGCCGCCCGGTGCCGGCCAGTCGATGTGCTGGCCAACCTTGAGGCCAAGCAGTGCACTGCCGACTGGCGCCAGAATCGAAATCTTGCCTTCGTCGGCGTTGGCATCCTTGGGGTAGACCAGCGTCAGGTGATAGTCCTTGCCACTGCCTTCTTCGCGGCAATGCACACGGGAATTCATGGTAACGACATCGGCGGGCACTTCATCGTGACCGACCAGGGTATCGGCGCGATCCAGTTCGGTTTGCAGCGCGATAACGCCCGGCAGCGTGTCATCCAGGCTGTCGATCAGGCGCTCCAGACGTTGCACGTCCAGACGGGTAAGGGTGATGGAAGGTGCGGTCATGATTGAGGCAGACTCCTTTCTTCTGCACAGAAAAAGCAAAACCCCGCCAGAAAAAGGCGGGGTTTTCACGAGCCTCGATGGGTTGAGGCGTTTCTGGACACTATCACAGCTCAATAAATATACAAGTCAGGCCCGACCACACACATCTGTAGCAGGGTCAGGCGCAGGATTTGCGCTGGGTCGCCTCGGCGCAGATGACACGGCGGCGATCATCATCCGCCGAGCGCCATTCGCGGATGTCTTCGACATGGCGAAAACAGCCCAGGCAGACCTTCTGCTCATCCAGCCGGCACACACCGCTGCACGGCGAAGGCACCGCCGGGCTGACGTTGCTGTAGAGCGGCTTGGGCGGGCGAACGGGCGCAGGCTGCGTCACGATCTCACAGGCCTTCGAAATCGAGTTCGACGCCGGCCTGCTGCATGACGATCCGCTCGAGCATTTCGCCCAGCTGCTCTTCGCTTTTGTCGCACATCCAGCGCTCGCTCTCGGCGTCGTAATCGAAGTGGAAACCACCGGACACGGCCGCCAGCCACAGCTGACGCAGCGGTTCCTGGCGGCTGAAGATCAACTGGCTGCCGTTTTCGAACTTGACGGTGAGCACACCGGCCGAGCTCTCCAGATCGATATCCAGGTCACTCTCATCGAAAACATCCTCCAGCGTCTGCTGGGTGGCATCGACCAGATCGTGGAAACGGGCTTCGGTCAAACTCATTACGGCAACCTCAAAAAGTGTCTGTTCACGCTCAAGCGCCGCAAGATACGGGCGAGCCCCGGTGATTGCAAAGGATAACGACCAAGGGCCGATATAGGTACATCAAACGCTGCACATGTGGGAGCGGGCTTGTGTGGCGAGGGGATTTATCCCCGTTGGGTTGCGAAGCAGCCCCAGCAGTTCAAGGTTAAACGGGAGTGCTTGCGACTGCTGCGCAGCCGAACGGGGATAAATCCCCTCACCACAAGCCCCGCCGGACGGGAGCCCCGTCGCATAGGCAAGCTGCCGGGTGGCCGGTATACTCCGGCGCAATTAACGCATTTTCAAGGATTTCGCCATGAAGCGCCTGATCTCTTCCCTTGCCGCGCTCCTAGCGGTTGCCTGTCTTGTGTCGGCCTGTGGTCAAAAAGGCCCGCTGTACCTGCCCGACGATTCCCAGGACCCTGCCGAGCAGGCCAAGTCGTCGCAAAAGCAGCCTGCTTCCAAAGCACACAAGCACGACGTCTACCAATAAGGGAACGCCATGGACGCTTTTAACTACCGTGACGGTGAGCTGTTCGCGGAAGGTGTTGCCCTGTCCGCCATCGCCGAGCGCTTTGGCACACCGACTTACGTCTACTCCCGCGCCCACATCGAAGCCCAGTACCTGGCTTACGCCGATGCGCTGGCCGGCATGCCGCACCTGGTCTGCTTTGCGGTCAAGGCCAACTCCAACCTGGGTGTACTGAATGTCCTGGCGCGTTTGGGCGCCGGTTTTGACATCGTTTCCCGTGGCGAGCTGGAACGCGTACTGGCCGCTGGCGGCAGCGCCGACAAGATTGTGTTCTCTGGTGTCGGCAAGACCCGTGACGACATGCGTCGCGCCCTGGAAGTCGGCGTTCATTGCTTCAACGTCGAATCCACCGATGAGCTGGAGCGTCTGCAAGTGGTCGCCGCCGAACTGGGCGTTCGCGCACCGATCTCGCTGCGCGTGAACCCGGACGTCGATGCCGGCACGCACCCGTACATTTCCACCGGTCTCAAAGAGAACAAGTTCGGCATCGCCATCGCCGACGCCGAAGACGTGTACATCCGCGCCGCCCAGTTGCCCAACCTGGAAGTGGTCGGCGTCGATTGCCACATCGGTTCGCAACTGACCACCCTGCCGCCCTTCATCGACGCCCTCGACCGCCTGCTGGGCCTGGTCGACCGTCTCGGCGATTGCGGCATTTACCTGCGCCACATCGATCTCGGTGGTGGTTTGGGCGTGCGTTATCGCGATGAAGAGCCGCCATTGGCTGCCGACTACATCAAAGCCGTGCGCGAGCGTCTCGACGGTCGTGACCTGGCACTGGTGTTCGAGCCGGGCCGTTTCATCGTCGCCAACGCCGGCGTGTTGCTGACCCAGGTCGAATACCTCAAGCACACCGAACACAAAGACTTCGCCATCGTCGATGCGGCCATGAACGACTTGATCCGCCCGGCGCTGTACCAGGCCTGGATGGACGTCACCGCCGTGCGCCCTCGCGCTACCGCCGCTCGTGCCTACGACATCGTCGGCCCGATCTGCGAAACCGGCGACTTCCTGGCCAAGGATCGTGAACTGGCCCTGGAAGAAGGCGACTTGCTGGCCGTGCATTCGGCCGGTGCTTATGGGTTTGTCATGAGTTCCAACTACAACACCCGCGGCCGTGCCGCTGAAGTGTTGGTGGACGGTGATCAGGCATTTGAAGTGCGTCGCCGTGAGACGGTAGCCGAGTTGTTTGCTGGCGAAAGCCTGCTGCCGGAGTAATCCCATGCTGCTGCGTTTTACCAAGATGCACGGCCTGGGCAATGACTTCATGGTCCTCGACCTGGTCAGCCAGCACGCACACATCCTGCCCAAGCATGCCAAGCAATGGGGCGATCGGCACACTGGCATCGGTTTCGACCAGTTGCTGATCGTCGAAGCGCCGAGCAACCCGGACGTGGATTTCCGTTACCGGATCTTCAACTCCGACGGTTCCGAAGTGGAACAGTGCGGCAACGGTGCGCGCTGTTTCGCCCGCTTCGTGCTCGACAAGCGCCTGACTGCCAAACGGCAGATTCGCGTCGAGACCAAAAGCGGCATCATCGAACTGGATATTCGCAGCGACGGCCAGATCGGTGTCAACATGGGCGCACCGCGCCTGGTGCCGGCCGAGATTCCGTTCGAGGCGCCAGAACAGGCCCTGAGTTATAAGCTCGATGTCGAGGGTGCGACGGTTGAACTGGCCGCTGTGTCCATGGGCAACCCCCATGCCGTACTGCGGGTCAGCGACATCAACAACGCACCGGTGCATGAACTGGGGCCGAAAATCGAACACCACCCGCGCTTCCCGGCGCGGGTCAATGTCGGTTTTCTCCAGGTCATCGACCGGAACCGCGCGCAGTTGCGCGTCTGGGAACGTGGCGCCGGGGAAACCCAGGCCTGCGGAACCGGCGCGTGCGCTGCCGCAGTGGCTGCGATCAGCCAGGGGTGGATGGATTCGCCGCTGTTGATCGACCTGCCTGGCGGGCGTCTGTCCATTGAATGGGCAGGCCCTGGCCAACCGGTCATGATGACCGGTCCGGCAGTACGCGTTTATGAAGGACAAGTGCGTCTTTGAGAGAGTCGAATACATGAAAGATAAGCCCCAGGTTCCCGCCCAACAGCCCGACGAATCCCCTTCCGAAAGCCTTGAGGCGGCGGCGATTGCCGCGTACCTGGAGGCTCATCCGGATTTCTTCGTCGAGCATGAAGAACTGCTCCCGGACTTGCGCATTCCGCACCAGCGCGGCGATACCGTCTCGCTGGTCGAGCGCCAGATGAAGATCCTGCGCGACCGCAACATCGAGCTGCGTCATCGCCTCTCGCACTTGATGGATGTAGCCCGCGACAACGACCGCCTCTTCGACAAAACCCGCCGCCTGATTCTCGCGCTGATGGACGCCAACAGCCTGGAAGACGTGGTGATCAGCGTCGAAGACAGTCTGCGTCAGGACTTTCAGGTGCCTTTTGTCAGCTTGATCCTGCTGGGCGACAACCCGATGCCAGTGGGCCGCTGGGTCACCCATGCCGAGGCGCAAACGGCCATTGGCGGCTTGCTCTCGGAAGACAAAAGCGTCAGCGGCAGCCTGCGTGAGCACGAACTGGACTTCCTGTTCGGCGAAGAACAACGCAAGCAGATCGGCTCCACCGCCGTCGTCGCCATCAGCTTTCAAGGCATCCACGGCGTCCTGGCCATCGCCAGCCGCGACCCGCAGCACTACAAAAGCTCGGTCGGCACGCTGTTTCTGAGCTACATCGCCGAAGTCATGGGCCGCGTACTGCCTCGGGTCAACAGCTCCCTGCGCTCGGTACGCTGACCATGGAACGGCAACTGGACGCTTACTGCGAACACCTGCGCAGTGAGCGACAGGTGTCGCCCCACACGCTGTACGCCTACCGCCGCGACCTCGACAAAGTGCTGGGCTGGTGCGTCAAACAGAACATCAGCAGTTGGGCCGCACTGGATATCCAGCGTCTGCGCAGCCTGATCGCGCGCCTGCATTCACAGGGCCAATCGTCCCGCAGCCTGGCACGGCTGCTGTCGGCAGTCCGTGGGCTCTATCACTACCTGAACCGCGAAGGTCTTTGCGATCACGACCCGGCCAACGGTTTGGCGCCGCCCAAGGGTGAACGACGGCTGCCGAAAACCCTCGACACCGACCGCGCACTGCAGCTGCTTGAAGGCGCGGTGGAGGATGATTTCCTGGCGCGTCGGGATCAGGCGATTCTGGAACTGTTCTATTCCTCGGGTCTGCGGCTTTCCGAACTGACCGGACTCAATCTGGATCAGCTGGATCTGGCCGACGGCATGGTTCAGGTGCTCGGCAAGGGCAGCAAGACCCGACTGCTTCCGGTGGGCAAAAAAGCCCGCGAAGCCCTGGATCTGTGGCTGCCCTTGCGGGCGATGACCAACCCGGCGGACGACGCGGTGTTTGTCAGCCAGCAAGGCCGGCGCCTTGGGCCTCGGGCGATTCAGGTCCGGGTCAAGGCGGCCGGCGAGCGCGAGCTGGGGCAGAATCTGCACCCGCACATGCTGCGGCACTCCTTTGCCAGCCACTTGCTCGAATCCTCACAAGACTTGCGCGCCGTACAGGAATTGCTCGGCCACTCGGACATCAAGACCACCCAGATCTACACCCACCTGGACTTCCAGCACCTGGCCACGGTCTACGACAGCGCCCATCCACGGGCCAAACGCATTAAGGGCGATGATTCATGACCATCCAATTGATCACCTTCGACCTCGACGACACCCTGTGGGACACCGCCCCGGTGATCGTCAGCGCCGAAGCCGTACTGCGTGAATGGCTGACCGAGCACGCACCAAACCTGGGCGCGGTGCCGGTAGAGCATTTGTGGGCCATTCGCGAGCGGGTCCTGAGCAGCGAACCGAGCCTCAAACACCGCATCAGTGCGCTGCGGCGCCGGGTGTTGTTCCATGCGCTGGAAGAGGCCGGCTACGGCCACGGCGAGGCTTCGGACCTGGCCGACAAGAGTTTTGAAGTGTTCCTGCATGCCCGGCACCAGATCGAGGTGTTCCCTGAAGTCGAACCGACGCTGGAGACGCTGGCCAGGCATTACGCCTTGGGCGTAGTCACCAACGGCAACGCCGATGTGCGCCGGTTAGGGCTGGCGGATTACTTCAAGTTTGCGTTGTGCGCCGAGGACATCGGCATCGCCAAGCCCGATGCGCGACTGTTTCATGAGGCGTTGCAGCGTGGTGGTGCGACGGCGGAGACGGCGGTGCATATCGGCGATCATCCCGGCGATGACATTGCCGGAGCGCAGCAGGCGGGGTTGCGGGCGATCTGGTTTAACCCGGCGGGCAAGGTGTGGGAAGCCGACAAGGCGCCGGATGCGGAGATTGGCAGCCTGACCGAGTTGCCGGCGTTGCTGGCGCGATGGAATGCGGCTTCGACCTGACACAAAACCTGTGGGAGCGGGCTTGCCCGCGATAGCTGACTATCAGCCAGCATTACTGTTGGATCTGATGGCCTCATCGCGGGCAAGCCCGCTCCCACAGGGTGCCCGTCAACTTCGACTACTTTCCCCCGCCCATGAAAAAGCCCGCAGCGACGGCGGGCTTTTTCAGCAAGCAAGGGCAGACGCTTAGATAGGCCGGCTGCCGTACTTGTTGTCAGGCTTCTTGGGAGGATCGGCGACCACATTGGCCTCCACTTCCTGCACCTTGCCGCCTTTGGCCAAAAACTCTTCCATGGCCCGCGCGAGAGCATCGCGTTCCTTGTTCTTGGCTTCAACGCTCGGCAGTTCATCGACCGACACCGCAGCCTTGGCTTTGCCTTTGGCAGTAGGGGCCGGCGTATCCTCGCCACCGTCGTCTTCAACGACGTCGTCCGTCGCTGCTTCCAGACCTTCTTCGGTTTCGTCTTCGTCGCCTACTTCCAGGTCGTCGTTTTCCAGATCATCGTCGCTCATGTTCTACCTCATGACTTGCGAAAAGCAGATTAGTTATAGCCCAGCTTCACCGTCTGTCGACAGCCGCCGGAAAAATTCAATAACCGCTGGTGACCAGCGGTTCATGCCTCTTCACCGTGCACGGTGGCGAGGACTTTACGGGCACCGCCAAAATCACGGTGCTCGCCCAGATAAACGCCTTGCCAGGTCCCCAGCGCCAGTCGGCCTGCCGAAATCGGCAAACTGAGCTGACAGCCAAGCACGCTGGCCTTGAAGTGCGCCGGGAGGTCGTCCAGGCCTTCGTCGTTATGCTCATAGCCGTCTGCTCCTTGTGGGATCAGACGATTGAAAAATCGTTCGAAGTCGAGACGTACCGCCGGATCGGCGTTCTCGTTGATAGTCAACGACGCCGAGGTATGCTGCAGCCACAAGTGCAACAGACCGACCCGACACGCCTTGATTTCAGGCAGGCCGGCGAGTAACTCGTCCGTTACCAGATGAAAGCCCCGGGGCCGTGCCCGCAGGGTAATCAGAGTCTGTTGCCACATACAGTTCTCCGCTCGTTCGGGGCGCATTCTAGCGCGCTCAGGGAAAAAACAAAGGCCCTAATATTCCTTCAATCGTGTAAGCCATTGGCCGCAGAAAAGCGCCCGTCGTAAACGCCCCTAAACGTGTAAGAAAAAACCTTTCAGCATTCCCTCCGCTGACAAAACCCAGACAAAAAAATGCCCGGCAAGCCGGGCAAGTTTTATATGCGCGTGCTTACAAGTTGTAGCCGCGTTCGTTGTGGAGTGCCAGGTCGATGCCGACGGCCTCTTCTTCTTCAGTGATACGCAGGCCCATCACAGCATCCAGGACCTTGAGAATGATGTAGGTGACGATCGCCGTGTAGATCACCGTGAAGCCGACGCCTTTGCACTGAATCCAGACTTGAGCGGCGATGTCGGTAACGGTGCCGAAGCCACCCAGGGACGGTGCAGCGAACACACCGGTCAGGATTGCGCCGAGGATACCGCCGATACCGTGTACACCGAAGGCGTCCAGGGAATCGTCATAACCGAGTTTACGTTTCAGGGTGGTTGCGCAGAAGAAGCACACCACGCCCGCTGCCAGGCCGATCACCAGAGCGCCCATCGGGCCCACGGTGCCAGCGGCCGGGGTGATGGCAACCAGACCGGCCACAACACCCGAAGCGATACCCAGCGCACTTGGTTTGCCGTGAGTGATCCACTCAGCGAACATCCAGCCCAGTGCAGCAGCGGCGGTGGCGATCTGAGTGACCAGCATCGCCATACCGGCGGTGCCGTTGGCCGCAGCGGCGGAGCCGGCGTTGAAGCCGAACCAGCCGACCCACAGCATCGCGGCGCCCATCAGGGTGTAACCGAGGTTGTGCGGCGCCATCGGCGTGGTCGGGAAGCCTTTGCGCTTGCCCAGTACCAGGCAGGCAATCAGACCGGCCACACCGGCGTTGATGTGCACCACGGTGCCGCCGGCGAAGTCGAGTACGCCCCAGTCCCACATCAGGCCGCCGTTGCCGGACCAGACCATGTGCGCAATCGGTGCGTAAACCAGGGTGAACCACACGCCCATGAAGATCAGCATGGCGGAGAACTTCATCCGCTCGGCGAAGGCACCGACGATCAGCGCAGGGGTGATGATGGCGAAGGTCATCTGGAAGGTGATGAACACCGCCTCAGGGAACAGCGCCGCAGGACCGGTCAGGCTCGAAGGCGTGACACCGGCGAGGAACGCCTTGCCCATGCCGCCGAAGAACGAGTTGAAGTTGACGACGCCCTGCTCCATGCCGGTGGTGTCGAACGCGATGCTGTAGCCATAAATGACCCACAGAATGCTGATCAGACCGGTAATGGCGAAGCACTGCATCATCACGGAAAGAATATTTTTCGACCGAACCATGCCGCCGTAGAACAGCGCGAGGCCGGGAATGGTCATGAACAGCACGAGGGCTGTCGAGGTCATCATCCAGGCGGTGTCGCCGGAGTTGAGGACTGGGGCCGCCACTTCGTCTGCCGCCATAGCCAGGCTGGGCATTACGAGGGACAACAGGGCTCCTAGCCCTGCGAATTTACGCAGAGTCATATTGTTTTCTCCTGGGGCGTTGGGTTTGTGGCGGCGTTTAAATCGCGTCGGTATCGGTTTCGCCGGTACGAATGCGAATCGCCTGTTCCAGATTGACCACGAAGATCTTGCCGTCACCGATCTTGCCGGTGTTGGCTGCCTTGGTTATCGCCTCGATAACCCGGTCCAGATCCTTGTCGTCAATGGCGACATCGATCTTCACCTTGGGCAGGAAATCGACCACGTATTCCGCGCCGCGATACAGCTCGGTGTGACCCTTCTGCCGACCGAAGCCTTTGACTTCAGTAACGGTAATGCCCTGCACGCCGATCTCGGACAGCGACTCGCGCACGTCGTCCAACTTGAACGGCTTGATGATGGCAGTGACTAGCTTCATGAAAACTCTCTCCCGAATTGGTGGACTTGCCCCAGGAAAACAAACCCGACTCAAGTCTAAGCGCAGTGCCTGGCTTTGTAACGCATCGTCGGCCTTTTGATTGCCCCTCCGACGCCTGCTAACCACTCCGCGCGAAACACTTCCCCCGTTCCGCTTGGCGCACTGCATTCGTCACAGCGACTGCATCAGTGCATGGGTCACTACCGACTAAGCAGAAAGCTTGCCATCTCGCCAAAACCCACTGAATTCAATCCCTTGAACGCTTCATACCTCCGCTTCACCCAGCCAGCCCGGCGGATACGCACAACAACAGTGCGCGGCCGTCCGTCCTCATGCGCGAAAAGCGTGCATCCCTGCGGTCGGAATTGACTATAGACACTGCGTGATACACTGCCCGCCATTGTTGACAGGACATTCCCCATGCTCGCACCCAAAGACTTCCTCGACGCCCTGAGCGGCACCGCTTCGCGCCTCTTCAGCGGCGAAACCCCGTTGCCGAAAAGCGAAATCGAAAGCCAGTTCAAGGCACTGCTGCAGAGCGGCTTCAGCAAGCTGGACCTGGTGAGCCGGGAAGAGTTTGACAGCCAGATGGTCGTGCTGGCACGGACCCGGGCACGGTTGGAGAGCCTTGAGGCGAAGGTGGCGGAGCTGGAAGCGAAGCTCAATCCGCCGGCCGAGTAACCCCATCGATCCCACGGTGAAGCCCAATCCACTGTAGGAGCGAGCCTGCTCGCGATAAGGTCGGAACGACCTTCAGATTTACCTGTAGGCGTTGCCAAGGGCGGCGAGCTTTTGATCTTCCGCCCCGCCATAATCTCGGCAACGTCCTACAAAGATCACCACCGCCGTCCGATAGCGCCGCGAAGCCCAGGTTCCTAAGCTCATCCTCAGCTGAATATTCAGCACTGGGTTTGGCGACCTGGAAGCTTAAGGCGCACGGCGACCATCTCTCGAGTCATGGCGGCTGTGCGTGGGAGACCTTCGGGTCTGCCGGGTTCCTTTTGCTCCGGTTCGCCAACCCGCGTACAGCTGCCACCCAATCGTTTGGCGACGATTGACGGCAGCCTCTTTAGCAAAAGGAGCTGTAACAATGAATAGCGATGACTCTTATCTAATCCCCCACGTCTTCATCCGCCACAAACTCCACCTTCACGCGCTTTTGATCGAAAACCAGCCTTGGTTCAGCGCCCGAGACCTGGGCCGTCTGCTTCGCCTTTTCCTCGACGAACGCGCCGTCCGAAAGCTCGATCCCGATCAACACCAATCCGCGCGAGTCGTCATCCACGGCACCCTGGAAAACACCCTGCTGATCAGCGAATCCGGCGTCTACGCCCTGCTCGTCTACCATTACTGCCCCGAATACCGAGGCCTGCGCGAATGGCTGACCCACGACGTAGTGCCGGCCCTCAGAGATGCCCAACAACCGACGTCAACTGAACGCCCGGTCCTGAGCCTGCTGAACTGGCCGGAGATGTCATTGAGTTTGCTGCACTGGAATAACCAGCCGTGGATTCGGTTGCAGGATGTTCCGCAAATGCTGCCGGAGGGTGAACGGTCGCGACCGGCGGTCAATGCACCGTGGTGGAAGCGTGCTTCGCGGATGCTGCAATCGCTTTAAATGGCTAAAGCGTGACCACGTTCGATTTCGGCTTTACGCAGATCGTAAGTCGCTTGCAGGTTCAGCCAGAACTCGGGCGTGGTGTTCAGGCAGCGAGAGAACTTCCTCGCTAGATCAACACTGACACAACGCTGGTGCATCACGATTTCGTTTACAGCTCTTAACGACTCGTTCAATGAACGAGCTACCTCCGTACTTCATGTCCACGACCTGGAGAGAACAATCCGAAGCGATTATTGGACGGTCCTCCGAAAGTAGGAACGATTCAGCCATTGCGGATTAGCCGCAAAACCTCGGTCACAAGCCCGGTAGCGAACCGCTGATCTCGAACCCGCTCATCAGCGGTTTCCTCGTCGCGACCATGGAGAAACTGACCGTACAGCACCGGTCCGGTAAGGAGGTAACCTTCGACACCATTCCCTTCCGCAAACTTCCTTTGTAGTGCGTCGATCCCGTCATTGATTGCCTCAGGATGCTCTTGGGTTTGGATTTTCTCGAGGAATTGTGACGCGATGTAGTCTGGGGTGCCTGCATAGCGCATTACGTGGATCAGGTCACCCGCATCCTTAGGCTCCCCACGCGAGTCGAACGCAAGTGCTTTGAGGATAATGAAAGCCACGACGTCGGCATAACGAATGGTTTCAATCGCGATGCCAGCATCATCGAGCAATTGAGCAGTAACTTGCTTCTCATCAAACCATGCGTGCGTGATCCCGGCGTGCTCAATCGCAAGTGCCGACACATTCTCGCCGACAACAACAACTTTGTTACCAGGATCATGGTCATCCGCACCTCGTAGAAACTCGACCAATACGTACTCGTGTTCCGAAATATTCCGCTTCCAGCGCCAACCCGAACCCCAGCCGTTGTCCTCAACGAAGCGTTCAAAGCCCCTCTCACCGAGTTGATCGTCTAGCGATGCGTATCCCTTGCCTTCGGCAATGAGTTGAATATTCAGGACAACATCGACATCCGAGGTTCCAAAGTGCGCAGGTACATCAGGCGGCGTAGCAGGGGTCAGGTACCGGGGAACAAGTCCGCCCACCAAACGGAGGGTCGATTTTAGCGTGCCAAATGCGCCCAAGAGCGTGACTAGTACACGCTCACATGTCTCGGTATGGTCAAGGGAGTAACCCTGTGCGGTTTTTGGCTTAGGTCCAAGTGCCATTTCAAATCTCCAAAATGTCCTGTCGTAACTGGGCAGCAAGCTCTGCGTTTCTTCCCCGACCGTCAAGGAGGTCGAGGTATTGGATGAATGGGCTTGCTAACCACGCACCTTCGTATTGCTGTCGAAACAACATGCCGGCACCACTACGCTCAATCAGTACGACGTTGTACCCCTTCTCCGCAGGAGTCAAAGCCAGTTCTTTCACAAAATCGTCAGGTGACGCAGGTGAAACGGCAATCTCGGCTATGTCCACGCTTGTCAACAGAGGGGACTGTATGTTCGCAGCTATCGCCCCCGTAAACGCCCAGTCCGTCCATGCGCCGGCCTGCATCACCTCCTCTGTGAGCCTTGTCATAAGTTGCTTCGGGTTCGAACAGAACAGGTACCAGCGGGTTCGCTTCTCTTTGGCTTTTGTCCACTCCTTCGCCCATGCATCTAGCAATGCACCAGGTCTTATTAGCTTTCGTCGTTTGTCACGTCCCCGCCCCTCCGATTCAACAACCCATTCACGCCGTTCCAGCTCTTGAAGCACACCGGACACTGAGTAAACTGAGGTTTCGGATAGTTCCGCAAGCTGAACACCCGTGAACCATTCACCCTTAGTTTGAAGAAGAGCATGGACAACCTTCTCCCGCGAGCCGGTGAAGAGCGGGAGTGGGCGTTGCTCACGAGCTGAGGCGTGGGGTCGGTCGATGTGTATAAACCAGCGATCATGGCGCAGATACAGTGAACCACTGGCATCGTAGTATCCGATATTTCTAATTTTCAGTTCTTCGCGGGCACCATTGCTCAATCTTTCAGCGACCACCATAGGCACGACTTGGGTAGGCCGATCAGTTCTTGCTCGGTAACCATCAAGAACCCAAACGGCGCTCCTAACATCCCGTGGATAGGCTTCCTGCAACAACTCGATGGGGACAGTCCAATGACCTTCAGGTGTAGCAATTTCTAGCACAGCATCGACCTCGTGATCTGTGCTCGACACGTGGTATGAAATTCCTTCAACCGATACACCGGTCGCTTCCTTCAGCGTCGTAATGAAGGTATCCAGCAAGAGTTTCTGCTTAAAAATCGGCTTGGTCTTAGGCATGTCTTTTCCAGATAACAAGGTGGCAAGTAACCGTTCCTTATGGAATTATCATAGTTTATCTGCACGGATAAACAAGCTAAAAACTCTTTTCGTTATGGAATAACGCTTTGTTATCTGTACAGATAACAAAGCTAAATCACATAAACCAGAAGATAATTAGGCATAACGAAGCATAATGAAGCGCGGCAATAGCGGGTAATAACGGGATAGATCAATTAATACTCTCAAAAACCAAGGCTGGACCAGCGCGCACACCCTTCCGTCGCCGTCATTCATTGACCCAGGCAAAAGTCCTGCAAAACCTTCCCGCGATTGACTACGTCGGCAACCACACTCGCTTACGCTTCATTGCTAGAAAGACACTCGCAATATCCAGTGAAAGTTTGCCGCCTCATTCGTCACTCCGAAACACGGCGCTCCGGCTACCCTTCAAAAAACCGCAGGAAGCGGTTCCCGTAAAGCTCAAGGAACGACCATGTCCCTCTCCATCGTCCACAGCCGCGCCCAGATTGGCGTGGATGCGCCTGCCGTCACCGTCGAAGTCCATCTGGCCAACGGTTTGCCATCGCTGACCATGGTCGGGTTGCCCGAAGCGGCAGTAAAGGAAAGCAAGGACCGGGTGCGAAGCGCGATCATCAATTCGGGCCTGCAATTTCCGGCGCGGCGTATCACCCTGAATCTCGCTCCAGCTGATTTGCCGAAGGACGGCGGACGATTCGATCTGGCGATCGCCCTGGGGATTCTGTCCGCCAGCGTGCAGGTGCCGACGCTGACGCTGGATGACATTGAATGCCTGGGAGAATTGGCGCTGTCAGGCGCGGTACGTTCCGTGAGAGGCGTATTGCCGGCTGCACTGGCCGCACGCAAGGCCGGGCGCTCGCTCATGGTGCCGCGGGCGAATGCCGAGGAGGCGTGCCTGGCGTCGGGATTGAAGGTGATTGCCGTCGACCATCTGCTGGAAGCGGTCGCGCACTTCAATGGACATACGCCCGTCGAGCCCTATGTTTCCAACGGGTTGCTCTACGCCAGCAAGCCCTATCCGGACTTGAATGAAGTGCAGGGCCAACTTTCGGCCAAGCGTGCCTTACTGATTGCGGCGGCGGGCGCTCATAACCTGTTGTTCAGCGGTCCGCCGGGTACGGGGAAAACGCTGCTGGCGAGTCGTTTGCCGGGTCTCCTTCCTCCTTTGGCCGAAAATGAGGCACTGGAAGTCGCCGCCATTCAATCCGTCACCAGTTGCGTGCCCTTGAGCCACTGGCCGCAAAGGCCCTTCCGCCAACCCCATCACTCGGCCTCAGGCCCGGCGTTGGTAGGCGGTGGCTCGAAGCCGCAACCCGGCGAAATCACTCTCGCCCACCATGGCGTTCTATTCCTCGATGAGCTTCCGGAATTCGACCGCAAAGTGTTGGAGGTTTTGAGAGAACCGCTGGAATCCGGCCACATCGTAATTTCCCGAGCCAAGGATCGCGTTCGATTTCCGGCACGTTTTCAATTGGTGGCCGCAATGAACCCGTGCCCCTGTGGATATCTTGGCGAACCCAGCGGCAAATGCAGTTGCACACCGGACATGGTCCAGCGCTACCGCAACAAACTATCGGGGCCACTGCTGGATCGCATCGACTTGCACCTGACCGTCGCTCGGGAAGCCACCGCGTTGAATCCTGCGCTCAAACCCGGCGATGACACCGCCACCGCCGCGCTGCTGGTCGCCGACGCAAGAGAGCGGCAACACAAACGCCAGGGCTGCGCGAACGCATTCCTTGATCTGCCGGGCCTTCGAAGACACTGCAAGTTATCCACAATCGACGAAACCTGGCTGGAAACAGCGTGTGAACGACTGACCTTGTCGCTGAGGTCCGCGCATCGATTGCTAAAGGTAGCGCGAACCCTCGCAGACCTTGAGCAGGTGGATGGCATCACCCGTAGCCATCTGGCAGAAGCGCTGCAATACCGGCCGACCTCCAGCTGATGAAATCACTCTTTGGTGAGGTCCACCAAGGGCGTCTGCCGCACCTCGGTTTCCCGCCCGTTTTGAATGTCACTCACCCGCTTCAACGCCTTATCCACAGCCCCTTTATCCGCCAACAAGCTATAGCTGATCTGAAACTGCTTGTGTTCCTTCGGCGCAATCGTCGGCACCAGCCCCAGCGGCCGCTGATAGCGCCGGTTATAGGAAAAGCTGGTCCCCGGCTCGAGCCCGGTGACATAGCCCTGGCCTTGGGTATCGGTGTTTTTCCACAGCGAAAACACTGGCAGCGTTTGAGTGTTGAAGCCGAGCGAAACGCCCAAGCTGCCCGCCTTGTTATGCAACACAGTCAACGTATCGCCCTTCGCATCGCCATACGGCACAACGTTGTAAACCGTCTCGTCATAGTCCTTGGTCGGCGCACGGTAAGTCTGCCAGTCCGGCAAATCCCCTTTGGCCTTGTCGTTGAACGGCGAAACCTGCTTCACCGGCGCAGCAAAACGCGCGCCCTGTTCCAGAAACGGAGTGCTGAAGTTGCTGTGGTAAAGCGCTTGATACTCCTTCGGATAATCACCGTTGTTGGTCAGGGTGTCGTTCAGGGCAAACGAAACGCTGCCGGGCTCAGTGACCAGTTCAGTCACCACCGAGAAGTCGACTTTCTTGAACGCCTGCTCTTTCAGCTCGCCGCGCAGACTGATGGCGTACGGCGGTTTTTCATCTATATGCAGGGTAACTTTGCTGGCCGGGATGTTGGCTGCTCGGCCATGCAGGGTCAGAAGTTCACCGTTATCCATACCGGGATGGCCGACCCATTCGTAGCCGCAGCGGGCGACCAGTTCGTTGAAGCCTTCGAGCCAGCCCAGTCCGCCACGGCCATTGAGCTCGATGAAGGACGGATTGACCACATCCTTGACCGGCGAATCCCAGCCCATGCGCACATCACCGACAGACGCTTGCAAGACGTTCATCCCGCGAGTCGGTACCACCGAGAGTTTCATTGTGCCGTTATCGATGTCGACGATGCTGACGCCCTCCTGCCGGCCGCCGTGCAAGGTGCGCAGGGTGACGGAGAACGGTTTGTCGGTTTTTACGCCGAGTTGTTGGCTGGTGATCTGCCAGTTCTGGGCAGCCTTGTCTGTGTCGAGCAGCACGTAATCCCAGGCCATGGCGTGGGAGGCAGCGGTCAGCGCGCCAAGGGCGACGGCGAGTTTGAGCAGGGTCATGAGGAAAGCCTTTCTTGGAGTTGTGCATTTTTTATAGCGCTGATGAAACGTTTCAGCAAGCTTAAAAAAGCGGACGTCCGACCCTTACAAAGTCAATTCACATTGACCTCATGCAACCTCCGCACACTTACGCTAGTCTCATACGGTTTGGGACCTCCTCTGATTGACGGCGACATCATTATGACATTAAGGTCGCCAGCTAATTGCAGGAGCAAGAGCAGACACCTCTGTCTGTCATTTTTGCGCAGCGGAACATATGGAGTTTGAATGCGCGGGGCACTATTACGCAGCGGTAAGAGCGGGTCATTCACTGCCCTGGGCGAGACAGGTCAACCGGTTTACCGGGCGGCCCTGCAATTGCGCGAAGCCATTCGCCGCAAGAATCCCGACATGGTCGATCACCTGGCCATTCCTCAAAGCGACGAACTTGGAAACCAGATCGATTGGTACAGCGGCCTCGACGGCGATGTCATCCCGTGGAGCAGCGCGACCGAAGAAGAACGCGCACCTGCCCGTCGCCAACTTGAAGCCCTGAAGACTGCCCTCGATGAGTTGAGCCAGCGTTTCCTGGGCACTGACCCGGCCGAACAGCAGCAAGGCGACAAAGCCGTGTTCGGCAAGTTGCTCAAACGCGTCATTCATTTCCCTGACGAAAACTTCGTCTACCTGGTGCAAGGCAAGCCGGTATTGACCTTTTGGGGTTTCGAGCACGCCGGTACCGGCAATCGCGATCCCCTGCACTGCCTTTATCAGGTTCCGCCCGTATTCACGCTGCCACCCGTGGTCGAAGAACCGGTTGTAGTGCCCGTCGTGCCGGTGGTGGCTCGTCCGTGGTGGCGTCGTTGGTGGTGGCTGTTGCTGCTGCCGTTCTTGTTGCTGCTGTTGTGGCTGTTGCTCGGCTTGCGCGGTTGCGTGCCGATTCCGTTGGTGGCGGTGGACTTGCTGCCTGAAGGCATCGTGCCGGTGGAAAAACAGCTGGAAGAGCCGCAACTGACCGGCAATGCCACAACAGTGAATGGCGTTCCCGTCACCGGCACCGTCACAGGGGCCACCACAGGCACAGCCGTGAACGGCACTCATGGCGTGGAAGCTCCGGCGGTTGAAGGTAACGAAGCTGACACCGCGCCCGCCGGCGTCACACAAGACCCGGCAGCCGAATCCCCAACAGCCCCAACCACGCCACCCGACGCCAAAACCGAGGCGCCTGCCGTCACTCCGCCCGACGCGCAAAAATCCGAGGCCGCAGCCGCAACCACTAAAACGGGCCCGCCCCTGAGCATTCCGGCTGACGCCGCCGACGGTGCCGCCAAGTTCCTCGATGGTCAGTACCGTGCCGGCGCCGGCATTCAGGATCGCCGGACCGGCAAGCCCCTGCGTCTGGAATACCAGCTCAAGGACGGTAAGGGCGAAGTCACCGTACACCAGGCCGACGGTACGAAGTGCAGCGGGCCAGTGAGCGCTACCATGAAGGGAGGCAGCCTCGCCATCGACAGCCAGGGCCAGGCCGTGTGCGGCGATGGCAGCACTTACGACATGCCCAAGGTCAACTGCCGCAAAGGGGCGACCACGGTCGCGGACTGCACCGGCGGTTACGGAAAAGATCAATTCCCCATGTCCATGCGGCAGATGGGCGAATAAGACTGGAATAACCCGACATGTTGCCTGAAGTCACCCAATTCGAAGACACCGTCACGCTCGTCAGTGACACCGGTATCCAGTTCATGGATTTCGCCCTGCGCCTGGATCCTCGCAAGGAACCGGCGGGCGAGTTCGCGCCGATGATCAGCGGGCTGATCTGCCGCCTGATGTACAACGAAGAGAAAGACTTCTACTTCTACGAGCCCGAACCGGAAAAGGTCGAGAAGGCCAAACCGGCGTTCAGCGTCGACATGAAAAGCAGCCTGGAACTGCTGGATGGTGTCTGGCTGCCGACGCCGTTTTTCCGTTTCATGCCGCCGCACCGCTTCGACGAAGGCCCGACCAACTGGTCGCGGATGCGCCTGGTGAAACTGGCCACGCCAGACATCGACGGCAACACCCACCGCCTGACGATGGCGTTCGACAGCCGCGTCATGCCCAAGCGTGACGGCACCGCCTACCTGGCGCCGAACGAAGAAGACATCAGCTCCGGCGTGTCCTTCAAACTGGCGACCAAGGCCAGCGAAACCCGTTGGTTCCTGGCCCAGCCGTGGGTTAACGAGTGGCTGCTCGAAGTGTTCAACGAAGGCAACGCCCATCGTTCACGCGAAGAGCTCGACATCGACATCCGCGCCAACCATCACCTGGCGCACTACCTCAACCTGCTAAGTCTGTTGAGCACGCCGTCCGCGGCGGCGCAGTCGACGGCCAGGCCGAAGGTGGAAATCCCTGAACTGAAAGTGGTCGCCAATGACAGCAATGGCCTGGTCAAACCGATTCCGGTGGACCTGGTGCTGGACGTCGGCAACTCGCGCACCTGCGGCATCCTGATCGAGAACCATGGTCAGGCCGGCTCCGGGCTGAAGCAGAATTACGTGCTGGAACTGCGCGACCTGATCACCCCTGAACACACTTACAACCTGCCGTTCGAAAGCCGAGTCGAGTTCGCCCAGGCGTATTTCGGCAAGGACCATTGTTCGGTCAAGAGCGGCCGTCACGATGCGTTCCAGTGGGCGACGATCGCCCGCGTCGGCAACGAGGCAAGCCGTCTGGCCAGCCGCCGTCGCGGCACAGAAGGCTCGACTGGCCTGTCCAGCCCGAAACGTTACCTGTGGGACGAAAACGCCTACGGCCACGGCTGGCGTTTCAACTGCTCCTACATCAAGACCGACAACGAGCCGTACGCCACGGCCGCGCCGTTCTCGCACCTGATCAACGAAACCGGCGAGGCACTTTACAGCCTCGAAGAAGACGATCGTCTGCCGGTGTTCATGCCGCGTTACTCGCGCAGCTCGCTAATGACGTTCATGCTCGCCGAAGTGCTGGCCCAGGCGCTGTCGCAAATCAACAGCCCGGCCCAACGCTCCCGCCAGGGTCACACCCGCGTGCCGCGCCAGCTCAACAGCATCACCCTGACCGTGCCACCGGGCATGCCGCAGGCCGAGCGCAGCATTCTCAACGAACGCATGCTGCAAGCCATCGGCCTGGTGTGGAAAAGCCTCGGCTGGCACGCCGGCGAGGAAGATCCACATCAGGATCAGGCCGCCAGCCCGCGCACGCCGATCCCGAGCATTCGCGTGGAATGGGACGAAGCCTCGTGCGGCCAGTTGGTGTACCTGTACACCGAGGTCAACGAGAACTTCGCCGGTCACCCGGAAGAGTTTTTCGACACCATCGCCCGGCCGGACAAGACCGATCGCGAACGCATTACCCTGGCGACCATCGACATCGGTGGCGGCACCACGGACCTGGTCATCACTGACTATCGCCTCGACCGCGCCGGCAACACGGGCAGCGGCAGCAACGTGCACATCGTGCCCGAGCAGCGTTTTCGCGATGGTTTCAAAGTAGCCGGCGACGACATCCTGCTGGACGTGATTCAGGACTTCATCCTGCCGAGCTTCGAGAAGGCTTTGCAGAATGCCGGCGTGAAAGCCCCGGATTCGTTGATGTCGCGGCTGTGCGGTGATGAGTCGGTCAGCGCCCAGGACATGATCCTGCGCCAGCAATTGAACCTTCAGGTGTTTGCACCGTTGGGCCTGGCGTTGCTCAAGGCTTACGAGCATTACGACCCGCAAGTTCCGCAGGAAGTCAGCCCGCAAAGTTATCGCCAGTTGCTGGGCGACAACGCGATCAGCCAGACCGTGCTCGACTACGTCAACGCCGCCGTGCGCCGCGATGTCGGTGGCCAGAGCGGTTTCGACCTGTACGAATCGCTGATCGGCTTCGACCTGCAAAAGCTCCACGCCGCGTTCCTCAACGATCAGATCAACATTACCAAAATCCTTGGTGCGCTCTGTGAAGTGGTCGCCCATTACCCGTGCGATGTCCTGCTGCTGACCGGCCGCCCTTCGCGGCTGCCCGGTATCCAGGCTTTTATTCGCAAGGTGCTGCCGCTGCCACCGGGGCGCATCCTGGCGCTGCAGAATTACCGCACCGGCGGCTGGTACCCGTTCCACAAGAACGGCCGCATCGACGACCCGAAAAGTACCGCTTCGGTCGGCGCCATGCTGTGCCTGTTGTGCGCCAACCACAGCGTGCCGAACTTCTACTTCCGTTCTTCGGCGCTCAAGCCGTATTCGACGGTCAAGCACATCGGCGTCATCGACCTGAACAACGTGATCAAGGATGCCGACGTGCTGTACCGCGACATCCAGTCCGAAGATTACAAAATCAAGTTGCCGGAAATCGGTACGGGCGATGACGCCGACACGCCGCAGCTGGAAATGCGCGGCGATCTGCGCCTCGGTTTCCGCCAGTTGGCCGCCGATCGCTGGGCCGCTTCGCCGCTGTACACCCTGCGTTTCACCAAGGCCGGTCGGGAGAAATTCTCCCGCGCGATCGGTGAAAACGGCAGTGCGCCGCTGCTCAAGGTGCGCTTCGAGGTCAAAGCGGCCGACAAGTACACGCGCAAGCAGGATCTGGTCAGCGACCGTCTCTCGGTACGCGACATCGAATCCAACAGCAGCAACGTCAACTTCAACCCGCGCAGCGACCTCGAGCTGGAACTCAACACCATGCTCGACGCCGGCCTGAGCGAGACCAAGTACTGGCTCGACAGTGGAAGTGTGAAACGCAAATGAACGACCTGACCCCCGAACAAACTCAGCTCTCAGCCAGTTGGGCCGCTGTTTATGAAGGTGCCGGTCAGGCGCTGGAATGGATTGGCCAGACGCGTGGCAACGCGCCGCGCCTGGACAGCGAAGCCGATAACCTCAACATCCGCTTGCACCGCGCCCGCAACCTGGCTCACAGCCTGGGTCGCGTGGCCTGCACGCCGATGACCATCGGCTTTTTCGGCCTGTCCCAGGCCGGTAAGTCCTACCTGATCTCGGCCCTCGCGGCCGGTCAGAACGGCAAACTGGAAACCGATTTCGGTGGCCAGCGCCTGGACTTCATCAAGCACATCAATCCGGTGGGTGGCGGCAAGGAAGCCACCGGCCTGGTGACGCGCTTCAGCCGCCGCGCCACGCCGAGCCAGGATCCGCAGTTCCCGGTCGAACTGACACTGTTCAAGGAAATCGAGCTGGCGAAGATTCTCGCCAACTCCTGGTTCAAAGACTTCGACCTTGAGCGGATCTCCTACGAGATCGACGAAGAGCGCATCCAGCGCGTGCTGAAACCGTTTGAAGGCCGCGAAACCGGGCCGATGCAACCGGGCGTCAGCGCCGACGATCTGGTGTCGTTGTGGGATTACCTGCGGGACAACTTCCGCAACTCGGTGAAGAAGCTTGAGCACCTGTATTGGCCCACGGCGTTGCAACTGGCACCACGGCTGAATTTCCAGGAACGTGCCGAGCTGTTTTCCATCCTGTGGGGTGAGCAAAGCGAGCTGACGCGCGTGTATCAGCAACTGGCCGGCGCGCTGCACAAGCTGGGCCTGCCCGAGACTGTATTCGCGCCACTAAAGGCTTTGGTGAGTTTCGAAAACGACACTTACAGCCAGCGCGACAGCATCATGAACGTCGACATCCTCGAGCGTTTCGGCAGCCCGCTGGACGTGCCGATTGACGTGCGGCCCCAGGTCGATGGACGCCTGCAAAACAGCCAGGGCATCCCCGTTGCGCAACTGGCGGCACTGACCGCCGAGATGACCTTCGGGCTGATCGAAGCCCCGGCGGACGACATCGTCAACCAGGTCGACTTGCTGGACTTCCCCGGTTATCGCGGGCGCAAAAAACTGCACGAGATCGCCGACTCCAACGACCCGGAGTCCGCCACCAAGGACAACTCCGTCTCGCAGCTGATCCTGCGCGGCAAGGTCGCTTACCTGTTCGAACGCTACACCGACAACCAGGAAATGAACGCGCTGGTGGTCTGCACCGGTTCGACCAAACAGAGCGACGTCAATGACGTCGGCCCGGTGCTGACGCGCTGGATCGAGAAGACCCAAGGCCCCGACGCCACCGCCCGAAGCAAACGCGACACCGGCCTGATCTGGGCGCTGACCATGCTCGACCTGCGCATCACCAACTCCCTGAGCCTGACGCCTGATCAGTACGACGAGAGCTGGAATGGCATGGTCAAGCTGACCATGCTCGAACGCTTCGGCAGCCTGAGCTGGATGAACGACTGGGCCGGCACACCGTTCCAGAACACCTTCCTGGTGCGCAAACCACGCATGGATGCGGCGTTCATCGTTCAAGACGCCAGCGGCGCCGAAACCGGCCTCAACGCCAGCTACCAGGAACGCGTTGACGCCTTGGGTACAAGCTTTGCCGGCAATGAGCTGGTGTGCAAACACATCAGCAATCCTGCCAACGCCTGGAAAGAAATGCTGCGCAACGATGACGGTGGCATCAGCCACTTCAGCGGCAGCTTCAAGGGCGTGGCGAACATTGAATTCAAACTGCAACGCATCCGCGAGCAGCTGAACGAATGCCTCGAAGGCCTGACCACTCACGGCCTGAGCACCTGGTATCACGCCGATGGCGACGGTGCCGCAGCCGCCAAGAAAGCCCAGGCACAGATGATTCTGTCGGGCCTGGGCCGTCGCCCGGCCGTGCTCGGCGAGTTCATTGATGAACTCGACATGCCGAGCGAATCGGTGCGCGACCTGTACCTCAGCGGTGTGTACGAAACCGATGACGCGCCCGCCGCCAGCGATGAACCGGCCGCCCCGACGCCGAGCCAGAGCCTGTACGGCAACGACGCCGGTTTCGACTTCGATTTCGGCGATGATCTGAGCCACGAAGCGCCGGTCAGCAGCAAAACCAGCACCCCAGTTCCGGAACTGCAAAGCAACGAACACCGTTTTGCCAAAGCCGCGTTCAAGGCCTGGATTGCACACCTGCGCGAGCTGACCACCCGTCAAAGCTTGCTCAACCTGCTGGGGCTCGAAAAGGCACTGATCGAAGCGGTGGTCGACGAACTGATCACCGCCGGTTACCGCCAGGACTTGCCGGGACAACTGAGCCGTGCGGTGCTCAAACGTGCGCAAAGCGGCGCGCGGCGCGATCAACTGGTCGAGCGCCAAGTGCTGGAAGTGCAACGTGTGCTGCGCGATTTCGTGTCCTGGTTCGGCTACCTGCAGAAACCGGTCAACGAGCGCCCGAATAGTCGTGCGGGTGCCAAAGCGCCGTTGTTCTCGTTCTACACCGACATCGATCCTGGACAAGTGCCGGTGCTGCCGCCACAACCGGCGAACCAGGCGCAGCGGTATCTGGGCGACTGGCTCTCGGGCCTGGCTTACATCACACAGGACAACGCCGGCCATGGTGCCGGTCGCGAAATCACCCCTGAACAGAATGAACGGCTGGGCCATGTGCTCACAGCCTTCACAGCGAGATAAGCAATGCCAATTCGTGTCGACCTGCTCGCGTTAGAGCCCAATGTGCCTGGTCAGGCCTGCCTCACTGTGAAGAAATGGCAGGGTGGCGAGGAACAGCTGGAGTTCTCCATTCAGCGTAACCAGGACGGTTTCTACCTCCAGGACCAGAAGGCCTGGAGCAACAACCCGTTCTGGTTCAAGGTCTCGCGCTTCAGCCTTGCGGCCAGTGGCGACGCTCTTGAAGCACAGGTTGGCCCGGAAGTGGTCGATCCGCTGCTCGAAGGTGGAGCCAACTCGCAATTCATGATCGAGCTACGCGAACAGAACCAGGGACATACCGACAAAGGCGTGGTTCGGCCAGGCGTCGGGGTGCTGCCGTCCACGGCGGGCGGCCAGACACGCTCGACTTATGGCGGCGCAGACCTGACAGCGCCAAGTGCGCCAGAACCAGAAATTCCAGAGCTGCCGGAACTGGTCCTGCTCACCGCCGAGCCAGAAATCGAACTGGAATCGGTGCCCAACGAACCCGCTTATACCCCTCCTCCGCCTCCGGTGAAGAAAAGCAACAAAGGCCTCATCGGCCTCGCGCTTGTCGTGCTGTTGCTGGTGGCTGCGGCGGCTGGATTCTGGTTTTACAAACGCACTCCGGCGCCTGTCCCGGCCGTTGCTGGCGCCGCACCGGCCGGTGCCGACGTACAAGCCTGCACCCTCGACAGCATGAACAGTTTGCCCGAGCTGACCTTCGTCCAGACCTGCATCAAGGCCGCGCCCGACAGCGCCAAGTTGCTGGAGATCATCAACGAAGCCAAGGCCGGCAAGCACTGCGGCGTTGCCCAGCGTCTGTACGCCAACCGTGCCCAGGCCGGTGACTCTTTGATTGCCAACGCCTATGCCCGCGAATACGACCCGAAATACCTGAAGGCCAGCGAGTGCTTCCCGGCCGCGGACAACGCCACCGCCGCCTACTGGTACGAAACCATCCTGACCCAGGATCCGAACAACGCCGAAGCCAAGCAGCGTTTCGAGGAGTTGCAGAAGTGATGCGTTCTCCCCTGAGTCGTTTTTTGCTGAGCGGCGCCGCGCTGTTGGCGCTGTGCATCAGCCCGTTGTCCCAGGCCGATGACAAACCGCTGATCCAAGCCGGCAAAAAAACCTTGTTCCAGCGCGTGCTGACCACCCCGGGTTGCAAAATCAGCCCGACGGCGGGCGGTGCTGCGGGTGACGAGCAACCGGTGTTTAGCCGTTTTTATGTGTACGAGCGTGCGCAAGCTGCCAACGCCGAATGGCTGAAAGTCGGCCCCGACAGCTATGGCAAAACCATTGGATGGTTGCCGGCGAGTTGCACCACCGACTGGAAAATGCAGCTGACCCTGGCCTTTACCAACCCGGCCAACCGCGACCGGCTGCTGTTCTTCAAGGAACGCGCCACCATCGAAGGCATCCTCGATGCGCCGGATCCGGTGAGCAAAGTCGCCCCGCTGCGGGCCACGCTGAAAAAGGGCAAGCAAGCCCCCGGCGTGCTGGCTGAAGAGCCTGAATACTTCGTCGACCTGCAAAAGCAGTTCTACCTGCTGCCGGTCCTCAGCGGCGAAGAAGTGATGACCGAAGGCGGTTTCCGCACGCGTCTGCTCAATGTGGCATCGGTCAGCAAGCCTGATGACAAAGACCCCAAGGGCACTGCTGCAAAAAGCGCGGCCGGCGGTAAGGAAGCCGAAGACAAAGCGGCCAGCCAACTGAAGGAATTCAGTGCGGCGGTGGTGTTTGTCATCGATTCGACGATCTCGATGGACCCGTACATCGACCGCACCCGCGAGGCGATTCGCAAGGTTTATCAGCGGATCGAAGCGCAGAACCTCGGCAAGCAGGTCAAGTTCGGCATGGTGGCTTTCCGCTCCAACACCCAGGCGGTGCCGGGGCTGGAATACACCACCAAAATGTACGCCGACCCTACCAAGGTGAAAGACAGCGCCGACTTTTTCGCCAAGATCGCCGACCTCAAACAGGCCGCCGTGTCGAGCAGCAGCTTCGATGAGGACTCATTTGCCGGCGTCATGGAGAGCATCGACAAAGTCGACTGGAGCCAGTTCGGTGCGCGCTACGTGGTGTTGATCACCGATGCGGGCGCCATCGAGGGCGACGACAAACTGTCGAAGACCGGGTTGAGCGCAGCGCAGGTGCGTATCGAGGCCGCCAATCCGGGCGTAGCTATCTATACGCTGCACTTGAAAACCCCGGCCGGGGCCAAGGACCACGCCAAGGCCGAGGCGCAGTACCAGGATCTGTCGACTTACCCGGGCACCAACACCTCGCTGTACTACCCGGTAAATGCGGGCGATGTGCAGGAGTTCGGCCGTAAGGTCGACGCACTGGCCGCCGCGATCACGACGCAGGTGAAAGCCGCCTACATGGGCGAAGACGCCATCGGCAGCGCGGCGAACGCCAAGCAGGACCCGGCCGAGAAGAAAATGCTCGAAGACGCGGCGCTGATCGGCCATGCCATGCAACTTGCCTATCTCGGCGAGAAGACCAACAGCAAGGCCCCGCCGGTGTTCAAGGCTTGGATCACCGACCGCGACCTGATCAAGCAGAACATCCCCACCACCGACGTGCGGGTGTTGCTGACCAAGTCCCAGCTCAGCGACTTGAGCGATGTGATGAAGCAGATCCTCGACGCGGCCAACGAAGGCCTGATCTCGCCGACGGAAATGTTCGACCGCTTGCGCTCGGTCGCCGCAACCATGGGCGCCGATCCCAATCAGCTCAAGCAGAACAGCAAAGCCAAACTGGCGGACATGGGTGTGCTCGGCGAGTACCTCGAAGACCTGCCGTATCAGAGCGAAGTGTTGAATCTGGACGAAGAAACCTGGAAGAGCTGGGATGGCCTGGCGCAGGAGAAATTCATCCGCACGCTCAACACCAAGCTGCGGCACTACCAGCGTTACAACGCTGACGTCGACCGCTGGGTTGCTTTAGCCAAGGACAGCGATGCGCGGGACAACGTGTACCCCGTGCCACTCGAAATGATGCCTTAACGAGACGCTGATGCTCGATATCAAGAACCTGCTGGTGCGCCGTGGTGAAGGCGCGCTGGCCCATCACGTGCGCCTGCCGCATTTGCAGGTCGGTGCCGGAGAAATCCTCGCCATCACCGGCGAGAGCGGCAGCGGCAAAAGCACGCTGCTCGAAGCCATCGGTCTTTTGCTGGTGCCGGTCGAGCTCGAGCGCTTTCGGCTGGGCGCAACCCACGATCAGGACATCGCCCAACTGCTGGCCAGCGACGACCAGCCAGCCTTGGCGGCCGTGCGTTCGCGTCATCTGGGGTTCATTTTACAGAGCGGCGGATTGCTGCCGTTTTTGAGTGTGCGCGACAACATCAGCTTGCCGCGTCGCTTGCTTGGTATGCCGGTCAAGAGCGCGCACATCGATCACGCGGTTGAGGTGCTGCGCCTGCAAGGCTTGCTGGATAAGCAGCCACAGGCGTTGTCGATCGGGGAACGCCAGCGCGTTGCCTGCGTTCGCGCGATTGCCCATGAACCGCTGTTGCTGTTGGCCGACGAACCGACCGCCGCGCTTGATCCGCACAGCGCCCGGCGTTTGTTCGAGTTGCTGCTGAGCCTGGTATCGAACATGGGCCTGAGTGCGCTCGTCGTGTCCCATGACTGGGCCTTGCTGAAAGATTTCGGCTTGCCGCGACTCGGCGCTATCAGCCGTCAGGGAGAGACTCTGTTTGAACCGATGGACTGATCGCTTGCGCCTGCTGGGCTCACTGGCGCTGCAAGACCTCTGGCACGACCGCAAGGTCTCGCTGTGCATCGCCGCCTCCCTGGTGGCGGTGATCGCGCCGTTGCTGCTGCTGTTCGGTCTCAAGCACGGCGTGGTCAGCCAGTTGCAGGACGAACTGCTGCGCGACCCGCGCAACCTTGAAGTGAAGATGCTCAGCAACGGCAACTACGACACTGCCTGGATCGAGCGTTTGCGCCTGCGCCCCGAGACCGGTTTTGCCCTCGGCCAGACGCGCTCGCTCAATACCCAGGCGGACCTGCTGATCGGCATGCAACGGTTTGTCGAAGGTGCAGAAATCATCGCCACCGAGCCGGGCGACCCACAACTGAACCTGGCGCCGCTCAACCCGGTCGGCAATCAAGTGATCCTCAGCGCCCGCGCCGCGCAACGTTTGCAGGCCAAGGCCGGCGACAGCGTGCAGCTGCGAGCCTTGCGCCGTCTGGAAGGTGTTAACGAGCGCGGCGAAATGACGCTGACAGTGCTGGCGGTACTCGACGGCGCCCGCTTCGGCCGCGCGGCCGGGTTTGTCGCCCCGCCGCTGCTGCTGGATCTGGAGCGCTTTCGCGACGGTTATCAGGTCAGTGCGTTCGGCGTTATCACCGGCAAGCCTCTGGGCAATCTGCAACCGCTGTACGCCCGCGCCCGTGTGTATGCACGTGACATCGATCAGGTCGCGCCGCTGGAACGCTGGCTCAACGAACAACACATCGAAACCTCGAGCCGGCTGGCCGACATCGACAACGTCAAAGCCATCAACCATGTGCTGGGGCTGATCTTCGGCGTGATCGCCGTGGCAGCGCTGATCGGCTGCGTGGCATCGATGGTCGGCGCGTTCCTGGCCAACATCGACCGTAAGCGAAAAAGCCTGGCGGTCCTGCGTCTGCTGGGTTTCAAGCGCCGGGCCGTAGGCGGTTTTGTGGTCCTGCAGGCGCTGGTGCTGAGCTTTGCGGGCTACGTCGGCGGGCTGGGTTTTTACGCCGTCGGCAGCCATTTGTTCGACTACTTGCTGGGCAGCAGCCAGGCCACCGGCACCTTCGTCTGCCAAATCACACTCTGGCACGGCTTTGCCGCCCTGCTCCTGACCTTTCTGGTCGCTGCGCTGGTGGCCGTGATCGGCGCCCTGCGAGCCATCAACATCCAACCTGCGGAGAGTCTGCGTGAGCTATAAACGTTTTGGCTTGCTGTTGCCCCTGAGCCTTGGCTGCCTGCTCGACGCCTCGGCAGCGGGCTGGGAAGAGAAGTTTTACAACCCGATGCCGGACGCCGCCGATGTGGTGCTGCCGATGCCCTGCGAAGGCTCGATGGTGTTTCGCAAGGTGTTCATCCCCGTGGCCGGGCCGCTCGATGACTACCCAATCAACATTGGTCAGGACGGCGCGGAATATGGCTACGTCGAACAGACCCGACCGACGTTCATCGCCGGCAGTTTCACTGGCGCGAAAAACGACAAATCCCGCTACTACCTGATGGCCAAGTACGAGATGAGTCAGTTGCAATACGCCGCGCTGACCGAAGCAACCTGTCCCACCGCCGCCACCAAACTGCGCGTGCCGCAAACGGCGGTGAGCTGGGTGCAAGCCGTCGAAGCGGCCGACAAATACAACCTGTGGCTGCGTAAAAACGCTGCCGGCAAATTGCCGAAAGAAGACGGTGCGCTGGGCTTCCTGCGCTTGCCGACGGAAGTCGAGTGGGAGTTCGCCGCTCGCGGCGGCCTGGAAGTCGGCGCGGCGGAATTTCGCGACACGCGTTACCCGATGCCCGACGGCATCAACGCCTACGAGTGGTTTGCCGGGGCGCAATCGTCCAACGGCAAAGTGCAGTTGTCCGGCCTGCAAAAACCCAATCCATTGGGCCTGCACGACATGCTCGGCAACGTCGACGAGATGATGTTCGAACCGTTTCGCTTGAACAAACTCGACCGCCAACACGGCCAGGCCGGCGGCTACGTGGTCCGCGGGGGCAACTACCTGACTGCGCAAGCCGATCTGCGCACCGCGTTGCGCAAGGAAGAGCCGTACTACAACGCCGAAGGTCAGGTAAAAAACAAAACCACCGGCCTGCGACTGGTGCTGGTCTCCCCGACCCTCACCTCTCGCGAACGGGTCGCCAGCATCGAAAGCAGCTGGAAGAAACTCGGCACTGGCAGCAAGGAAACTGAATCCGCCGACAAAGGCACGGTTCAATCCCTGAACACCCTGGCCTCGGGCGTCGAAGACAAGGCGCTCAAGGAAAAACTCCAGGCCCTGGAAAACCAGCTGCGCGCCAGCAATCAGCAGCAGGAAGAAACCCGCGACCAGGCGATTCGCGCCAGCCTCAATCTGGGCGCATTCTTGTGCACCAAGATGCTAGACGACGGCCAGTACGTGGACTTCCTGCAAAAGAACTACAAGCTCAATTGCGAAAGCGCGGACAAAGACGCCAGTTGCGACATGCGCAAAGGCAAACTCGACGAGCAGAAGGATCGCCTGCACAAGCTCAGCCGCTACTACGCCAGCAGCCTGGTGGAATCGGCAACCTTGTACGGCCAGCCGCTGCTTGAAACACAGGTCCCGGTGATGGAAGAAATCATCACCCGCAACAAACAGCTGCAAGACCTCAAACCTTATTTGCGCACCCACTGGGCCAATCAGAAGGCGTTCCTGCAAAAGCAGAAGATCGACACTGAAGCCTGGCTGAACAGCTGCAAAACCGTTACTCAATAATTCACCTTAATAACAACGCATCAACACCGTCACCGAGGAGTTTCACCATGTCGCGCAGCCTTTGGACTCGCTTCAAGCTACAGATCGCTTTCGTTGTCGCCGGCAGCCTGCTGCTGACCGGTTGCGCCAACACCGGTAGCTCCATGCTCGGCGAAAGCGACGGGACCGACCCACGCCTGACCCAGGGTCAAGACGCAGAGTTCTTCAGCAAGTCCGGCTACCAGGCCTGCGCGGTCGGCGCCGGTGTCGGCATCCTCGCTTGCGCGCTGTCCAACAGCAGCAACAAAGCCGTGTGCGCCGTCGCCGCCGGTATTACCGCGTGTGGCGTGGCCATGGGCGCGAACTACTACCTGGATCAGCGTCGCAGCGAATACTCGGACACCACCACCCGCTTGGCTAAAATGAACAGCGACGTCGAACAAGACACCCAGAACGTGATCGCCCGTACCGCGACCGCTCAGCAAGTGATCAATGATGATCAGGCGAAAATCGCCCAGATCAAAAAGGACATCGCCAACAAGAAAGTCGACAAGACCCAGGCCCAGGTGCAAATCGCCGAGATCGATTCGAACATCGCACGCCTGCGTAAAGACCTCGGCAACATGCGCATCAAAGTCACCGAGTACACCAAAGTGGCAAACGCCGAGCGTGCACAAGGCGCCGCCGGCGCCGAGATCAAGCAGGTGGACATGAACATTCTGAAAATGAACCAGAAAGTCGCTGCCCTGCAGAAGGAAGTCGACGGTCTGTACAGCCAACGCTCCGCAATCACCCTGGGCTAAGCACATGACGCTACGACAACTGGCGATCCTCACTGCCGTCCTGGCCTTGAGCGGTTGCGCGACCAAGCCGGGCGAATGCGATGCGACCAATCGCGACAGCAGCATGCTGACCAAGATGAACTGCGACTACTCCGGTGGTTACAGCGATCAGGTCAAGCAGAAGGAACTGGCCCTGAGCGAGTCCCGTCAGCAAAACGCAATGTTCCGTCAGGTGTACGAGAACATTCAGGCCCAGCAGCTCAGTACCAAAACCGACCTGGCCAGCCAGCAGAAAGCCCAGGCGGCGCTGAATCAGTCGCTGGGGCAACTGCTGACCTCACTCAAGGCCCGGCGCGGCAATGAAAGCCAGGTGCAGAAGCAGATTGCCGGCCTCGAGCAGCAGCTCAAGGCTTCGCAAGCGGCGCCAATGGCCAAATCAACGCCAGCGACGCTGGCGGCCAAGAAGGAAGAGCTGAAGGCGTTGCAGAAGAAAGTCAATCAGCTGCAATTCAGCCTCGGTTACGAAGAGTAACTTTTCACCCCGCAGGCTTCCCGATGGAGGCCTGCACTCTTTTCAGGAATCGTCGTCATGCAGCGGGTCATCAGGGATGCGCAAGCCACACCGGAGGGGATGAGTGCACTGCAAGCCAAAGTCGCCCTCATCCAGAAACACTTTCCACCGACCGTCGCCAGCCTCTTCGCCATCCCGCGAATGGGCAGCGGCGAGGTGCTGGAATGGTGGACCGAACTGGGTGGCCAACCCACACCCTATGCCGACCTCAACGAGGACGCGCAACGACGATTGCTGGAAACCTATGAAGTGCGTCAGACGTCCCTCGGACAGCTGGCGGACGAACTGCAAAAACGTGGTCAACCCACGGTAGCGGATGACCTGCGCAGCCTGCTCGGCACGCCCGAACTGGACAAACTCTACAGCCTCAACGGTGAGCCTTTGGTGGTGCGCTGGAACCAGCGTCCGCCAAAACCGATCGTGCCGCCGGTGGTTCCTGTGGTGCCGATCGTGCCGCCGTCGCGCCGTGGCTGGTGGATCGCGGCGGCCTTGCTGGCGCTGCTGTTGCTGCTTCTGGCGCTGTGGCTCTGGTGGTTCCTGCACCGTGAACCGGTTGTCGTGGTTCCACCGGTAGCGCCGGTTGCACCGGTGGTGACGCCCGTGGAGAAACCGGTTGAGCCGGTTCCCGAGCCTGTCGTGGAACCGGAGCCTGCTCCGAAACCAGAACCCGCGCCAGAACCGGTACCGCCACCCAAGCCGGTCCCACCACCAAAACCGGTCGTGGTCGCGCCACCACCGCCACCGCCGCCACCTCCAGCCCCGACGCTGGACAATTTCGCGTGCCGCAAAAAAGCGCCGAACGCGGAGATCCCGCAATTCGTGGTGGTGCTCGACACCTCGGGTTCGATGGATTTGAACATCAAGTCGGTGAAAGCCGACGAGGACTGGTTCTTCGGCAATGAGATGAACAAGTACCTGGACCCGAACCGCACCATGCAGATCTTCGCCAAGCCCAGCCGCATGGACGTCGCGAAGGAATCGCTGGCCGGCATGATCAATGGGCTGGACCCGAAGATCGACACGCGCCTGATCACCTTCGCCGGTTGCGAAAGAACACCGGACCAGGGCGTGTTCAAGCTTGGCGACCGCCCGCGGCTGATCAACGGGATTCGAGGCCTGGTGCCCAACGACGGCACACCGCTGGCCGACAGCCTGGCTTACGCCGCCAGCAAGGTCGACGGGCGCAATAACGATGCCGTGATCGTGATGTTCGTCGACGGAGAGGACGGTTGCCAGAAAGACGTTTGCGCGGTCTCCCGCCAAATCGCCAGGGAACAACCGCGCCTGCGGGTCAACGTGGTGAAAATCGGCGCCGGTGGCCCATCCCGTTGCATTGCTGAAAACACCGGAGGCCGGGTTTACAGCAGCACCAACGCGGCGGAGTTGGGCAAGCAGTTGAAACTGGCGAGCAAGGAAGTGTCGAGCAACGCCAAATGCGATTAGTCGCCTGCCTGGGCAAACCCCAGTAACAACGCGGCGACTTCCATGACTTCATCCAGGGCCGCTTCGGCGGCCTCGGCTGAAGGTTGCAACAGCAGGTCATCGGCATAGCCCATCGCTTGCGCAAAGATCTGCCTCGCTGCCCGTTCGGGTGAATCGCAGCGAAACACCTCAGTGACGACACCTTGCGCGATGATCTGCGCCAGCATCGCCTGCCATTGGGTGTTGACGGCCAAGTAAGCAGCCGCCAGCTCGGCGTCGTGCATCGCTTCATCCCACGCGTCCAGCCACAGCGCCCAGCCATCGTCGGCGGAGGCCGGCAGGCAATCCTTCAGAAAACCCTGCAACGCCGTCAGAGGTGCAACGCCCGCCAGCGGTGCGCGGACTTCTTCGAGCTGCTCGTTGGCAAAGCGTACGAAGGCTTCGCGTCGCAACTCCTTCCAGTCCGTGAAGTAGTGATAAACGTGACTGCGTGACAGTCCCGCGTGTTCAGCCAGATCACGGGTAGACACATCGGCGAAACCTTTGCTGCGAAACAGCTCCAGGGCGGCGGCGATGATCTGGTCTTTGCGTTCAGTGCGCGACATTTGGAAATAACCTCGTGGCGCCGGGTAGATGGACGGCGCTTGCTTCTTGAGCGGTCGCTCAAGGATACTTGAGCAGTCGCTCAATAGTAGCGTTTATCTTCCTTTTGGTGCACCCATGACAGCCGTCACCCCACACATCCTGATCGATGAAAGCAAAAAACTCGGTCAGCAATCCGCCAGCCAGACGCTCAAGGCCATTGCCAGGGCCTATCCCGCAAAGCTGTTTATTACGCTATCGCTGGTGGCGCTGGAGAACGCGCTGCTGCTGGCGTATCCGCTGTTTGCCGGGTTTGCCGTGGACTCGATCATCCGCGGCGATGCCACCAGTGCGCTGTTTTATGCGCTGGTGGTGCTGGCGTTCTGGGTGGTTGGGGCGGCACGCAGGGCGGTGGATACGCGCACGTTTACGCGGATCTATGCCGACCTCGCCGTGCCGGTCATCCTCAATCAGCGCCAGCAAAACCAGAGCACTTCCACATCGGCGGCGCGGGTGGTGCTGGCGCGCGAATTCGTGGATTTCTTCGAGAAGCATGTGCCGACCATTGCCACGGCGCTGGTGTCGATTGTCGGCGCGGCGGTGATGCTGCTGGTGATCGAACCATGGATTGGTCTGGCATGCCTGGGGGCGTTGCTGTTGTGCATGACCTTGCTCCCACGGTTCGCCCGGCGCAATCAGGAGCTGCATGAGCGGTTGAATGATCGGCTGGAGAAAGAGATCGGGCTGGTCGAGAAGGTCGGCGCTGATACGTTGCAGCGCCACTATCGAGTGCTGTCGCGGCTGCGAATCTGGCTCTCGGACCGTGAGGCAATCGCCTATCTGTTCGTAGGCTCGGTGGCGGCGGTGTTGTTTGTGATCGCCATCAGTCAGCTGGCGCTGTCGCCGGCGGTGAAGGCGGGGCATGTGTATGCGGTAATGACGTATCTGTGGACGTTTGTCAGCAGTCTGGATGAAGCGCCGTCGATGGTGGATCAGTTGGCGCGGTTGAAGGATATCGGCAAGCGGGTTGATCCGGGGCTTGGGGATAAATCTGAAAATTGAGGTGCTGCCATCGCGGGCAAGCCCGCTCCCACAGGATTTGAGTCGTTCACGAGAGAGTGAAACGACATATACCCTGTGGGAGCGGGCTTGCCCGCGATAGCTATTTCAGAGGCGACTCAACGAAACCGGTCAACCTCATGACGCAAGTCCGCCGCCAGCTTCTCCAGCTCTTTGGCAGTCACGGCCAGGTTCGACACCACTTCGCGCTGCTCACTGTTCGCCAGCGCAATGCTTTGCAGGTTGCTGCTGAGCAACGTCGCGGTGCTGCTCTGCTCCTGAGTCGCGGTGGTGATCGCCGCGAATTGCTGCCCCGCCGAACGGCTCTGCTCATCGATCCGCGCCAGGGCCGAGGCCACATTGGCGTTCCGTGACAGGCCTTCCTGCATCAGCACATTGCCTTGTTCCATGGTGCTGATGGCGTTGCCGGTTTCCTGCTGGATGCTTTGAATCATCCCGGAAATTTCATCCGTGGCCTGACGCGTGCGCGAAGCCAGGTTGCGCACCTCGTCGGCCACCACCGCAAAACCACGGCCCTGCTCACCGGCACGGGCGGCTTCGATGGCCGCGTTTAGCGCTAGCAGGTTGGTTTGATCGGCAATCGAGGTAATCACCCCGACGATGCCGCCGATTTCCTGGGAGCGCTGACCCAAAGTGTTGATGACTGTTGCTGTGCTGTTCAACGCGCCGGCGATTTGCTCCAGCGACGAGGACGCTTCGTCCATCGACGTACGACCGATCTGCGTTTGTTGTGCGTTTTCCTGCGCCAGACGCTGGGTGCTGCCCATGTTGTCGGCAATGTTCAGCGACGTCGCGCTGAACTCTTCCACGGCGCCGGCCATGCTGGTGATTTCGCCGGACTGCTGCTCCATCCCTTCATAGGCACCACCGGACAGGCCGGACAACGCCTGTGCACGGCTGTTGACCTCGCCCGAGGCCTTGCGGATGTGCTCGACCATGGTCGACAAGGCCTGGCTCATCTGGTTGAAGGCACGGGCGAGCTGACCGATTTCGTCATTGCTCGACACGTTCAGGCGCACGCTCAAATCACCGGCGCCCAAGGCTTCTGCCTGACGCACCAGATCACCCAGTGGCGCAAGTTTGCTGCGCAGCAACCAGACCGCCGAGCCGACTGCGATCAACATCGCCAGCAGACTGCCAATCGCCAATTGAATGCCGACACTCCAGGTCACGGCGCTGATTTCGTCCTGCGGCATGCTCGCCACGACCGACCACGGGCCGCCTTCAAACGGCACCGCCACGCTGTAGAAGTCTTCGGACTTGTCGCTCCAGAAATCACCCTTGCCCGGTTTTTTTGCCAGATCAACGATGGCCGGCACTGCCTGATCCAGCGCTTGCACACCCGCGATCGGCACCAGCCACTTTTTCTGCTCATCGAGCAACGCCAGCGAGCCGGTCTGGCCGATACGGAAGCGCTTGAGGTTTTCGAACTGCGCGTTCTGCGCATCGGTGTAATCGAATCCTACGAACAGCACGGCAATCACCTTGCCGCTGCTGTCGCGCACGGGCGTGTATTGCGTCATGTAGGAGCGGTCGAACAGCAAGGCGCGACCGACGTAGCTCTGCCCCGCCATCAAGCGCGCATAGGCCGGGTTAGCGTGATCCAGCAAAGTGCCGATGGCCCGATTGCCGTCCTGCTTGGTCAGGGAGGTACTGACCCGAACGAAGTCTTCGCCACTACGCACGAACACGGTCGCGACGCCCGCCGTCATTTGCTTGAATTCGTCGACTTCCTTGAAGTTGTTGTTCAACACTTCGCTGCCCAGGTGCAGGCCAGGGGTCTGGGTGCCCGCCACGGCAACCGGCTCGCCCGGGTGCACGCTCAGACCCGCGCTGAAGCGCTTCTCGAACAAACCGGCCAAGCGCTGGGTGCTCTCACGCAACGTGCCGTGAAAGGTGCTCAACTGATCGGCCAGCAACCGGGCTTCACTCGCCAGGTGCTCTTCGCGGGTGGCGAGGTTGGCGGTGTCCAGCGAACGCAGGGCGAACACGGTACTGCCAGTGATGACAATCGCCAGTATCACGGCAAGCGCAAGACCAAGCTGTGAGGCGATCCGGGCACGAGGTTGAGACATGACAGCTCCTGGCCCAGTGACCGGATCATCCTGATCACGATGCGCACTCGGCAAAAATTCAAATGGGAATTACGGCGAACCTGCACGAAGGTTCCACCTGCAGATTTTCGGCGGCAAACCTGAATACTTGAGTAATTAGCCAGGATATGGCGCAAGGCCTCTATTGCAGGGGCTCTATCGATTCAGCTCAAACGCTCGACATCCGGTAAATCCATGGCCCGGACCTCGCCTTGGAGGAAATCGCTGAGCCTGCGCAAACGTTCACCTCCAGGACGGGTTTTCGGCCAGACGAGGTAATAATTCTCGCCACTGGCGACAGCCGTCGGCCACGGCAAACTCAGACGACCCTGAGCGACATCCTCCGCCACCATCAGCAAATCACCCATGGATACGCCGTAGCCCCGCGCCGCAGCAATCATGCCCAGCTCCAGCGTGTCGAACACTTGCCCGCCCTTGAGCGACACCTGATCGGCCAGGCCCATGCGTTGCAGCCAAGTGCGCCAGTCACGCCGGTCCGGTGCGGGATGCAGCAGTTCAGTGCTGGCCAGACGTGCGACATCCCACGGTTGATCGTCCATCAGGTTCGGCGCACCGACCGGAATCAATTCCTCCGGGAACAGCAGTGTGGCCTCCCAGTCCGGTGGAAAATTCCCGGTGCTGAGGATGACGGCGCAGTCGAAGGGCTCGTGGTTGAAGTCCACCGTGTCGATGTCCATCCAGGCGCTGGTCAATTGCACTTCGTTACCCGGTTGCAAGTGCCGGAAGCGACTCAGGCGCGCCAACAGCCAGCGCATGGTCAACGTCGACGGGGCCTTCATGCGCAGGATGTCGTCTTCGGCACGCAAGGTATTGCAGGCACGTTCAAGCGCGGTAAAACCTTCACGAATGCCGGGCAGGATCAGCCGCGCGGACTCGGTCAGTTGCAAGTTGCGCCCGCTGCGATGAAACAACCGGCAGGCAAAATGCTCCTCGAGCGTACGAATGTGTCGACTGACCGCGCTTTGGGTGATCGACAATTCTTCCGCGGCGCGGGTAAACGAGCTATGCCGCGCCGCCGCTTCGAATGCGCGCAGGGCATACAAGGGAGGAAGACGACGGGACATTCGGAAAGCTCCTATAGCGCGGTTACGCCACGTTAGCAGAAACTTGTCAGCATGAGTCTGACTCATGCCACCCATCCTTTTTATCCCTTTGTGAAAACCCCGCAGAGCGCCGAGAATCGGCTCTTTCCTGTTTACTTTGATAATCGAGGCGTGATGACCATGCAGCATCCAGCACGTACCGAACTCTGGGCCATCCTGCGGCTGGCGGGGCCGTTGATTGCCTCGCAGTTGGCGCACATGCTGATGGTCCTCACCGACACCTTGATGATGGCGCGCCTGAGCCCGGAAGCGCTGGCCGGTGGCGGCCTGGGCGCGGCGACTTACTCGTTCGTGTCGATCTTCTGCATCGGCGTGATCGCGGCGGTCGGCACCCTGGTGGCGATCCGTCAGGGCGCGGGCGACATCGTTGGCGCCGCGCGACTGACCCAGGCCGGATTGTGGCTGGCGTGGTTGATGGCGTTGGTGGCCGGTCTGCTGCTGTGGAACCTCAAACCGGTGCTGCTGCTGTTTGGCCAGACCGAAACCAACGTTCACGCGGCCGGGCAGTTTCTGCTGATCCTGCCGTTCGCCCTGCCCGGCTACCTGAGCTTCATGGCCCTGCGCGGTTTCACCAGCGCCATCGGCCGGGCGACGCCGGTGATGGTCATCAGCCTCGGCGGCACCGTGGCCAACTTCCTGCTCAACTATGCGTTGATCACCGGGATGTTCGGCCTGCCGAAAATGGGCCTGGTGGGCATCGGGCTGGTCACCGCGATTGTCGCCAACCTGATGGCCGTGGCGCTGGCGCTGCACATCCGTCGGCATCCGGCTTACGACGCTTATCCGTTGCGCCAGGGTCTGTCGCGGCCAAACCGGCAGTATCTGAAAGAGCTGTGGCGCCTCGGCTTACCTATCGGTGGCACCTACGCGGTGGAAGTCGGGTTGTTTGCGTTCGCCGCGCTGTGCATGGGCACCATGGGCAGTACGCAACTGGCGGCGCACCAGATCGCCCTGCAGATTGTTTCGGTGGCGTTCATGATCCCCGCGGGGCTGTCTTACGCGATCACCATGCGCATCGGCCAGCATTACGGCGCCGGGCAGTTGCTGGATGCGCGTCTGGCCGGACGGGTCGGGATCGTCTTCGGCGCGGCGTCGATGCTGAGCTTTGCCATGGTCTTCTGGTTCCTGCCGAATCAGTTGATCGGCTTGTTCCTGGACCACAACGACCCGGCATTCCGGGACGTCATCAATCTGGCTGTGAGCCTGCTGGCGGTGGCGGCGTGGTTCGAGCTGTTCGACGGCACGCAAACCATCGCCATGGGCTGCATTCGCGGGCTCAAGGACGCCAAGACCACGTTCCTGGTCGGGCTGGGTTGCTATTGGCTGATCGGTGCACCGGCCGCGTGGTGGATGGCGTTCAACTTGAACTGGGGGCCAACGGGCGTCTGGTGGGGATTGGCGCTGGGGCTGGCGTGTGCGGCAGTGAGTTTGACGCTGGCGTTTGAGTGGAAGATGAAGCGGATGATTCGGCGGGAGCCGTTGTCAGGAGCCAGTTTCCAAATCGCGCAGCCAGACTGAGATTCCCTGTGGGGGAGCTTGTGTGGCGAGGGAGCTTGCTCCCGCCGGCCGATCCGCGCCCGGGCGAAGCAGTCGCAAAGCGTTTGGGGCCGCTTCGCGACCCAGCGGGAGCAAGCTCCCTCGCCACAAAAGCTCCCACATTTTTGTCCGTGTTTAGACCACGACTTCCAGGGCGGGCTGCTGGCTGCTTCCGAAGGTCAGATACTCAACCAGCTCAGCCAACGGCAACGGCTTGCTGATCAAATACCCCTGCACCTGATCGCAACCAAACCCGCGCAACAAATCCAGTTGTTCCGCCGTCTCCACGCCTTCGGCAACCACTTCAAGATTGAGGTTGTGCGCCAGGTTGATCATGGCGTGGACCAGTTTGCGGTTCTCTTCACGCTCCTCCATGCCGCCGACAAAGCTCTTGTCGACCTTCAGCAAGGCAATCGGCAGGCTGTTGAGGTGTACGAAAGATGAGAACCCGGTGCCGAAGTCATCCAGCGAGAAGCGCACGCCCAGGCGCCCGAGTGCATCCATGGTCTGCTTGACCAGATCACTGCGGCGCATGACCGCGGTTTCCGTCAGCTCGAACTCCAGCCATTGCGCCTCGACGCCGCGCTCGGCGATCAGCCGGCTCAGGGTCGACAGCAATTGGCTGTCCTGAAACTGCCGGAACGACAGGTTGATCGCCATGTGCAGCGCCGGCAAACCGCGTTCGCGCAATGCCTGCATGTCCCGCAGGGCCCGGGAAATCACCCAGTAACCCAGCGGCACGATCAAACCGCTTTGTTCGGCCAGCGGCACGAACTCGCTGGGCGCCAACAAGCCGCGCTCGGCATGCCGCCAGCGCACCAGCGCTTCGAGGCCGACGATCTGGCCGTCCTCAAGGTTCATGCGAGGCTGGTAATGCAATTCCAGCTCGTCACGGCGCAAGGCGCGGCGCAGCTCGCTTTCGAGGTCGGCCATGCTGCGGGCGTTGCGGTTGATGCGTTCGTTGAAGATATGAAAAGTGCAGCCCTGAGTGCTCTTGGCTTGCTGCATGGCAATGTGCGCGTGCCACATCAGCGGGTCGGCGCCGGCCTGGGCCCGGGCGTGGGCGATGCCCAGGCTGGAGCCGATCAACAGGCTCTCGCCGTCAACCCAGTAAGGCTCGGCCAGTGCTTCGGTGATGCGTTCGGCCATCCACTCGGCACGCTGAGGCGCACGGCGGGTGTCGATCAGCAGCGCGAATTCATCGCTGCCCAGCCGCGCCAGTTGATCGCCGGCCTCCAGCTGGCTTTTCAGCCGCGCGACCACTTGCAGAATCAAGCGGTCGCCGGCCTGGTGGCCGAGGGCATCGTTGGCGTGACGGAAGTTGTCGAGATCGAGGTGACCGAGGGCCAGGCCACGTCCGTCGTTTTCCGCCAGACGCGCGGCCAGCAGGGTCTGGAAACCCTGGCGGTTGGCGATGCCGGTCAGCGGGTCTTGCTCGGCCAGGCGTTGCAGGGTGTTCTCCAGCAAGCCGCGCTCGCGCACATGGCGCAGGCAGCGGCGCAGCATGCCGGGATCGAGATGATCACGCACCAGCCAGTCGCTCACACCATCGGGCGGCGTCAGTGGCTCGTGCTCAAGCAGCAACACCGTCGGCAAGCTGCAACGGCCAGGCAGAGGCTGAAGTGCAGGAATCGTCAACAACACCGCGCTGCGGTTGTCATCGAACAGACTGCTGACCGACTCCCAGCTTGGCGCGCTGATGAGCACGGCCGAGCTCCCCATCGGAGCCAGACACTCGCGCAACAACGCTGCCCACGCCGGCTCTTCGGCCAGTAACAGCAAACGCAAGGGTTCGACAGGCGTAGACAAGCTAGCTCCCTAGACTCTGCAAAGATGTAGGCGGCGGGCATTATGCCGCGCCGGTAACCAATGACCAAATGACATCAGTTATCAAACGTGGCTTTGTGTCTGGAATACGAACATTAGCCGCAAATACACCGCGCATCCTGCTTGAAAGTATCAAAACCGGCAATTAGAGATAGCGTATTGCGTCACAAGTCGGAGAGAGCAGCACAATTCGCTGAGCCTGTTAAAATGCCGGCCCATTTCGCAAATGACTCCCTGATTTCGTATGTCCCGACTCAATCCCCGGCAGCAAGAAGCCGTGAACTACGTCGGCGGCCCTCTATTGGTGCTCGCCGGTGCAGGCTCCGGCAAGACCAGCGTGATCACCCGCAAAATTGCGCACCTGATCCAGAACTGCGGCATCCGTGCCCAGTACATCGTCGCCATGACCTTTACCAACAAGGCCGCGCGCGAGATGAAGGAACGGGTCGGCACCCTGCTCAAGGGCGGCGAAGGCCGTGGCCTGACGGTGTGCACCTTCCACAACCTGGGCTTGAACATCATCCGCAAGGAACATGTGCGCCTGGGCTACAAACCGGGCTTTTCGATCTTTGACGAAACCGACGTCAAAGCCTTGATGACCGACATCATGCAGAAGGAATACTCGGGCGACGACGGCGTCGACGAGATCAAGAACATGATCGGCTCGTGGAAGAACGACCTGATTCTGCCCGCCGAAGCCCTGGAAAACGCGCGCAATCCCAAGGAACAGACCGCCGCCATCGTCTACACCCACTATCAGCGCACGCTCAAGGCGTTCAACGCGGTGGACTTCGACGACCTGATCCTGCTGCCGGTAAAGCTGTTCCAGGAACACGCCGACATCCTCGAAAAATGGCAGAACAAAGTCCGCTACCTGCTGGTGGACGAATACCAGGACACCAACGCCAGCCAGTATTTGCTGGTGAAGTTGCTGATCGGCACGCGCAACCAGTTCACCGTGGTGGGCGACGACGACCAGTCGATCTACGCCTGGCGCGGCGCCCGTCCGGAAAACCTGATGTTGCTCAAGGACGACTATCCGTCCCTGAAAGTCGTCATGCTGGAGCAAAACTATCGCTCCACCAGCCGCATCCTGCGCTGCGCCAACGTGCTGATCTCGAACAACCCACACGAATTCGAAAAGCAGCTGTGGAGCGAGATGGGCCACGGCGACGAGATCCGCGTGATCCGCTGCCGCAACGAAGACGCCGAAGCCGAGCGCGTGGCCGTGGAACTGCTGACCCTGCACTTGCGCACGGACCGGCCGTACAGCGATTTCGCGATTCTGTATCGCGGCAACTACCAGGCCAAGCTGATCGAGCTGAAGCTGCAGCACCACCAGATTCCGTATCGCCTGTCCGGCGGCAACAGCTTTTTCGGACGTCAGGAAGTGAAAGACCTGATGGCCTACTTCCGCCTGATCGTGAACCCGGACGACGACAACGCCTTCCTGCGGGTGATCAACGTCCCTCGCCGGGAAATCGGTTCGACCACGCTGGAGAAGCTGGGCAACTACGCCACCGAGCGAAAAATCTCGATGTACGCCGCCACCGACGAAATCGGCCTGGGTGAACACCTGGATGCGCGCTTCACCGATCGCCTGTCGCGCTTCAAGCGCTTCATGGACAAGGTGCGCGAGCAGTGCGCTGGCGAAGACCCGATCTCGGCGCTGCGCAGCATGGTCATGGACATCGACTACGAGAACTGGCTGCGCACCAACAGCTCCAGCGACAAGGCCGCCGATTACCGCATGGGTAACGTCTGGTTCCTGATCGAGGCGTTGAAGAACACGCTGGAGAAAGACGAAGAAGGCGAGATGACCGTCGAAGACGCCATCGGCAAACTCGTCCTGCGTGACATGCTCGAACGTCAGCAGGAAGAGGAAGACGGTGCCGAAGGTGTGCAGATGATGACCTTGCACGCCTCCAAGGGTCTGGAATTCCCTTACGTGTTCATCATGGGCATGGAAGAGGAAATCCTCCCGCACCGCTCCAGCATCGAAGCCGACACCATCGAAGAAGAACGCCGCCTGGCCTACGTGGGCATCACCCGCGCCCGTCAGACCCTGGCGTTCACCTTCGCCGCCAAGCGCAAGCAATACGGCGAGATCATCGATTGCGCGCCGAGCCGCTTCCTCGATGAACTGCCGCCGGACGATTTGGCGTGGGAAGGCAACGACGACACGCCGGTCGAAGTCAAAGCCGTTCGCGGCAATACCGCATTGGCCGATATACGCGCGATGTTAAAGCGCTAGAATTGCCTACTTTTTAACCAAACATTTTTTACAAACTAGGCGCACCCGGCGCCAGTAGAGGAACGCTTCATGGAAGCACTGCACCAGAAAATTCGCGAACAAGGCATCGTGCTTTCCGATCAGGTCCTGAAGGTCGACGCCTTTTTGAACCACCAGATCGACCCGGCCCTGATGAAGCTGATCGGCGACGAGTTCGCTGCGCTGTTCAAGGACTCGGGCATCACCAAGATCGTCACGATCGAAGCCTCGGGCATTGCCCCGGCGATCATGACCGGCCTGAACCTCGGCGTACCGGTGATTTTTGCCCGCAAGCACCAGTCCCTGACCCTGACCGAAAACCTGCTGTCGGCGACCGTTTACTCGTTCACCAAGCAGACCGAAAGCACAGTGGCCATCTCCCCGCGACACCTGACCAGCAGCGACCGCGTGCTGATCATCGATGACTTCCTGGCCAACGGTAAGGCGTCCCAGGCGCTGATCTCGATCATCAAACAGGCCGGTGCGACCGTGGCCGGTTTGGGGATCGTGATCGAAAAGTCGTTCCAGGGTGGGCGTGCTGAGCTGGATGCGCAGGGTTATCGGGTTGAGTCGTTGGCTCGCGTGCAGTCGCTGGCTGGCGGCGTCGTGACCTTCATCGAATAAACCAGTTGCACCACCGAACCTGTGGGAGCCGGGCTTGCCCGCGATGGCGGCGGAACATTCAACATCAATGTTGCATGTTTTGGCCTCATCGCGGGCAAGCCCGGCTCCCACAGGTTTTTTGTGTGGCTGCTATTGCGCGGTGGCTTTCAGGCCGGTAAGCAGCAGCCGCTGAAACAAGTCCTCTTTCAAACCCTCCGGGCTGGTCAACTGCATCCGCTCCAGATGCTCGGGAAACTCCGACGCCTGCGGCGCATCCAGCGCAGCCTTGCCCAGCTCCAGAATCTCCGTGAGCTTGAACTTGCTCTTCAGCCAGTTCAGCGCCCGCAACAGATCCTTCTCCTCAGCCGTGAAATCACAGCCCAACGGATACTCCGGAAACAGCTGCGGATGCCGCGACTGAATCGCCTGCAAGCGTTCCGGGCTGTTGTCGGCAAAACGCGGATCGATACGGAAACTCTTTGGCAACTTGCCAACGTTTTGCGCCTGCTCGATCAACCCCGGCTGGAAGCGTGAGTCGCTGATGTTCAGCAACGCCTCGATCACTGCCGCATCGGTCTTGCCACGCAGATCGGCGATGCCGTACTCGGTGACCACGACGTCGCGCAAATGCCGCGGGATCGTACAGTGGCCGTATTCCCAGACGATGTTCGAGCTCACCTCTCCGCCCGCCTCGCGCCAGCTGCGCAGAAGCAGCACCGAACGCGCGCCTTCCAGCGCATGGCCTTGGGCGACGAAGTTGTATTGCCCGCCGACACCGCTGAGTACGAGTCCGCTTTCGAGCTGATCGGCCACGCCCGCGCCAAGCAGGGTCATGGTGAACACGGTGTTGATGAAGCGCGCATCCAGGCGCTGCAAGCGTTTGAGTTCTTCCTGACCGTAAAGCTCGTTGATGTAGCTGATGCGGGTCATGTTGAATTCGAGTCGCTTGCTTTGCGGCAACTCGCGCAAGCGCTCATAGAAACTGCGCGGCCCGAGGAAAAACCCGCCATGCACGCTGATGCCGTCGGTTTGCGAGGCCTCATCCAGCGTGCCGGCATTCGCCTGTTGCTGGGTCGGCACGTTCGGGTAGACCTTGCGCCGCACGATCCCGGCGTCGGCCAGCACCAGCAAGCCGTTGACGAACATTTCGCTGCAACCGTAAAGGCCCTTGGCGAATGGATCGATGCCGCCCTCGCGGTCGATCAACTGCGCCCATTGGCTGAGATTGATATCCGCCAGCAACGCCTTGTAACCGTCATTGTCGGCCTGGCGCGCCAACAACGCCGCGGTCAGGGCATCGCCCATGGCGCCGATGCCGATCTGCAAGGTGCCGCCGTCGCGCACCAGGGTACTGGCGTGCAGGCCGATGAAGTGATCCTGGAAACCCACGGGCATGTTCGGCGTGGAGAACAACGTGGTGTTGTCCTTCTCGTCGATCAGCAGGTCGAAGGCGTCGATGCCGATTTCGGCGTCCCCGGGCATGTAGGGCAAATCGTTGTGGACTTGCCCCACCAACAGAATCGTCTCCCCCGCCGCCCGGCGTTTGGCGATCATCGGAAACAGGTCGAGGGTGATGTCCGGATTGCAGCTCAGGCTCAGGCGATCGGGATGCTCGGAATGGCTGGCCACCAGTTGCGCGACCAGGTTCAAACCGGCCGCGTTGATGTCCCGCGCAGCGTGGCTGTAGTTGCTGCTGACGTAATCCTGCTGGGCCGACGTGCTATGGAGCAGGCTACCGGGCTGCATGAAAAATTGCTGGACATGGATGTTCGCCGGCAGGCTGTCTTTGTGCAGGCCGGCGAGGAAATCCAGCTCAGGATAATCGCCGAACACCCGCTCGATGAAGGGTTCGAGAAAGCGCTTTTGCAAACCGTCGCCCAATGAAGGACGGCCCAGGCACAGGGCGGTGTAGATCGTCAGCTGCCGTTCGGGCAGTTGCGCGACGCGCTGGAACAATGCGTTGACGAAGTGGTTGGGTTTGCCCAGACCGAGGGGCAGGCCCATGTGGATATGCGCTGGCAAACGTGCCAACACGTCATCGACCGCCTGCTCGATAGAACACAGCTGCACCATCTGATCCTCCCTTACATTCCGTGAATTGGGGTTGGACCGAGCTTGCCGGGCCTTTGCTGCAAAGAATAGTCCCCGAACACAAATCGCAGGCACAAAAAAGCCGCTCGTGAGCGGCTTTTTCGCTGGAGATGAACGCTTATTTCAAGCCAGACATCTTCTGGATGGCGCCTTTGAGATCAGCGTCTGTGCAATCGGCACAGGTGCCTTTCGGTGGCATGGCGTTGATACCGGAGATCGCCTTGGCGAGCAGACCGTCAACACCCCCTTCCTTCTTGGAGCGCTCGCCCCAAGCAGCGGCATCACCGACTTTCGGCGCGCCCAACAGGCCGGTACCGTGGCAAGCGTTGCAATGTTTCGTAATCACTGAGTCAGGAGTTTTGGCATCACCGCCGCCCGCCGAAGCAGCGACTTCCATCCCCTTGCACTCTTTGCCCATCACACAGACCTGGCCGACTGGCTCAAGGCGCTTGGCAATATCGTCGTTCGTCGCAGCTTGAGCGCTGACAGCCCATAGGGCCAATACGGTTGCTGGTGCAGCCAGCATTTTCATAATTAGGTTCACGCGTTCACCCTCAATGGTGGCTAGTCACGCCCACGGCCACGGTTCGCAGGCGGGCGCAAGTATAACGGTAAGCCCGCCGCACTGAAACAACCCCAAAGTCGAAGGGGTCTTATGCGTGGCGGAAAAACAACTTGGGCACCTCCGCAATGCTGGCGGGACGCCTCTTTTCTTAGAAATTCGCTGGAGTAGCTGCGCTGATTAGTCGCGCCGGCGCATCGAACGGATTACGGAAACGGTGTGGCTTGGTACTTTCAAAGTAGTAGCTGTCGCCGGCTTCGAGCACAAAAGTTTCGAGTCCGACCACCAGTTCCAGTCGGCCTTCCAGCAAAATGCCGGTTTCCTCGCCCTCATGGGTGAGCATCTCGTCACCGGTGTCGGCGCCAGGCGGGTAGATTTCATTGAGGAACGCGATAGCCCGGCTCGGGTGCGCCCGACCAACCAGCTTCATAGTCACTGCGCCATCGGAAATATCGATCAGCTCGTTGGCTTTGTAGACGATCTGCGTCGGTTTTTCCTGCAGGATTTCTTCGGAAAAGAACTCGACCATGGACATGGGAATCCCGCCCAAAACCTTGCGCAGCGAACTGATCGAGGGACTGACGCTGTTCTTCTCGATCATGGAAATGGTGCTGTTGGTGACGCCCGCGCGTTTGGCGAGCTCACGCTGCGAAAGACCTTTGAGCTTTCGGATGGATTGCAGTCGTTCACCGACGTCCAAGCTTGCGCCTCCAAGATTCAGGTAGTAGAAATATTGAGCGTTATCATGGCGACAGCGTTCAGTATTTACAACACTTTGGCCTGAATCCTGTTCAGCCAGTTGACTTGCGGTACGGACCGCTGACCGCTAACCCTCGGAATAGAGCTTTGGCACGCGGCGCAAGTTGCAGAAGATCTGATAAGGAATTGTGTCAGCGGCTGCAGCCACCTCGCTGGCGAGGATGTTTTTGCCCCACAACTCCACGGTCGAACCCAGGCCGGCTTGCGGCACATCGGTCAGATCGATGCAAAGCATGTCCATCGATACCCGGCCAATCAACTGGCTGCGCTGTCCGGCGACCATCACCGGTGTGCCGGTGGGTGCATGACGCGGGTAACCATCTGCATACCCCATGGCCACCACGCCAACGCGCATTGGCTTGGGGGTGATGAATTTGGCGCCGTAACCAATCGGCTCGCCGGCCGGCAGTTCACGTACGCAAATCACTTTCGATTCCAGGGTCATCACCGGTTGCAGACGAGAGGCCACGGCGTTGGCTTCTTCAAACGGCGTGGCGCCGTAGAGCATGATGCCCGGGCGCACCCAGTCACTCGGAATCTGCGGCCAACCGAGCACCGCCGGCGAGTTACGCAGGCTGACCTCCGCGGACAACCCCTGGCGCGCCGCTTCAAACACCGCAACCTGTTCGGCGCTGGCCTGCTCGTGCAGCTCATCGGCGCGGGCGAAGTGGCTCATCAAGACAATCTTCGCCACCTTGCCGCTGGCCAGCAGCCGTTGATAACCCGCCTGAAAATCCTTTGGATGCAAGCCAACCCGGTGCATGCCCGAATCGAGTTTGAGCCAGACCGTGATCGGCTTGCTCAACGAGGCGTTTTCGATGGCTTCGAGCTGCCACAACGAATGCACCACGCACCAGAAATCATGCTCGACGATCAGCGACAGTTCATCGGCTTCGAAAAAACCTTCCAGCAACAACACCGGTGCCCGAATGCCCGCGGCGCGCAGCTCCAACGCTTCTTCGATACAGGCCACGGCAAACCCGTCCGCGTCGGCTTCCAGCGCCTGGGCGCAACGCACCGCGCCATGGCCGTAGGCATCAGCCTTGATAACGGCGAGGGCCTTGGCCCCGGTGAGTTCACGGGCGATCTGGAAGTTGTGGCGCAGGGCTTGAAGGTCGATCAGGGCACGGGCTGGACGCATGGCGGCAGGCTTCTAGGCGGTCATGGGAATAAAAACCGGCGCTGGCTGACGGCGTGAACCGCCAACAGCACCGGGAGAGGGATCTTTCTGACAGGCTTACGGCAGAGCGGCTACAACCGACAGCTCAACCAGGATTTCCGGTTCGCACAGCTTCGACTCAACCGTCGCGCGGGCCGGAGCGACGCCTTTTGGCAGCCACTTGTCCCATACCGCGTTCATGCCTTCGAAATGCGCATCGATGTCTTTCAGGTAAATCGTCACCGACAGCAAACGGCTTTTGTCGGTACCTGCCAGATCGAGCAAACGCTCGATGTTGGCCAGGGTTTCACGGGTCTGCTGTTCAATCCCGGCACTCATGTCGTCGCCGACTTGCCCTGCCAGATAAACGGTGCCGCTGTGGACAACGATCTGGCTCATGCGCTCATTGGTGAGCTGGCGCTGGATTGACATGTTTTGCGGACTCCTGAAGTTTGGTGCCGTAACGGGAAATATCGAGGCCTTCGGCGCTGATCTGCGGCGTTTTCTTCGCTATCAAGTCAGCCAGCAAACGGCCGGAGCCGCACGCCATGGTCCAGCCGAGTGTACCGTGGCCGGTGTTCAGGAACAGGTTGCTGAACGGCGTGGCGCCAACGATTGGCGTGCCGTCCGGGGTGGTCGGACGCAGACCGGTCCAGAAACTCGCCTGGGCCAGATCGCCGCCCTGAGGATAAAGGTCGTTGACGATCATCTCCAGGGTTTCGCGCCGACGCGGGTTCAGCGACAGGTCAAAACCGGCTATTTCAGCCATGCCGCCGACGCGGATACGGTTGTCGAAACGGGTGATCGCGACCTTGTAGGTCTCGTCGAGAATGGTCGACGTCGGGGCCATCGCCGGGTTGGTGATCGGCACGGTCAAGGAGTATCCCTTGAGCGGATACACCGGGGCCTTGATGCCCAGCGGCTTGAGCAGTTGCGGCGAGTAGCTGCCGAGTGCCAACACATAGCGGTCAGCGGTTTCCAGTTTGCCGTCGATCCACACACCGTTGATACGATCACCGGCGTAGTCGAGCTTCTGAATGTCCTGACCGAAGCGGAATTCCACGCCCAGTTTCACGGCCATTTCGGCCAGTCGAACGGTGAACATCTGGCAGTCGCCGGTCTGGTCGTTCGGCAGGCGCAGGGCACCGGCGAGGATATCGGTCACGCTGGCCAGGGCCGGCTCAACGCGGGCAATGCCGGCGCGGTCGAGCAGTTCGAACGGCACGCCGGACTCTTTCAGTACGGCAATGTCTTTCGCCGCACCATCGAGCTGAGCCTGGGTGCGGAACAGTTGGGTCGTACCGAGGCTACGGCCTTCGTAGGCAATGCCGGTTTCGGCGCGCAATTCGTCGAGGCAGTCGCGGCTGTACTCGGACAGACGGACCATGCGCTCTTTGTTCACGGCGTAACGGCTGGCGGTGCAGTTGCGCAGCATCTGCGCCATCCACAGGTATTGGTCGATGTCGGCGGTGGCCTTGATCGCCAGCGGTGCGTGGCGCTGCAACAGCCACTTGATGGCCTTGAGCGGCACGCCCGGCGCGGCCCACGGCGAGGCATATCCCGGCGATACCTGCCCGGCGTTGGCGAAACTGGTCTCCATGGCAGCGGCCGGCTGACGGTCTACCACCACCACTTCGAACCCGGCACGCGCCAGATAATAAGCACTGGTGGTACCGATGACGCCGCTACCCAAGACCATAACGCGCATTTTCATATCCCTCATCGCGGCTCGCCGCTGACGTTCGTAGTTGTAGAGCATTGATGTGCGCAGTGTAAAAAAGATTAGGCAGTGCATTTCACTATATAACTGCCTATATTTGGCGAGAATTCTCGGCAAAAACCCTTTTCACGGAGGCGCATCCCCTATGCGTACCAACACTCAAACCAAACGTGAGCTGGACAAGATCGACCGCAACATCTTGCGGATCCTGCAAGCGGATGGGCGCATCTCCTTCACCGAGCTGGGGGAAAAGGTCGGACTCTCGACCACGCCATGTACGGAGCGGGTCCGGCGGCTGGAGCGCGAAGGGATCATCATGGGCTACAACGCCCGGCTCAACCCGCAGCACCTCAAGGGAAGTCTCCTGGTGTTCGTCGAGATCAGCCTCGACTACAAATCCGGCGATACTTTCGAAGAGTTCCGACGTGCAGTGCTGAAACTTCCGCATGTGCTGGAATGCCATTTGGTGTCAGGGGATTTCGACTACCTGGTGAAGGCGCGGATCTCCGAGATGGCTTCGTATCGCAAATTGCTGGGCGACATCCTGCTCAAGCTGCCGCATGTGCGCGAATCCAAGAGTTATATCGTGATGGAAGAGGTGAAAGAGAGCTTGTGCCTGCCGATTCCGGATTGAGGTTTTTGCGGTGCCTGATCGGGCCCCATCGCGGGCAAGCCCGCTCCCACAAGGATTTGTGGCGTACACAAATGGTGTGAACACCTCTGAAACCTGTGGGAGCGGGCTTGCCCGCGATGGGCGCGACTCGGTCTCGACTTAGACGAGGACTTGTCGGGTCGACGCCATGTACTCATGAATCTGCTTCTCCACCCGCGGATGAATCAGCTCCACCGGCCCCCGCCCATTCGGGCACGGCAAAGTCTTGGTGGTGCCAAACAATCGGCAAATCAGCGGCCGCTCGTCATACACCGTGCAACCGTTCGGCCCCAGGTGCACGCAGTTGAGTTCATCCATCGCCGCATCCTGCTCGGCGCGGGTCTTGCGCGGCAGGCGGGACATTTCTTCCGGTGAGGTGGTCACCGGTCCACAGCAGTCATGGCAGCCGGGCACGCACTCGAACGAGGGAATCTGCTGACGCAGCGTGCGAATTTTCTGACTGTTGCAGCTCATCGAAGCGGTGACCAAAAGCGGGACAGACCGGGAGTCTGACGCAAAAACCCCGATCCAGACAGCATCAACCGACCAATGTTGCCCGCGCCGGAAGGTCCGGCTTATGCTCCGTCAAATTTTCCAGACACACGAATCAGGGACGCTCACATGAATGCCCGTGCTCAGCACACCGCCTCCTACTACGCCGCCAGCAGCCTGCCGCAGCCCGATCATCCGGTGCTGCAAGGCGACCTGGTGGCGGACGTGTGCGTGGTCGGTGGCGGGTTTTCCGGGCTGAACACGGCGCTCGAACTGGCCGAACGTGGTTTCAGCGTGGTGCTGCTGGAAGCGCACAAGATCGGCTGGGGCGCCAGCGGACGTAATGGCGGGCAGTTGATTCGTGGTGTTGGTCACGGCCTCGATCAGTTCACCCACGTGATCGGTGCGGACGGCGTGCGCCAGATGAAACTCATGGGCCTGGAAGCAGTGGAAATCGTCCGCCAGCGCGTCGAGCGTTTTCAGATCCCTTGCGACCTGACGTGGGGTTACTGCGATCTGGCGAACAAGCCCCGCGACCTCGAAGGGTTCGCTGAAGACGCCGAAGAGCTTCGCAGCCTCGGCTACCGCTACGAAACCCGGCTGCTGCAAGCCAACGAAATGCATATGGTTGTGGGTTCCGACCGCTACGTCGGCGGCCTGATCGACATGGGCTCGGGCCATCTTCACCCGCTTAACCTGGCGCTGGGCGAAGCCGCCGCCGCGCAGCAACTGGGCGCGAAGCTGTTCGAACAATCGGCGGTAACCCGCATCGACTACGGCCCCGAAGTCACCGTCCATACCGCCCAGGGCTCGGTTCGCGCCAAGACACTGGTGCTGGGCTGCAACGCCTACCTCAACGAACTTAATCCCGAGCTCAGCGGCAAAGTGCTGCCCGCCGGCAGCTACATCATTGCCACCGAGCCATTGAGTGAAGATCTGGCGCACTCACTTCTGCCGCAAAACATGGCGGTTTGCGATCAACGGGTGGCCCTGGACTACTACCGACTCTCGGCGGATCGACGCTTGCTGTTCGGCGGTGCCTGCCACTATTCAGGCCACGATCCGAAGGACATCGGCGCGTACATGCGGCCGAAGATGCTGGAAGTCTTCCCGCAGTTGGGCGGGGTGAAGATCGACTATCAATGGGGCGGGATGATCGGCATCGGCGCCAACCGCCTGCCGCAGATCGGCCGGCTCAAGGACCAGCCGAATGTGTATTACGCCCAGGCGTATTCCGGGCATGGGGTGAATGCCACGCATTTGGCGGGCAAGCTACTGGCCGAGGCGATCAGTGGGCAGCAGGGTGGCGGGTTTGATCTGTTTGCCAAGGTGCCGCATATCACCTTCCCGGGTGGCAAGCATTTGCGCTCGCCGTTGTTGGCGTTGGGGATGTTGTGGCATCGGCTGAAAGAGTTGGTCTGAGGAATTTGATCGTTCCCACGCTCCGCGTGGGAATGCATCCAGTGACGCTCTGCGTCACAGCGGACGCAGAGCGTCCGGGGCGGCATTCCCACGCAGAGCGTGGGAACGATCAAGGAGTGCACAAAACTTAGATCCGCCAGAAAGGCTTGAGCCCCTCCTCTCGCGCCTGCTCCCGACTCAGCCCGACATCCCTGAGCTGCTCCGGCGTGAGCTCCAGCAACGCCTTGCGCGTGTGCAGACGATGCCAGAACAGGCCCCAGCGACTCAGGCCGGACGGCGCGTTGCGCATGACCGCCTCGCGTGCCCCGTTGATTTGCCTTGCCGCCAGTTCCTGACTGTGGATCGTCAGCCGCACATCGCTCAAGCCGTTCATTTTGATTGCTCCTGTTTACTTGGGTAGCCAGAGCTTTCATGATGCGCGGACGGCAAAAAGCATTACAGATCCAACAAACCTGTATTAACTCCATACAGATTTACCGACTTAGCGTCTGAATCCTATATTTTCGCCCGATCTGTATTGGTTAACCGAATCACCCACACCGAGACTGCGCCATGACCCTTTACGTCAATCTCGCCGAATTGCTCGGCACGCGTATCGAACAGGGCTTCTATCGCCCCGGTGACCGGCTGCCCTCGGTGCGGGCGTTGAGTGTCGAGCACGGGGTCAGCCTGAGCACGGTGCAGCAGGCCTATCGCGTGCTGGAAGACAGTGGGCTGGCGACACCCAAACCCAAGTCCGGCTACTTCGTACCGGTGGGTCGCGAACTGCCGGAGCTGCCGGCCATTGGCCGCCCGGCCCAGCGCCCGGTGGATATTTCGCAGTGGGACCAGGTGCTGGAATTGATCCGCGCCGTCCCCCGCAAGGACGTCGTGCAACTGGGCCGCGGCATGCCGGACATCACCACGCCGACCATGAAACCGCTGCTGCGCAACCTGGCGCGAATCAGCCGTCGGCAGGACATGCCCGGCCTGTATTACGACAACATCTACGGCACCCTCGAACTGCGCGAACAGATCGCCCGCCTGATGCTTGATTCCGGTTGCCAATTGACTGCCCACGACCTGGTGGTGACCACCGGTTGCCACGAAGCGCTGTCCACCAGCATTCGCGCCATCTGCGAGCCGGGGGATATTGTGGCGGTGGATTCGCCGAGCTTTCACGGCGCCATGCAGACGCTCAAGGGCCTGGGCATGAAAGCCCTGGAAATCCCCACCGACCCGCTCACCGGGATCAGCCTCGATGCACTTGAACTGGCCCTGGAGCAATGGCCGATCAAGGCCATACAGTTGACGCCCAACTGCAACAATCCGCTGGGCTACATCATGCCGGAATCGCGCAAACGCGCGTTGCTGTTGCTCGCACAGCGTTTCGACGTAGCGATTGTCGAAGACGATGTGTATGGAGAACTTTCATACAGCTACCCGCGCCCACGTACGATCAAATCCTTCGACGAAGACGGCCGCGTCCTGCTCTGCAGCTCATTTTCCAAGACCCTGGCGCCGGGTCTGCGCATCGGCTGGGTCGCGCCGGGACGCTATCTGGAACGGGTGCTGCACATGAAATACATCAGCACCGGTTCCACCGCGCCACAACCGCAGATTGCGATTGCCGAATTCCTCAAGGCCGGGCATTTCGAACCGCATTTGCGGCGGATGCGCACGCAATACCAGCGCAATCGCGACATGATGATCGACTGGGTCACTCGCTACTTCCCCGCCGGCACCCGCGCCAGTCGCCCCCAAGGCAGCTTCATGTTGTGGGTTGAACTGCCGGAAGGCTTCGACACCCTGAAACTGAACCGAGCCCTGCACGATCAAGGCGTACAGATTGCCGTCGGCAGTATCTTTTCCGCCTCGGGCAAGCACCGCAACTGCCTGCGGATGAACTACGCTGCCAAGCCAACACCGCTGATCGAAGAGGCCGTGCGCAAGGTCGGCGCCGCGGCGATCAAACTGCTGGCGGAAACGGATCGCATCACCGACTGACCTTTCTCAGGAAACAGGCGTCCATATGCCGATATTTGCCGCCAATCGGAACGATCCCACGTGAGAGTCAGACAGCCACTGCTCGCTCTTCTGCTACTCGCCTCGTTCCTGGGCGGTTGCGCCAGCTTCGACGTTCAACGCGAACCGAGCCAGGCCTTGCCCGCCAGCGATTCGGCATTCGGTCGCTCAATTCAGGCCCAGGCTGCGCCCTATGAGGGCAAGTCCGGCTTCCGTTTGCTGTCCAATAGCAGTGAAGCCTTTATGGCCCGTGCCGAGCTGATCCGCAACGCCCAAAGCAGCCTCGACTTGCAGTACTACATCGTGCATGACGGCATCAGCACGCGGATGTTGGTGGACGAGTTGCTCAAGGCGGCGGACCGCGGCGTGCGGGTGAGAATCCTGCTCGATGACACCACCAGCGACGGCCTGGACTGGATCATCGCGACCCTCGCCGCGCACCCGCAAATCCAGATCCGCCTGTTCAACCCGCTGCACCTCGGGCGCAGCACCGGCGTGACGCGCACCATGGGCCGGTTGTTCAACCTGTCGCTGCAACACCGGCGCATGCACAACAAATTGTGGCTGGCGGACAACAGCGCGGCCATCGTCGGCGGCCGCAACCTGGGAGACGAATACTTCGATGTCGAGCCCAACCTGAATTTCACCGACATCGACATGCTCGGCGTCGGGCCGGTGGCCGAGCAACTTGGCCACAGCTTCGACCAGTACTGGAACAGCGCACTGAGCAAACCGATCGACGAATTCCTGTCGAGCAAACCAACGCAAAAAGACCTGCAAAATACCCGCACGCGCCTGGAAGAATCGCTGGAAGAGACCCGCAAGCAGAATCACGCGCTGTATCAGCAGCTGATGACTTACACCACGCATCCGCGGATGGACATCTGGCGCCGGGAGCTGATCTGGGCGTGGAACCAGGCGTTGTGGGATGCACCGAGCAAGGTGTTGTCAGACGGCGAGCCTGACCCGCATTTACTGCTGACCACGCAACTGGCACCCGAACTCAGGGGGGTCAGCAAAGAGCTGATCATGATCTCTGCGTACTTCGTGCCTGGGCAACCGGGGCTGGTTTACCTCACTGGCCGGGCTGACGCCGGGGTCTCCGTCAGCCTGCTGACCAACTCGCTGGAAGCCACGGACGTGCCGGCAGTCCACGGCGGTTATGCGCCTTATCGCCGAGCGCTGCTGGAACATGGCGTGAAGCTGTACGAATTGCGCCGCCAGCCCGGCGAAGGTGGCGGCAGCGGGCCGCATATTTTCTACAGCAAGTCTTTCCGTGGCTCCGATTCCAGCCTGCACAGCAAGGCGATGATCTTCGACCAGCAGAAATCCTTCATCGGCTCATTCAACTTCGACCCGCGCTCGGTGCTGTGGAACACCGAGGTCGGGGTGTTGGTGGACAGCCCTGAGCTCGCCGTTTATGTGCGCAAAGCGGCCATGGAGGGTATGGCGCCGCCGCTGAGTTATCAGGTGAAACTTGAGAACGACCGGATCGTCTGGGAGACGGAGGACGACGGCAAGATGCACGTGCTGATCAAGGAACCAGGCAGTCTGTGGCGCCGCTTAAATTCCTGGTTCAGCACGGCGGTCGGCCTGGAGCGGATGTTGTAGTCGGGAGTCGCGATCAATTGTGGCGAGGGAGCTTGCTCCCGTTGGGCTGCGAAGCAGCCCTGGATCATCCGCCTCTGTTCAAACAGGCGGAACGCGAACTCCGATTTGCGACTGCTGCGCAGTCGAGCGGGAGCAAGCTCCCTCGCCACAGGTTTGTGCAAAGTTCAGGCAGGCTCGGCAACCGTGCCAAACGCCCCCTGGCGCCTCAGCAAAATCACCAACCCGAACGCTCCCGCCGCCATCAACAACGGCAAGGCGTGCCCGCTGATCCACTGGCTGCCGGCACCGGCGGCCAACGGTCCGACCAGGCAACCAATCCCCCACAACTGCGCAATATGCGCATTGGCTCGCACCAGCGCATCGTCGCGATACCGTTCGCCGATCAGGATCAGCGACAAGGTGAACAATCCCCCGGCGCTGGCGCCAAACAGCACCCACAACGGCCAGATCAGCAGCGTGTCGATCAGCAACGGGATCGCCAGGCTCGAGAGCATCAGCACCACCGCGCAACCGGTGAACAGCGTGCGTCGCGACAGGCGATCCGCCAGTGCGCCAATCGGCAGTTGCAGCAGGGCATCACCCACCACCACGGTGCTGACCATCGCCAAAGCGATTTCTGTGGTGAAGCCCTGACGCAGGCAATAAACCGGCAACAAGGTCAGGATCATCGCTTCGAACGCGGCGAACAGCGCCACCCCCCAGGCAATCGCCGGCAGGCCTCGGCAGAAGCCCCACAAGTCGCTGAAGGTCACGCTGCAGGCTTCGCTGGTGGGCGCGCCGCTGCGGCCCAGCAGCAGGAACGGCGCTGCCGTGAGCAAACCGACGCCGACCCAGAATCCGTAATCGTGTTCGGTACCCAGAATGCCCAGCAGCAACGGCCCGGCCAGCTGACTCAGCGCATAGCTGCTGCCATACAACGCCACCAATCGCCCGCGCCATTGTTCGACCACCAATTGGTTAATCCAGCTTTCGCCGAGGATGAAAACCAGGGTCAGGATCACGCCGATCATCAGCCGTAGCACCAGCCAGATCGGGTAACTCGGCAACAGCGCCAGCAAGCCGATGGACACCGCCCCGGCCCACAGGCACAGGCGCATCAGATTGGCCGTGCCAAGCCGTGAGGCCAGATGGCTGGAGATCTTCGCCCCCAGCAGCACACCAATGGCCGGCATCGCGGCCATTACGCCGATAGCGAACGAGCCGTAGCCCCAGCTTTCCAGGCGAAACGACACCAGCGGCATGCTGACACCCAGGGCCAGGCCGACACTCAAGACAGACGCCAACACGGCGAAATAAGTCGCCCACCGCATGTTCCACGCTCCTGTGGATATTTTTTGGCAACACACAAAACAATGTGGGAGCGAGCCTGCTCGCGATGACGGAACAACATTCAACATTGATGTCGACTGTCACACCGCTATCGCGAGCAAGCCCGCTCCCACAGGGGATCTTCGTTGCGTGTTGCTTACAACTTGATCCAGGTCGCCTTCAGCTCGGTGTACTTGTCGAACGCGTGCAGCGACTTGTCGCGGCCGTTACCCGACTGCTTGAAACCACCGAACGGAGCAGTCATGTCGCCGCCGTCGTACTGGTTGATCCACACGCTACCGGCGCGCAACGCTTTGGCGGTCAGGTGAGCCTTGGAGATGTCCTTGGTCCACACCGCAGCGGCGAGGCCGTAAGGTGTGTCGTTGGCAATCGCAACAGCTTCTTCGGCGGTGTCGAAAGCGATCACCGACAACACCGGGCCAAAGATTTCTTCCTGAGCGATTTTCATCGCGTTGGTCACGCCGTCGAAAATCGTTGGTTCAACGTAAGTACCACCGCTTTCCTGAAGCGTGCGCTTGCCGCCAGCCACCAGTTTGGCGCCGTCGGCGTGGCCGGATTCGATGTAGGACAGCACGGTGTTCATCTGCTGGGTATCCACCAGCGCGCCGACGTTGGTCGCCGGGTCCAGCGGGTTACCCGGTTTCCAGGTTTTCAGCGCTTCGATCACCAGCGGCAGGAAGGTGTCCTTGATCGAACGCTCGACCAGCAGACGCGAACCGGCGGTGCAGACTTCGCCCTGGTTGAAGGCGATGGCACCGGCCGCCGCTTCGGCTGCGGCTTGCAAGTCCGGGGCATCGGCGAACACGATGTTCGGGCTCTTGCCGCCGGCTTCCAGCCAGACGCGCTTCATGTTCGATTCGCCGGAGTAGATCAGCAGTTGCTTGGCGATCTTGGTCGAACCGGTGAACACCAGCGTGTCGACGTCGTTGTGCAGGGCCAAGGCCTTGCCGACGGTGTGACCGTAGCCGGGCAGCACGTTGAGCACGCCTTTCGGGATACCGGCTTCCACGGCCAGCGCAGCGATGCGAATCGCCGTCAGCGGCGATTTTTCCGACGGCTTGAGGATCACCGAGTTACCGGTGGACAGCGCCGGGCCAAGTTTCCAGCAGGCCATCATCAACGGGAAGTTCCACGGCACGATCGCGCCGACGACGCCGACCGGCTCGCGGGTCACCAGACCCAGCTGGTCATGGGGAGTCGCGGCGACTTCGTCGTAAATCTTGTCGATGGCTTCACCGCTCCAGCTCAGGGCTTGTGCCGCGCCGGGAACGTCGATGTACAGGGAATCGCTGATCGGCTTGCCCATGTCCAGGGTTTCAAGCAGGGCCAGCTCTTCGGCGTGCTGTTTCAGCAGGCCGGCGAAACGGATCATGGTGGCTTTGCGTTTGGTCGGCGCCAGGCGCGACCAGACACCGGAATTGAAGGTGGTGCGAGCGTTTTCAACGGCACGTTGGGCGTCGGCGGCGTCACAGCTGGCAATCTTGCCCAGCAGACGGCCATCGACCGGGCTGATGCACTCGAAGGTCTCGCTGGAGACGGCATCGGTGTATTCGCCATTGATGTAGGCGCGGCCTTCGATCTTCAGATCGCGAGCCCGTTGTTCCCAATCGGCACGAGTCAGGGTGGTCATTCGAGTGTCCTCCTCTTATTGAATACGAGCGGCCCGCGGTCTTCGCGGGTGCTGTCAGGAATTCTGCCCAGCCAGCCTGATTTTCGGCCCAAGGCAACCGCCACCCTAAACCAGCGGCAGGTGAAGTTTCAATATATTTGACATAAGGCCGGCAAACGGCCTTGCGATGTTCATTTTAATAAACATAGACTTTGGGTCTTTTCAGCCATCGCGCCGCAATCACGGGGAATTACAACAATGAATATCCAGGATGTCGTCGACTTCAGCCAGGCCACAACCCAACCCGAACGCTACCGGCCCGACCCGGCAAAAGTCCTCAAGGGCGACCCCGAGCAGTCGGTCTACAACCATTACAACAGCCCTTGCGGCCAGTTGAATGCGGGCGTGTGGGAAGGCGCAGTCGGCCAGTGGCATGTGAACTTCACCGAGCACGAGTACTGCGAAATCGTCCAGGGTGTTTCAGTGCTGCGCGATAACGACGGCAACAGCAAAACCGTGCGTGCGGGGGATCGTTTCGTGATCCCGGCCGGGTTCCGGGGTACTTGGGAAGTGCTGGAAACGTGCCGCAAGATCTACGTGGCGTTTGAACAAAAAGCCTGAGGATTTTTGTTAGCTGGGCCGGCCTCTTCGCGGGCAAGCCACGCTCCCACAGGTTTTGTGATCACCACAGATCCCTGTGGGAGCGGGCTTGCCCGCGATGAGGCCCTGACAGACACCATAAAAGTCAGGCAACAAAAAAGGCCCGTATCTCGCGATACGGGCCTTTTTCGTAAGAGGGAAAAATCAATTACTTGATTTTGCCTTCCTTGTAGATCACGTGCTTGCGAACAACCGGATCAAATTTCTTGATCTCGATTTTGTCCGGGGTAGTACGCTTGTTCTTGTCGGTAGTGTAGAAGTGACCAGTACCGGCGCTCGAAATCAAACGAATCAATTCACGCATGATTAGCTCCCTTAGATCTTGCCGGCTTTGCGGATTTCGGCCAGCACGACAGTGATGCCACGCTTGTCGATGATACGCATGCCTTTGGCAGATACGCGCAGACGCACGAAACGTTTCTCTTCTTCAACCCAGAAGCGGTGATGCTGCAGGTTCGGCAGGAAACGACGACGGGTTTTGTTGTTTGCGTGGGAAATGTTATTCCCAGTCACCGGACCCTTACCGGTAACTTGACATACTCTCGACATGCCTCAGCCCTCTAAAACCACATGCCCAACCCGGCATGGGTTGGCCGCTTAATCTCTCAGTCATTTGGCGCCAGGCGCCGCGTTTCTTTAGAGGTCTTACCGGCTACACCTACAGTGAAGGAACCGGGCCCCTAGAAAAGAGCGCTGCTTTATACCAGAAAGACTGAAGAGCAACAACATTCCGTGTGCGCGGACTTGATAAATTCCCCATTTTTCCGGCGCCAGGCGCCTTGGATAAAGGCTGTCGTCGATTAAGACCGCTCGTCGCAGAGAATCGGCCAACCGGCCGAATCAGGGTTTCCTCGGCCCGCTTCACCGAAAACAAGCGCACATAGTCCCCTGAAAATGAAAAAGGGGATAGTCATTTGCAAAAGAGCCCACTAGGGTAGGCCTTTTCCAGACTGCACTTGCAGATGGGCCTTCGATCTGTAAAGGAATCCGACCATGCGCCTCGCTGCCCTACCGCTGCTGCTCGCCCCTCTTCTGCTGAGCCCATTGGCCCATGCCGCCGCCCTGAGCGTCTGCACCGAGGCAAGCCCGGAAGGGTTCGACGTGGTGCAATACAACTCGCTGACCACCACCAATGCCTCGGCCGATGTGCTGATGAACCGACTGGTGGACTTCGACACCGCCAGCGGCAAAGTGGTCGCGAGCCTCGCGGACAGCTGGGAAGTCACGCCCGATGGCCTGACGTATGTGTTCAAACTGCATCCGCAGGTGAAATTCCACCGTACCGAATACTTCAGCCCGACGCGCGACCTGACCGCCGAAGACGTCAAATTCAGCTTCGACCGTATGCTCGATCCGGCAAACCCTTGGCACAAAGTTGCCCAGAGCGGTTTCCCGCACGCCCAGTCGATGCAGTTGCCCGCACTGATCAAGAAGATCGACGCACTGGACCCGCTGACCGTACGCTTCACCCTCGATCACCCGGACTCAACCTTTCTCGCGACCCTGAGCATGGGCTTCGCCTCGATCTACTCCGCCGAATACGCCGACAAACTGCTGAAGGCCGGCACACCCGAGAAGCTCAACAGCCAACCGATCGGCAGCGGCCCATTCGTTTTCACGCGCTTCCAGAAAGATGCCTCGATTCGCTACAAAGCCAATCCGGACTACTTCCGAGGCAAGCCTTCGGTGGACCCGCTGATCTTTGCCATCACACCGGATGCCAACGTGCGGTTGCAGAAACTGCGCCGCAACGAGTGCCAGATCGCCCTGTCGCCCAAACCGTTGGACGTACAGGCCGCGCTGAAAGAACCGACCCTGAAAGTCGAAAAGACTGACGCCTTCATGACCGCGTTCGTCGGCATCAACAGCCAGCATCCACCGCTGGATAAACCTGAAGTGCGCCAGGCGATCAACCTCGCGTTCGACAAGGCCAACTACGTCAAAGCCGTGTTCGAAGACACCGCCGAGCCCGCCAACGGCCCTTACCCGCCCAATACCTGGAGCTACGCCAAAGGCTTGCCGGGCTATCCGCATGACATTGAAAAGGCCAAGGCATTGATGGCCAAGGCCGGGCTGAAGGATGGCTTCCAGACCACCATCTGGACCCGCCCTTCCGGCAGCCTGCTGAACCCGAACCCGAGTCTCAGCGCGCAAATGCTGCAATCCGACCTCGCAGAAATCGGCATCCAGGCCGAAATCCGCGTGATCGAATGGGGCGAGCTGATTCGCCGCGCCAAGGCCGGTGAACATGATTTGCTGTTCATGGGCTGGGCCGGCGACAACGGCGACCCGGACAACTTCCTCACGCCGCAGTTTTCCTGCGCCGCGGTCAAGTCCGGCACCAACTTCGCCCGTTACTGCAACCAGGACCTGGACAAGCTGATCAGCGCCGGCAAGACCACCGGCGAGCAAGGTGTGCGCACCAAGCTCTACGAACAGGCACAGGCGCAGATCCAGCAACAGGCGTTGTGGCTGCCGCTGGCCCACCCAACCGCCTTCGCGCTGACGCGCAAAGATGTAGAGGGTTACTCGGTCAGCCCATTCGGTCGCCAGGACTACTCCAAGGTCAACCTCAAGTAATCCGCAACGACACACTTCCCTGTGGGAGCGGGCTTGCCCGCGATTAGGCCAGCACATTCAACAAAGATGCTGAATGTGCTGACGCCATCGCGGGCAAGCCCGCTCCCACAGGGTCACCGCTTAGCCTTCCCTCGCTTACATCCACCCATACTCAGCCATCGACAGCGGATCGCCGTCCCCGATGATGAAGTGGTCCAGTACCCGCACATCAACCAGATCCAGCGCCTCTTGCAGGCGCTTGGTCAGCAGCCGATCGGCCTGACTGGGATCGGGATTGCCCGACGGATGGTTATGACAGAGGATCAATGCGGCGGCGTTGTGGGCCAATGCGCGCTTCACCACCTGTCGCGGATACACGCTGGTGTTGTCGATGGAGCCGCGAAACAGCACCTCGAACGCCAGCACCCGGTGTTTGGAATCCAGAAACAGGCAGCCGAAGACCTCATGCGGCTCATGGCGCAGCATCGACTTGAGGTAGTCACGCACCGCCAGTGGGCTCTCCATCACCGAATCACGCCGTAACCGTTCTGCCAGATGCCTCCGGGCCATTTCCAGCACCGCCTGCAACTGCGCAAACTTTGCCGGCCCAAGCCCGAGCTCACCGCTGAAGGTCCGAAGGTCGGCCTCGAGCAACGTGCGCAGGCTGCCGAATTGCTGCAGCAGGTGGCGCGCCAAATCCACCGCGCTTTTGCCGGACACACCGGTTCGTAGAAAGATGGCCAGTAACTCGGCGTCCGAAAGACTCGCCGATCCCTGCTCCAGTAACTTCTCCCGCGGTCGCTCCGCCGCCGGCCAATCGCGAATGCTCATAGCACCTCCATGTGTGTTTGGGCGCCGCTGTTCCATAGCGGTCGCTGTGATATCGTAGCCCATCTTTTTTGCGAGCGATTTCACTCCTGGGGAGGGGGTATCGCCACGCAGTCATCAACGAAATGAAAGGCAGACCTATGCAGCGGCTGTATCGGAAACGCATCGTTCTGGGCGTCGGCGGCGGTATTGCTGCCTACAAGAGCGCCGACCTGGTTCGCCGCCTGATCGATCAAGGCGCCGAAGTGCGCGTGGTCATGACCCGTGGCGGCAGCGAGTTCATCACCCCGCTGACCATGCAGGCCCTGTCCGGCCACCCGGTTCATCTGGACCTGCTGGACCCGGCGGCTGAAGCCGCGATGGGCCACATCGAGCTGGCCAAATGGGCCGACATGGTGCTGATCGCCCCCGCCACTGCGGACCTGATCGCCCGCCTGGCCCAAGGCATTGCCGACGACCTGCTGACCACACTGGTGCTGGCCACCGATGCGGTGGTCGCCGTTGCCCCGGCGATGAACCAGGCCATGTGGCGCGACCCGGCGACCCAGGCCAACCTGCAAACCCTCGAGAGCCGCGACATCAAGGCGTTCGGCCCGGCCTCCGGCAGCCAGGCCTGCGGTGACGTCGGCCTGGGCCGCATGCTCGAAGCCGTCGAACTCGCCCAGTGCGCGGCGGACTGCTTCAAACGTCAGGCATTGACCGGCAAACACGTGCTGATCACCGCCGGCCCGACCCAGGAAAACATCGACCCGGTGCGCTACATCACCAACCACAGCTCCGGGAAAATGGGCTTCGCGTTGGCCGAAGCCGCAGTGGAAGCTGGTGCCCGCGTGACGCTGATCACCGGCCCGGTGCACCTGCCGACCCCGGATCGTGTAACCCGTATCGACGTAGTCAGCGCTCGCGACATGCTCGCTGCCTGCGAAGCCGCAATCCCCTGCGACCTGTTTATCGCCTCGGCAGCGGTCGCGGATTACCGCCCGGAAGTCGTCGCCCCACAGAAACTCAAGAAAGACCCTACGAACGGCGACGGCTTGTTGCTACAGATGGTGCGTAACCCGGACATCCTGGCCACCATCGCCACGCGCCCCGACCGGCCATTCAGTGTCGGTTTCGCCGCCGAAACCGAACACCTGCTCGATTACGCTGCCCGCAAGTTGAAAGACAAGAACCTCGATTTGATCGTCGCCAACGACGTCGCCAACCCGAGCATTGGCTTCAACAGCGAAGAAAACGCCTGCAGCGTGATCGACCGTGAGCTGCACGCCACACTTTTCGCCCAGACCAGCAAGAGCAAAATCGCTCGCCAGCTGATCACTTTTATCGCCGAACGTCTGAACCAGGTTTAATTTACATGCACGCTTTGCAAGCCAAGATCCTCGACCCCCGCATCGGTACCGAATTCCCGCTGCCGCAGTACGCCACCCCGGGCTCCGCTGGCCTCGACCTGCGCGCCATGCTGGAAAAAGACACCGTGATCAAGCCGGGCGAAACCCTGCTGATCCCGACCGGCCTGTCCGTCTACATCGGCGATCCGGGCCTGGCGGCGCTGATTCTGCCGCGCTCCGGCCTGGGCCATAAACACGGCATCGTGCTGGGCAATCTGGTCGGTTTGATCGACTCCGATTACCAGGGTCCGCTGATGGTTTCGTGCTGGAACCGTGGCCAGACCGACTTCAACATGGTGGTGGGTGAGCGTCTGGCTCAACTGGTCCTGGTGCCGGTGGTTCAAGCGCACTTCGAGATGGTCGAAGAGTTCGTTGAAACCGAGCGCGGTGCCGGTGGTTTCGGGCATTCCGGCAGCCATTGATCGGATAGATGACAACCCTAAGGTGAGGGGGCTTGTGTGGCGAGGGAGCTTGCTCCCGCTTGAGTGCGTAGCACTCACAAAAATCGGTAATGACTTACAGGTTTTTGGGGCCGCTTCGCAGCCCAGCGGGAGCAAGCTCCCTCGCCACAGGTACGGAGCCTGCTGAAATTTGCACAACACTCAGCTGGAAGCTTTACCGCCGAAAATCAAGGCATTGACCGGTCATTACCTCGCAAACGCAGGTGGCATGGCCTTTACACACCACGAACTCTCAGTGGAAAACGCCGTCATACCCTTCAGTTTGTGCCTGCCGACGAGTTCTTCGCAGACAGATCCAGCCACCTTCGAGATGGAGCATTTCCAGTAATGAGCAGCCCAGCCCAAGTCGCACCCAAGTTCCCCGACAGCATCTTCCGCGCCTATGACATTCGCGGCACCGTCCCGGAATTCCTGAACGCTGAGACCGCTTATTGGCTCGGTCGCGCCATCGGTGCCCAGAGCCTGGCCCAAGACGAGCCGAACGTTTCCGTTGGCCGCGACGGTCGACTCTCCGGCCCGGAACTGGTCGAGCAATTGATCAAGGGCCTGGCCGACAGCGGCTGCCACGTCAGCGATGTTGGCCTGGTGCCAACACCGGCGCTGTACTACGCCGCTAACGTACTGGCCGGCAAATCCGGGGTCATGCTGACCGGCAGCCACAACCCGTCGAATTACAACGGCTTCAAAATCGTGATCGCTGGCGACACCCTGGCCAACGAACAGATCCAGGCCCTGCACGAACGCCTCAAGACCAACAACCTGAGCAGCGGCAAGGGCAGCGTCACCCAGGTCGAGATCCTCGACCGCTACAACACCGAAATCGTCCAGGACATCAAACTGGCTCGCCGCCTGAAAGTGGTGGTCGACTGCGGTAACGGCGCCGCCGGCGTGATCGCCCCACAACTGATCGAAGCCCTGAACTGCGAAGTCATCCCGCTGTTCTGCGACGTCGACGGCAACTTCCCGAACCACCACCCGGACCCGGGCAAGCCAGAAAACCTTGTCGACCTGATCGCCAAGGTCAAGGAAACCAACGCCGACATCGGCCTGGCCTTCGATGGCGATGGCGACCGCGTCGGCGTGGTGACCAACACCGGCAGCATCGTCTATCCGGACCGCCTGCTGATGCTGTTCGCCCGTGACGTACTGGCGCGCAACGCTGACGCGGAAATCATCTTCGACGTCAAATGCACTCGCCGCCTGACGCCTTTGATCAAGGAATACGGTGGTCGCCCGCTAATGTGGAAGACCGGTCACTCGTTGATCAAAAAGAAAATGAAACAAACCGGCGCCCTGTTGGCCGGCGAAATGAGCGGGCACATCTTCTTCAAGGAGCGCTGGTTCGGTTTTGACGATGGCATTTACAGCGCTGCGCGTCTGCTGGAGATCCTCAGCAAGGAAAAATCTACCGCGGAAGAGCTGTTTGCGACCTTCCCAAACGATATTTCTACGCCGGAAATCAATATCCATGTGACCGAAGAGAGCAAATTCAGCATCATTGATGCACTGCACGACGCGAAGTGGGGCGAAGGCGCCGACCTGACCACCATTGACGGCGTGCGAGTCGACTACGCCAAAGGCTGGGGCCTGGTGCGCGCGTCCAACACCACACCGGTGCTGGTGCTGCGCTTCGAGGCTGATGACGAGGCGGAATTGCAGCGCATCAAGGACGTGTTCAAAGTCCAGTTGAAGCGTGTTGCACCTGATCTCCAACTACCGTTTTGATTTATTGAAGCGCCTTTTATCGAAGTGCCGGAGCCCTGAATGACCCTCGAACGCGAAGCCGCCGCCAACACCGCCAAGGTCCTGTCCGAAGCGTTGCCTTACATTCGCCGCTATGTCGGCAAGACGCTGGTGATCAAATACGGCGGCAACGCGATGGAAAGCGAGGAGCTGAAAACCGGCTTCGCCCGCGACATCGTGCTGATGAAAGCTGTCGGCATCAACCCGGTGGTGGTTCACGGCGGCGGCCCGCAAATCGGCGACCTGCTCAAGCGTCTGTCGATCGAAAGCCACTTCATCGATGGCATGCGCGTGACTGACGCGCAAACCATGGACGTGGTGGAAATGGTCCTCGGCGGCCAGGTCAACAAGGACATCGTCAACCTGATCAACCGTCATGGCGGCAGCGCCATCGGCCTGACCGGTAAAGATGCCGAGCTGATTCGTGCGAAGAAACTCACCGTGACCCGTCAGACGCCGGAGATGACCCAACCGGAAATCATCGACATCGGCCAGGTGGGCGAAGTGGTCGGCATCAACACCGACCTGCTGAACCTGCTGGTCAAAGGCGATTTCATTCCGGTGATCGCGCCAATCGGCGTTGGCGCCAACGGCGAGTCGTACAACATCAACGCTGACCTGGTGGCCGGTAAAGTGGCCGAAGCACTGAAAGCTGAAAAGCTGATGCTGCTGACCAACATCGCCGGCCTGATGGACAAGTCGGGGACGGTCCTGACCGGCCTGACTACCCAACAAGTCGACGAGCTGATCGCTGACGGCACCATCTACGGCGGCATGCTGCCGAAGATTCGTTGCGCGCTGGAAGCAGTGCAGGGCGGCGTGGGCAGTTCGTTGATCATTGATGGTCGGGTTCCGAATGCGATTCTGCTGGAAATCTTCACCGATACCGGCGTGGGTACTTTGATCAGTAATCGCAAGCGTCCTTAAGCGATAGCGCATACAAAAAGACCCCGCTCAGCCAGGCCGAGCGGGGTCTTTTTGTATCCAACGATCCTGTGGGAGCGGGCTTGCTCGCGAAAGCGGTGTATCAGTCAACGAAGATGTTGAATGGGACTGCCTCTTCGCGAGCAAGCCCGCTCCCACAGGAGATTACGGTTAAACGCCGAATTGGGCGCGGTAGGCTTCAACGGCTGGCAAATGCTGCTTGAGCTGCGGATCATCCGCCAGGAATTCCAGCACCTGGTTCAGCGAAACAATGCTGATCACCGGGATACCGAAATCACGCTCTACTTCCTGGATCGCCGACAACTCGCCGTTGCCACGCTCCTGACGGTTCAGGGCGATCAGCACGCCTGCTGCCTTGGCGCCGTCCTGGGAAGCGATGATCTGCATCACTTCGCGAATGGCGGTGCCAGCGGTGATCACGTCGTCGATGATCAGCACTTCGCCGGTCAACGGTGCGCCGACCAGACTGCCGCCTTCGCCGTGGGCCTTGGCCTCTTTACGGTTGAAGCACCATGGCAGGTCACGGTCGTGATGTTCGGCCAGGGCCACAGCGGTGGTCGCCGCCAACGGGATGCCTTTGTAGGCTGGGCCAAACAAAACGTCGAACGAAATACCGCTCTCGGCGATGGCCGCTGCGTAGAAACGACCCAGTTGCGCCAGGGCTGAACCCGAGTTGAACAGGCCCGCATTGAAGAAGTAAGGACTGGTGCGCCCGGACTTCAGGGTGAACTCGCCGAAGCGCAAAACGCCGCGATCAATGGCAAAACGAATGAAATCGCGCTGATACGTTTGCATGAAAAAAACCCCAAATACCACGGATTTAGCTAATTAGGTTGACGCCGTGTATCATACACGCACGCGATTTTTGGGGCCATTTATGCGGATCATCAGTGTGAACGTCAATGGTATTCAGGCTGCAGTGGAGCGAGGTTTGCTCAGTTGGCTGCAAGCACAGAATGCCGACGTCATCTGCCTGCAGGACACCCGCGCCTCCGCCTTTGAACTGGACGATCCAGCCTTCCAACTGGATGGCTACTTCCTTTATGCCTGCGAAGCCGAAGTTCCCGCCCAGGGTGGCGTGGCTTTGTATTCGCGGTTGCAACCGAAGGCAGTCATCAGCGGTCTCGGCTTCGAGACGGCCGACCGCTACGGGCGTTACCTGCAAGCCGATTTCGACAAGGTCAGCATCGCGACCTTGCTGCTCCCTTCGGGGCAGAACGGCGATGAAGATTTGAACCAGAAGTTCAAGCTAATGGACGATTTCGCCCGTTATCTGGATAAACAGCGACGCAAACGTCGCGAGTACATTTATTGTGGCTCGCTGTACGTGGCGCAACAGAAGCTGGATATCAAGAACTGGCGCGACAGCCAGCAATCCCCGGGCTTCCTGGCACCTGAACGTGCCTGGATGGACGAGATTGTCGGCAACATGGGCTATGTTGATGCCCTGCGTGAAGTCAGCCGCGAAGGCGACCAGTACAGCTGGTGGCCGGACAACGAACAGGCGGAAATGCTCAACCTCGGTTGGCGCTTCGACTACCAGTTGCTGACCCCTGGCCTGCGCCGTTTTGTTCGCAGCGCACGCCTGCCACGCCAGCCACGGTTCTCGCAACACGCACCGCTGATCGTGGACTACGACTGGACGCTGACCATCTAAGCGTTTTTTCGCAGACGCAAAAAAGCCGACATCGTTGTCGGCTTTTTTGTGCGCGCTGATTTTGCTTTCTGTAGGAGCTGGCTTGCTAGCGATGGAGTGTCAGTTCACGCATGAGTAGCTGACACTCCATCGCCAGCAAGCCGGCTCCTGCACCAAAAACTGCGCTGATCGTTATTTGATCAACCGCCAGGTGAACGGATACCGGTAAGGCACCCCTTCATTGGCCTTGACACCGCCGATGATCGTCAACACCAACGCACCAATCGCCACCAGCCCGAACATGAAGAACCCGATGATCACCACCATCAGCAAGAAGCAGATGGCAGAAGCAATAGCGACGGTGATCTGAAAGTTCAGCGCCTCCTTGCCCTGCGCATCGACAAACGGGTCCATCTCGCGCTTCATCTGCCAGAGAATCAGCGGGCCGATCAGCGTACCGAACGGAATCCAGATCCCCAGCAAGGCGGACAAGTGACAAAACATTGCCCACTGCCGAACTTCTTTGCTCGGGATGGGAAGTAGCTGCTGCTCGTCACTCATGGTGTCCTCCTTGCGTGGAACATCCGATCAGTCGGCCAGTGCGGCCTTTTGCAGTTCGAAGATCTCGGTCATGCCCTTCTTCGCCAGTTCCAGCATAGCGTTCAGCTCTTCCGGCTGGAACGGTGCGCCTTCGGCAGTGCCTTGAACTTCGATAAAGCCGCCAGTGCTGGTCATCACGACGTTCAGGTCAGTCTCGGCAGCCGAATCTTCCAGGTAGTCGAGGTCAAGCACAGGCTCGCCCTGGTACATGCCCACCGAAACGGCAGCGATCATTTGCTTCAACGGGTCGCCGCCTTTCAGGCCGCCGCGCTTCTTGATCACTTTCAACGCGTCGACCAGTGCAACCATGGCGCCGGTAATAGACGCGGTGCGGGTGCCACCGTCAGCCTGGATCACGTCGCAGTCGACGTACAGGGTGACGTCGCCCAGCTTGGACATGTCCAGCGAAGCACGCAGGGAACGACCGATCAGACGCTGGATTTCCAGGGTGCGGCCGCCTTGCTTGCCACGGCTCGCTTCACGCTGGTTACGCTCGCCAGTCGCGCGCGGCAGCATGCCGTATTCGGCGGTCAACCAGCCTTGGCCCTGACCCTTGAGGAAACGCGGCACGCCGTTCTCGACGCTGACGGTGCAGATGACTTTGGTATCACCGAACTCGACCAGTACAGATCCCTCGGCGTGTTTGGTGTAGTTGCGGGTAATGCGGATCGAGCGGAGCTGATCGGCAGCGCGACCACTTGGACGTTTCATAGGGAATACCTGTACGGGGGACGGAAAACTGCCGAGCATTATAGAGCCGCGCGCCAAGACTGGGCACTTCTAAAAAATCCGCCCGACGATTGAAGGCGCTGACTAGAGCTTAGAACAGCGCTTTACCGACGGCCTGCAGCCCTTTGTCACACCGTGTGTTTGGGCGCATCCGCCCCACTGCGCTACAATCCTGCGCCTTTGCTGCCTGTCGGCTTTAATTCACAGATATCGGGTCCCGCGAAACCTTTGGTAACGCAAACCTGAATTGCGAGGTACCTCCATGGTGCACAGCATGACCGCCTTCGCCCGCGTTGAAAAAGCCGGCGCCCAAGGCACCCTGAGCTGGGAATTGCGCTCGGTCAACAGCCGCTACCTGGAACCCCATCTGCGCCTGCCGGAGTCGTTTCGCGACCTCGAAGGTGCGGTCCGCGAAGCGCTGCGTCAGGGGATCTCCCGGGGCAAGCTCGAATGCACCCTGCGCTTCACCGAAGAAAACACCGACAAACCCCTGCAAGTGGACCGCGAGCGCGCCGCGCAATTGGTCGCTGCCGCTGAGACCATCGCCGGCCTGATCAAAAACCCGGCCGCACTCAACCCACTGGAAGTCCTGGCCTGGCCCGGCGTGCTGGTGGGCGACGCCACTGACCCGCAAGCCCTGAATGCCGAGGCACTGGCGCTGTTCAATGAAGGCCTGAAAGAACTCAAGGCCGGCCGCGAGCGTGAAGGCGCGGAGCTGGCCCGATTGATCAATGATCGCCTGACCTCCATTGAAGAAGACGTGGTGACCCTGCGTGAACTGGTCCCGCAGATGCTTGCGACCCAGCGCCAGAAAGTCCTCGACCGCTTTGCCGACATGAAAGCCGAGATGGACCCGCAGCGCCTGGAACAGGAAATGGTCATGCTCGCTCAGAAGAGCGACGTCGCCGAAGAACTGGATCGCCTGAGCACTCACATCATTGAAGTTCGCCGGGTGCTCAAATCCGGCGGCGCTGCCGGTCGGCGCCTGGACTTCCTGATGCAGGAGCTCAACCGCGAAGCCAACACACTGGGCTCCAAAGCCTTCGACCCGCGCAGCACCCAGGCGGCGGTCAACCTCAAAGTGTTGATCGAGCAGATGCGCGAACAAGTGCAGAATATTGAGTAAGGCAAACCCGACATGACCCACAGTACCGGCACCCTGTACATCATTTCCGCCCCTTCGGGCGCGGGCAAGAGCAGCCTGGTCAAGGCCCTGACCGACGCTGATCAGGAGATCCGCGTCTCGGTCTCCCACACCACCCGCGCCATGCGCCCCGGTGAGGTGAACGGCGTGAACTACAACTTCGTGTCGCGCGAAGAGTTCGTAAAGATGATCGAGCACGGGGATTTCCTTGAGCGCGCCGAAGTGTTCGGCAACCTCTACGGCACCTCGCAAAGCCATTTGCAGCAGACCCTGGATGAAGGCCACGACCTGATTCTGGAAATCGACTGGCAAGGTGCCGAGCAAGTGCGCAAGTTGATGCCGCAAGCCCGATCGATCTTCATTCTGCCGCCGTCCCTGCAAGCCTTGCATCAGCGCCTGAACAATCGCGGCCAGGACAGCGACGAAGTCATTGAAGGCCGGATGCGCGAAGCCGTCAGCGAAATGAGCCACTACGTCGACTATGACTACCTGATCATCAACGACGATTTCGCCCACGCCCTGAAGGATTTGCAGGCGATTTTCCGTGCCAATCAGCTGCATCAGAAGCGTCAGCAGCAGCGTAACGGAAAACTTTTGGCTGAATTGCTCGGCTAATCAGCACTTCCCAAAACCGTTGCAAGGGCTTTACATTGGCACTTGCAGCGCGTTGAAGGGCTTGGTCAAAAAATCAGCGCTTCCCTAATCGCTGGTGATTTTTTAAACTGTTCAGTCCGCTCGCCCACCCGGGCAGCGCGCATATTGCATTCGCTCCGAGGAATACCATGGCCCGCGTAACCGTTGAAGACTGCCTGAACCACGTGGAAAACCGTTTTGAACTGGTCATGCTGTCCACCAAGCGTGCCCGTCAACTGGCCACCGGCGGCAAAGAGCCACTGGTTCAGTGGGAAAACGACAAGCCTACCGTTGTAGCCTTGCGTGAAATCGCTGAAGGCCTGATGAGCTACGAGTTCATCGCCAATGCTGAAATCGTCGAAGACGAACCGCTGTTCGCAGCGTTCGAGGACGAGTCCAACGAGGCCGTCTAAGCCTATGCCTGGTCGACGTAGCACGGCGCGGGGTCACAGCGAACGGCAGGAGTTATCATGCCGAGCATAGACGCCCTCGCCGATCGCTTATCGACCTACCTCGGCAAGGACCAGGTCAACCTGGTCCGCCGAGCGTACTTCTACGCCGAACAAGCCCACGACGGCCAACGCCGCCGCAGTGGTGAGGCGTACGTCACGCATCCTCTTGCGGTGGCGAATATTCTTGCCGACATGCACATGGACCATCAGAGTCTGATGGCTGCGATGCTGCATGACGTGATCGAAGACACCGGTATTGCCAAGGAAGCGCTGCAAGCGCAGTTCGGCGAAACCGTGGCCGAACTGGTCGACGGGGTCAGCAAATTGACCCAGATGAACTTTGAGACCAAAGCCGAAGCCCAAGCCGAAAACTTCCAGAAAATGGCCATGGCCATGGCGCGCGACATTCGCGTGATCCTGGTCAAGCTCGCCGACCGCCTGCACAACATGCGCACGCTGGAAGTCCTGTCTGGTGAAAAGCGCCGACGGATCGCCAAGGAAACCCTGGAAATCTATGCGCCCATCGCCAACCGGCTGGGCATGCACGCCATCCGCATAGAATTCGAAGACCTCGGCTTCAAGGCGATGCACCCGATGCGTTCCGCGCGGATCAACCAGGCGGTCAAACGCGCCCGGGGCAACCGCAAGGAAATCGTCAACAAGATCGAAGAATCCCTCAGCCACTGCCTGGCCATCGATGGCATTCAGGGCGAGGTCAGCGGTCGCCAGAAACACCTCTACGGCATCTACAAGAAAATGCGCGGCAAGCGTCGGGCCTTCAACGAGATCATGGACGTGTATGCGTTCCGGATCATCGTCGACAAGGTCGATACCTGCTACCGCGTGTTGGGCGCTGTGCATAATTTGTACAAACCGTTGCCGGGGCGCTTCAAGGATTACATCGCGATCCCCAAGGCCAACGGCTATCAGTCGCTGCACACCACGTTGTTCGGCATGCACGGTGTTCCGATCGAGATCCAGATCCGCACCCGTGAAATGGAAGAGATGGCCAACAACGGCATCGCCGCCCATTGGCTGTACAAATCCAGCGGTGACGAGCAGCCAAAAGGCACTCACGCCCGCGCCCGTCAGTGGGTCAAAGGCGTGCTGGAGATGCAGCAACGGGCCGGCAACTCGCTGGAGTTCATCGAAAGCGTGAAGATCGACCTGTTCCCGGACGAGGTCTACGTGTTCACGCCCAAAGGCCGGATCATGGAGCTGCCCAAGGGCTCCACGGCGGTCGATTTCGCTTACGCGGTGCACACCGACGTGGGCAACAGCTGCATTGCATGCCGGATCAATCGTCGTCTCGCACCGCTGTCCGAACCGCTGCAAAGCGGCTCCACGGTCGAGATCGTCAGCGCTCCCGGCGCGCGGCCAAACCCGGCGTGGCTCAATTTCGTGGTCACCGGCAAGGCGCGGACCCACATCCGCCATGCGCTGAAACTGCAGCGCCGTTCCGAATCCATCAGCCTCGGCGAGCGCTTGCTGAATAAAGTGCTCAATGGTTTCGACAGCTCGCTTGAGAAAGTAGCGGCCGACCGGGTCAAGGCGATGCTCGCCGAATACCGTCTCGAACTGATCGAAGACTTGCTGGAAGACATCGGCCTGGGCAATCGCATGGCCTACGTGGTCGCGCGCCGTCTGCTCGGCGAAGGCGAACAGTTGCCAAGTCCGGAAGGCCCGCTGGCGATTCGCGGCACCGAAGGCCTGGTCCTCAGCTACGCCAAGTGCTGCACACCGATCCCGGGCGACCCGATTGTCGGTCACTTGTCTGCCGGCAAAGGCATGGTCGTGCACCTGGACAACTGCCGCAACATCAGCGAAATCCGCCATAACCCGGAAAAATGCATCCAGCTCTCGTGGGCCAAGGATGTCACCGGCGAATTCAACGTCGAGCTGCGCGTCGAACTGGAACACCAGCGCGGCCTGATCGCCCTGCTGGCCAGCAGCGTCAACGCGGCCGACGGCAATATCGAAAAAATCAGCATGGATGAACGCGATGGTCGCATCAGCGTGGTCCAACTGGTGGTCAGCGTGCACGACCGCGTGCATCTGGCCCGCGTGATCAAGAAACTTCGCGCACTGACCGGGGTGATTCGCATCACCCGCATGCGTGCCTAAGCCACCTATTACAAGGAGTCATTCATGACCAAGACTGTTATCACCAGCGACAAGGCCCCGGCCGCCATCGGTACTTACTCCCAGGCGATCAAGGCTGGCAACACCGTTTACATGTCGGGTCAAATTCCTCTGGACCCAAAAACCATGGAACTGGTTGAAGGCTTCGAAGCCCAGACCGTCCAGGTGTTCGAGAACCTCAAAGCCGTAGCCGAAGCTGCCGGTGGTTCGTTCAAGGACATCGTCAAACTGAACATCTTCCTCACCGACCTGAGCCACTTCGCCAAGGTCAACGAGATCATGGGCAAGTACTTTGACCAGCCATACCCTGCCCGCGCCGCCATCGGCGTAGCCGCCCTGCCAAAGGGTTCGCAGGTTGAAATGGATGCCATTCTGGTTATCGAGTAATACATCCGGCGCAGCCTTTTCAAGGTTGCGTCGACTTCGTTTCTGAAAGGATTCCACCATGCGCCAAGCGCTAGCTCTCTCGCTGGTCGCCCTACTCTTGGGCGGTTGTGCCAGCAACCCTGCCGACCGTGACATCAGCGGCACCTGGATCAATCAGGTGGCGATCGACGCTGCGTCCAAAGGCGGCCCCCTGCGTGAAGCGCTCCAGGCTTATGGCCCGAACCTGGAATGGGACGTCAACACCAAAGCCGGTCAGGCCCGCTACACCAATGGCTTTGAAAACGTGGACGGCAAGCTGCTGGGCGAAGAGTCCGGTGCCTGGAAAGTCGACTTTTACGGCAGCTCCGCCAGCGAACTGAAGCGTGACGGCAAGCAACTGAGCCAGACCGCCAGCGAAAACGAGCCGGACCAGGTCTTTGACCGTGCGCTGATTCCAGTGCCGGACGGCGCACCGATTGGCGCGAGCTTCGAACGCGCGCTGTACACCGCCTACATGGGCGGCAGCTGGAAAATCGTCAGCGGTCCGGGTGAAGGCAATACCGTGCAATTCCAGGCCGATGGCCAGGTTGCCGGCCTGCCGGGTGCCGATCGTTATGCCCTGTGCCTGGCGGGCGATTGCGCGTCGATGAGCGGCGGCAATGACAACATGTGGCTGCAAGTGAACGGCCAGGGCAATACCTGGATCTTTGCGCGCAAGGGCAAGGAACTGGAGATTGTGCAGGCGGTGAACACGGCGCAGGCGGATGAAATGCCTCAGTTCACGCCGGGTGATCGCAAGTGGTTGCTGGAAAAGCAGTAACTCGGCGCTAAAGGCCAACACAAAATCAATGTGGGAGCGAGCTTGCTCGCGATATAGGTAGTCCGTTCCTTTCTCTTCCATACTGACTTCGCTGGAAGTTCGCTGTCGGCGAGGAAGGAACATGCACCTGCGGGCTACGAATATGCTCGCGAAGCACTCGATGATTACGCCATCACCTTCGAGCCCACAGGTGCGCTTGCGCCCTCTAACGAATTCTCAGGGAAAGCCCGACACGGCTCTCTATATCGCCTTCGCTGGACGCAAGCATGCATGTCCCTGCATGTACTTTAGCGCCTGTGGAGGTGTTCCATGCAAACGCTCCTGTCTCAGAGGTTCACTGCTTATATCGGAATTGATTGGGCAGATGCCAAGCACGACATCTGTTTGCAGATAACTGGAGAGGCTCAGCGGAGTTTCGAGGTCATCGACCACAAGCCCGAGTCGATTGATCGCTGGGCCAAGTCGCTGCATCAACGTTACGGTGGCCCGATCGCGGTCGCCGTGGAGCTGAACAAAGGGCCACTGATAGCGGCTCTGCAAAAATATGAGTTTTTTTGTATCTTTCCGATCAATCCGAGCACCTTGGCCCGGCACCGTAAAACCTTCGTCCCCAGTGGCGCCAAGGATGATCCAACGGATGCTCAATGGGCGCTTGAGCTGTTGCTGAATCACCCAGAACGGTTTCCTCAACTGGTCCAGCAAAGCTCCGCCATGCGTTCGCTCGCCAGTCTGACCGAACATCGCCGTGGGCTGGTCGATGACCGGGTCAAGATCAGCAACCGTCTGGTCTGCATGCTCAAACAGTATTATCCGTTGGCTCTTGAGCTGTTTCATGACCATGACACGCTGGTTTTCTGTGAGTTTTTGGCGCGCTGGTCGACATTTGAAGTGCTTAAGCGCGCTCGGCCGGCCAGCGTTTTGAAGTTCCTTCACGCGCATAATGTTCGCCATGCTGAACTCAATCAGCAGCGTTTGGCGTTGATCACCAAAGCCATGCCGTTGACTGAAGATCCAGGCGTGGTCAGTCCTTCAGCGCTGTATGTGCTGGCCCTGGTCTCGCAACTGAAAGGGGTCATCACGGCGATCAAAGACTTTGATCGGGAGATCGAAAAAACCGCCAATACCCTGGCCGACTACCGCCTCTTCCAGGCCTTGCCCGGCGCGGGGCAGCAGCTTGCGCCACGGTTGATGGTGGCTTTTGGTGAGCAGCGAGATCGCTTCAAGGATGCCAGTTCGATGCAGCGATACGCCGGGATCGCACCGGTTACCGAACGTAGCGGCAAGAAAAAAGTCGTTCATTGGCGCTATCAATGCGCAACTTTTTTGCGCCAGACCTTTGTTGAGTGGGCTGCACACAGCATCAATCAATCGGTGTGGGCAGAAGCTTATTATCGCCAGCAAAGGGCCAAAGGCTGCTCTTACCAAGCCGCCCTCAGGGCCTTGGCGTTCAAGTGGATCCGGATCGTTTATCGGTGCTGGAAGACCAGCACCGTGTACGACGAAAAGGTTTATTTACAGGCCTTGCTCCGGCACGGCTCGCCGTTGACCAGCGAGCTGAACACAGCAAAATCGCGTTGACGGAAAGGCTCAGGGCGTGATGGCGGCATAACAGTCAACAATGATGTTGAATGTTACGGACTCATCGCGAGCAAGCTCGCTCCCACATTTTATTTGCGGTGACTGGAAGTCAGCAGCGGCCTTCTAGGATCGCAGCGTAGCCTTCGCGATAGGTTGGGTACTTCGGCGTCCAGCCTAAAGCCTTCGCCCTGGCATTACTGCACTGCTTGCTGCCCGTACGCCGTACGCTCGCGTCATCAGCCCATTCAGTCACGCCCAGATACTCACGCAACCAGCCCACCACTTCGGCCAGCGGCGCAGGCGCGTCGTCCACTCCGATATAGACGTCATCCAGCGCCACCCCGCGTCGATCCGCTTCAAGCAGGTAAGCCATCAACCCCGCCGCGTCGTCGGCGTGAATGCGGTTGCCATACAGCGGCGGGTCAACGGCCACGCGATAACCGCGACGAACCTGAGTCAGCAGCCATTCGCGGCCGGGGCCGTAAATGCCGGTCAGGCGCACGATGCTCGCCGGGATGCCGCTTTGCAGTGCGACTTGCTCCGCCTCAAGCATCAATCGACCCGAATAGCCTTCAGCAATGGTCGGCGAAGTCTCGTCGACCCACTCGCCATTCTGCTGGCCATACACACTGCTGCTGGAAACGAACAGCAAGCGATCGGGCACCTGTCCGTAGTCGCCCAGCCACTCAAGCACATGCTTCAAGCCCTGCACATAAGCCGCGCGATAACCGGCTTCATCGTGGTCGGTGGCGGCCGCGCAATACACCAGGTAGTCCACCGCACCGACCGGCCAGGTCTGCGGGCAGTCTTCATTAAACAAATCGCCAGCGACGCCAATGACTCCCTCGGGCAGACGCGAGACATCACGCCTCAGGCCATGAACCTCCCAGCCGGAAGCCACCAATTGCGTGGCCAGACGACTGCCGACATCACCACAACCGGCGATCAAAACAGAAGGCGCAGACATCAGAAAACTCCCATCAGAAAGGCACAGACTAGCGCCGGCACAGGACGAGCGGCTAGCAATGAAGGAAAAAAAGATACTCTATTACTTCTGTTAACAAGAATTACTTGCAATAATGCACGCCACTTTTGTTCTCGGCCTCACGAGGCCTGGAAGAACATTTACCGTCTTTTCCTTTCAGGTCCGGCCAGCATGACACGCAATCAATTCCCCGCTTCGCCTACCAAACGACCTCGCGCCTGGAGCGCAGTGGCCGCCCTGCTGCTCAGCCTGATGCTGGCACCGACCGCCGCTTTCGCTGACGCACAAGCACCTGCCACTCCGGCCGCCGCCGCTGCTCCAGCCCCGGCTGATCATGCTGCTCCCGCCGTGGCGCCAGTTGCAACCGACCCGACCCAGGCAATAGACGCCGAAGACGTTCCAGAAGTCCTCGAAACCGACAACACCCTCGGCATGGCCCACGACCTGTCGCCTTGGGGCATGTACCAGAACGCCGATATTATCGTGAAAATCGTGATGATTGGTCTGGCCATCGCTTCGATCATCACCTGGACCATCTGGATCGCCAAGGGCTTCGAGCTGATGGGCGCCAAGCGTCGTCTGCGCAGCGAAATCGTCCATCTGAAAAAAGCCACCACCCTTAGAGAAGCCAGCGCGACCGCCACCAAGCAAGGCACCCTCGCCAACCTGCTGGTGCATGACGCTCTGGAAGAGATGCGCTTGTCGGTCAACAGCCGCGAGAAAGAAGGCATCAAGGAACGTGTGGCCTTCCGTCTCGAGCGTCTCGTTGCAGCCTGCGGTCGCAACATGAGCAGCGGCACCGGCGTGCTCGCCACCATCGGCTCCACCGCGCCGTTCGTGGGCCTGTTCGGCACCGTGTGGGGCATCATGAACAGCTTTATCGGCATCGCCAAAACCCAGACCACCAACCTCGCCGTCGTGGCGCCCGGCATCGCCGAAGCCTTGCTGGCCACCGCGCTGGGCCTGGTTGCCGCGATTCCTGCGGTGGTGATCTACAACGTCTTCGCCCGCTCCATCGCCGGTTACAAGGCGCAAGTATCCGATGCCTCGGCTGAAGTCCTGCTGCTGGTCAGCCGTGACCTCGATCACCTGCCGACCACCGAGCGCTCCACGCAACCCCACGTGGTCAAAGTAGGGTAATCAGCCATGGGCTTGCATTTGAAAGAAGGCGCAGACGACGATCTGGCCGAGAACCACGAAATCAACGTCACGCCGTTCATCGACGTGATGCTGGTGCTGTTGATCATCTTCATGGTGGCGGCCCCGCTGGCCACCGTGGACATCAAGGTCGACCTGCCGGCTTCCAGCGCCAAACCGGCGCCGCGGCCGGAGAAACCGGTGTTCCTCAGCGTCAAGGCTGACCAGCGCCTTTACCTCGGCGAAGAAGAAGTGAAGGCCGAAGCACTCGGCGCCACCCTCGACGCCAGGACCAAAGGCAAGAAAGACACGACGATCTTCTTCCAGGCCGATAAAGGCGTGGATTACGGCGACCTGATGAGCGTGATGGACAACCTGCGCTCCGCCGGTTACCTGAAGGTCGGTCTGGTCGGGCTCGAGACGGCAGTCAAGAAATGATCACGACGCGCCATAAGCTGACGCGTTACAGCGGGAGCCTGGCCGTGGTGCTGGGCGTCCATGCGCTGGCCATTGCGCTGGCGATGAACTGGACCGCGCGCCCACCCATCGAGCTGCCTCCGCAGGCGATGATGGTCGAGTTGGCACCGGTTCCGGCCCCGCCACCGCCGGCACCGCCGAAGGTCATAACGCCGCCACAGCCACCGGCCCCGGTGGAAGAACTGCCGATCCCGAAACTGGCTGAAGTGCCGAAGGCCGAGATCGTCGTGCCGAAACCGGTCAAGCCCAAGCCGAAGCCTCAACCGCCCAAGCCTGTTGAGAAAAAGCCGGAGCCGCCGAAGGAGAAACCGTCCGAGGAGAAGCCTAGCGACGCGCAACCGACCCAGGCACCGACGGAGAAATCCGCGCAACCGGCTCCGGGTCCATCGCCAGCGCAACAGGCGGCCAAAGCCAGTTGGGAAGGCACCCTGCTCGCGCACTTGGGCAAGTACAAAAAGTACCCGGCGAGCGCACAGAATCGGGGCAAGCAAGGCACCAACCGCCTGCGCTTCATCGTTGATGGCGAAGGTAATGTGTTGTCGTACGAACTGGTGGGCCGTTCAGGCGTTGCCGATCTGGACCGGGCCACCCTGGAAATGATCCGCCTCGCCCAACCGCTGCCCAAGCCGCCGGCCGACATGCTGACCAATGGCACCATCGAAATTACGGCGCCGTTCCTGTACTCACTGGAAAAACGCCGACGCTAAAAGCACCACCGACCCAATGTGGGAGCGAGCCTGCTCGCGATAGCGGTTTAACAGTCAACGATGATGTTGAATGTGATGGCCTCATCGCGAGCAGGCTCGCTCCCACAGGGTTATGTGCAAAGCCACAGAGGCACCGAAAGGTGCCTTTTGCATATCTGCCTGCGGCAAACCGGCATTACCCAGTGTCACTCAGCACACTCAGTCTGATAACGTGCGTCTATCGATTGCAGCCGGTATGCTTGGCTCGCAACTTCATGGACGCTTGCTATGACTCTCACAGAATTACGCTACATCGTTACCCTCGCCCAAGAGCAGCATTTCGGCCATGCGGCCGAGCGTTGCCATGTCAGCCAGCCGACCCTGTCGGTGGGCGTGAAAAAGCTTGAAGACGAACTCGGTGTGCTGATTTTCGAGCGCAGCAAGAGTGCCGTGCGCCTGACCCCGGTCGGTGAAGGCATCGTTGCCCAGGCACAGAAAGTCCTGGAACAGGCCCAAGGCATTCGCGAATTGGCCCAGGCTGGCAAGAACCAGCTGACCGCGCCGCTGAAAGTCGGCGCGATCTACACCGTCGGCCCGTACCTGTTCCCGCACCTGATCCCGCAACTGCACCGGGTCGCCCCGCAGATGCCGTTGTACATCGAAGAAAACTTCACCCACGTGCTGCGCGACAAGCTGCGCAACGGCGAGCTCGACGCGATCATCATCGCCCTGCCGTTCAACGAAGCCGACGTCCTGACCTTGCAGCTCTACGACGAGCCGTTCTACGTCCTGATGCCGGCCCAGCACCCGTGGACGCAAAAGGAATCCATCGACGCCGCCCTGCTCAACGACAAGAGCCTGTTGCTGCTCGGCGAAGGCCACTGCTTCCGCGATCAAGTGCTGGAAGCCTGCCCGACCCTGGCCAAAGGCAATGACGGCGCCAAGCACACCACCGTGGAATCCAGCTCCCTGGAAACCATCCGCCACATGGTCGCGTCCGGCCTCGGCATTTCGATCCTGCCGCTGTCAGCAGTCGACAGCCACCACTACGCCCCCGGCATCATCGAAGTGCGCCCGCTGTCGCCACCGGTGCCGTTCCGCACCGTGGCCATCGCCTGGCGCGCGAGCTTCCCTCGCCCGAAAGCGATTGAAATCCTCGCTGACTCCATTCGCCTGTGCTCGGTGGCCAAGCCGCCCGCGCCGGTGGCTGCGGCTTAAGTCGCTGTCATGACCGAGTTGTCGCAAGTGTCGGTAACGGCACTCAAGGGTGTCGGCGAGGCCATGGCCGAGAAACTGGCCAAGGTCGGCCTGGAGAATCTCCAGGACGTGCTGTTCCACCTGCCGTTGCGCTATCAGGACCGCACTCGCGTGGTCCCGATCGGCCATTTGCGACCGGGGCAAGACGCTGTGATCGAAGGCACCGTCAGCGGCGCCGATGTGGTCATGGGCCGTCGCCGCAGCCTCGTCGTTCGCTTGCAGGACGGCACCGGTGGGCTCAGCCTGCGCTTCTACCACTTCAGCAACGCCCAGAAAGAAGGCCTCAAACGCGGCACGCGAATTCGCTGCTACGGCGAAGCGCGGCCCGGTGCGTCGGGGCTGGAAATCTATCACCCGGAATACCGCGCCATCACCGGCGACGAGCCACCGCCAGTCGATGAAACCCTGACCCCGGTCTACCCGCTCACCGAAGGCCTGACCCAGCAGCGCTTGCGCCAGTTGTGCATGCAGACCCTGACGATGCTCGGCCCCACCAGCCTGCCCGACTGGCTGCCGACCGAACTGGCACGGGACTATCAACTCGCGCCGCTGGCCGATGCTATCCGCTACCTGCATCACCCGCCCGCCGATGCCGACGTCGATGAACTCGCCCTCGGCCATCATTGGGCGCAGCATCGTCTGGCCTTCGAAGAACTGCTGACCCATCAACTGTCCCAGCAACGTCTGCGCGAAAGCATGCGTTCTCTGCGCGCACCGGCGATGCCGAAAGCCACCAAGCTGCCGGCCCAATACCTGGCCAACCTGGGCTTCACGCCAACCGGCGCCCAGCAGCGGGTCGGCAACGAAATCGCCTACGACCTCAGCCAGCACGAACCGATGCTGCGGCTCATTCAGGGCGACGTCGGCGCGGGTAAAACCGTAGTTGCCGCCCTCGCCGCGCTTCAGGCGCTGGAGGCCGGTTATCAGGTCGCTTTGATGGCGCCCACCGAAATCCTCGCCGAACAACACTTCATCACCTTCAAGCGCTGGCTCGAACCGCTGGGCATTGAAGTCGCGTGGCTGGCCGGCAAGCTCAAGGGCAAAAACCGCGTGGCCGCGCTGGAACAGATCGCCAACGGTGCGCCGATGGTGGTCGGTACGCACGCGCTGTTCCAGGACGAAGTGCAGTTCAAGAACCTCGCGCTGGCGATCATCGACGAACAGCACCGTTTCGGCGTGCAGCAGCGCCTGGCATTGCGCCAGAAAGGCGTTGGCGGCCGGATGTGTCCGCATCAGCTGATCATGACCGCCACGCCGATTCCGCGGACGCTGGCCATGAGCGCTTACGCCGACCTCGACACCTCGATCCTCGACGAACTGCCGCCCGGCCGAACCCCGGTCAACACTGTATTGGTCACCGATACAAGGCGCGTGGAAGTCATCGAACGGGTACGCGGCGCCTGTGCCGAAGGGCGTCAGGCCTATTGGGTGTGCACGCTGATTGAAGAATCGGAAGAGCTGACCTGTCAGGCCGCCGAAACCACTTACGAAGACCTCACCGCAGCGCTTGGCGAGTTGAAGGTCGGCCTGATCCACGGCCGCATGAAGCCCGTCGAGAAAGCCGCGGTCATGGCCGAATTCAAGGCCGGCAACCTGCAACTGCTGGTGGCCACCACCGTGATCGAAGTCGGCGTCGACGTCCCGAACGCCAGCCTGATGATCATCGAAAACCCCGAGCGCCTCGGCCTCGCGCAGCTACACCAATTGCGCGGCCGTGTCGGTCGAGGCAGCGCCGCCAGCCATTGCGTGCTGCTCTACCATCCGCCGCTGTCGCAGATCGGACGTCAACGCCTGGGCATCATGCGCGAGACCAACGACGGTTTTGTCATCGCTGAAAAAGACCTCGAACTGCGCGGCCCCGGCGAAATGCTCGGTACACGCCAGACCGGTCTACTGCAATTCAAGGTCGCCGACCTGATGCGCGACGCCGACTTGCTGCCCGCCGTGCGCGACGCCGCCCAGGCTTTGCTGGAACGCTGGCCGGACCACGTCAGCCCGTTGCTAGACCGCTGGCTGCGCCATGGGCAGCAATACGGCCAAGTGTGAGCACCGTCGCAGTTTGTAGACGATGCTTTTAAACAAGCTGGTTATACTCCTGCAATTGTTTGAATACGGATACAGACCATGACAGAAGCTGCCCTCGCCCCCGACACCCTGCACGCTCCGTCTGTTATTCGGCTGCTGCTGGGCAAATTGGGCATTGCCTACGAAGAAGTACTCGACCACCACGGCCTCAACGCCTCGCGCAAAGTGCAGGCGGTGCTGGTGGACGACGCGGTCGGTGCCCTGATGGTGCTGTTTCCGCAAAGCCAGTTGCTGGACCTCAATCGACTCGCCGAATTGACCGGTCGCCGCCTCACCGCCGTGCCCACCGAACGCCTGGTGAAAATGCTCGGCAAGCACAACCTGAGCCTGCTGCCCGGCCTGCCGGCGCTGACCAGTTCGCCGTGCCTGTACGAAGAAAGCCTGCTGCGCGTACCGAAGTTGCTGATCAACTCGGGCGAGCCGGGCCTGCTGCTGGAAATCGCCAGCGAAGACTTCAAGACCATGCTGACCAAGGCCAGCGCCGCGAACTTCGGCGAGAACCTGACCAGCATCCGCCCGAACCTCGACCGCCCCGACGATGACCGCGAGGAAATCACCCAGGCCGTCCAGGCGTTCACCGCGCGACGCATCCAGCAACGCCTGGAAGCCACCATCGAGATTCCGCCACTGGCCGAGACCGCGCAGAAAATCATCAAGTTGCGCGTCGACCCCAACGCCACCATCGACGACATCACCGGCGTGGTCGAAACCGACCCGGCGCTGGCCGCCCAAGTCGTCAGCTGGGCCGCGTCGCCGTACTACGCGTCACCGGGCAAAATTCGTTCAGTAGAAGATGCGATTGTGCGTGTGCTGGGTTTCGACCTGGTGATCAACCTCGCGCTGGGCCTGGCCCTGGGCAAAACCCTGAGCCTGCCCAAAGACCACCCGCAACACACCACGCCGTACTGGCAGCAATCGATCTACACCGCCGCCGTCATCGAAGGCCTGACCCGCGCCATGCCCCGCGCCCAGCGCCCGGAAGCCGGCCTGACCTACCTCGCTGGCCTGCTGCACAACTTCGGCTACCTGTTGCTGGCCCACGTGTTCCCGCCGCACTTCTCGCTGATCTGCCGCCACCTCGAAGTCAACCCGCACCTGTGCCACAGCTACGTCGAGCAACACCTGCTCGGCATCAGCCGCGAACAGATTGGTTCCTGGCTGATGCGCTACTGGGACATGCCCGACGAACTGGCTACCGCGCTGCGCTTTCAGCATGATCCGAGCTACGACGGTGCCTACGCTGAATACCCGAACCTCGTCTGCCTGGCCGTACGCCTGCTGCGCAGCCGTGGCATCGGCTCCGGCCCGGACGAAGACATCCCTGATGCCTTGCTCGAACGCGTCGGCCTGACCCGCGACAAAGCCAACGACGTCGTCAGCAAAGTCCTCGAAGCTGAAGTCCTGCTGCGCGAACTCGCTTCGCAGTTCAGCCAAGCCTAAAAGTATCGCGGGCAAACCACGCTCCCACAGGATTTACGCAATCCCTGTAGGAGCGTGGCTTGCCCGCGAAGAATCCAACTCGCTCTGACTGACCGCCTCAAGCCAGGTAGCGGATAACAAACCCGCCAAAACGCGCAGCCCAAGGGGTAGAGTCGCGCCAGAGGTGGCCACATACTACGATTCGTCCATCCGCCATGATCGCCATGTCCTGTACGGATTCATAGACGTACTCAAGATCGAAAACAGCCCAGCCCCGAAAATTAAACGTCTGATCCAGGGTTCCGTCAGAAAGGTACCGCGCCGTCACCGGTGCCAATTGTTCCCCGACAAAGCCATCACCGCGGCTGCCGGTGACTACAATCGCCCCGTCTGCTTGCCAGGCACATCGCCGCCAACCAAGCCCTTCAGGCAGCATGTCCGAGTACAACGGCATTCCGTTGTTAAAGACCCGATTGAAAGATCCGCTGGAGTTCAGGACGACGATCATCCCGTATCGAACTGAGCTACTCAAAACGTAACCAACCGCTACGATCCCACCATCACTTTCTCTAACGGATATTGCATTCATATCGATCAAGCGATCCGCGGGACGAGAAATGGTCACCGCAACACCGCCATTAAAGCTGGCATCAACCTGTCCTGATGCGTCAAATCGCATCACGAATGCCCCTTTCGGGCCGGCGGGATGAATGCTTGTGTAATGACCAGCCACCAGCACTTTTTCATCAAACTGCACTGCAATAGAATCGATGCTATTGCGACCGTACGTCACACCTGGAAGCTCGACGATCGCGGAACCACCATTAAACGTTTTATCGTCCGTACCGTCTGAATTAAGACGCAGCACAAGCCCTTTTGAAATACCGGAGCCGTCTGAAACGCTGGCGGAAAAGAGGATCTTGCCGTTTGACTGTTCAACTGCGGAGTGCCCGGAATTACCCGCCAGTCTAGGTTCCTCTTCGGAAAAATCCTCGTCATCCCGACTCAAAATATCGGCCTTCACCCGCATTTGCTCGGGTACGCCAATTTCGTTGTAAGGAATGAAACGCCCCCCACCTGAACCGAAGGACTCCACTACTGTGCCGTCCTGACGCTGCCGCACAAATGCCAAACCTTCGGAGCTTTTTGAGACGTATTGGCCGTAAGTTACCCACCCGCCATCAGCTAAAGGAATGAGCCCGAATATGGGATACACAACGGTATCCTCGAAGATCACTCGAACAACGCCGTTTTGTTCATCGCCGAACCCGGAGTCAAGCGTTCCATCCTCATTCAGACGCGCCACTGTAAACGAGGGCTCTCCCACGTATGGCTCAACGGCAATAAGCAGCTTGCCTTCAGGTAGCGCGAGAACGGCCGACGAAATGGCTCCGGTACTTCCAATCGGCACAGTTACCACTCCGTGATCACCAAACGCCGGGTCTAGATTACCGGCATTTTTTTCCACTTGCAGTTGACTCATGATCTTGCTCCATCAAGGTGATTGAGAGCCCCCGATGGGCTTCTCCCACACCAGTAGAGCAGTCAGTGGCACCATCAAACACCTGTCATAAATAACAGTATTACTGTCTTTGAGAGACACATTGGTGACACGCGGAGCCAGAGTTTCATTGAAACACCGACTTTGCGCTTAACGAAGATAGGCTCATGGTTGATTCGCTACCGGGACATGCCCGACAAACTCGTCACCGCGCTGCGCTTCCAGCACGGCACGTATGCCGAGTATCAGAACCTTGTGTGTTTGGCGGTGCGATTGCCGCTTGGACGCGGGATTGGCTCCGACCCGGACGAGGACATCCCGGATGCGTTGCTGGAGCGTGTGGGTTTGACGCGCGACAAAGCCAACGACGTCGTCAGCAAAGTGCTTGAGGCTGAAGTTCTGCTGCGCGCACTGGCTTCACAATTCAGCCAAGCCTAAAAGCATCGCGGGCAAGCCACGCACACACAAGATTTACGCAATCCCTGTGGGAGCGGTCTTGCCCGCGATGAATCCCCCGCCGATCCACCTGAATCACCACAACCCCCTGTAGGAGCGAGCCTGTTCGCGATGAATCCAACTCGGTATCTCTGAATCACCACACCTCTGTGGCGAGGGAGCTTGCTCCCGCTCGACTGCGCAGCAGGCGCAACCCAGCCAACGCGGCGTGTCAGATACAACCGAGGCCAGGCTTTAGGGCCGCTTCGCAGCCCAGCGGGAGCAAGCTCCCTCGCCACAGGGTTTACCTCCGACCTTAAGCCTTGGCTTTAGCCTTCGCCTTCCGCGGCTTCAAATACTTGGTCAACCCCTGAAACCAGATCACCAGCGCCGGATTGCCCTTGATCTGAATCGACTTGTCCTGAATCCCCGTCATAAACGCCAACTGCTTGTTCTTCGCCTGCATCGTGGCAAAGCCATACGCCGCATCCTTGAACGCAATCGCAAACGCCGGCTCGGCATACACGCCCGACTTGCTGGTAATGCGCTGATCCTTCACAAAGAAATGCCGCGCCACTTTCCCGTCCAGGGTCTGTAGCTGGAACACCAATTCCTTGTCACCCAACTGCTGCTGAAACGCAGGATTAGTCCGACTGGCCTTACCCATCAACAAACCCAGCATCCACAGTAGAAAACGAAATTTCATGCGCACAGCCTCAAGAGAAAAGTGAACGGCCGGCGCAGTGTAGCGGCTTCAAGCGAGAACGCCACTGTTGTGCAGCGATAGAAGAAGATGCCCTAGTTTTTGACGCTGATGACTACCAAGTCATTGACGAAGCAAGGGTGTTTAAAAGCGTGAAGATTTTGATCTTTCTACGCTCGACGCCATCGGATATTTCCTTCAACACGTGGTGCTGTTCGTGAACTAGGCAGGGTTTGGCTTCATCGATAGGCTTTGTTCGTCGCCGCAAAATCGGTGACACGGACGTGCAAGTCCGGCGGGATACACAATGGTTATGGCAATTCATCGAGCATTTTCCTATGCTCGCGAACCGTTATGGCAGTTGTGTATGGGAGACCTTCGGGTCTGCCGGGTAATCCCGCCGGTCTTGCACACCTATGCACAGCTGCCACCTCTTTCGAAGTGCAAGCGAAACGGTGTCGGCTCCATAATTACGGGATAACACTTATGATCAAGCCAACACCGAATCCACCAGCAAACGAAGCTACATCCCCCTACGAATCCCTCGATTCGAAGAAACTCCACGAAGCCGCCGAACGCGCGCTCGACCACCATTTCGCCCCACCACCCGGCGATAAACCCAAACCTCGCAAAGGCAACCTCTTCGCCGTCTCCCCCGACATCGACACCGAAGCCCTCCTGGCTAACGCCTCGGAAGACCTGTTATCCATCAGCGCCATCGCCGCCAACCTGGCCGACGACGTGGACGGTGCACGTCGCTCCCTAGCCTTGGCGCTCAGCAGATTGGCGGATGGGGTCCGGTTGTTGGTGGAGCGAGCGCTGGATCACATTGATTCGCCGAATCCGGCGGAGCATCGGGGGAAGGTGTAACAGGAACGCGAATAGAAAAAGGGGACTTGGCGTCCCCTTTTTTGAAAATTTGAAATTCGCTTTTTTATGACTTTCCGTCAGCTGCGATAGACCCAACGTTACATCGTCCATCCTGAAGATCAGGGATCAGACTTCTGTTTCCCGACTGATACCAGTCGGCAAGCAATTGGCTCTCGCAGAAAGCTTCTTTCTGGACATCGTAATAAAATGCCACCGTATGGGTCGCCATGGCGCCCCGATTCGGTAGGAAAACCTCCAAATCAAATACGACATCGGGCAAAGGACCATTCCTGTCGGCCATCAATTTTGGCGGCCCTTTAAATTTGCAGGGTGCTCCTGTAAACGCGGAATCCAGCAAGCCACTCTGATAAGTGTAGATGGCGCAGTTCGGTATTGAATCTTCAAACACCACCGCAACCATTACACCGCCCTTCCAACTTAAAGCACCGAAGGGGATTGGATGAACGTCCTCTGCACGCATCTCATTCTCCGCAGCGATGGCAGCAGTTACAGCGACCGGCAACGATTGCTCCACATTCAACAGGGTGGGTGCCGCATGAGCCGACATTACAAATAGGGGGAAAATGAGACTGTAGAGGGCAACAGCTTTCATGCACGCCCCCCGAGAAAACGAAATGAAATCACCATTGGCAACCCGTTCCTGGCGACGCATCCATACCGATATCTTGATCGAATGAATACTTCTTTTGGGTTTTGTAGTTTGTGTAAGTCATCCCGTAAATGCGGGCACCTTGGCTGACCATTTCATAATCTCCCGATACCACGCCATCGGAGACTTCAACCCAGGTCGTCGTAAATTGAGACGGCCGATCCGGATCCATGACTTCTTCCTCGGAATTTTTGTAGACAAGACCAATTGCCGTTTTTGACTTGCTGTATTTGACGTTCGCGCCGCTCCATTTAACGACCGAATCGAAATAGCGTCTGAACTCAAAATTGATGCTTTTGCCTTCCTGCGAGCGGAAGCAATAGACCTCGGTTGTGATTTCACTGTGAGCCGCCATTGGACAGAGGAGTAGCAAGGCTACAAAAAACGAAGAAAAATATTTCAAACCGATCATTCCTTTAGCGGTTCATGGGTAACTGAAAGCGCATTCGCACAGCGCAATAAGCGAGATCTTCACGAAACAGACGGAAACTCATCTCGCACTGCCCGACCGCATATTGCTTCCAAACCGGATCGTCGAAGTCTCCCCCTCCGAGCAGATTGATCGAGGCCTTCAGACCGCTTTCGCGATCCTGCCCTGCCATCAACGAAGCAGCTTTGTAAAAGCCATCATTCGGCGTTCCTGTCTGTAGATAAATGAGCTCACCCAACCGGGCGGTGGTTGTCTGCGCCAAGCACGCAAGCTTATCGATGGGAGCCTCCGCTCCCGGAAAAACGGACTGATAGATATCCTCGCAATACGCTTCTTTGAAACTCACCCACTTTCTTTGCACATCGCTCAGTTGCTTCTTGTCTGCAGGAGACAAACTGGCCAACGCTTTTTTGTATTGCTCATTCAACAAGGCATCCACTTTTTCGAGGCTTTGCTGGCCGCAAATAATCAAATCTGTATTGGTGAAACTGTCGGGGTTGCAGGCTTCCTTGGCGCTAGCGGAAACACTTGAAGCAGATGAAGCATTCGCCGCCGGAGGCCTAGCCTTTTCTGATGTGCCGGAAACGCAATTGGACAAGCAGGACACCGTCGGCAGATTCGGATCGCCATTTCCGGCAAATACGTAAGTCGCAACGCCGACACGGGTTCGTGCTGTATACACGGGAACACTTACGGCCAAGGATTTGGAGGGCACGGAGACGGATGGGACTCTCGGCACAACTACCACGTCACCCTCAACATCTCCACACAATGCCTGCATAGCTGATTCGCTGAAAGGCATACCGCTTGGCGGAGCAAATTGTTTGGAGTCAGGTCGGCAGTCGTAACCGTGCCAGTAAGGCCCCGACTGTTTAGAGGTATCAAAGGAGAAGATATAAATCCTTTGTAGTTCAATTATTCCACCTTCGTATCCAAACACCACCCAGCGGCGGGACCGAGCACTGGAAGAACTTTCATTAGCCAGAATGTACTGACGGCCATCCCGATAGAGCTCAAACGAATTCAAAGCGCCAGTCGGCTCCGCCGTGTCGGATAACTTCTTACCGGAACCGGCATCCAACATATAACCATTACCATCCAGCACCACCGAGCAATTATTCGTGGCACTCCCTTTCTGCATGCACGACCGCAGGGATTGAAAGATCGGTTCAGCAGCCACAATCGGTGGACATAAGAACATCACCAACAACAAAAACTTATTCAATACTATTTCCTTGTATTGATGCATATACTGAAACAAAACAGCGAACGCACTTATATACAGCCCAAAAACAATACAACTAACAAACCCTGTCAACCACCATCACACTACCCACACTCAACCAAGGAGGCGGATTTATTTGCTGCCTCCCTTAATCAAAGATGGAGACAGCTAAATTAATCTGACGCCTCGCAGTTATTTCCCTGCTTCGGAACAGCTCAGGTCTTTAATTACCGCTGCCGTTACAGGAATGACACAGCTTCTGCGCTGCTCACCGGTTGGCTGCAGAGGGATAAGGCTAAGTGTCAAATGAACCCCGTCAGCTTTCACCGAAATATCCTCGAAACCAGCATCAGCAAAGTCCGAACCGAATTTTTTACCTTCAAAGGTACAGAAGTTCGAAGAGGACAGAACTTTCCAGTTTTTTTCAGGGCTAATCACCTGAACATCAAGACAACTATTACCGAATGTTTTTACATACCTGACGACATTATTGCCAACGCGGCCGGCCCCGACTTCCGAGACAGAGCCGATATCTGGAATTTCGGCTGCTGCGTGTCCCAGGTAAAAAACACAAAACAATGGTACCAACTTCGAAAATTTCATAAATCACCTAAGATAATCAACACGTCTATTGAACCGATCTTCAGGCACATTGCCCCATTTCGAACGATCGCCTATTACATCTGAAAATGCAGACAAATTATTGTCCGTCATATGTCTTTGAATAAGGGCCCTGGAATCCCCTGTGTAGTCACCTCGATAAATCAAGTCGATGGCCATATCCTGAATTCTAGGATTTGTAGAATCCCAACTCAAACGACCGTAAAGATTAATAGCATCGGTCTTATCCGATATCCTCACAACTTCACTTTTCATGAATTCATAAATTGGCACGAACAATTGATGCTGCTGTTTCCGGGTTATGAATATTTTTCTGATTTCTGGGCTCGCGCTCTGCAGATAATTTCTTGCGGCACTTCCACTTAAACCTTTTGCCCCCAATAGCCAACCCAGCAATGGTTCTTTAATACCTACAGCAGCAAGATCACTTTCGGGATTAGGTCTCTGGCCAAGGTCGTAGCCTCTCCCGATCGTGACTCCAGAAACGCCCCCAGGCCAATGGACCTTCCGACTGAAATACATATGCAATGGGTTCGCCGGATCTTCCAGATCATTCCCCTCCACGTCAAATGTCAACTGACCTCTATCGACCTTCAGCCACCTCAAATCATTGTCATCTTCCACGGCAAGGGAGTTTGCGATAAAACCGATTGGATGAAAGTGATAAATCAAACCTGATTCGATGGCCGCTTTCCCGGAAAGCTCATCCCAAAAAACATACTTGCTGATCCGCTCTTTTTCATGCTTCAGCGTCTTCGGGGAGGTTTCCAATAGCTGATCCAACTTGCTCCACTTTGCAGAGTCCGCTTTGTCCTTCCACTCGGTCGGATGATGAGCGATTAGCTTCGACCAGCGTGCACGTGTTTCAGCATTTTTTAACGCATTCGCGAGCTCAGCTGAATCGACTTGGCCGTCGTGGTTTGTGTCAATTTTGGCGAACAAGTCTTTGAAGAACTGCGGCATGTCTTCGGGATCAAGGAAACCATCCGCCGTTGCGTTTGTTTCTTCAACAATCTGGAATCCGAGTTTTTCCCAATCATGCTGGGTGATGATGTTCGCGCCTGCTTTATTTACCAGTCCGCTGACCGGTTGACCGTCGTCGGTGACGCTTACGTTGCACCAGTCTTCCGTGCCGACCTTGATCACCGGGGCCTTGCTGAGGTCGACGGCGTGGTCGAGCTTTAGCAGCGTCGTGCCGGTCGCCGGGGCTACTTTCTTGAGCTCTGTTCCGGTCGGCAATTGAAGGTACTGCTTACCTGTTTTAAGGCCAGCGAGGTTTTTGAGGAGATCTTTCACTTCCGACTCGGCGGTGAATATTTCGACGTGAACCTGAAACTTGCTGTCCGACGCGCCTTGCTCGCTAGTGAGATTATCCGTCTGCCCCAAGTATCCAATCGGATCGCCAGCCTTGATGCCGGTACTGGTTGATACAACGCTATCAAAGTCCGTAGGAGTCACCGTCTCCCACTGCACATACTGACTTGCTGGATCGTTTTCGACGGTCGTCCAGAATGTCGGCGGTGCATTCCCCGTTGGCTGCCACACTCCGCCAGACACAAGTGTGCATGAGCCCATGCGCCGCAATTTGTTGCCAACCACAAGGTTTACAACTTCCTTGCTATTGAACTCGATAACACTATTGACGGCCAACTCCAGGCCACCATCGACGGGCGCACCGGCAGGTTGCCCGTTTGTTGGATTCGCCGGATTCTGATGCAGTGGCAGACGTTTAGACGCCCTAGCTTTAACCTTTCCTTGCCAGTAATTTGGCCTTGCTCGTTCTGGTATGGCGTCTGCCGTCCAAATACGATGATGCTGGGTGTTTTTGTATGGCTCGCCATCTTTCAAATAAGCGAACCAAATTTCAGCACCTACGTCCCGAACTTTGTGCGAACCAGCCTTCACGCTGCCGGAAAGAATTTTGCCTTTAGCGTAGGTGATGTTGTTGACGTCCTTCTGCTCCAGAACTTCAAGCTTGGTACCGTTAGTCACTTTCCCGGGAGAGGTTATGTCACTCGACAAGGGCGCCTCGTCATAAGCCTTGAAGTCCCCGACCTTCATGGTCACCTTCGGTTTTGGCGTTTCATCCGGGGATAGCGGATAGCGTTTATAAGGTAGCAAATGCATATACAGACTGTAGAAATTCAGCTTGTTTTGCTTACCTTTATTCGGCCCTTCTTCCGGGTTTGGCGCCGATTTGTACTCATGGCGCACCAAACAGAAAGAGTTGGAGTACTTCAGCTTTTTCTCGTTATCACCGAAGGTCGATTCTAAGTAGTCCTGATTCAACCGGTACGCGACGACCTCACCATCGGCCATACAGCGAACCGGCTCATTGAGTACGCATTGCGGAGCACTTGCATTACTGATGTGGATGCCGCCATGCCAAAATTTGTTGCTACCTAACAAGTAATGACCTGACTTCTCATTTTCGAGCGCTTTGCAAATTTCCTCTGTGTCAGTGAACTGCTTCCCGTCAGCCTTTCGGAAGGGGTATTGAAAATTCATTAGGGGTGCAGGTCCCGCCGGAGCAGGTACTGGGGTTGGCGCCGCCGCAGGCGCCGGTTGTGCACCAGTTCTGTATTGAGCTTTCGGACGCAAAAACTTTTCTGGCATCGGCCAGTAACCGCTCTGGTGCCCATACTTAGCGGATTTCGGCCCAGAAGAAGATTGCGAGCCGAAAAAATTCCCCGCAGTCCGTACTGAGTTGATGTCCTCGACTACCCCCGTATGCCCGTGGAAATTAATCCAGAGTGCAATATCACCGGGCTCGACGCTCGCGAGCGGGATGACTTCAAAATGGGTTACATCAACATTTAACTGTCCCGTTGTCAGGTATGGGATTGAATATCCCGCATCCTTCAACATTCGGTACAACAGCCCTGAGCAATCGATTTCCTTGCGACCGTCGGCGTCGGCGTCGGCATACCCTTTCGCAGGGCCGTATTCATATTGGCTATGTGGGTAGTTAGCCCGCTGTTCAAGTAGTCCAGTACTCATCGGAAGCTTCCTGCTTTAAGACATTGAGTTGAGTTTTCAGCGACGACGCCTTGGGCCGCTAAGTGGTCAACGCCTCGCGCACCGGACTCACGATCCGTTTTCTGAACCTCCTGATAACACGCCATTGCTCTGGGCAGATCAGCAGGGACGACAGTGCCGACTTCATACACCTCTCCTAGTTGGATAAGTGCATCAACTGAGCCTCGGCGCGCGGCGCTTTCCAATGCGGCCATTGACTGTTGCGGATTGATACAGACGTGCTTGTCGTCGTATTCACCCTCATCGCAGTAAAAATTTGCAAGCGTCACGCCTGCGCCGGGAATGCTTTTTGAAGCAGCGACCAAAAGATCCAAAATTTTGGTGTTATCCAAGCGCGGAGCTTGTCCAGAAAGACTGATTCCCGCAGCAGACAATGCAGCCTGCGGCGAACCGAGTTGCGCTCCGGCTAAATAGCTATCCAGTGCTGCGGCGTACAGGTAAACACCGGACTCGGGCGAAGCATGATTAGCCAACCGGTCAAACCACACACCTTTCTTCAGCTCTCGTTCACCGGGCGATAGTTTTTCCGTTCGAGCCACACCCTCTGAAACGTTTTCAAGCGACCAGTCTTCGACACGGCTCAAAGCCCAGCAGTTGTCTTTTTTGAAGACGAAAATTTTCAGAAATCCGCCCGTTTGGTCACGGACGATCACCTTGTTAGGTAATTCGACCTTAATGGTGAGATTCGACTCAGCGGCTTTTTCTGGAATGAGAACGCTCAATTCAGTAGCGTCCAGCGTTTTGAGTTTACGTTTGACTACCTTCGGCTTACCACCATCGAAAACCACTCGAATCTCTTGAACGGGAGAGGCGATAAAGGCCTTCTGTATCTCAGGCTGGGAGGCGAAAACTTTAACGAACTCTGCAAAGTTGTCGCTCGGACATTGAGCATCAATGGACGACGAGGCAAAGGCACCAGTGTGCATACCTAAGGTCAGCAATGCGATGGAGCACCACTTCACCAGCCTTACGTGTTTGTTTGTTGTCATCACGAAACTCATCACTCAGAAAACACAAAAAAAGCCTTCGGTTTAACCTTCTCCGGCACCGCATTCCCCAACGCCTGATCCATCAAACTCCCCGCCTTATCCTTATCCGCCGCCCCCGGCAGCACCGGCGGTTTAATCCCGATCCCAGTCCCCGACCCCGCCGAACCACCCGCATTAATCTTCACCACCGGCCCAACAACCGTCACCCCACCGGCATCCAGCTTGATAAAGCTGCCACCACCCAAAATGGTCAGCTCGCTGCCAGCCTCAATAACAATCTTCGCCCCAGCCTTCAGATGAATCTCTTTCCCAACGCTGGTCAGCTGCGCAGTCCCCAGCTTCACATGCTGGTTCTGCCCAATCGTCAGGTGATCATCCAGCCGCGTTTCAACCTTGCGATCAGCAATCGTGGTGCGATGCTCTTCAGCCTTGAGCTCGGTGTAGGTGTTCTTGACCACCGTATCGTGGCGTTCGTTACCCACGCGGATCTTCTGATCATGCTCAATGTTTTCATCCCAATCCCGCTGGGCATGAATAAAGATCTGCTCCGCTCCCTTCTTGTCTTCAATCCGCAGTTCATTAAACCCACCTCCCCCCGGTGAGCTGAGGGTTTTGAACACGGTGCGAGTTTTATTGGCCGGCAGTTCGTAGGGAACCTGGTTTTCCTTGTGGTACAGGCAACCGGTCACCAGCGGTTGGTCGGGGTCGCCTTCGAGGAAAGTGACGAGCACTTCCATGCCGATGCGCGGGATAACGATGGCGCCATACCGATCCCCGGCCCAACTCGAAGAAACGCGCATCCAGCAGCTGGTTTTGTCATCCGCCAAGCCTTCGCGGTCCCAGTGGAATTGCACTTTGATGCGGCCGTATTGGTCGCAGTGAATCTCTTCACCTTTGGGACCGGTGACCATGGCGGTCTGGCTGCCGAGGACGCGGGGTTTGGGGTGTTGCAGCGCGGGGCGGTAGAACACGGCCCACGGGGTGGCGAGGAAGCGGTTGCGGTAGCCCTGGTGGAAGTCGTCTTTGTTGTCGGTGGTGTCGCTGGTCACCGATTCTTCGAGGACTTGCGGTTGTTTGCCTTCGTGGACGATTTCGGTGAGCAGCCAGAGGTCGTTCCACTCGGTGCGCGGGTGGTCGGACATTTCCAGGAAGTGGCCGCTGATCAGTTTGGTCTGGTCGCCGTGGCCTTCGGCTTGCTGGTAGTCGGCACGATGGCGTTCGAGGGCGCGTTGGCTGAGGAATTTGCCGCGCGCGCGGTCGAGGAAGCGGCCGGGGTAGTCGTAATCTTCCAGATCCGGTTCGGTGCTTTCGCCGTCGGGCTTGTAGGCGGCTTCGAGTTGCAGGCGCGGTTTTTCGAAGTCGTAGTCGCGGCGGGTGACGCGGCCGGTGCGGGTTTCGAGGCGCAGTTTGAAGCCTTTGATCACAGGTTCGTCGGCGACCATGCCGCTGCCTTGCACATACGCCGTCGGCTGGCCGAGTTTCGGGAACACGGTCTGGTCGTCACCGAACACCAGCAGATGACCTTTCTCGCTGTGCTGGAAGTGGTAGTGAATGCCTTCCTCTTCGCACAGGCGCTGGACGAAGTGCAGGTCGGTTTCGTCGTACTGCACGCAGTAGTCGCGATCCGGGCAGGGCTGGCTGAGCTGGAAGCTGTACGAGTTGCCCTTGATGCCGTGCTCGTCGAGGATCAGCGCGATGATTTTCGGCGCGGACATCTGTTGGTAGATGCGCTGGTTGGTGCGGTGATGCAGGTATTGCAGTTGCGGCACCAGGGAGACTTTGTAGCGGGTCAGGCGCTTGCCGGCGTCACCTTGGGCGACGCGGTAGATCTGGCCGTGGATGCCGGAACCCTGTGGGTCGAACGCCAGGAACGCCTGTTTGTGCAGGAGTTTTTCCAGGTCCAGATCGGGGTTTTCGCTGACCAGTTCGAGGTCGAAGCGATACGGCTGGCTGATGCCTTCAGTGCCGGTGAACGACAGCACTTGCAGGTCGCCCACCTGATCGCCTTGAGAACCGTCGACGGTCAGGCTGAAGTGGGTTTCGTTAGCGGAGTTGAACATTGCTTGCTCCCTGTTCGGTAGTCATCCGTTACGCCGACAGGCCGTCACTGTCAGACCGATCTATTACATGCCGCAACTATTTAAACGGAATCACGGCCTTTTGATTTTGCCCCTACAGGGATGTCATGTTTATCGGACATTTCCTGCAAGACGTGGGGCTGTTCATGAACTATTCGCCCCTTGCTTCCACCGCTAACCTTTACTTGTCACCGCAAAAAACGATGACACGGACGTGCAAGTCCGGGTAAAAGACGACGCACAACGTCATTGGTCGCTGGTCGAGCAGATTACTGCTCGTGGCGCCTGTTTTATGGCGGCTGTGCGTGGGAGATCTTTCTTTCGAGAGCGATCTGCCGGGGTCCGTCTGCCCGGTCTTGCACACCTGCGCACAGTTGCCACCTTATTCGCGTGCAAGCGAACGGTGGTGGCTCCCAAAATACAGATGGAGATACATACATGTTCAAGGTCACGCCCAATCCGCCAGACAAATCTGGTACCTCTACTGAAGAATTCCTCGACACCGAAAAACTCAATAAAGAAGCTGCCGACCGCGCTTTCGCCCATTACTTCCCCCCAGCCAACGGAAAAACGCCCAAGCGCCGTAAAGGCAATCTCTTCACCGTGTCCCTCGATATCGACACCGAAGCCTTGTTGGCCAATGCCTCCGAAGACCTACTTTCGATCAGCGCAATCGCAGCCGATCTGGCAGACGATGTCGAAGGCACTCGGCGGTCCGTAGCCTTGGCACTGAGCAGAATGGCGGATGGTGTGCAGCTTTTGGTGGAGCGTGCTTTGGATCGTCTGGATGAGTTGGAGATGAGAAGGCAGCAGGCGAAAACGTAAGAACTGTAAGGGGACGGATTAGTTTGAAAAATAAATCCGTCCCCTTACTCCAGATTTATATACCGACCGCAACAAAGCCAACTCACAAATCGCCCCTTTACTTTCTACTTCAGAACACTACGCTCCTTCGAACGCTCAGGAATTTTTTGCTGTTTACCGCCTGCTATCATAAGCTCGTTATACGCTTTATAGTTTTTCGCGGCGGTAGCTTTGTCGCCTTCCGACCAATATGCATCTGCAATATTCAGATAGGCTACGACTCGCTTCGGATTATCGGCAATGACTTTTCCCAACAACCAAATAGCATCCTCATTGAAACCGGCCTGCTGCCAAAAATAAGCAATATCATTAAAGCTTTGCTGATCACCACTCGAGTAACCATAGTCAATTATATACTTCTCTATAAAACCTCGTTTCGGAAAACTCACGAACGCTTCTTTATTTTTATAGAGCCGAGATGTTGCATTCTTGAACTCTGTCAGAATCTCACCTTTCAGGCTCGCAACAGTTTTCTCTACCAGTCCTTTTTTCTGCATGCAATCTTCAGTTGTACAGGCTTCTGCTGCATCTTGCTCAACGACTGAGTAACAGTATGGTTGCGATGACTCAGAGGCACTTGGTCCCTTCTGCAAATAAACAAGTCGATCATGATTTGTTTTTATTACCTTGCAATAGGGTACCGCTCCAAATGAGTCAGGAACACCCGATTTATTTTTTACAATATCTGCCGCACTTACAACCTTACTCGCCTCAAGTGTTTTAACTTTTCCGTCCTGACTGACAAACCAGAAGATATTCTCTTGAGTAGTGCAGTCACATTCACAGCTCAGCACGTAATCTCCACCTCGGATGTCCCACTTGGACTTGGCTACTCCGTCAGGCCCACAATAATTCTCTGCAATGGCCACAGAGCAAACATTGGTATCCGGATCGCATGCCAGCTTTTTACCCTCGCCCCACGCGGAAGATACCAGTAACAGAAACACATATAACCAACGGCTGTTAAAGTTCACAAATATCACCCTCAATAATCATTCCGTAGTTACCATTTTCTCGCGACGCAGTATTACCACTCATCGTCGCAGTATATTTCTGCCCTTGAATGATACCCATGCGCCGGCTAAACGCATCAGCTCGATAAGCCGTTGATGCCTTCTCTGCGCGTTTCTTACACACAAAAATAACAAGTTCTTTTTGCGTCGTGATGTTGGCGGTCGGAAACTCCGCACGAATCAACTCCTCGGCCTTCGACAAGTTATTTTGCTGAACACATAAATCATAAAGCGCACAATAGGTTCGCAACTTAACTTTAACCATCAGGTTCGGCGCTAGTTCACGCATCAACTTAAGGCAAGAAATTATATTATTATTATATTTGGCAGCATGATCCAGCTGAATTTTCTGGAAGGCTTCAACCTCACCAAGCTTTTTAAATGCGGATTTCCAGCCAGCGTTATTACTGGAAATAATTCCGATCGCCCAGTTCATCTGCGCCGTTGTGTTTGCAGCATTCAGTGTATTGAGCAATGTCTGGAAATTCATATTTGCGCCAAAGCATGCATCAAATTTAGCCTGATCGGCTGCACGCATCTCTAACAATACCGGACCAAGCGTGCCTTGGCCAAAGTTCCACTGAATGATGCCAAACGACATACCCTGCCCATCAAAATTACCCGCCAGTGCTTCGTAATCGAGTTTGCTTTTCCCTTCATACCCAGAAGAAACCAGCAGCGCAATTTCCTTTGCCTTACTGAGAGGAATACAGGTAGTCGATAATAAATTCTCTACGAATGCAACAGAATGGAAATGCCAAACAACATCTGAGCTTACAGCTGCTTTGCCAGCAAGCTCTTCCCAAAAAACGTATTTACTTATTCTTTCTTTTTCATGCTTTAACGTTTTCGGTGACGCCTCCAGCAACTTATCAAGCTTGCTCCACTTGGCAGAATCTGACTTGTCTTTCCACTCAGTTGGGTGATGAGCGATAAGCTTCGTCCACTGCGCTCGCGTATCAGCGTTCTTCAAAGCGTCAACGAGTTCGCCCGGATCAACTTCACCATCATGGTTATTATCGATTTTCGCAAAGAGATCCTTGAAGAACTGTGGCATGTCTTCAGGGTCAAGAAATCCGTCCGCCGTAGCGTTTGTTTCCTCAACAATCTGAAAGCCAAGCTTTTCCCAATCATGCTGTGTGATGATTTCCGCACCTGCTTTCTTCACCAGTCCGGTGACCGGCTGATCGTCCTCGATCACGCTGACTTCGTAATAATCGTCGTTACCTTCCTTGATAATCGGTGCCTTACTCAAGTCAATCGCATGTTCCTTCTTGAGTGGCGTGGTGCTCGTTGCCGGCGCTTTTTTCTTCAGTTCGGCTCCCACCGGCAGATGCAGGTACTGCTTGCCGATCTTCAGTCCGGCAGGGTTCTTGAGGAATTCTTTCACGTCATTTTCGGCAGTGAAGATCTCGACATGAACTTGATATTTGCTCGCCACACCACCCTCTTCGCCGGTGAGGTTTTCGGTTTGTCCCAAGTAACCAATCGGATCGCCAGCCTTGATGCCAGTACTGGTTGATACAACGTTATCAAAGTCCGTAGGAGTCACCGTCTCCCACTGCACATACTGACTTGCTGGATCGTTTTCGACGATCGTCCAGAATGTCGGTGGTGCATTCCCTGTTGGCTGCCATACGCCGCCAGACACCAGTGTGCATAAGGCCATGCGCCGCAATTTGTTGCCAACCACAAGGTTAACGACTTCTTTGCTATTGAACTCGATAACACTATTAACTGCCAACTCCAGGCCACCATCGACGGGTGCACCGGCAGGCTGTCCGTTTGTTGGATTCGCAGGATTCTGATGTAGTGGCAGCCGTTTTGACGCCCTAGCTTTAACCTTTCCTTGCCAGTAATTTGGCCTTGCGCGTTCTGGTATGGCGTCTGCCGACCAAATACGATGATGTTGGGAGTTTTTGTATGGCTCGCCATCCTTCAAATAGGCGAACCAAATTTCAGTTCCTACGGCGCGAACTTTTTGCGAACCAGCCTTCACGCTGCCGGAAAGAATTTTGCCTTTAGCGTAGGTGATGTTGTTGACGTCCTTCTGCTCTAGGACTTCAAGCTTGGTGCCGTTAGTCACTTTACCGGGAGAGGTTATGTCGCTCGATAAAGGCGCCTCGTCATAAGCCTTGAAATCCCCGACCTTCATGGTCACCTTCGGTTTTGGCGTTTCATCCGGGGATAGCGGATAGCGTTTATAAGGTAGCAAATGCATATACAGACTGTAGAAATTCAGCTTGTTTTGCTTACCTTTATTCGGCCCTTCTTCCGGGTTTGGCGCCGACTTATATTCATGGCGCACTAGGCAGAAGGAGTTGGAGTACTTCAGTTTTTTCTCGTTGTCTCCGAAGGTCGATTCCAGATAATCCTCATTCAGCCGATAAGCAACGACTTCGCCATCGGCCATGCAGCGTATCGGCTCATTTAGGACGCATTGTGGGGCACTTGCATCGCTGATGTGAATGCCGCCATGCCAGAATCTATTGCTACCCAATAGGTAATGCCCTGATTTTTCGCTCTCAAGCGCTTTGTAAACATCTTCTGCATCAGTGAACTGCTTACCATCTGCCCTTCGGAATGGGTATTGAAAGTTCATGAGTGGTGTAGGCCCTTCATTAGGTGAAGAGGCCGGAGCCGCAGCAGGACTTGCGGCTGCTTCCTGTTGGCTCCACCACACTTCAGGGCTAATGAGGTTCCCATTGGGACCCTTCATTTGATAATGGACATGACGTGGATATTGGGTCACACCATTCGGCCCTTTCCCCCCCATTGTTCCGATCTCGTCACCTGCAGCAACGGTTGCTCCCTGACTTACCATGTGACTGCTTGTATGCAAAATCTCATGACTGTTGCCGTCCGCATCTTTTATTTTTATCGTGCCATAGTTCCCACCAGTAAATGTGACTGTGCCTGCAATTGGCGCATAAACTTTTGGATTCTGCAAATTGATGCCATTTTGGCCACCAATATAATTAAAGTCTGTCCCTCCATGAGGGCCACTCGCACGTTGCTCGCCATAGACTCCCGTTATATGAGGCTGGTGGCCATCAACCGGGGGCAGAACACGGAGCATCACTTCATTGAAAGACATATAACTTCCTTTTTAAATTTCTATCAAAGCGAGTAATCTTGAACTTCATCCAAAAACCAACACAACTCCAACTTAAATGTATAGAAAACCTGGTAATCGGTATCTGGCTTTTCAATTTTTATTTTTGCAATACCGTTGGACGCCTCTAGAACTTTGACTTCGAGACCGTCAGCAGTTCGTTTCTCTTTCCCAGGAACTATAGGGAACTTCAGATTTTCTTTTTCCAAAAAAACTATTTTTTGCTCTGGCTCAGGCTCGGCGTCTACCGTTATTAACTTTTTCAAGGGGGTATGAGTAAACTCCCGCTGCACCGAAGAGCTCTCCAAGTAAGCAGCTAAAAAAGCTGAAAAGTCCTTCGATGGGCATGAACTTACATCAGCTCCGCCTGCAATCGCACTGCTTGAAAAAAGCCCTAGCGCGGATATAACAAGTGCGAGAGTGATGCGCAATTGACAGTTCATAAGCAGATCCTTTAGTTGAATTACTAATCACTCAGAAAACACAAAAAAGGCCTTCGGTTTAACCTTCTCAGGCACCGCATTCCCCAACGCCTGATCCATCAAACTCCCCGCCTTATCCTTATCCGCAGCCCCCGGCAGCACTGGCGGTTTAATCCCAATCCCAGTCCCACTCCCCGCCGATCCACCCGCATTAATCTTCACCACCGGCCCAACAACCGTCACCCCACCGGCATCCAGCTTGATAAAGCTCCCCCCCCCCAAGATGGTGAGTTCGCTGCCAGCCTCAATAACAATCTTCGCCCCAGCCTTCAGATGAATCTCTTTCCCAACGCTGGTCAGCTGCGCAGTCCCCAGCTTCACATGCTGGTTCTGCCCAATCGTCAGGTGATCATCCAGCCGCGTTTCAACCTTGCGGTCGGCAATCGTGGTGCGATGCTCTTCAGCCTTGAGTTCGGTGTAGGTGTTCTTAACCACCGTGTCATGCCGTTCATTCCCGACACGAATTTTCTGATCATGCTCAATGTTTTCATCCCAATCCCGCTGGGCATGAATAAAGATCTGCTCGGCACCCTTCTTGTCTTCAATGCGCAGTTCATTAAACCCACCGCCCCCCGGGGAGCTGAGGGTTTTGAACACGGTGCGGGTTTTGTTGGCCGGCAGTTCGTAGGGAACCTGGTTTTCCTTGTGATACAGGCACCCCGTCACCAACGGCTGATCCGGATCCCCTTCAAGGAACGTCACCAGCACTTCCATCCCGATCCGCGGAATGACAATCGCGCCATACCGATCCCCAGCCCAACTCGAAGAAACGCGCATCCAGCAGCTGGTTTTGTCATCCGCCAACCCTTCGCGGTCCCAGTGGAATTGCACTTTGATGCGGCCGTATTGGTCGCAGTGAATCTCTTCGCCTTTAGGGCCGGTGACCATGGCGGTCTGGCTGCCGAGGACGCGGGGTTTGGGGTGTTGCAGCGCGGGGCGGTAGAACACGGCCCACGGGGTGGCGAGGAAGCGGTTGCGGTAGCCCTGGTGGAAGTCGTCTTTGTTGTCGGTGGTGTCGCTGGTCACCGACTCTTCGAGGACTTGCGGTTGTTTGCCTTCGTGGACGATTTCGGTGAGCAGCCAGAGGTCGTTCCACTCGGTGCGCGGGTGGTCGGACATTTCCAGGAAGTGGCCGCTGATCAGCCTGGTCTGGTCGCCGTGGCCTTCGGCTTGCTGGTAGTCGGCGCGGTGGCGTTCGAGGGCGCGCTGGCTGAGGAATTTGCCGCGCGCGCGGTCGAGGAAGCGGCCGGGGTAGTCGTAGTCTTCCAGATCCGGTTCGGTGCTTTCGCCGTCGGGCTTGTAGGCGGCTTCGAGTTGCAGGCGTGGTTTTTCGAAGTCGTAGTCGCGGCGGGTGACGCGGCCGGTGCGGGTTTCGAGGCGCAGTTTGAAGCCTTTGATGACGGGCTCGTCGGCGACCATGCCGCTGCCTTGCACGTAGGCCGTTGGCTGGCCGAGTTTCGGGAACACGGTCTGGTCGTCGCCGAACACCAGCAGATGACCTTTCTCGCTGTGCTGGAAGTGGTAGTGAATGCCTTCCTCTTCGCACAGGCGCTGGACGAAGTGCAGGTCGGTTTCGTCGTACTGCACGCAGTAGTCGCGGTCCGGGCAGGGCTGGCTGAGCTGGAAGCTGTACGCGTTGCCCTTGATGCCGTGCTCGTCGAGGATCAGCGCGATGATTTTCGGCGCGGACATCTGCTGGTAGATGCGCTGGTTGGTGCGGTGATGCAGGTATTGCAGTTGCGGCACCAGGGAGACTTTGTAGCGGGTCAGGCGTTTGCCGGCATCGCCTTGGGCGACGCGGTAGATCTGGCCGTGGATGCCGGAACCCTGTGGATCGAACGCCAGGAACGCCTGTTTGTGCAGGAGTTTTTCCAGGTCCAGATCGGGGTTTTCGCTGACCAGTTCGAGGTCGAAGCGATACGCCTGGCTGATGCCTTCGGTGCCGGTGAACGACAGCACTTGCAGGTCGCCCACGTAGTCTTCCACGGTCAGGCTGAAATGCGTTTCGTTAGACGGGTTGAACATTGCTTGCTCCCTGTTCGGTAGTCATCCGTTACGCCCGCAGTCGCAGGCGTTGCAGCAAAGACGAAGTGGCGCCCAAGGCGTCACGCAGTTGGGCGGCGGTGATGGTGCGCTTGGCCGCATCGAAAGCCAGCGCCGTTCGCAGGGCTGGCCAGCAGTGTTTCGGTAGATTCCATGGAGCGTGCAGCTCGCGGTCGAGGTGCGCGTCGCGGGCCTCGATCGACGACAAGCGGCGGAACGGGTGTTTGCCGCCCGCCAGTTCGTAGAGCACGCAGGCCACTCCGTACACGTCGGCACTGGCCGACAGCGGTTGGCCTTCGAGCAGTTCCGGGGCTGCGTAGCCTGGGGTCCAGGCGTTGAAGCGGTCGCGGCTCAGGTGTGGCAGGCCGGGCAAGATGCCCTCTTCGGCCTGGCCCAGACCGAAGTCGAACAGGCGCACGCCTTCTTCGCTGAGCATCACGTTGCTCGGCTTCATGTCACCGTGCAGCACGCCGCGAGCGTGGGCGTAGGCCAACGCGTCGAGCAGCGGCAGCGCGATGTCGCGCAGTTCTTTCCACGGCAGGCCCAGGGGGCGCTCGCAGAGTAATTTGTCCAGGGTCAGCCCACGCATGAGTTCCATGGTAATGAAGGCGCGCTGGCAGTCGGTGTCCACTTCAAAGGTGTGCGGTCGCAGCACGTTGTTGTGGCGCAATCGTCGGGTCAGGGCGAACTCGCTGTAGAGCAAGGCGCTGGCGTCTGGCGATTCGGCAAATTCTTCGCTGAGGATTTTCAGCGCGATGTAAGGGTCGGGATCGCCGAACTGTTCGCTCAGCAAGTCCCGTGCGCGGTAAACCGCGCCCATGCCGCCGGCACCGAGCAGGCGCTCGATGCGGTAACGGCCTGCGAGCACGTCGGGCATTTCGCCGACGCTGGCTTTTGTTGGCGCCAGCGCGGGTTCTGCCTTGTGAGCTTTGGCGAACGCAAAGTAAGTCAGGTTATTGGCTTCCTCGTCGGTCACCAGCAGGTCGTCGAGCGGCGGCATGAGTTGGGTCATTGTCGGATCACCACGGCAGTCAGGTTGTCCCGGGCCGACCCACGCAGAGCGCCGTCGAACAGACGCTCCAGCGCAACGTGCGGCGCGGTCAGGCTCAGGGCATTGCCCAAGGCATCGCTGCTGAGCCCTTGGTACAAACCGTCGCTGCACAACAGAAACGTATCGCCGGGGTAAACCTCGAGTTCGAGCACGTCCAGCGTCAGCACCTCGGCGGCCCCGACCGCACGGGTCAGGGCATGGGCCGACGGATGCGCACGGGCGTCTTCGACGCTCATGTTTTGCTCGTCGATCAGTTGCTGTTGCAGCGAATGGTCCTTGGACAGCTGATACAACCGCTGGCCACGCCACAGGTAGCAACGGCTGTCGCCGGCCCAGATGCAAGCCGCGCGATTGCCCTCCACCAGCAGCGCCACCACGGTGCTGCCCATGATGCTGTCATGGCGCCCGGCGGTGACGGTCAACTCCTGACCCAGGCGGCGATTGAGCCAGTGCAGGCACTGGCGAATGCCTTTGAGTCGTTCGTCGAAGCCGTCCTGCACCGGCAATTCCGCCAGGCTGGCGACGATCAACTGGCTGGCGATGTCGCCACCCTGATGACCGCCCATGCCATCCGCGACCACCCACAGCCCCTGCTGTGGACAGTCGAGAAAAGCATCTTCGTTGCGCGCCCGAACCTTGCCCGGATCGGTACGCGCAGCGCTGCGCCAGGGACTGGCAACCAGCATCAGAGCTGCACCGGCATACGGAAGGTACGCAGCACGCCCATGTCGAACGGGTTCGGCGGGCGCTGGCTGCTGAGCAGGTAATTGGCGCGCAGGCCACCCACGTCAGCTTTCAGCACCAGCACGTCGCGACCGCTCAGGTACTCGGTCTGCATCAGGTCGAACAGACGGAACAGCGACCAAGGGCCGGTGTTCTTCTCGATACCAATCGGGCGGCCGGCCATTTTGTCGAGGACCAGGCTGGTGCGACCGTCTTCAGCGTCGGTCGGCCATTTGAACGACACCGGCACGATCGGACCGTGGCGGTATTCGATGGTCTTGTCGCCAAACTTGAACTCGGAACGGCTGACGGCCGGGTCGAGGGTGTACGGCTCCAGTTTGAACTGCACTTGCGGCTCGGCCGGGTTGATCGAGAAGAAGCTCTGGCGGATCACTTGGGCGGCGGCCATCTGGTCGAGGTAGACCTTGGAGATCGGCATGCTGTGACCGTCAATGCTGCGCAGGCGGTAGTTGCCTGGGTCGCCACTGACGAACGGACGCATGTAGGTCTCGAAGAAGCGATCGTTGATGCCCTGCGCCTTGAAGAACTCGCGGAAATCGCTGATCGCGACGTCGCTGGTGCTGTGGGCGCTGAACGGGTAACGCTTGTTGATCGCCTTGCCGTAGAAGCTGTACAGCTCGCTCTGATAACGCTGGTTCAGGTACTGGTAGGAATCGTTCAGCACCAGACGCCAGGTGTCTTCGGCCAAAACGTTGAACCACACGCTGACCGGACGCGGCAGGCGATTCGAAGCATTGCGCAGGGCGCTCAGCGCATCACGCTGGCCGCTCATGCGAGTCTTGGCCATTTCGAACGCGGCCTGATCCGGGGAGCTGGCACGTGCCAGGCTCGCCAGTTGCAGTTGCAGGTCGTTGAGCGCCGCGAGTGCCGGGGTCAAATCAGCGGCCGGGCCGTTGTTGTCATCCAGCAGACGGTGCAGCGGTTCGAAGCGACGTTGCAGGGATTTCTTCGCGGTGTCCGGCAGGTTTTTCATCGCGGCCATGTCCGAGGCCTGATCCGCTGCGGCAGACGCCAGTTTGCCCAGCTTGCCCAACTTGCCTTTCTGCTCGCCCAGCGCTGCAGCGGCATCAGCCGCTTGATCAACCGGTTCGGCTTCCGCCGGGAAACGGGTGTTCTCGCGCACTTCCACCAGCAGTTGCAGTACTGGGGAATTGGCGGAAGTCAGGCCCGCCAGTTGCTCGGCGCCCTCGCCCGCATCGTTGATCGGTGGCAACGCAACCTGACCGACCGCTTCGCTCCAGAAGTTGGCGTAGTCGCGGAAGTACAGTTGCTCCAGTTCGACCATCAAGCGACGAAGGTCCATGCCGCTGATGCCCGCGCCTTCGCCCAACACCCAGTTATCACGCAGGATGTCGGTGACCAGCGCACTGCCCTGGACCGAGAAATATTGCTGATAACCCTGTTGGGTGTAGAAGCCCGGGATCACGTATTCGGTGCCGACAAACAGCGAAGCCTGCGGGCCGATGTGTTGGCTCAAGCGGTATTCCGGCAGGTTGCGGGCCTGCTCGCGCAGCATCCGGTAAACCACGTTAGCCAGCGACTCGCTGCGCAGCACCTGACGCGCCTGCGCCACCAGTTGATCGTTCAGCGGATAGATAAACGGCTGCTTGAGCAAACGCTCGAAGTGCGTGTTCAAACCGTTCTGCACCGCGGTGTTGCCGGCGTAACGCTGGGACCAGTCAGTGGCGACCCAATCCTTGAGCCACGCCGCATCGCGACGATCTTTCATGTTCAACATCAGGTACGCACGCAGGCTGTTGAGCAGGCGTTCGCGGTCCTTCATGTTGGCGCGGATCTGCCCTTCCAGCAGCGTCGCGACCTTCGGCAGCAGTTGCGCTTCGAGCTCACGCTCGTACGCAGCCTTGACCACCGGATTGACCTCTTCACCTTGGTACAGGCCGCCACGTTCGTGGTACGACACGTCACCTTTCTTCGGGAAGACCTGGGTTGCCGCGTAGCTGGTGTCGAGGGTCTTGAGCACCGCCATGGAATCATCGCGGGCGGTCAGGGCCGAGCGTTGTTGGGTCCAGTTGGTGGCCAGGTTGCGCAGGTTTTCCAGACGCTCATAGTTGGCGGAAAAACCGCCGGCCCACAGCATGCCAAACAATGCGAGTGCCGCCAGTGCGCCCACGTACAACGCACGTTGGCCCCAATGGATGCGGCTGCGTTCGCGCTTGTCCAGGCCGGCCAGGTCGGCCTCGGGGAAAATCACCCGGCTGAGCAAATGGTGAATGAACCGCGAGCGGCCACTGCGCAAGGTCGGCAGCATGCCGGCACTCATGCCCAGACTGGCGCCGATACCGGCGGTGGTCTGGTCCATCTCTTGAGTCAAATGCGGTGCGCTGGTCAGGTAGAAACCGCGCAACTGGCTGACACGCTGGTAGCGGTTGCCGGTGAACGCCATGTCGACGAACAGGCACAGGCGCTCGCCGATCTGCCCCAGTTGATGCGGGAAGTCGAGGATGCGACCACGGCGCTGGGTGTCGCGCTCCTGGTGCATGCGCATGATCACTTGGCTGTTCAGGCGACGCAGCAGCTCTTCGAACTCGGCGCGCAGCACGGCGACGTCGGTGCCGCTCTGCTCTTTGCGGAAGCTGGTGCCGAGCACCTGATCGCTTTCTTCGCGGGTCAGTTGATCGAAGAACTCGTCGAAACCGAGCAACTGGTCAGCCTTGCTCAGCACCAGATAAATCGGCACATCGACGTGCAGTTTCTGATGAACGTCTTGCAGGCGTGCACGCACCTGGCGAGCCAGGGTGTCGAGGTCTTGCTCATTGTTGCCCAGCAGCAACTCGACCGGGATGGTCACCAGCACGCCATTCAACGGACGGTTGCGGCGACGCTTGCGCAGCAGGTCGAGCAAGGTGCTCCAGGCGCTGCCATCGACTTCGGCATCCGGCTGGGTCAGGTAACGCCCGGCGGTGTCGATCAGTACGCCGTGGTCGGCGAAATACCAGTCGCAATGGCGGGTGCCGAGGGTGTCGCGGGTCAGCTTGCGGTCGATCTTGTTGATCGGAAACTCAAGGCCCGAGAAGTCCAGCAGGCTGGTTTTGCCGCTGCCCTGAGGGCCGATCAGCAAGTACCACGGCAAGTCGCTGCGCCAGCGTTCGCTGCGACCGCGATACAGGCTCGAGGTCTTCAGGGTTTTCAACGCATCCTTGAAACGTACGCGAAGTTCTTTCTGCTCTTCGTCGATCAGCTCGTCACGGCGGATGCGGTCCTGGCCGTCTTCGGTGTCTTCGACGGCTTTTTTACGCACGCCCGCGCGCCAGCTGACGAAGACCATGGTCAGGCCCCAGATCAGGAACAGCACACTGATGGTCAGCAGGCGGGAGGTCGAACCTTCCCAGAACTTGTAGTCATCCACCGCCAGCAGCGGCCCGACGAACCACACCAGCAGCGCGACAAACAGCACCACCAGCAAGGTCCAGACCCAGGTCTTGCGCAAGAATGCGCCGACTTTCTTGAAAAACTTTTTCATCACACGTCCCTGTTTACGGCTGCGACTGCGGCTGGACCGCGGCCGGATCTAGCTGCTGAAAAGGTTGCAGAACGGTTTCGCGTTGCTCGCCCAAGACCCAGGCGAAACCCGAATACATCACCACCAGGCAGACCACGGTGAACAGCACCACCATCCACGCCGGCACGATGCGCACCAGGCTGCGGCGCTGATCGTTCAAGCCTTCCCAGTGCGGCGACAATTCGCGAGGCACGTCGCCGCGCAACTGACGAATCTGGCGATACAAGGCGTCGCGGATGCCTTCGAGTTCGAGCATGCCGCGCGCTTGTACGCGGTACTTGCCTTCAAAACCGAGGGACAGGCACAGGTACATCAGCTCCAGCATCGGCAGGTGCTTGACCGGGTTTTTCGACAGGCGATCCAGCAGCTGGAAGAACTTCTCGCCACCGAAAGTTTCGTTGTGGAAGCTGCTGAGCAGGCTCATTTGCGACCACTCGCTTTCGTTGCCCCACGGCGTGGTCACGACGGCTTCGTCGACCACGGTGCAGAGCACGTAACGCGCGGCCATCACCTGGCTGCTTTCGGCGCCGTTGTGCAGCGCCCGCACTTCAAACAGTTTCAGCCCGGCGGTCAGTCGCTCGTTGAGCGCATACATGTCTTCGCGGGTGTCGCTGTGCTTGAGCCGCACCACTTCCGACAACAGGTCAGACGCGGCGGCCACCAGCGAATTGAGGCTGATGTTGAAGGATTCCGCCGGGCGCAGACGCGCGGCGTAGATCATCCGTTCTTCGAGCTGCTCAAAACGCGGGGGTGCGGCGAAATCTGTCAGCGGACTCTGCGCCGGGCCGTGGCCCTGGCGGTCGAGCAGGACGGTTTTATCGTCCTGGTTATGTTCCATGTCCTTGATCATGTCGGTCAGTTCCTGATGGCCCAGAATTTCAGTTCAAGCTCGGCGAATTCGCCGGACACGTGGAACGCGAAACCGCCGGAGCGCTCGAGTTGTGCCAGGTCTTCGGAACTGAGTTCGAGAATGAAATAGGTTTTGTTGGAGTGGAACGCGATCTGCCGTGGGGCCACCGGCAACGGTTTGACCTTGATGCCCGGCAGATGCAGGTTGACCAGTTGGCGGATGCGCTCCACCGGGCCGACCTTGAGGTGCGCCGGCAAGCGGTGGCGCAATTCTTCGGAGTCGCAGTTGGCGCTGGCCGCGAGCACGAACGACGCCGAGCCCAGCAGTTTGTGGTCGTGCAACGGCGAGACGATGATCCCGTACTGACGCGCTTGCAGGACCAGTTCGATGGCGTGTTGTTCGAGCACCATCGACAGGACCTGACGAATCGCTTCCATCAATTTGCGGAAGCTCGCGCCCTGGTCGCTGTGCTGGTAACGGCTGTCCAGACGCGGGCGTTTGCTGTCGCTGGAGAAGGTCGCCAGATCGCCGAGCATGGTCAGCAGCGTGCGGTACAACTCTTCCGGGTGAACCTGCTCCAGGCCGAGGTAGTGACGCAGCAGCAGTTCGGTGCGGTTGATCAGTTGCAGCATCATGAAGTCGCCGACTTCCGCGCCGCCGACCTTGCCGTTGGAACGGATACGGTCGGCGATGGTGTCGCCACGGTGGCCGAGCATGCTGATCACTTCTTTCAGGCACGACAGCAAGTAGCTGGACGAATGCGCTTGAATGTAGGTCGGCACGAAGTCCGGATCGAGGCTGATCACGCCGTCGGGCGTGGTGTCGAGCACGTCGCAGATTTTCAGCTTCACGTAGGCCTGGTCGCTCTGCTGCTCGCCGAGCAACAGTTTGAAGTCCGGGCGGCCGCAGCTGACCTGGCTGGCAGAGTCGTCGCCGGCGTTGGAGTCGGCCACTTCCGCTTCGTACGCGGTGAAACGTGCCAGCACATCGGATTGCTCCGGGCGACGGGCCTCGATGTGGTTGCCGGTAACCAGCGGCAGCGCCAGGTAAATCGGCGTGTTGCCAGTGTTCGGCGGCACGTCGAGGGCCAGCGGCTCGGTGTTGCCACCGAGTTCGAACAGGCTGCCGTCCGGCAGAATCCCCGAGGCCTGGCTGATCACCAGTTTGCCCATGTTGAGGAACTGCAAGTCGATGTCCAGGTTCAGGAAGCCCCAGGTGTAGCTGCCCAGCAACTGAGTGCGGGTCTTCATCTGGTGGTCGTAATAGCGGTCGTTGTGCTGGAAGTGCTGCGGACGCAGCAGCATGCCTTCTTGCCAAATGACTTTATGGGAATTCATGTTCAGTCATCCGCCTTGGCGAGCGTTTCGTTGCTGTTGCGAATGCCGGCCTGATCGAGGGTCAGGTCTGCGTCGGTGACTTCCACCGGGGTGACTTGCACCGTGTAGCGCCATTTGGTTTCCGGCAGGTCACGGTAGGCGGCGAGGATGCCGACGTAACGGCTGCCCTCCTCCACGCTGAGCTTGAGTTCGATGGTTTCACCCGGGCGCAACTCGAGTTCTTCGCTGGCCACCAGGTCCGGGGCCAGCGATTCCTTGGCGCGCTCGTACAGGCTGAAGAAGTCAGCGTTCTCGAAGGTCACCGGGTGCTTGAGCTCGAACAGACGCACGACGATCGGCGACGGACGCCCGTTGAGGTCCGGGTTCAGCTGATCGCTGGCGGTGAGCTTCAGGTTGAGTTTGGTGACGTGGGAATACGGCGACAGCGACGAGCAGCCGGCCAGCAGCACCAGGGCCGCGAACGCCGTCAGCGTCTTGAAAAAAGCGGTCGAGCAGCGAGACATGCGCATCATCCTTGGTGGTCGGTGTGAAGGGTGGAAATCAGGCGGATCTGTTCTTCGTAGGCCTGGGCAAAGTCGCGGGCCAGCAGGCGTTCGCTCCAGTCATCGTCCTGGCGCAGGGCCTGGTGATAACGGCCGTACGCTCTCCAGCGGCTGCCGGACGTGGCCATAATCGGCTTGTTGTCGCGCTCGAAACGCAGGGTCAATTGCTCTGGCGAGAAGTGATCCAGCGTGCCGCGAACGGCGGCGCGGCTGGCGGTCAGCAAGGCCACCTGATGCGCCTGCAAATCACGGAACGAACGAGAGATCGCTTGCTCGGCCGGCAATTGGCCCGGCTTGTTCGGCTGCAACAAAATGCCCAGCGCTTCACCGGCATCGACGGCGAATTTCAGCGGGTTTTTGTGGGTGCCTTGCACAGTGGTCTGGGCCAGGCGCAATTCATTTTTCAGTTCGCTGCGGGTGCGCAGGCTCTGCTGCAAACCGCCAACGCTCTGCTTGAGCAGGCGTGCCGCGTTCAGTGCCAGGGCTTCGCGGGCGTCGTGGTCGAGGCCTTTGAGGTCCACGCCCAGTGCTGCGCCGAAGTGATCCCAGAAACCTTCGCTCTGACGCTCGACGGCTTTCGGTGCCGGGGCTGGCTCGGGTTCTGCCGGGGCGTTGATCAGCTCCGGGACCATCAGGCTTTCCATGTCGATGCGCGCGTAGTCGGCGCGCTGACGGGTGTCCTCGATGGTGGTGCTCGGGCTGATCAACTCTTCGATTTCCGAGTACACGCGCTCTTGCTGATCGAGGGCGTTCAACGGATCGAGGTCGAGAAACGCATCATCCGGAATGATGCTGCCCGCCGCTTGCGGACGGCCGACTTCCACGTCGAAGGTCGCCGGGTCGCGCACCAGCCGTGCACGGATCTCGAAATCACCCAGCACGTACACGCTGCCGTGCTCGATGCGCATGGCTTCGCCCTTGCGCAGGCGCGCGCCGCTTTCGCTGTCCTGGATACCGTTACTGCTGGTATCGGTCAGGAAAAACGTGCCTTCGCGGTAGCTGATCACCGCGTGGTGGTTGGACAGATGACGCTTGCGGTCGGGAATGATCCAGTCGCAATCCTCGCCCCGGCCAATCACGCCACCGGCCTGTTTGAAGGTCTTCTGGCACAAATCCGTGGGCACGAACTGCTTGGTGTTCAGCATTTCGAAAACCAGTTCCATGGTGATACTCCTTGCGGTCACTTGCCGCGATTGACCGCCTGCGGATCACCCAATGGGCGATAGGTGTTGTCGTTGAATTTGTAATTGCCGCTGCAGCCGCCGAGGCCGCATAGAACGACGAGGGTCAGCAGGACGGCTTGCCAGTGACGAACAGGCATCAGAGGGTCTCCATGGGTAGACAAAGCACAAAGCGCCGACCCGGTTGGGCGGCGCTATCGAAATTGATTGGGGTGAAGTAGAGCGCTCTAGCCTGGGGTCTTGACGCAACCCCCTGTGGCGAGGGAGCTTGCTCCCGCTGGGCTGCGAAGCAGCCCCAAAACCGGCTGTCCGGTTTACTCAGGCGGACCTTGTTGGCTGGATTACGACTGCTGCGCAGCCGAGCGGGAGCAAGCTCCCTCGCCACAGGTCGTGCGTGGCTCAACATTGGGTTAACCATCGAAATCACCCAGGTTGATATTCAAACGCCCGAGGCGGTACAGCAGCGTGCGCCGTGGCAGGCCGAGTTCGCGGGCGGCGAGGGTCTGGTTGCCGTCGTTTTTGCGCAGGCAATCGAGCAGCAGGCTGCGTTCGACCTGCTCCAGGCGTTCGCGCAGGTTCAGGCTGTTGTCTTCCGGCATGGCTTCCATGCGCAGGGAGAAGTGCTCGGCCAGCAACTCGCCGCCCTCGCACAGCAAAACGGCACGCTCGACCAGGCCTTTGAGCTCGCGCACGTTGCCGGGGAAGGCATAACCGGACAGGTGATCGAGCGCCGCATCGGACCAACGCACCGCGTCCCGTTGCAGGAACGAGCACGCCTTGTCGGCGAAGTGCCGGGCCAGGTCGAGGATGTCGCCTTCGCGCTGACGCAGGGCCGGCAACTCGATCGGGAATTGCGCGAGGCGGTAGTACAAGTCCTCGCGGAATTTGCCTTCGCTGACCAGCACCGACAAATCCCGGTGTGTCGCGGCGATGATGCGCACGTCGATCTTGTGGGTGTCGTTGGACCCCAGCGGACGAATCTCGCCTTCCTGCAGCACGCGCAGCAACTTGGCTTGCAGGGATAACGGCATGTCGCCGATTTCATCCAGCAACAAGGTGCCGCCATTGGCCGCGTCGAACAGCCCGGCGCGGTCGCGATCAGCACCGGTGAACGCGCCTTTGCGATAGCCGAACAGCTCGCTTTCCAGCAGGTTCTCGGGGAACGCCGCACAGTTCTGCACGATGAACGCCTGGGAACGGCGCGGGCCGCAGTCGTGGATGGCGCGTGCGACCACTTCCTTGCCGGTGCCGGTTTCACCGCGCAGCAAGACGGTGTACGGGCTGTGCAAGACTTTGCTGATCAGCGAGTAGGTCTGGCGCATGGCCTTGCTCTTGCCGATCAAACCGTAACCACTGGCACTTGGGACACTGACTTTCATCGGTCGGACGTCACCGCTCGGCTGACGCAAACGCTGGAGCAAATGCAGTTGGCCGAGCACGAACGAACCCAGCTGCCCGAGGGAATCGGCGAAGCCTTGCAGGTCGATGTGCCGGCGACTGGCACACAGCAACAAGCCTTCAACAGCCTTCTGCTGATTGACCAACGGCACACACAGCAGCGACTGCCAAGGCGTGGCCTGCGGCGGCAGGAAACTGGTTTCGTGCAGGCTGCCGCTCAACTCGCTGAGGCTCACCACGCGGTTTTGGCACAGGGCGAATTGCAGCAGTTGTTCACCGTTGTAGTCCGCCGGCAGGCTCGCCGCTTCCCGCGGTTGCAGAATGCCGTTGAGGCACTCGGCATTCATCCCCAGGCAGGTGTGAGTCGCATCCAGCAGGTACAGCTGCGTCAATTCGCAACCACTGAGCTCGGCCAACCCGCGCACGAAGTCACCCAGCAGCGCAGCACCGTCCGCCGCGCGCGACAGGCTGGCGAACTGCGCCAGCAAGGCTTCGGCATAGACCAGCGGTTGCGGCACTTGAGTGAACATCACACCCACCTCAGGCGAACTCGCAAGTCACACTGGCGCCGCCGTCGAGCGTCGCGTGGACACGCTTGAGGCTTTCACCGGTGGCCATCGCGTCGAGCAAGCGGTCGGCCACCAGCGGCAGCACGTGCAGGTCGAGCAAGTGGTCGATCAAACGCGCGCCGCTGTCGCTTTGGGTGCAACGTTCGGCCAGGTGATCGACAAGGTCTTGCGAGTAGGTGAAATCCAGCTGACGACGGTTCAGGCGCTCGCCCAGACGACCGAGTTTGATTTCGATCAGCTCGCGCAGCACCGGGCCACCGACCGGGTAGTACGGCACGACGCGCATCCGCGCCAGCAGTGCCGGTTTGAAGTGCTTGCTCAGGACCGGGCGAATGGTTTCTTCGAGCACTTCGGCCGATGGCCGTGCGCCGTTTTCGCAGAGTTCGCTGATGCGGTCGCTGCCCAGGTTCGAGGTCATCAGGATCAGCGTGTTGCGGAAGTCGATCTCGCGCCCTTCGCCGTCGTTGGCCACGCCTTTGTCGAAGATTTGGTAGAACAGGTTCAGCACATCCGGGTCGGCTTTCTCGACTTCATCGAGCAACACCACCGAGTACGGCTTCTGGCGCACGGCTTCGGTGAGCATGCCGCCCTCGCCGTAGCCCACGTAGCCCGGCGGCGCACCGATCAGGCGCGACACGGTGTGCTTCTCCTGGAACTCGGACATGTTGATGGTGGTGATGAAACGATCACCGCCGTAGAGCAAGTCAGCCAGGGCCAGCGCGGTTTCGGTTTTACCGACGCCGCTCGGGCCGACCAGCAGGAACACGCCCACTGGAGCATCCGGTTTGTTGAGGCCGGCAGCGGTGGCGCGCATCGAGCGGTCCAGGGCGTGAACGGCTTGTTCCTGGCCCCGGATGCGCGTGCGCAGGTCGGTGGCGAAACTGGCGACCTTGGCATTGTGTTCACGGGCCAGTTGCGCCAATGGCACGCCGGTCCAGGCGCTGATCACTTCGGCGACCAGACGCGGGCACACTTCGAAGCTCACCAGACGTTCTTTGACCTGAAGTTCGGTCAGCGCTTTGTGAGTTTCGTTGAGAGCGGTTTCGAGGGATTCAACGCTTTGCGCTTCGTCCACCGGCAGCGTTTCGATCACGGTGCCTTCGGCGTCTTCTTCAACCGTGATGGTCGGCTCTACGGCTGCGGCTTCGCGGGCCTTGGCCAGTTGCTGACGCAGATCCAGCAGGCGTTCAGCCAGTTCTTTCTGCTCGGTCCACAGGTTTTCCAGCGCGACCATTTCCTCTTCGGCTTCGGCCAAACGCTCTTCCAAAGCGTCCAGCGCTTCGTGATCGATCAGCAAACCGGCTTCGGCATCACGGCGCAGCGCTTGACGCTGACGGCCACCTTCAGCCAGCTCGCCACGCAGGCGCTCAAGGCTTTCCGGGGCGGCGGCGAGGCTGATGCGTACACGGGCGCACGCGGTGTCGAGCACGTCGACGGCTTTGTCCGGCAGCTGACGACCCGCTAGGTAGCGAGCGGACAACTCGGCCGCAGCGACCACTGCGTCATCGCGCAGGTAGATGCCGTGGCTCTTCTCGTAGACCTGAGCCAGGCCACGGAGGATGGTCACCGCTTCGCTGACGGTCGGTTCGTGCAGTTGCACCGGCTGGAAGCGACGGGCCAGCGCCGGGTCTTTTTCGAAGTATTTCTTGTACTCCGCCCAGGTGGTGGCGGCGATGGTGCGCAACTCGCCACGGGCCAGGGCTGGCTTGAGCAGGTTGGCCGCGTCGGAACCGCCGGCATTGCCGCCCGCGCCGATCAGCGTGTGCGCTTCGTCGATGAACAGGATGATCGGTTTCGGCGAGGCTTTGACTTCGTCGATCACGCCTTTGAGGCGGCGTTCGAATTCACCTTTGACGCTGGCGCCCGCCTGCAACAGGCCCATGTCCAGAGACAGCAGCTCGACGCCTTTCAAGACTTGCGGCACCTCACCGGCGGCGATGCGCGAGGCCAGACCTTCAACGATCGCAGTCTTACCGACGCCGGCTTCACCGACCACAATCGGGTTGTTCTTGCGGCGACGGGCGAGAATGTCGACCATCTGCCGGATCGCACCATCGCGGCACAGCACCGGGTCGAGTTTGCCGTCGCGGGCCTGTTGGGTCAGGTTGTGGGTGAAGCGCTCCAGCAGCGATTCACCCGGTACTGCCGGTTTGCCGGTGGCGGGTTGCTCTTTCTGCGACAGGGCGAATTCTTTCAGGCGCTCGATGTTCAGCTTGGACAGCAACGACTGATAACGGCTGCCCGCGTAGCGCATCGGGTTACGCAGCAGTGCGAGGATCAACGCGGCTTGCTCGACCTGGCTCTGGCCCAGTTCAAGGTTGGCCACCAGCAACGCGTCTTGCAGCCACTGCACCAGTTCCGGGGCGAACACCGGGTTGCGCGAGGCGCTATGCTCAACCCGCGATTGCAACGCGGCGCTCAGCTCGCCGGCATCCACTTCGGCGTCTTGCAGCGCGCGTGCGAGCAAGCCTTGCGGGCGCTCCAGCAGGCCGAGCAGCAAGTCTTCGACGAGGATTTTGCTGCCGCCACGGGCGACGCAGCGCTCGGCAGAACTTTCCAGATCACGACGGGTTTCGGCGTCCAGCGCCTGGATAAGTTGTTGCAGGTCTACGTTGATCATTGGTCATCTGTCCTTAATGAATTTTGCTGCCCAGGGTCACCACGCCGTCCGCTTTTTCGCGGCCCAGCCAACTGGTCCATCCCAGGCGACAGGCGTTTTGCTCACCGATGCGCAGTTCGCGGATTTCTTCCTGGCGCAACACCAGGCGAATGTCGTAATCGAGCGGGTCACGCAGGGTGAACCGCACCAGCGCGCACAGCGGCTGGTAGCCGAAACCGATTGGCAGGAATTCGTGGAAGCGTTGCCAGTCGAGCTCGCGGATGTGGATGCGAAATTTGCCGCTGCGGTCGCGCACGTGTTCGCCCAGCACCAGGTCTTCGCCAAGCAGGCTGTTGGCGCGGCCCAAACGATTGCGCTGCTCTTCGAGAATTTCCACGCGGCGCTCGATGCACTGCTCGATGGTCAGTTCGGCGTGCTTGAAGTAGTAACGCAGCACCGCTTCGATCAGCGCCGCCGAGTGCGCCCGCAAGCTGAGCAAACCGAGGTACGGCAGCAGACGTTTCCAGTTCAGTTCCTGAGCCTTGCGAATCTCTTCGCCGCCGAGGCCGATCAAGGCGAACAACTGCGCCGAGAACGGGTCGAGGGCGCCGCTCTCGAAACTGGCGCGGTAACGGTACTTGCGCCAGATCGGCAGCATCAGCCGTTGCAGGCGATGGTGGAACAGGTCGAGGAAGTTACGAGTCGGGTTGCCGTCCTCGCTGTCGCCCAGGGCCTGCTCACCGTAGAACGCCGGCAGCGGCGAGCCGGAACCGACCAGGCCGATCAGGTTGAAACGCAGGCGCGCGCGCATCTGCCCGTGCTCGTGGAAAAACTCCACGCGATCGACGTCACTGCCAGGGAAACCCAGGCTCGGGTTGGCCTGGAATTCCAGCTGGTCGTACAAGTCATCCTGGCTCAGGTGCGGGTGGGCCTCGCGCAGCCGGTCAACCACCAGCAGCACGGCCTGAAACAGCGAGTACTCGCGTATTCCTCGGGTCAGTCCGCTTAAAGCAGCGGCTGAAGGCCCATACGTGGTGTCCATTGGTACACCTCTCCCTGTGTGCTTTTTACCCGCAGCTCGTGGAATGAATTGAGACTGGCGTAAAGCGCGAAAAACTCGTTAAGAACCGAGGCGAAAACGAACAGGTCGCCCTCGCCGATATACCCTTCCGGGTCGATGGTCAGCTCGGTGCGCAACCCGCGTACCGGCAACCCTCGGTGCAACCGGTCGACGTGTTGGTGCTTGATCGACTTGAGCCCGCCCAGCAGGCGTTTGCTGACTTTTTCAGCGTGTTGGTCGTAGTAGCGCGGCAGGTCGTAGGTTTCCAGAATCACCTTCAACGCATTGACGTCGGCCAGCGACAGATAGTTGAGCGACATGTTGCTGATCAGCTTCCAGAGGAAGTCGCGGTTCAGCGGCGGCGCGAAACTGGATGTGGCCGGGGTGATGTTGCGGAAACTCAGGAACTCCGGCGTCTCTTCACAGGCCTGGCTGATGTCGCCAAGCTTGAGTTTGCGCGGCAGGTTCTGGTTGGTGCACATCAGCTCGATCGACAGGGTTTCGTGGGCTTCGGTGTGGCGGATGCCGAAGCTCAGGTACGTGTCGAGGCCGTCGTGCAACAGCGACGAACGCTGGCGGATGCTGTAATGCGGACGGCTGGTGGGCACGTCGAAACTCGGGTCGTGCTCGAAGGATTCAAACGGCACGTACTCCTGATAACCGAGGCCGCCGGGCTTCCAGCCGGTGACGGTTTCCACCGAGAACACGCCGCAGTTTTCCAGATCGAATTCCGCCGGCAACAGCAGGTACTCGTCTTGCTTGCCGTCTAGGCGGATCGGCAGTGCGTCGTGCTTGAACAGGTTCACGATTGGCGTGCAGTAGAGCTTCACGTTATCCAACGTCGGACGCATCCGCATGATGCCGCTCTTGCGAATGTCGAAGCGCAATTCGAGACCGCGCATTTGCTTCAGCGTGTCTTCCGGCAACGCTTTGAGCATGTCCAGGCCGTTGACGTCGACGAACAGGAACTTGTCCTGGAAGGCGAAGTATTCCTGCAAGTAGCGATAGCCACGGAAGGTGTTCAGCGGATACGGGATCAACGCTTCTTCTTCGGCAAAACCCACCGGCTGCACACGGTCGCCAGGCATCTTGAACGCCATCGGCAGGCCGTTGACGCCATTGATGGGCTTGCCGGCGCCGTCCAGCGGAATCAGCTCGATGCCTTCCAGGTTGCGCAGCAGGCTGAGGTACAGCATCTGACTGATGTAACGCTCACCGGCGAAGTGCAGACGCAGGCGGCTCAGCTCCAGCTCACCGAGGTGGCCGTCAGCGCTCATCTCCAGACGCAGGCTCAACAGCGAACCGTCGCCCTTCACCGAGTAATTCAGCGCGGCCAGATCCAGCGGCAAGACTTCGGTTGGGTAGCAAGTGCGGAAGCGGCAACGCACGTCATCGATCGGCACACTCTCAATCGGCGTATCGCGCTCGACCATCAACGCAGGCCCCGAACGCTTCAACGGATCGAACTGCAAAATGCTGAACGCCGGCAGCGGCCGCATGTAGTTGGGCCACAGCAGGTGCATCAGCGAGTGGCTGAGCTCGGGCAGTTCGTCATCGAGCTTCTGGCGCAGGCGCCCGGTCAGGAACGCAAAACCTTCCAGCAACCGCTCCACGTCCGGATCCCGCCCGGCCTGACCCAGGAAAGGCGCCAACGCCGGGCTACGCTCGGCGAATCGACGACCTAACTGGCGAAGTGCGGTGAGTTCGCTTTGGTAGTAGTGGTTAAAGGACACGGGTTACCTTCCTGGTGGTGGATCTCATGAAAAAAACGTCCTGTAGAGCGCGACCGTCAGACCGGAAATGACGTAGCCGGAGATCAGCAGATAGGGCAAAAACACTACCCATACCACCATCATTACAAGCCCGCCAAGTTGCCCAAAAAGCAAAAGCCCCAGCCCGCCGATCATCCACGGCACCGCGTAAAAAGGGATGAACATCAGTGGCGCACACCAGATTTTCTTCACGATCTGCTGTTCGGTTGCCCTGCTCAGCCCTCGGGTTGCCCACGCGGCAAAAGCGATATAGGCCAAGGCCCCGAACCCGAGGACGTGGATCGTCAGAAATTGCTTCCAGTCGAATACCCTCGGGTACCACACGGTTGACTCGAGATACATCAGAACCTCGAACGCGACGATCGGCACCCAGAGCGCCGCCGTCAGGAAGAGGCGTCGGCCCAGGCTGATCATGCAACCTTCCCTTGCATAGGGTTCACGGGCATCACTTGCCGAATCAGAGCGCGTCTTTCCCAACGCAACTCAATGACCTGCGTTACCAGAATCGCCAACAATGTCACGCCGCCCTGGGCCACGGTGTAGAAGAGCGCACGCAGCGGGTTGTCCGGCACCATGGTGAATAGAATCCAACTGATCATTACCGCAAGGACGCCCAGCTTGGCCCACAGGTTCGGGAGCAGCGCGACCACCAGGTTCACCCCGAAAAAAATATAAATGAACATGTAATGAGCAATACCAATCCCCACGCCACGGGTGGTGAATCCGCCGTTGAACGCTTTATAGGCGACGACAACTGCGTCGTTCAGGAACACGTAGGCGAGGCATCCAGCGGCATGGAACACCAGGCACATGGCAACGCGGACGTAGATATTCATACCGCCCATCCTTAGACCAATCATTAGACCCTGGGGTGCGTCAAGTAATACAAACCCAGCAGGTACATCACCGGGATCGCCATAACACATAAAAAATTCAAAACTTTGTAGTATTTTCTAGCCCTAACACTTGGAACCAGCCCGACAACGCCAACTACAAAACAGAAAATAGCTAACAAACCAAAATAATTGTTATCTACCATCCCAGCAAAGTAGCCTTCCATGCTCATTCCTTATTAAAGCCGACAAAATTCCAGCGATAAAACTCAAACGCCTTGAGAAAATCTGCTCTGACGACTCCTCTGCCTGGATTGTAGTAAGTCCAGCCAGATACATCTTTGGCGAAGTAACCTTTTTCAATAGGAAGGCCTACGTATCCACCACTTTGGGGGTCGGCCATATTCTCTCCTTTTAATCTCACCGCCCAAGTAAACGGCCACACAATAGCTGCATCAGTATTTCCCTGGCATATATCTATGCGGTCACCGGTTACGGACACTGCCATTTGAATATGGTGGGCAGTCGTCATCATAGGCCGGTCAAGCGCTTGAGCTAGGATGTCGCCAGGCTTCAGAGCGTCGACACTTGCTACTGCCGTGGTGTTTTCTACCGTGTTTTGCATCTCACGGGCACCGTAGGTATACATAACCATTTCTGCGAAACCATACATATTCGAGGCATATCGGTCATGCACCGCCGGGCTATAGTTTTCCATGTTCTTATAAGTTCTGACTCCGGTTTTAAGTTTTACCGGCAGCCCCCGCTTACTGGAAAATTCAACCAAAACGCGTATCGCAAAATCTTCACAGGTAAACCTGTAATCACTTACCTCACCGTCTTTATTCCAATACTTCTCATTGATCAGCCTTTCCGCAATCATCGGAGCTTCATTCTGATAGGCTGCAATTTCAGCTTCTGACCACAAGGTCGTAGTTGGCCAAAAGACCTTTAAAACTACTTCTTTTCCAACCGGGTCAGCTTTCGGAGTTAAAGCCACCGCGGAGATATACAAACTTGAGAGGACTTCCGCGGTCATAGTAAAACCCCGTCGATAGCCGGATGAAAATCAAAGCTCTCGCCTTCCTTACCTCCAATCATTTGCGTTCTTCCCATCGCATCTGTTTGCCCCGAAACAACTTCTCCCTTGGCATTCTTGATGTGATACGGAATCCCCTGTAATGGATTACCGTCTTGGTCCTTCATCACAACATGCTGGCAATGAGAAAAAAGCATTAGTGGAATCGGCGGAACAAACGGCACCGGAGAATGCGAATTCCCGATAATCACCGTCCCGGACCCGGCCGTAACCTTGTTGCCATGAGTCCCAACGGAATCCACCGTCGCAGCCGGTTTGCCGTTAATCAAAACAGTCGTCGCCAACCCGCCCGACATCGCACCACCACACGCCGAGGCATCGCCTTGGCGGGCGGCCGCGAGGCCGTCGAAGAAGACGTCGCCGGAACCGGCGGCGATCGGGTTGGTGCCGTGGCCGGGGAGCGGGCAAGCGGTGGGGTCGGATACGCGTGCTGCTGGTTTGCCGGACATACGAATCTCCTTAGTTGACCTTGACTTGACCGCTGCCATCCAGGCGCGCGGCGAAACTGACCTGACGCTTGAAACCATCAACTTCCAGCAGGCCTTCGATGCTGAAGGACAGGCGAAGCTGATCGTGATCACGCGGCAGGGAGATGACACGCACATTGCTCAAGCGTGGCTCGTAGGCTTCGATAAAATTTTCGATGGCCAGACGGGCCTGACTCAGGGAGTCGTGCAGGCTCAGACGCATGTCATTGAGATCGGGTAGCCCGTAATCGGACAGCGTTTGCACGCTGCCCGCACGGGTGCTGAGCATCTTGGCCAGATGGGCAGCCACGGACGCCATGGCGGAGACCTCGCGGCTCCAGCCGACGCGTTTGTCCGCGTCGCCACCCAGGCGTTCGAAAAGGCTGCCGTATCCAGTCATGAGTTAGGCTCCGCTTACTCTTTGTCCAGCTTGCCAACCAGCGACAGGGTGAAATCGGCCCCCATGTACTTGAAGTGCGGGCGCACGTTCAGGCTGACGCGGTACCAGCCAGGCTCGCCTTCGACATCGCTGACGATGATCTGGGCAGCGCGCAGTGGACGACGGCCACGGACTTCGGCGCTCGGGTTTTCCTGGTCGGCCACGTACTGGCGGATCCACTTGTTCAGTTCCAGCTCGAGGTCGGTACGTTCTTTCCACGAACCGAGTTGCTCGCGCTGCAGCACTTTCAAGTAGTGAGCCAGGCGGTTGACGATCATCATGTACGGCAGTTGGGTGCCGAGCTTGTAGTTCAGCTCTGCGGCCTTGCCTTCTGCGCTGATGCCGAAGAACTTCGGCTTCTGCACCGAGCTCGCGGAGAAGAACGCCGCGTTGTCGGAGCCTTTGCGCATGGTCAGGGAGATGAAGCCTTCCTCGGCCAGTTCGTATTCACGACGGTCGCTAACCAGAACTTCCGTAGGAATCTTGGTTTCGATTTCGCCCATGCTTTCGAAGTGGTGCAACGGCAGGTCTTCAACCGCGCCACCGCTTTGCGGGCCGATGATGTTCGGGCACCAGCGGAATTTGGCGAAGCTGTCGGTCAGCTTGGTGCCGAACGCGTAGGCGGTGTTGCCCCACAGGTAGTGCTCGTGGCTGTTGGCGACGGTTTCTTTGTACACGAACGATTTGACCGGGTTTTCTTCCGGGTCGTACGGGTTACGCAGCAGGAAACGCGGCACGGTCAGGCCAACGTAACGGGAGTCTTCCGACTGGCGGAAGCTCTGCCATTTGGCGAATTGCGGGCCTTCGAAGTGATCTTTCAGATCCTTCAGGTCCGGCAGACCGGTGAAGCTTTCCAGGCCAAAGAATTTCGGGCCGGCCGCAGCAATGAACGGCGCGTGCGACATGCAGGCAACGCTGGACACGTACTGCATCAGTTTCACGTCCGGCGAGCTTGGGGACATGAAGTAGTTGGCGATGATCGCGCCCACAGGCTGACCACCGAACTGACCGTATTCAGCGGTGTAGATGTGCTTGTACAGACCCGATTGCATCACTTCCGGCGAATCGTCGAAATCGTCCAGCAGGTCTTCTTTGGAGACGTTGAGGATTTCGATCTTGATGTTTTCGCGGAAGTTGGTGCGATCGACCAGCAACTGCAGGCCACGCCACGACGACTCCAGGGACTGGAAGTCAGGGTGGTGCAGGATTTCGTCCATCTGACGGCTGAGCTTGGCATCGATCTCGGCGATCATGCGGTCAACCATGGCCTTCTTGACCGGCTCACCGTTGTTCTGCGGCTTGAGCAGCTCTTCGATGAAGGCCGACACACCGCGCTTGGCGATGTCGTAGGCTTCGTCGTCCGGCGTCAGGCGGGTCTCGGCGATGATGCTGTCGAGAATGCTGTACTCGCCGTTCTCTTTGCTCTTTTGCTGTGCTGCGCTAGTGCTCATTGTGTTGGCTTCCTTGGCTGATGGAGACTCAGGCGTCCTGGGCTGCGGCGTTCAGGCCCAGCTCACCCAGTACGCGACCGCGGGATTCGTCGTCGGCGAGAACGCCTTCGATGGCTTTGCGGAACGCAGGCGCGTTACCCAGCGGGCCTTTGAGGGCCACCAGCGCGTCGCGCAGTTCCATCAGTTTTTTCAGCTCAGGCACTTGCTCGACCAGGCTGGCCGGGTTGAAGTCCTTCATCGAGTTGACGCGCAATTGCACGGCCAGTTCGTCGGCTTCGCCATCTTCCTGAAGACGGTTCGGCACGCTCAGTGTCAGGCTCAGCTCTTGCTTGGCCAACACTTCGTCAAACGTCATCTTGTCGATACTGATCGGCTTGCGATCTTCGACTTTGCGTTCATCCTTGCGGTGGGTGTAGTCACCGATTGCCAGTAGTTTCAACGGCAGTTCGATCTCTTCCTGGGCACCACCGGTGGCAGGTTTGAAAGTGACGTTGATGCGTTCCTTGGGGGCTACCGAGCCTTCTTTGGCCATGGCTTTTCTCCTTGCGGTTGTGGCCCTGGGGCCTATTCGAGTACCACTTCGAGATCGAGGTGGCACAGCCTGCGATAAATCTCTTCCTTGCGTTCACGTACGGCATGGTTCTGCGGCAACAACTCGCAGCAGCTATGCAGTAAATGCAGCACTTCCAGCGCAAGATCGGGCTCCCAGGCGTTCAGGCCTGAGTCCTGTAATGTTTGGTCCAGCGTTTCGAGTTGGGTTTTGGCCAGTTCGTATTTCTTGGCCATGAAGCACAGCCGCGCGAGGGCGAACTGCCAGAAGAACCGCACGCGTCCGCCGTGGGCGCTTTGCAGGCCCTGCTTGAGGATCTGCACGGCAGCCTTGAGGCCGTCCTTGCGCAGGATCGGCAGGACTTCTTCCAACGCCACTTCCCAGGCCGGCTGGGTGTCGGCGACTTCAACCTTGCGCGGCGCACTGGCGCTTTGCAGGTGCGGCATGACGTTGGCGCTGATCCAGGCGCGGGTGGCCGGATCGGCGAACGGCGCGCCGTCGTGGAAACGCAGCTCGACGATGCCGGGCAGGCGCTGAATCAAAAGCGCGAAGTGGATTTCCACTTCGCGCATTGCCATCTCGGCGTTCAGCCCCTGAAGGCATTCCCAGACCATTCGCTGGCCATCGAACCAGAACGGCGCCTTCGCCAGGCTCGCCTCCAGTTCCACCAGCAGGTCGGCGTATTTGGCCTGATCGTAACGGTCCTGATAGGCCTTGAGCTTGTCGGCGGGCAAGCCGCGCAGCACGGTGATTTGCTCAGCGTTGCGCTCAGGCACCGCATCAATGGGCAGCCACAGCAGCGTGCGATTGAGGCGCAAGGCGCGCAGGTCAGTGGCTTTCTGCTTGAGCCACCAGGCGCACAATGGACGGGCGCTTTCCTGCTGGGCGCGCAGGGCTTTGTGGGCTTCTTTTTCGTTGTCGATCGGTGCGCCGGGGGTGAACAGCTGCGTGGCGGCCTGTTTGACCTGGGCCACCGCAGCGCCCACCACGCCGGGTTCCGGCTGGTTGTCAGCGGCGCGTTGCACCATGTTTTTCAGGCGACGGGAGATCGGCAGCAGCAGCGGCGCGTCGTCACCCAGGTGCTCGGTGCAAGCGGCGTCGAGGCCTTCCAGATGTTCGACCAGTCGCCGGAACATCGGCAGCTGTTCTTTGATCGCGACGTTTTCGGTCAGTACCTGCTCAAGACGCGGCACCAGCCAACTGATCGCAGCGGAGCGGGTACGGGCCTTGCTCGGGTGAACTTCGGCCCAGTGGTTTTCGCACAAGTGGTGCAGCAAGCCGAGGCCGGCCAGCAGGCCTTGAAAGGATTCACGCTGGTACAAGGCCCACGTCAGCCAGGCGCCGACCCGCAAATCCTTGGACTGGGTGCGCAGCAGGTTTTCGCTGTTTTCGCGGATTTTCAGCCAGTCGATCTGGCCGCTTTCGTGCATGGACGAGGCTTTCGCCAGCTCGCTTTCCAGTGCTTCATACTCGCTCGAAAAGCGAACGTCCTCGCCCGCGAAATTCTCTTTGGAAACAGAGGCTTTTGCGAGTTCAAGGTAATGAGCAGAAAGTTTGCTTGAGTAGGACATCCATGGCCTTTAATTAGGATTACGGTCGAACGCCAATTGCAGTTGCAGCAGCGCGGGACAGTATCAAAGAGCTGCGATGAGTCTCATCCAATTGAGTTCGTGCTCTTTCAAGTGGGCGCATCGTAATCACAATGATGGCCACTAGCAAGCATCCGATTAAACAACAAGACGAACTGTTGTTTATTGCGTGTAGGAGATTTCCCTATATGTGTAAGGGGATTCCCTGATGTCGATTTAATATTTCCCCCTTCATCTGGCAGCCCTGAAACCGTTGAGCCAGAGCGGCCGGTTAGGCCTTCATCAAATCGTGGACAGCACCGCCCTAATGGCAGGCGGGAAGCATGCCAACAATAGAGGAGGATGAATGTAGGAACTGTCCGAAAGATTGCGGTCATCTTCGAACAAACGAGGGGCGACATCAGAGAGTTAAGAAAGTGCCATCTTTATGATGGCACTTTATATAAGGCATTTTTTTTGTAAGGTCGTTCGCGAACAAATGGATGTGTGGGCAGTTGTTTTCCAACCTGTATTAATTAGTCCACCAAACATACACAGAACAAAAAACGCTCATAAAAAATGGGCACCCGATTCAATCGTTGTGCCCATTTTTCAATACGGTTCTCCCCGTTATTCAGGGAGTTCGCCGCAATTATGGATTAACGCTGTCTTTCAACGACTTGCCTGGCTTGAACGCAACGGTGTTGCTGGCCTTGATTTTGACGGGCTCACCGGTTTGCGGGTTTTTGCCGGTACGGGCACCACGGTGGCGTTGCAGGAAGGTACCGAAACCCACCAGCGTGACGCTGTCTTTGCGGTGCAGAGCGCCGGTGATTTCTTCGAGAACGGCGTTGAGAACGCGGTTGGCCTGCTCTTTGGTGAGATCTGCTTTTTCCGCGATGGCGGCGGCGAGTTCTGGTTTACGCATTAGTGAAGCCCCTTTGACGGTTTTTTGTTGTTATGTCCGTGCTGTTCTCGTTGGAACAGCGCCCAAAGCGCCGCAGGTGCTCTACTCTGCGGCAGACGGGAGTGAGAATGGCATGCACGGAAGAGCCGCGCCAGTCTCGGCGCGACCTTTGTAGGGGCAAAAGCGGGGTGATTCCGACAGAACGACCGGTATTTACGCCAGCAGTGCCGGAAGCTCTTTGTTGAGGGCCAGTTTTTCCATCACCGCCGCGCCTGTCAGGGCATAACCGAGCAGTTTTCCGCTGGCATCGCGGCACAAAACCTTGATGTCCGCGCCCTGCCCTTCGACGGTCCAGACGCCCTCGGCGCCCCGTGGTGGCGGCGAAACCACCAACGGACAGACCGGGGTTTTCACGGTGATCGGCATCGGGCCATAACTCACGGCCGTAGGGTTGCCGGCGAGGGTTTGTGCCAGCGCTCTCGCACAGCTCATCAGGGGCATTACGTACAACAAATTCAGCCCATCGACCTCGGCGCAGTCGCCCAAGGCGTAGATATTGGCGTGGGAGGTCTTCAGGTGGCGGTCGACCACCACGCCGCGATTGACCTGCACACCGGCCGCAGCCGCCAGATCGATACGTGGACGCAGGCCAATGGCCGAAACCACCACGTCGCAGGGAATCACCTGACCATCGGACAGATGCGCTTCCACACCGTCCGCGACGCGCTGCAAGCGGTTGAGCACCGGCCCAAGGTGGAAACGCGCGCCCAGGCTTTCCAGCCCGGCCTGAACCGCAGCGGCTGCGGCCGGGTGCAGCAGGGTCGGCATGACTTGCTCGCACGGTGCAACCAGTTGCACCTCATAGCCACCGAGAATCAAGTCGTTGGCGAACTCGCAGCCGATCAGGCCGGCACCGAGCAGCAGCACCCGGCGCTTACCCGCGGCAGCGGCACGAAAGCGTGCGTAGTCTTCCAGGTCGTTGATCGGGAACACCGCATCAGCCGCGTCGCCTTCGATGGGCACCCGCACGGTTTCCGCGCCCCAGGCCAGGATCAGGTCGCGGTAAATCACCGCTTCCTCACCGATCCACAGGCGTTTGTGGCCCGGATCGATGCCGCTTATGCGTGTATGAGTACGCACTTCGGCCTTCAATTGCTCGGCCATGGCGCCCGGTTCGGCCATGCTCAGGCCGTCGGCGTCTTTGTTCTTGCCGAAACCGGTGGAGAGCATCGGCTTGGAGTAGGAGCGTCCGTCATCGGCGGTAATCAGCAGCAGCGGGGTTTCGCCATCGAGCTTGCGAAACTCGCGGGCCAGGTTGTAGCCGGCCAGCCCAGTGCCGACGATCACGACAGGTGCGTTCATTCCTTACTCCTCGGTTTTTTTATTAGTTGATTTCAATCATTTCGAAATCCATCTTGCCGACGCCGCAGTCCGGGCACAGCCAGTCTTCCGGTACGTCTTGCCACAGCGTGCCCGGCGCAATGCCGTCGTCCGGCCAGCCGTCGGCTTCGTTATAGATCAGGCCGCAGACCACACATTGCCACTTTTTCATTCAGGTACTTCCTCAGGATTCAGGCTTATTGCCGGCGCGGACGGTCGATAGGTGGAGCGATGCCGTCCGGCTCAGGGGCGTTTTGTACTGATCAGGCCCGGCAGATGCAAGCCTGTTCGGCGTAACGGCGGCCCGGATCAATCAAAATCGCTGGCTGACATGGTAAGCTCGCCGCCTCATTTGCTGCCAATAATGACTCACTGTGCCGCACTCAAAATCCCCCTCCGCGACTCCTCTGTGGCTCCCTCAAAGCCAACTGGCGCCCCTCCCCGACACGTCTACCCTCGACTGGCTGTTCGACGAAGGCTCCCTGACCCGACGACTGATCCGCTTGTCGAATGACGGCTTCAGCGTCACGCCGCTGTTTGAAGGCTGGCAAACGCTACGCGCCGACGAATGTGCTGCGCTGGAGCTGGACGAAGGCAGTGAAGGCTGGGTGCGCGAGGTGTATTTGCGTGGGAACGGAGAGGCTTGGGTGTTTGCCCGCAGCGTGGCGGCGCGCAGCGCCTTGCAGGGCGACGGCTTGCACATGGACGAACTGGGTAGCCGCTCGTTGGGCGAATTGCTGTTTTGCGATCATGCGTTCCAGCGCCGCGCCATCGAGGTTTGTCACTATCCTCAGGAATGGCTGCCGCTGGAGTCCCGGGCCCCTGAACTGTGGGGCCGTCGCTCGCGTTTCGACCGTGGCGCCTTGAGCGTGCTGGTGGCCGAGATCTTCCTGCCGACCTTGTGGCTCGCAACTCGTGCCCAGCCGGAGAATTGCTGATGTACCAAAGCCTGCTCAAGTCCCTGAACCGCTTGAACCCTCGGGCCTGGGATTTCATTCAACTGACCCGCATGGACAAGCCGATCGGCATTTATCTGCTGCTGTGGCCGACGCTCTGGGCGCTGTGGATTGCCGGCAAAGGCTCGCCATCCCTGGCCAACATTGTGATTTTCGTCCTTGGCGTGGTGCTGACCCGCGCTGGCGGCTGCGTGATCAACGACTGGGCGGATCGCAAGGTCGACGGCCACGTGAAACGCACCGAACAACGCCCGTTGGTGAGCGGCAGGATCAGTTCCAAAGAAGCTCTGGTGTTCTTCGCGTTGCTGATGGGCGTCAGTTTCCTGCTGGTGCTGTGTACCAATGCGGCCACGGTCTGGCTGTCGTTCGGCGGCTTGGCGCTGGCCTTCAGCTACCCGTTCATGAAGCGCTACACCTATTACCCGCAGGTGGTGTTGGGCGCGGCGTTCTCCTGGGGCATGCCGATGGCGTTCACTGCCGAAACCGGTGAACTGCCCGCAGCCGCATGGTTGCTGTGGATCGCCAACCTGCTGTGGACCGTGGGCTACGACACCTATTACGCGATGACCGACCGCGACGACGACTTGAAGATCGGCGTGAAATCCACGGCGATTCTGTTTGGCGAAGCGGACCGGGTGATCATTCTGACCCTGCAAGGATTGGCGCTGGGCTGCCTGTTGCTGGCGGGATCGAAATTCGAGCTGGGTGGCTGGTTCCACTTGGGACTGCTGGCGGCGGCGGGCTGTTTTGCGTGGGAATTCTGGTACACCCGTGGCAAGGACCGGATGCGCTGTTTCAAGGCGTTTTTGCACAATCACTGGGCCGGGTTGGCGATTTTTGTGGGGATTGTGCTGGATTACGCCACTCGCTGACCGCCCAAGCCGCTGCCGAACGCATGTTTCGGCAGCGGCTGCAGACTTTGATCGATTACTTCTGCGACTCGTGGACGACGTGCCAGACGTTTTTCATGCCGTCACCCTTCATTTCGCCAGGTTTTTCATCCTTCATGAAGGTGTAAAGCGGCTTGCCGTCGTAGGCATATTGCATCATGCCGTCATCACGCTTGATGACCGTCCATTTGCCTTCGGCCTTGGCACCCGCCGGGGCCATCATCGGTGGCCAGTTCTTGGCACAATCACCGTTACACATGGACTTGCCGCCGGCGTCCTTGTCAAACGTGTAAATGGTCATTCCCTTGTGGTCGACCATCATGCCGCCCTTCATCATGGCCGGTTCGTCAGCGAAGGCCATCGTCGGCAGAGCCAGAGCAGCGACCAACATCAGTGACTTAAGGGAGAACGAGTATTGAGTCATGGAAACCTTCTCTTGTGGTAGTCAGGATTCGGAATTAGAGCTTAGTCCAGGTTCGTGACAATCGCCGGTCGACTAAAATACTGTCACACGACTGCAATAATTCCGTTATCTAATGCGGCGCAAGACAGTTAAATGACAAGAGGATTAAGGCATGGTTGGCAGGAGCATTCTGATCGTCGACGACGAAGCGCCCATTCGCGAAATGATCGCCGTTGCGTTGGAAATGGCCGGCTATGACTGCCTGGAGGCTGAGAACTCCCAACAGGCCCATGCCATCATCGTCGACCGCAAGCCGGACCTGATACTGCTCGACTGGATGCTGCCCGGCACGTCCGGCATCGAGTTGGCCCGACGCCTCAAGCGCGATGAATTGACCGGGGACATCCCGATCATCATGCTCACCGCCAAGGGCGAAGAGGACAACAAGATCCAGGGTCTGGAAGTCGGTGCTGACGATTACATCACCAAACCGTTTTCCCCTCGTGAGCTGGTGGCACGCCTCAAAGCCGTGCTGCGCCGTGCCGGCCCAACCGATGGCGAGACACCGATCGAAGTCGGCGGCCTGCTGCTCGACCCGATCAGCCACCGCGTGACCATTGACGGCAAACCCGCCGAGATGGGCCCGACCGAATACCGTCTGCTGCAATTTTTCATGACTCACCAGGAACGTGCCTATACCCGTGGCCAGTTGCTGGATCAGGTCTGGGGCGGCAACGTGTATGTCGAGGAGCGCACCGTTGACGTGCACATCCGCCGTCTGCGCAAAGCTCTCGGTGATGCCTACGAAAATCTGGTACAAACCGTGCGCGGCACCGGTTACCGCTTTTCTACCAAAGCCTGACCAAGACCTTTACCGCCCGACAAGCTGACAAGGACGCGTGTTCAATTGAACCAAAACTGGCATGGCACCCTGATCCGCCACATGCTGTTGCTGGTGACCGGCTGTTTGGTGATCGGCCTGATTACCGGCTACTACGGCTGGAGCCTCGCTGCGGGCCTGGGCCTTTACCTGGCCTGGACCCTCAAGCAATTGCTGCGGCTGCACGAATGGCTGCGACTGCACAAACCCGACGAAGCACCGCCCGACGGCTATGGCCTGTGGGGCGAAGTGTTCGACAGCATTTACCACCTGCAACGCCGTGACCAACGCGTGCGCGGACGCCTGCAAGCGGTGATCGATCGGGTTCAGGAATCCACCGCTGCGCTGAAAGACGCGGTCATCATGCTCGACAGCGATGGCAACCTCGAATGGTGGAACCGCGCTGCCGAAACCCTGCTCGGCCTCAAGACACCGCAAGACAGCGGCCAGCCGGTCACCAATCTGGTACGGCATCCGCGCTTCAAGGAATATTTCGAGCAGAACAGCTACGCCGAACCGCTGGAAATCCCTTCGCCGACCAATGATCGCGTACGCATTCAGCTGTACATCACCCGCTACGGCAACAACGAACACCTGATGCTGGTGCGCGACGTGACGCGCATTCATCAGCTGGAACAGATGCGCAAAGACTTCATCGCCAACGTGTCCCACGAATTGCGCACACCGCTGACGGTGATCTGCGGCTACCTGGAAACCCTGCTCGACAACGTCGAGGAAGTGAACCCGCGCTGGACCCGTGCCCTGCAGCAAATGCAGCAGCAAGGTGGGCGCATGCAGACCTTGCTCAACGACTTGCTGCTGCTGGCCAAACTGGAAGCCACCGATTACCCGTCGGACAACCAGCCGGTGGTCATCGACGGCCTGCTGCAATCGATCACCAGCGATGCCCAGCAGTTGTCCGGCCAGAAGAACCAACGCATCAGCCTGGAAGCTGATCCGACGATTCTGCTCAAGGGCAGCGAAGCCGAGTTACGCAGCGCGTTTTCCAATCTGGTGTTCAACGCGGTGAAATACACCCCGGCCGAAGGCAATATCCGCATTCGCTGGTGGGGCGATGAGCAAGGCGCACACCTGAGCGTGCAGGACTCCGGGATCGGCATCGACAGCAAACATCTGCCGCGCCTGACCGAACGTTTCTACCGCGTCGACTCCAGCCGCAACTCCAACACCGGCGGCACTGGCCTCGGCCTGGCGATCGTCAAACACGTACTGCTACGGCACCGCGCGCGGATGGAAATCAGCAGTGTGCCAGGGCATGGCAGCACGTTTACCTGCCATTTCGCGCCCGCCCAAGTCACGAAAACCCGGGTCATCAGCACCGCCGACTGATACCGGCCAGCACTCGCCACTAGGCAATCATCAAGTCAGCCGCTACATTGGCTGACTTGTGCCTGCCCTTCAGGCACCGCATCGACCCCCTTTTCGAATACACGGAACCCGCAAAACTCCATCATGGACCCTTCCCCTGGCTTGACCCTCGCGACACTCTTCGCCGATTTCGGCATGATTCTTTTTGCTCTGATCCTGGTTTTGCTCAACGGCTTTTTCGTTGCGGCGGAATTTGCCATGGTCAAATTGCGCTCGACCCGGGTCGAGGCCATCGCTGAAAAAAACGGCTGGCGCGGACACATCCTGCGCACCGTTCACAGTCAGCTCGATGCGTACCTCTCGGCGTGCCAATTGGGTATCACCCTCGCCTCCCTGGGCCTTGGCTGGGTCGGTGAACCGGCGTTCGCGCACATCCTCGAACCGATCCTTGAAGCCGTCGGCGTGCAATCGCCTGAAGTGATCAAAGGCGTGTCGTTCTTCGCCGCGTTTTTTGTCATCTCGTACTTGCACATCGTGGTCGGTGAACTGGCGCCAAAATCCTGGGCCATCCGCAAACCCGAGCTGCTGTCGCTCTGGACCGCCGTGCCGCTGTACCTGTTCTACTGGGCGATGTACCCGGCGATTTACCTGCTCAACGCCAGCGCCAACACGATTCTGCGGATCGCCGGCCAGGGTGAGCCCGGCCCGCATCACGAGCACCATTACAGCCGTGAAGAACTGAAACTGATCCTGCACTCCAGTCGTGGCCAGGACCCGAGCGACCAAGGCATGCGTGTATTGGCCTCGGCGGTGGAAATGGGTGAGCTGGAAGTGGTCGACTGGGCCAACTCCCGGGAAGACCTGGTGACGCTGGAGTTCAACGCGCCGCTCAAAGAAATCCTGGCGATGTTCCGTCGCCACAAGTTCAGCCGTTATCCGGTGTACGACAGCGAAAGCCAGGAGTTCGTCGGCCTGTTGCACATCAAGGACCTGCTGCTCGAATTGGCGGCCCTGGACCACATTCCCGAGTCGTTCAACCTCGCCGAACTGACCCGGCCGCTGGAGCGTGTGTCGCGGCACATGCCGCTGTCGCAGCTGCTGGAGCAGTTCCGCAAGGGCGGCTCGCACTTCGCCCTGGTTGAAGAGGCCGATGGCAACATCATCGGCTACCTGACCATGGAAGACGTGCTGGAAGTGCTGGTGGGCGACATTCAGGACGAACACCGCAAGGCTGAGCGCGGCATCCTCGCTTACCAGCCGGGCAAGCTGCTGGTACGAGGCGACACGCCGCTGTTCAAGGTCGAACGCCTGCTGGGCATCGATCTGGACCACATCGAAGCCGAAACCCTCGCCGGGCTGGTCTACGAAACCCTGAAACGGGTGCCGGAAGAGGAAGAAGTGCTGGAAGTCGAAGGCTTGCGGATCATCATCAAGAAGATGAAAGGGCCGAAGATTATTCTGGCCAAGGTGTTGATGCTGGATTAAGCGCGGTACCTGTGGCGAGGGAGCTTGCTCCCGCTGGGCTGCGAAGCGGCCCCAAAACCGACTACCCAGTTATTCAGGCAGACTGCGTAGGCTGGATTGCGCCTGCTGCGCAGCCGAACGGGAGCAAGCTCCCTCGCCACAGTAATCGCGCTGATCCGCCTATTGCTTACCCAACGCAAAGTTGGGCAACGCACCCACCGGTTGATTGAACTGATACGGAATCGACACCAGCCCCAACCCCGTATTGCGCTGCACCACGAAGTGCAAATGCGGCCCGCTGCTGTTGCCAGTATTGCCCGACAGTGCCAGCGCACTCCCCACCGAAACCCGCTGCCCTTCGCGAACGCTGACCGAACCTTGCTTGAGGTGAAGGTATACGCCCATGGTTCCGTCATCGTGCAGCACCCGCACGAAATTGCCTGATGGATCGGTGCCGTGCCCGGTCTGGGCATTTTCGGTTTTCACGACTACCCCGCCACGTGCCGCGATGATCGGCGTGCCCTCGGGCATGGCAATGTCCATGGCGTAACGGTTCTTCGCGCCGAAGTGGCTGTACTGGCCGTTGGCACCCTGACTCAAGCGAAACGGCCCGCCACGCCAGGGCAGCGGATACCGATAGGCCATGGCGGCCCCTGAAGGGTCGCCCAGTGAATATTCGAACCTTGGGATGTACACCAACGGCCTTCCGGCCTGCGTCGCCGTGAGCAGCGCCAGACGGATGTTGCTGCGGGCCGGCATCACCCGGCGGATCGGCCGGCTCGGCGCGCCGCTGACGTTGTTCAGCCCGGCAAAACTCAGCTCGATCTCGACCGGCGCATACAGGTCGTTGCGCACATACACGTTGTCCACGCCCTTCTGCTTCTTGATCTCCAGGTACACCTGGCGCTCAAGGTGCTCGACCATGCGATCTCGAAAAACGAACACCTGGGAGCCTTTGGTGGGGCGGTCGCTATAGGAGACCACGCCATTGGCGTCTTTGGACTTGTAGATAGTCATGGCCACAGCCGAGGTGGAGGCCATGAAAAGACCACAGAAAAACAGCAGGCGCGCGAGCATGGGCAAGAGTCTGTCGAGTAAGGCCTGGGGAGGAGCCTAGCAGCTGCAATGGACCCGGGTAGTCGGCAGATGTTTCAAATGATCGTTCCCACGCTCTGCGTGGGAATGCAGCAAGGGACGCTCTGCGTCCCACCGAAGCGGACGCGGAGCGTCCGGGGAGGCATTCCCACGCAGAGCGTGGGAACGATCAGCGGTACATGTTACGCGCCGGGTACGAAATGCTTCTGCGCCGTACCACGGGCAATCAGGCGGGAGATGTAGTCGAGCTTCTGCGCATCCTGATCCACAAAGCGGAAGGTCAGCTGCAGCCAGTCGCTGTCGGGTTTCGGTTCAAACGCGACGATGGCGTGCAGGTAGCCATTGAGGCGGGCGACTTCGGCGTTGTCGCCCTGCTCCAGGTCGAGCACGGCGCTGTCGAGGACTTGCGGCAGGGTGTCGGTGCGCTTCACCACCAGCAGCGCTTCCTTGATGCTCAGGGCTTTGATCACGCATTGCTGAATGCCGCTTGGCAAACGCAACTGGCCTTGACCCCGACCGCTGGCTGAAGCGGAAGCAGCGACCGGTGCCTTGACCGGTGGGCTATTGAGCAAACCGCGTGAAGGTGCAGCCGCCGGTGCCGGAGCGGCGACCACGGCAGCCTTGCCACCGGTCAATGCGCTCAGGGAATCGTTGCCGAAGGCCGAGTTCATTTTGGTCGGTGCACCGTTCATCAAGGCGTCGAGCTTGCCGACCTTGTTCAGCGCTTGCTTGACCTTGGTCAGCAGTTGTTCGTTGGTGAAGGGCTTGCTGACGTAGCCGGAAACGCCGGCCTGAATTGCCTGGACCACGTTCTCTTTATCGCCACGGCTGGTCACCATGACGAAGGGCATGGTCTTGAGGTTGTCCTGCTCGCGGCACCAGGTCAGCAATTCCAGGCCAGACATTTCCGGCATTTCCCAGTCGCACAGCACCAGGTCGAACGCTTCCTTGGCCAGCATGGCCTGAGCCTTTTTGCCGTTGATGGCGTCTTCTGTCCGGATACCCGGGAAGTAGTTACGCAGGCACTTCTTTACCAGGTCACGAATGAACGCCGCATCGTCCACCACCAACACACTGATCTTGCTCATCCATCACCCCTCGAAAAAATCCCGGCAAGCATACCGTTTTACTGATGGCACATTGCCAAAAACCTTCAGTCACGCCGGGACTTTTCGTTCGCGGGTGCTGCTGTTGAAGTCGAAAACCACACAAAAAAACGCCCGGCCAAAGGACCGGGCGTTTTTCTTGGGCAGTCTTACTTATCGTCAGCTTTGCCCGGAACATTAGCGGTTTCGGCACTTGTGCCTTCAACTTCTTCTTTCATGCGCTTGAGGCCCAGGTGACGCACGTCGGTACCGCGCACCAGGTAAATCACCAACTCTGCAATATTGCGCGCGTGGTCGCCGATGCGTTCCAGCGAACGCAGCACCCAGATGATGCTCAAGACCCGCGAGATAGAGCGCGGGTCTTCCATCATGTAGGTTGCAAGCTCGCGCAGCGCGGTCTTGTATTCACGGTCGATGATCTTGTCGTACTGGGCAACCGACAACGCCAGGTCGGCGTCGAAACGGGCAAAGGCGTCCAGCGAATCGCGAACCATGTTGCGCACCTGGTCGCCGATGTGGCGAACCTCGACATAACCGCGCGGGGCCTCGCCTTCTTCGCACAACTGAATGGCGCGACGGGCGATCTTGGTCGCTTCGTCACCGATGCGCTCCAGGTCGATCACCGATTTGGAGATGCTGATGATCAGACGCAAGTCCGACGCTGCCGGCTGACGGCGGGCCAGAATGCGCAGGCATTCTTCGTCGATGTTGCGTTCCATCTGGTTGATCTGGTCGTCGATCTCGCGGACCTGCTGGGCCAGGCCGGAGTCGGCCTCGATCAGCGCGGTCACGGCGTCATTAACCTGCTTTTCCACCAGACCGCCCATGGCCAGGAGGTGGCTGCGAACTTCCTCCAGCTCAGCGTTGAACTGCGCGGAGATGTGATGGGTAAGGCCTTCTTTGCTAATCATGTTGGCGTCCTTGGAGCGTCCGGTAAGGTGCGGTGGACCGCAGCGTCAGTTCAGTGAGCAACTACAGCTTCCTAGCCGTAACGACCGGTGATGTAGTCTTCGGTCTGCTTCTTGGCCGGATTGGTGAACAGGGTGTCGGTGTCGCCGAATTCCACCAGCTTGCCCATGTACATGAACGCGGTGTAGTCGGAAACCCGCGCGGCCTGTTGCATGTTGTGGGTCACGATGACGATGGTGAACTTCGATTTCAATTCGTAGATCAGCTCTTCGACTTTCAACGTCGAGATCGGATCGAGTGCCGAGCACGGTTCGTCGAGCAGCAGCACTTCCGGTTCTACGGCGATGGTGCGAGCGATCACCAGACGTTGCTGCTGACCACCGGACAGGCCGAGTGCCGACTCATGCAGACGGTCTTTGACTTCGTCCCACAGCGCCGCGCCTTTCAACGCCCACTCGACGGCTTCGTCGAGGATGCGTTTTTTGTTGATGCCCTGGATGCGCAGGCCGTAAACCACGTTTTCGTAGATGGTTTTCGGGAACGGGTTAGGCTTCTGGAACACCATGCCGACGCGACGACGCAGCTCGGCCACGTCTTCGCCCTTGCGGTAGATGTTGTTGCCGTAGAGGTTGATTTCACCTTCTACGCGGCAGCCGTCGACCAGGTCGTTCATGCGGTTGAAGGTCCGCAGCAGGGTGGACTTGCCGCAGCCGGACGGGCCGATGAAGGCGGTCACGCGCTGTTTCGGGATGTTCATGCTGACGTCGTACAGCGCTTGTTTGTCACCGTAGAACAGGCTCAGGCCCGGTACTTCAATGGCCACGGTTTCCTGTTCAAGACTCAGGCTCTGCTTGTCGCGACCCAGCGCAGACATGTTGATGCCGTGGGTATGTGCTTCGTGCTGCATGGGAGGCTCCCTGTGCTAACAAATTCGGTTCGGGGCCGCAGACCAGGCCTGCGGTTACGCAATTCTTTTGTAGGAGCCGGCTTGCTGGCGATGCAGGCAACTCGGTCCCGCAGGTTCACCGCGGTGATGCCTTCGCCAGCAAGCCGGCTCCTACAGTTCGGTGTTGATTAGCTATCCAGCGCTTTGTATTTTTCGCGCAGATGGTTACGGATATAAACGGCCGACAGGTTCAACGTGGCGATCACCAGCACCAGCAGCAGCGCCGTGGCGTACACCAGCGGACGCGCAGCTTCGACGTTCGGGCTCTGGAAGCCGACGTCATAGATGTGGAAGCCCAGGTGCATGATCTTCTGGTCCAGGTGAAGGTACGGGTAGTTGCCATCCAGTGGCAGCGACGGGGCCAGTTTCACCACACCCACCAGCATCAGCGGCGCCACTTCGCCGGCGGCGCGAGCCACGGCGAGGATCATGCCGGTCATCATGGCCGGGCTGGCCATCGGCAGCACGATCTTCCACAAGGTTTCAGCCTTGGTCGCACCAAGGGCCAACGAGCCTTCACGCACGGTGCGAGGGATCCGCGCCAGGCCTTCTTCGGTGGCCACAATCACCACCGGAACCGCCAGCAGCGCCAGGGTCAGGGACGCCCAGAGCAGGCCCGGCGTACCGAAGGTCGGTGCCGGCAGTGCTTCAGGGAAGAACAACCGGTCTACCGAGCCGCCCAGCACATAGACGAAGAAGCCCAGACCGAACACGCCGTAAACGATGGCCGGAACGCCCGCCAGGTTGTTCACGGCGATGCGGATAATCCGGGTCAACGCGTTCTGTTTGGCATATTCGCGCAGGTAAACCGCTGCCAGCACGCCGAACGGCGTCACGACCATCGCCATGATCAGGGTCATCATCACAGTGCCGAAAATCGCCGGGAAGATCCCGCCTTCGGTGTTCGCTTCACGCGGGTCGTCGCTGAGGAATTCCCACATCTTGCTGAAGTAGAAACCGATCTTGGTGAAGGTGCCCATCGCGTTCGGCTGGTAGGCATGAACCACTTTGCCAATACCGATTTCGATCTCTTTGCCGTTCGCGTCACGAGCCGTCAGGCTGTCGCGGTTGAACTGGGCGTGCAGGTCGTTCAGGCGTGCTTCGATGTCCTGATAACGTGCGTTCAGCTCAGCGCGCTCGGATTCCATGTCCGCTTGTGCGGTGGCGTCGAGGGTGCCGGCCAGTTCCAGCTTGCGACCGTGCAGGCGGATGCGTTCGAGGCCGGCGTTGATCGCGCCGATGTCGACTTTTTCAAGGGTCTTGAGCTGTGCGGCGAGCTCGTTGACGCGGGCAACGCGAGCCTGCAACTCAGGCCAGGCGGCTTCGCCTTCAGCAATAACCTTGCCTTCCTGTTTGACGTTGACCAGGTAGCCGTAGAAATTGCCCCATTCGCGGCGCTCGATGGCCATCAGCTCCGGCGGCGTCTTCTGGTTGGTCAGCCACTCGCCGACGATCCAGGTGAAGTCGTTGCCGTTCAAGTCACGGTTGCCGACCTTGATCAGCTCCCGGGTCATGAACTCCGGGCCCACGTCGGGCACCGGCAGACCGGCACTTTTCAGACGCTCGCGCGGCACTTCTTCTTTCTGCACGATTTCGCCGATGACCAGGTGATTGGCCTGGCCCGGCACGTCGTAGCTGGCGTGAATCAAATCCGCCGGCCAGAAGTGACCCAGACCGCGCACGGCAATCACCGCCAGCAAGCCAATGGTCATGATGACCGCTATGGACACCGCGCCACCGCTGATCCAGACGCCTGGGGCGCCGCTCTTGAACCATCCATTCAGGGAGTTCTGTTTCACAGACTTCTACCTTTCTTAAAGCGACGAGTATTTCTTGCGCAGACGCTGACGAATCAGTTCCGCGAGGGTGTTCATGACGAAGGTGAACAACAGCAGCACCAGCGCCGAGAGGAATAGCACGCGGTAGTGGCTGCCGCCGACTTCCGATTCGGGCATTTCCACCGCGACGTTGGCGGCCAGCGTTCGCAGACCTTCGAACAGGTTCATTTCCATGACCGGGGTGTTACCGGTGGCCATCAGCACGATCATGGTTTCACCGACCGCACGGCCCATGCCGATCATCAGTGCCGAGAAGATGCCCGGGCTGGCGGTGAGGATCACCACCCGCGTCATCGTCTGCCACGGCGTGGCACCGAGGGCCAGGGAACCGAGAGTCAGGCCACGAGGCACACTGAACACGGCGTCTTCGGCGATGGAGTAGATGTTCGGGATCACCGCGAAACCCATGGCCAGACCGACCACCAGAGCGTTGCGCTGGTCGTAGGTGATGCCCAGGTCGTGGGAGATCCACATACGCATGTCGCCGCCGAAGAACCAGGTTTCCATGTACGGGCTCATGTACAGCGAGAGCCAGCCCACGAACAGGATCACCGGAATCAGAATCGCGCTTTCCCAGCCGTCCGGCACTTTCAGGCGGATCGACTCAGGCAGGCGACTGAAGACGAAACCGGCCACCAAAATGCCGATCGGCAGCAGCATCAGCAGGCTGAAAATGCCCGGCAAATGCCCTTCCACATACGGCGCGAGGAACAGGCCGGCGAAGAAACCGAGGATCACCGTCGGCATCGCTTCCATCAGCTCGATCACCGGTTTGACCTTGCGGCGCAGGCTCGGGGCCATGAAGTACGCGGTGTAGATTGCAGCGGCAACGGCCAGTGGCGCGGCCAGCAGCATGGCGTAGAACGCGGCTTTCAGGGTGCCGAACGTCAGCGGCGACAGGCTCAGCTTGGGTTCGAAGTCGGTGTTGGCCGCGGTCGATTGCCAGACGTATTTAGGCTCGTCGTAGTTTTCGTACCAGACCTTGCTCCACAACGCGCTCCACGACACTTCAGGGTGCGGGTTGTCGAGCAGCAGCGGTTGAATCTTGCCGCCCGCTTCGACGATCACGCGGTTGGCCCGTGGCGACAGGCCGAAGATGCCTTGGCCGTCGACCACCTGATCCACCAGCAAGGTACGGTGAGCGGTGCTGTGGAACACGCCGAGCTTGCCGGAAGCGTCGAGGGCAACGAAGCCTTTACGACGTTCTTCGGCGGTGACTTCAACGATGGGCGTGGTGCCCATCTGGAAGGTGCGGATCTGCTTCAGACGCTGCTCGCCATCCGGGTCGCGGGCCATGAACCACTGGGCCAGGCCACCCTTGGAATCGCCGAGGATCAGCGAGATACCGCCCACCAGCTGGGTGGCAGCGGTGATTTCGCTTTCACCGTTTTCCAGCAGTTTGTAGCGACCGTTGAGGCTCTTGTCGCGCAGGCTGAACACGTCGGCCTGAGCACGACCGTTGATCACGTACAGCCATTGCTGACGCGGGTCGACGAAGATGTTCTTCACCGGCTCGTTCATCTGCGGCAGATCGATACGTTTCTGCTCGTTGGTGATTTCGCCGGTCATCATGTTTTCTTCGCTGGTCAGCGAAAGCACATTGAGTTGCGAACCGGTGGAACCGACCAGCATCAGGGTCGAATCAGTGGCGTTGAGGCTGACGTGTTCCAGCGCACCGCCCGCCTCGTTCAACGCAATCGGGGTTTCGCCGTACGGGTATTCGACGGCTGGCGAGATGGTTTTCTTGCCGTCCGGGTAGCTGACTTTATACGTGTGACGGAACACCAGGGCCTGACCGTTGGACAAGCCGACCGCTACCAATGGGTGACCGGGCTGGTCTTCACCGATGGAAGTGACCGTAGTACCGGCCGGAATCGGCAGATCGACGCGCTTGAGTTCGGCGCCACTGTCGATGTCGAAGAACAGCGCCTGCCCTTTGTCGGAAACCCGCATGGCGACCTGGTTCTGCTCTTCCAGGGAAATCATCAGCGGCTTGCCGGCGTCTTGCATCCAGGCGGGCGTGATGGAGTCCTTGGCCGTCAGATCGGCACCCTGGAACAGGGGGAAGACGACGTAGGCGAGGAAGAAAAAGATCAGCGTGATCGCGGCGAGAACCGCAAGGCCGCCCACGAGGACGTACCAGCGGGTCAGGCGATCTTTGAGCGCGCGGATGCGGCGCTTGCGTTGCAGCTCAGGCGTATTGAAATCAATTCGCTTGGGAGGATTAGTAGTCATGGTGGAATTGGCCAGATCATTCATGCGCACACCCTAGCGATCCTGTATGACAGAAAGATGACAATGCAGTGACGCAACAAATCCGCCGCCAGCGGAACTGGCAGTGGATGGGAAATTTGGGGGGCCGGCGTACCGGCATTTGTAGGAGCTGAGCTTGCTCGCGAAGGCGTCATTACATTCAACATCAATGCTGACTGAACCACCGCTTTCGCGGGCAAGCCTCGCTCCTACAGGTCCGGGTTTACCCCGGACCTAGGGTTTTACTTTTTTGCGACGTCAGCGCCGCCTTCCGCGAGACCCAGGTCAGCCAGTGCTTTTGCAGCAACCTTGGCCGGCAGTGGGATGTAGCCGTCTTTCACTACAACTTCCTGGCCCTGTTTGGACAGAACCAGTTTCACGAACTCGGCTTCCAGCGGGGCCAGAGGCTTGTTCGGGGCTTTGTTGACGTAAACGTAGAGGAAGCGCGACAGCGGGTACTTGCCGTTCAGGGCGTTTTCTTCGGTGTCTTCGATGAACTCGGTGCTGCCTTTCTTGGCCAGAGCTACCGTTTTCACGCTAGCAGTTTTGTAGCCGATGCCCGAGTAACCAACGCCGTTCAGCGAGGAGCTGATCGACTGCACGACCGAAGCCGAACCTGGTTGTTCGTTGACGTTTGGCTTGTAGTCACCTTTGCACAGGGCTTCTTCTTTGAAGTAGCCGTAGGTGCCGGATACCGAGTTACGACCGAACAGCTGAACCGGCTTGTTGGCCAGGTCGCCGGTCACGCCCAGGTCGCCCCAGGTTTTCACGTCGGTTTTAGCGCCGCACAGACGAGTGGACGAGAAGATCGCGTCAACTTGTTCCATGGTCAGGTGCTGGATCGGGTTGTCTTTGTGTACGAAAACAGCCAGGGCGTCCACGGCAACCGGGATCGCGGTTGGCTTGTAACCGTATTTGGTTTCGAACGCTTGCAGCTCGGTGTCCTTCATCTTGCGGCTCATCGGGCCCAGGTTAGCGGTACCTTCAGTGAGCGCAGGTGGCGCGGTAGACGAACCGGCAGCCTGAATCTGGATGTTTACGTTCGGGTATTCTTTTTTGTAGTTCTCAGCCCACAGGGTCATGAGGTTGGCCAGGGTATCGGAGCCGACGCTGGACAGGTTGCCCGACACACCAGTGATCTTGGTGTAGCTCGGGATAGCAGGGTCAACAGCGGCAACCGCGTTGGCAGTCGCAACGCCAGCAGCGACAAAAGTCATTGCCGCCATCAAACGCTTCAGTTTCATGCCTTACTCCTAGCAGATAGGGTGTGTTAGTCGGGGCCAAGTATCAGCAGGCCGTGTGAACACTCTATGGCTGAAATATGACAATTGGATGAAAGGCCAGCATTCGAGGTTTTACCGGATAATTCATGCGCCCCAATCGCTAGCAGGCTAGCTCCCACATTGGAATGCATTTCAATGTGGGAGCTAGCCTGCTAGCGATTGGGGCCGGTACAGCTACAGACAATTTCGGGATCAGCGCCCCTTCTTCCAGAGATAAGACCCCACCAGAATTCCGACGACACAAATAATCGCCACATAGTAGGCCGGCCCCATCGGGCTTTCCTTGAGCAGCAAAGTGACGACCATCGGAGTCAGGCCGCCAAAGATGGCGTAAGCCAGGTTGTAGGAAAACGACAACCCGCTGAAGCGCACCACCGCCGGGAAGGCTTTGACCATCACGTAAGGCACTGCACCGATGGTGCCGACCAGGAAACCGGTCAAGGCGTACATCGGATACAGCCAGTCCGGGTGATTGAATAGGCTGTGATAGAAAGTCCATGAGCTGAACAACAGCGCAGCACTGCCAAACACGAACACTCGACCAGCACCGAATCGATCAGCCAAAGCACCGGACGCCACGCACCCGAAGCTCAGGAACACAATCGCCAGGCTGTTGGCCTGCAACGCCGTGGTCGGCGAGAAGTGGTAAACGGTCTGCAGCACGGTCGGGGTCATCAGAATGATCACGATGATGCCGGCGGACAGCAGCCAGGTCAGCAGCATGGAGATCGCGATCGCGCCGCGATGATCACGCAAAACGGCGCGCAGCGGCACTTCTTCGGCCAGGGCTTTGCGCAGTTGCAGCTCGGCGAACACCGGGGTCTCGTGCAGCCAGCGGCGCAGGTAGACAGAGAACAACCCGAACACGCCGCCCAGCAGGAATGGGATCCGCCAGGCGTAATCGGACACTTCTACCGGGGTGTAAATGCTGTTGATCGCGGTGGCGACCAATGAACCCAGGAGGATGCCAGCCGTCAGACCGCTCGTCAGAGTGCCGCAGGCATAACCGATATGACGCGCAGGGACGTGTTCGGAAACGAATACCCACGCGCCCGGCACTTCACCGCCAATCGCCGCGCCTTGAATCACCCGCATCAGCAGCAACAGGATCGGCGCCCACATGCCAATCTGCGCATAGGTCGGCAGCAAGCCCATGATCAGGGTCGGTACCGCCATCATGAAAATGCTCAGGGTGAACATCTTCTTGCGGCCCAGCAGATCGCCGAAGTGCGCCATGACAATGCCACCCAGCGGGCGGGCGAGGTAGCCGGCGGCGAAGATGCCGAACGTCTGCATCAGGCGCAGCCACTCGGGCATATCCGTCGGGAAGAACAGTTTGCCCACCACCGTGGCGAAGAACACGAAGATGATGAAGTCGTAAAACTCCAGCGCGCCGCCCAAGGCAGACAGCGATAAAGTCTTGTAGTCGCTGCGGGTTAACGGACGTGCGGGCTGGGTCGGCTGCGCGATGCTCGAGGGCGCTGTGGTCATGGCAAGGGCTTCTCTTATAGTCGGATCTGCAACCCCAACAACGCTGGCTGAGGCTTGGGCAGGTCCGGCACGATAGCAAATTGTTCGAAAAAGCACATAGAGGTGCGTATTTGACGGTCAAAATGAGAACCGGACGGTCGTCTCGGAGTCTACCGACCGATATACTCGCTGCATTGCAGCATTTGTAAGGGGTTGCTGTGCGAAAACGCGCTGGCTGTCAGGCAAGGCAATTGCCTGGTTCAGTCGCTTTCGCAGAGTTTCTCTTTAGGCGCCTTACGAAAAACGTGACGGACGTAGTATGTTCGGGCTGAATCGTTTTTCCTTGAGACGGCTATTCACGTGAAGTACCAACGAAGAGTCACGGGTCAGAGGCACCCCCGGCATGATAGAGCTCGAACAAGAAGATCCAATCCCGCAAGGCGACCTGGCCCTGCAAATCACCGCGCTTCCGCGTGAAACCAACGGCTTCGGCGATATCTTCGGCGGCTGGCTGGTGGCACAGATGGATTTGGCCGGCACTGCAATGGCCAGCAAAGTCGCTGGCGGACGCGTGGCGACCGTTGCGATTGATCGCATGGCGTTCCTGGTTCCGGTAGCGGTGGGCGCTCAGCTCTCCTTCTATACCCAGGCACTGGAAATCGGCCGCAGCTCGATTCAGATGATGGTCGAAGTCTGGAGCGACGATCCGCTGTCCAGCGAGTGGCGTAAAGTGACTGAAGCCGTGTTTGTGTTTGTCGCGATCGATGGCAGCGGCCGTACTCGCTCGGTTCCGCCACGCGCGCGTTAAACGCCGCGGCCTTTCTGCGGTCCATTGCAGTCATTGTTCCTGATCGAGAGTTGCCCCATGAGCACGCCCAACGTTGAAGCCGTGAAACTGGATGAACTGAACTGCTGGCGCATCCGCCACGGCCAGGCCGAATTGCTGGTGGCCCAGCAAGGCGCGCACATCCTCAGTTATCAATTGGCCGGCCAACCGCCGCTGATCTGGCTAAACGACGAGGCTGTGTTCAAGACCGGCAAGAGCATCCGTGCCGGTGTGCCTGTGTGCTGGCCGTGGTTCGGCAATTTCCCGCGCAACCCGCAAAGCGTCCAGGCGATGCGCGTCAGCAACGAACCGCCAACCGCCCACGGTTTTGTCCGGGCGATGGATTGGGAACTGGGCGGTATCGAAACCGAGGGCGAGAGCCTGAAGGTGGAATTCATCCTGCCCTACCCTGAAGGCGGCTTCCCTGGCTGGCCGCATCAGGTGGATTTGAAGCTGAGCATTCGTCTGGATGAGCAACTGCACATCAGCCTCACCAGCCACAATCGCGGCACTGACAAAGTCACCATCAGCCAGGCGCTGCACAGCTATTTCGCGGTCAGTGATGTGCGCAATGTGCATGTCGAAGGGCTGGATGGCTTGAGCTATATCGAAACCCTGGATGACTGGAAAACCAAGACTCAGACCGGTGAGCTGCGTTTTACCGGCGAGACTGATCGCATCTACCTCAATACTCCGCAGACGCTGAGCATTGTCGACCCGGCCTGGGAACGACGCATCGAGCTGACCAGCAGTGGTTCACGCACGGCAGTGATCTGGAACCCGTGGATCGAACGCGCGGCGGCGTTCAGTGACATGGCTGACGATGGCTGGCAGAAGATGCTGTGCATCGAGACGGCGAACGTGATGGATGATGTGGTGACGCTGGCGCCGGGGGCGAGTCATACGCTGGGCGTGAGCATCGGCAGCGCACCGCTCGAATCAACACCATAAATCCCTGTGGGAGCGAGCTTGCTCGCGATGGCGGCATTACAGTCAACATAGATGCTGAATGTTATGGCCTCATCGCGAGCAAGCTCGCTCCCACAGTTTTTTGTATCAAGCCAACTGATGCTGTTACAAATCCGACTCCTGCACCACCCGCACCTTCGCTGCATCCAGCGCATACGCCGCATCAGCCAAATCGTTGTTGACCTTCTCGATCTTCAGCGTGCCGGTCACCCACAGCGGCGTGTAGATATCATCCAGCTTCAATCCCTTCGGATAACGCACCAGCACTAACTGATTCGGTGGCGGTGGCGGCACGTGGATGCAGGCGCCCGGGTACGGCACGAGGAAAAACAGCGTGCTGCGGCCCTTTGCGTCGGACTCCAGCGGCACCGGATAACCACCGATGCGGATGTTCTTGTCGTTCATCGACGGTACGGTTTTGGTCGAATACATCACTGCCGGCAAGCCTTTGCTCTGCTTCATGCCACCTTTTTCGGTAAAGGTGCCAGTGGCTTCGGGGGAGTTGTGGTCGATTTCGGGCATGGCCTCGAGGGCCTTCTGGTCCGACTTGGGCATCAGTTCGAGCCAGTCGGTTTCCGGCAGTTCGCCGGCATGGGCCAAACCACTGCCCAACAGGAGGAGAGTCAACAAAAGACGGCGCATGGAGGTGCTCGGTAAGGAAAGGACGTGTAACGCCGAGCATTCTAGCCCTCCCCGCGCGCGCCGCAGAGAGGACTTTGTCGCTTGAATCAGTTCTTTCTGATCAAGCCGTAGATCACCAGCAACACCACAGCACCAACCAGCGCACCGATGAAGCCCGCGCCTTGGCCGGCCTGGTAAATGCCCAGCGCCTGACCGCCGTAAGTGGCCGCCAGCGAACCGCCGATACCGAGCAGGATGGTCATGATCCAGCCCATGCTGTCATCGCCCGGTTTCAGGAACCGAGCCAGCAGGCCGACGATCAAGCCGATAAAGATGGTTCCGATAATTCCCATGGCATTTCCCTCTGATTGAATGGCAATGCCCCAAGCCTAGTCAGACTTTGGCATCCTGCCATGAGAGAACGGCGGGCCCTAATGGTTCCGCCGCTGCCACATGAAACTATTTATTCGGCGATGAGCGCTTCGACCTTGAGGATCTGCGCGGCCAGTCTTTCGCGGCTTGCACAACGCAGGTTGGCGTGACCAACCTTGCGGCCGACTTTGAACGCCTTGCCGTAATGGTGCAGATGGCAATCGGCGATGGCCAGGACTTTGTCGGTCTCCGGCACTTTACCGATGAAGTTGAGCATTGCGCTCTCGCCGACCTTCGCCGTCGAGCCCAGCGGCAGGCCGGCAACGGCCCGCAGGTGGTTTTCGAACTGGCTGCACTCGGCGCCTTCGGTGGTCCAGTGCCCGGAGTTGTGCACGCGCGGGGCAATTTCGTTGGCCTTGAGGCCACCGTCGACTTCAAAGAACTCGAACGCCATCACGCCGACGTATTCCAGCTGTTTAAGCACGCGGCTGGAGTAGTCTTCGGCCAGTGCTTGCAGCGGGTGATCGGTACTGGCCACGGACAGCTTGAGAATGCCGCTGTCGTGGGTGTTGTGAACCAGCGGGTAAAACTTCGTTTCGCCATCGCGGGCACGCACGGCGATCAGCGAAACTTCGCCGGTGAACGGCACGAAGCCTTCCAGCAGGCAGGCCACGCTGCCCAGCTCGGCGAAGGTGCCGACCACGTCTTCCGGTTTGCGCAGGACTTTCTGGCCCTTGCCGTCATAACCCAGGGTGCGGGTTTTCAGCACGGCTGGCAGACCGATAGAAGCGACGGCGGCATCCAGATCGGATTGCGATTGAATGTCGGCGAACGCCGGGGTTGGAATCCCCAGGTCCTTGAACATGCTCTTCTCGAACCAGCGATCACGGGCAATGCGCAGGGCCTCGGCGCTCGGGTAGACCGGGACGAATTGCGACAGGAACGCCACGGTTTCGGCCGGGACGCTCTCGAACTCGAAGGTCACCAGATCGACTTCATCGGCCAGCTGACGGAGGTGATCCTGATCGCCGTAATCGGCCCGCAGGTGTTCGCCCAACGCGGCTGCGCAAGCATCCGGTGCCGGGTCGAGGAAAGCGAAGTTCATGCCCAGCGGGGTTCCCGCCAACGCCAACATGCGACCCAACTGGCCGCCACCGATTACACCGATCTTCATCGTCAACAACCTCAGGCGATGCGTGGGTCTGGATTTTCCAGGACGCTGTCTGTCTGCTCAGCACGGAATTTTTTCAGCACCGCGTGGAACTGCGGGTGCTTGGCGCCGAGGATACTCGCCGACAACAAGGCGGCGTTGATCGCGCCGGCCTTGCCGATGGCCAGAGTGGCGACCGGAATGCCCGCTGGCATCTGCACGATCGAGAGCAGCGAATCGACGCCCGAGAGCATCGACGACTGCACCGGAACGCCCAGCACCGGCAGGTGGGTCTTGGCCGCACACATGCCAGGCAAGTGGGCCGCGCCACCGGCACCGGCGATGATCACCTCGATGCCACGCGCCTCGGCCTCTTCGGCGTACTGGAACAGCAGGTCCGGGGTGCGGTGGGCAGAGACCACTTTCACCTCGTAAGGGATGCCGAGCTTTTCCAGCATATCGGCGGTGTGGCTAAGGGTGGACCAATCGGACTTGGAGCCCATGATCACGCCAACCAGTGCACTCATCGTCGTGCCTCTTCTCTCTGGGCGCCCGCAGGCGCGTCAAAAAACAACAAGCCACGCAAATGCGTGGCTTGATTGTACGAATTATGGCCAGTCGAACCGGCCGAAGGCCGCGCAGTATACCTCAATGAAGCAGATAAACAGCCCCCGAAACGACCATCTGTCATACGGCGCAAAGTACCGGTTTTATTGACCTGAAGGTCAATTAAAATCCCCTGTAGGAGCCGGCTTGCTGGCGATCCAGACAACCCGGTGTGTCAGACAGACAGCGTCGACTGGATCGCCAGCAAGCCGGCTCCTACAGTCCGGTGGGGGTCTGGGCGGCGCCGCCTTCGAGTTTGCGCCACAACAACCGCACGTTGGCCTTGCGCACCAACGCGCAGCGATACAGGCGAATCTCCAGCGGCACATGCCATTGCGGGCCGCCGCAGACCACCAATTCACCGCGCGCCAGTTCGGCGCGAACGCTGAGTTGCGGCACCCAGGCAATCCCCAACCCCTCCAGCGCCATGCTTTTCAGGCTGTCCGCCATGGCGGTCTCATAGATGGTGGTGAACCGCAGCGCACGCTGGCGCAGCAACATGTTCACCGAACGCCCGAGAAACGCACCGGCGCTGTACGCGAGCAGCGGCACACTGCCGTCGCCCTCCAGGTCAAACAACGGTTTGCCGTCGGCATCCGCCGCGCACACCGGCAGCATCTCGGTGTGGCCGAGGTGCAGCGACGGGAAAATTTCCGGGTCCATCTGCAAGGCCGCGTCCGGGTCATAGAAGGCCAGCATCAAGTCGCAACCACCTTCGCGCAGCGCATGCACCGCATCGCCGACGTTGGTTGCCACTAACCGCGTGGCAATGTTCAGGCCTTCATTACGCAACTGCGCGATCCAGCGCGGAAAGAAACCCAATGCCAATGAGTGCGCGGCGGCAACCTGCATCACTTCGCCCTGCCCGCCTTCCAGGTGATGAAGGTGGCGCAGCACTTCGCCGAGCTGTTCGACGACAGTTCGCGCGGTCACCAGGAACAGCTGTCCCGCCGCCGTCAACTCAATAGGCGTGCGCGAGCGATTGACCAGTTGCAGCCCCAGCGCGGTTTCAAGGCTGCGGATTCGGCGGCTGAACGCTGGCTGCGTTACGAAACGTCGCTCCGCAGCCTGGGAGAAGCTGCGGGTGGCGGCCAAGGCGCTGAAGTCCTCGAGCCATTTACTTTCCAGATTCATCACGTCCTCCCGGACACGCACCAATTTAGGTCACACGCTCGCCGCACTCACGGCGTCACACGGGCATTATGCCGAATGTGCATAGGCCAGTGTTTAACAGCATTGGCCGAAAATTCTCCACAAGCCTAGCATTTGCAGTGTTCCGGCACAGACCGGGTCCCTATCGAGATGATTTCTATCATGTCCTCCGCTGCATCTTTCCGCACAGAAAAAGACCTGCTTGGCGTACTCGAAGTACCTGCGCAAGCGTATTACGGCATCCAGACCCTGCGAGCGGTGAACAACTTCCGTCTCTCCGGCGTTCCGATTTCGCATTACCCGAAGCTGGTTGTCGGTCTGGCGATGGTCAAACAGGCCGCCGCTGACGCCAACCGCGAGCTGGGTCACCTGAGCGAAGCCAAGCACGCTGCCATCAGCGAAGCCTGTGCACGTTTGATCCGCGGCGATTTCCACGAAGAGTTCGTGGTGGACATGATTCAAGGCGGCGCTGGCACTTCGACCAACATGAATGCCAACGAAGTCATCGCCAACATCGCGCTGGAGGCCATGGGTCACCAGAAAGGCGAATACCAATACCTGCACCCGAACAACGACGTGAACATGGCGCAGTCGACCAACGACGCCTACCCGACCGCGATCCGTCTGGGTCTGCTGTTGGGTCACGACGCGCTGCTGGCCAGCCTCGACAGCCTGATCCAGGCGTTCGCCGCCAAAGGGGTCGAGTTCAGCCACGTATTGAAGATGGGTCGTACCCAGCTGCAAGACGCCGTGCCGATGACCCTGGGTCAAGAATTCCGCGCCTTCGCCACCACCTTGAGCGAAGACCTGGCGCGCCTGAAAACACTCGCACCTGAACTGTTGACCGAAGTGAACCTGGGCGGCACCGCGATCGGTACCGGCATCAACGCCGACCCGCGCTACCAACTCCTGGCCGTTCAGCGTCTGGCACTGATCAGCGGTCAACCGCTGGTTCCGGCGGCCGACCTGATCGAAGCCACTTCCGACATGGGCGCCTTCGTGCTGTTCTCCGGCATGCTCAAGCGCACCGCGGTCAAGCTGTCGAAGATCTGCAACGACCTGCGCCTGCTGTCCAGCGGCCCACGCACCGGCATCAACGAAATCAACCTGCCGGCGCGTCAGCCTGGCAGCTCGATCATGCCCGGCAAGGTCAACCCGGTTATCCCGGAAGCCGTTAACCAGGTGGCATTCCAGATCATCGGCAACGACCTGGCCCTGACCATCGCGGCCGAAGGCGGCCAGTTGCAACTGAACGTGATGGAGCCGCTGATCGCGTTCAAGATCTTCGACTCGATCCGCCTGCTGCAACGCGCCATGGACATGCTGCGCGAGCACTGCATCGTCGGCATCACCGCCAACGAAGAGCGCTGCCGTGAACTGGTCGAGCACTCGATCGGCCTGGTCACCGCACTGAACCCGTACATTGGCTATGAAAACGCCACCCGCATCGCCCGTATCGCCCTAGAAAGCGGCCGCGGCGTGCTGGAACTGGTGCGCGAAGAAGGCTTGCTCGACGACGAAATGCTCGCCGACATCCTGCGCCCGGAAAACATGATTGCTCCGCGTCTGGTTCCGCTTAAAGCCTGATCCGACACGTTACTTGTAGCACCGCTCACCAGGTCGAGGGACTAGACACCTCTCACCTTTTGAGGGCTTGGGGATTTATTCCCCAAGCCCTTTTTTTTAACTCATTTAGCGACAACTCAGAACCTGTGGGAGCGGGCTTGCCCGCGATGAACGATAACGCGGAGTTCCTGATAAACCGCGGTGCCTGCATCGCGGGCAAGCCCGCTCCCACATGAACCGGACCTCCAAAGGGTCAGGTGTTTCAAAGCTTAGTTACACCGAATGCACCACAACCGTGCAGACGGACGGCACTCTCCTAGGTATAGTGCCGCCCCTCTTCGCGTGAGCGGTCGTTGGTAACGAGGCCCAAACCCATGCGAAACCCGAACTAATAACAAACCTGCGATATGGGCCCGGGACGAACACTCGCCTCACTGTTGTGCCACGTGCACACCGGTGTAACGCGATGTTTCTACCTGCCCAGCATTTGCCTAAACAAAAAACAGCGAGGAATAATCCATGCTCGAAGTCATTAACGACTTCCTCTCAGGGAAAGTACTGATCGTGCTCATTGTCGGGCTCGGTAGCTACTTCACGATCCGCTCGCGTTTCGTTCAATTGCGCCACTTCTTCCACATGTTCGCGGTGTTCCGCGACAGCCTGAAAAGCAGCGCCGGGCAACTCAGTTCGTTCCAGGCCTTGATGCTCAGCCTCGCCGGTCGCGTCGGCGCGGGTAACATCGCCGGTGTCGGCATCGCCGTGACCCTCGGTGGTCCAGGTGCGGTGTTCTGGATGTGGGTGACCGCACTGGTCGGCATGTCCAGCAGCTTCTTCGAATGTTCCCTCGGCCAGCTCTACAAGCGCTGCGATTCCGATGGCACCTACCGTGGCGGCCCGTCCTATTACATCCAGCACGGCCTGCAGAAACGCTGGTTGGGGATGATCATGGCGTTCCTGCTGCTGATCACCTTCGGCTTCGCCTTCAACGGTCTGCAATCCCACGCCGTGACCCACTCGCTGAACAACGCTTTTGGCCTCGACACCACCTGGACAGGCCTGGCCCTGGCGGTGTTGCTGGGTCTGGTGTTCGTCGGTGGTATCAAGCGCATCGCCAAGGTCGCTGACCTGCTGGTGCCGGTGAAAACCCTGGTGTACATCGGTGTGACCATCTATGTGATCGTGCTGCAATTCGACCACGTTCCGGCGATGCTGATGACCATCGTCAAAAGCGCCTTCGGTCTGGATCAAGCCTTCGGCGGCCTGATCGGCAGCGCCATCGTCATGGGCGTGAAACGCGGCGTGTTCGCCAACGAAGCAGGCCTGGGCAGTGCGCCGAACGTTGCCGCCGTGGCTTCGGTCGAGCACCCGGTTTCGCAGGGTGTGGTTCAGGCGTTCAGCGTGTTCCTCGACACCTTTGTGATCTGCACCTGCACCGCGTTGCTGATCCTGCTCTCGGGCTTCTACACCCCTGGCTTTGAAGGCGATGGCATTGCCCTGACCCAGAACTCGCTGGCCGCCGTGGTCGGTGACTGGGGCCGGAGTTTTATCTCCGTGGCCCTGTCGTTGTTCGTGTTCACCTCGATCCTCTACAACTACTACCTGGGCGAGAGCAACCTGCGCTTCCTGATCGGTGAAAACCGCAAGGCGCTGATCGGCTACCGCGCGCTGGTGCTTGTATTGATCTTCTGGGGTGCGATCGAAAACCTCGGCACCGTGTTCGCGTTTGCCGACATCACCATGACCCTGCTCGCGTTCGTGAACCTGATCGCGCTGTTCCTGCTGTTCAAGGTCGGCATGCGCATCCTGCGTGACTACGATGACCAGCGTGCTGCCGGGATCAAGACGCCGGTGTTCGATTCGAGCAAGTTCCCGGATCTGGACCTGGACCTGAAAGCCTGGCCAGCCAATCCGCCAGCCGCCGCCCCCAAGGCCGAAGCTGAGCCGCAAGGCGTACCCGCAGCGCAACGCTGATTGGTAAAAAACCGGGCGCATCCCCTGCGCCCGACGTGACACAGCGTGCGGCCGGCGTCATGCTCGGCCGCAGGTTGTGGCAGCTTGTTGATGCTGCCGTTTTGGTACGAGCTTAAGACCGCGCCGCTGCCATCGCGAGCAAGCTCGCTCCCACATAGGCTCGCTAATACACAAAAAGTCATCGTTCTCGGAGACCTTCATGAATTCCTCGACCTATCCTGCCGCCCAGCACGTCATGGTGCTCTACACCGGCGGCACCATCGGTATGCAAGCCAGTGCTCACGGCCTGGCCCCGGCGTCCGGTTTCGAAGCGCGGATGCGCGAGTATTTGCACAGCCAACCTGAACTCGTGGTGCCACAGTGGCGTTTTCGCGAGATGTCGCCGCTGATCGACAGCGCCAACATGAGCCCGGCGTACTGGCAGCAACTGCGTGAAGCGGTGGTTGACGCCGTTGATGTCCAGGGCTGCGACAGCGTGCTGATCCTGCACGGCACCGACACCCTCGCCTACAGCGCCGCGGCCATGAGCTTTCAACTGCTCGGCCTGCACGCCCGCGTGGTGTTCACCGGTTCCATGCTGCCGGCCGGCGTGACCGACAGCGATGCCTGGGAAAACCTCAGTGGCGCGCTGGTTGCTCTGGGCCAGGGTCTGGCCCCGGGCGTGCATCTGTACTTCCACGGCGAACTGCTGGACCCGACCCGTTGCGCGAAAGTTCGTAGCTTCGGTCGTCACCCGTTCAAGCGGCTCGAGCGTCAGGGCGGTGGTGTGAAGGCCACTTCGCTGCCAGCTCAATTGAATTACAACCAGAGTAAACAGTTGGCCAAAGTCGCTGTGTTGCCGTTGTTCCCCGGCATCGGCGCCGAGCAACTTGATGGCGTGCTGAACAGTGACATTCAAGGCTTGGTGCTGGAGTGCTACGGCAGCGGCACCGGGCCAAGCGACAACCCTGAGTTTCTCGCCGCGCTTTCGCGAGCGCGAGATAACGAAGTGGTGGTGGTCGCGGTGACGCAATGCCATGAAGGTGGTGTCGAGCTGGATGTGTATGAAGCCGGTAGCCGCTTGCGTGGCGTCGGTGTGTTGTCCGGCGGCGGCATGACCCGGGAAGCGGCGTTCGGCAAGTTACATGGGTTGCTGGGTGCAGGCCTCGATACTGCTGAAGTACGACGCCTCGTCGAACTCGACCTGTGCGGCGAACTCAGCTGACACCGCACAAAAACCTGTGGGAGCGAGCTTGCTCGCGATAGCGGTGAGTCATTCAACATTGATATCGACTGATCCGACGCCATCGCGAGCAAGCTCGCTCCCACAGGATCTTCGTTGGGCATGTAACTTGCTGCTTTTCAGACATTCCCAAGGCTGGAAGCCGTCATGCTCCACTCCCACCTCACCACCCTCAATGCCGTCTCCCTGGTGCTCAACACCTTCAAGGCCGAAGGCTTGTCCAGCGAAGCACTGCTGGCGGGAAGTGGCATCAGCGCGGCGGATCTGAGCCGGGCGGACACGCGCATCACCACCAACCAGGAGATGCAGGTCTGCGCCAACGCAGTCGCGCTCAAGCGTGATATCGGCCTGGAACTGGGCCGGCGGATGCACGTTTCGTCCTACGGCATGCTCGGTTATGCGCTGCTCACCTGTGCCACCTTCGGTGACGCTTTGCGGTTGGCGATGCGTTATCCGGCGCTGTTGGGAACACTTTTCGAGTTGAGCCTGGAAGACGATGGCGAGCGCGTGTGGTTCGTGGCTGCCGATTACCGGGAGAACCCGGCGCTGGCCGTGTTCAATGCCGAGTTCTGTCTGGTGTCGCTGAAAGTCATCTGCGATGACCTCCTCGGGCACCCGCTGCCATTACTCGCGGCTCGTCTGGAACATGCGGCGCCGGACTACCAGGCGACCTACGCCGAACACTTCAATTGCCCACTTCACTTCGACGCCCGGGATAATGCCTTTGCCTTCGACAAGCGCTGGCTCGACCAGCCCTTGCCGCTGGCCGATGTCATCACCCATCAGGCCATGGTCGAACGCTGCCGCAAGCAGAACACCGAATTCACCGGGCGCCAGGCGTGGTTGGGGCGGATTCGAGAGTTGCTCCGTGCGCAACTAAATGCGGCGCCTGGGCTGGACGGTTTGGCGCTACAGATGAATTGTTCGGCGCGCACGTTGCGGCGCCATCTCAAGGATCTGGGGTGCAGCTATCAGGAGTTGCTCGATGAACTGCGCTTCGAGCAGGCCAAGCTGATGCTTTGTGAAGACCAGCTGCCGATCTACCGGATCGCCGAGGCGTTGGGCTTCAGCGAAACCGCGAGTTTCCGCCATGCGTTTGTGCGCTGGAGCGGCGTGGCGCCCAGCCAGTTCAGACCACACCGATAACCCTTGTGGAGCGAGCCCTGTGGCGAGGGGATTTATCCCCGTTGGGCTGCGTAGCGGCCCCGGCATTTCAAAGTTAAACCGCGTTTACTACTGCTTCACAGCCGAACGGGGCGGTGCGACGTTTCGCTAAATCCCCTCGCCACATGGCCCGCTCCCACAGGTTCTGCATTCCAATGCTCTGAACCGGGGCACCGTCGCGCCAATAAAGGGCGAATTCCGGTCAAATCTTTTGGCCATATCAATCCCCTTTTGGCCTTTCCTGCCGTTTTCCCAAACGCCGCCTCCCGCAAAACTGTGTTCAACCGAATCAGCCTGCGGAGAACAAGAAATGCTGACGATCTACTCGGACGATCACCACCTGCACCACGGCCGTTGTGAATTGATGGACGGGCAACTGATGCCCTGCTTCGAAATGCCCTCGCGGGCCGACCATGTGTTGCAACGTGTGCAAAAGCAGAATCTCGGCCCGGTCGAAGTGCCGCAGGATTTCGGCCTGGACCCGATCGCGCGCATCCACAGCCGCGACTACCTGGACTTCTTCAAAGGCGCCTGGGCGCGCTGGACCGAATTCAACACCGACGGCGACTTGCTGCCCTACACCTGGCCGGCCCGCACTCTGCGCCGGATCATCCCCACCAGCCTGCACGGCCAGCTTGGCTATTACAGCTTCGACGGCGGCGCACCGATCACCGCCGGCACCTGGCAAGCGGCGTACAGCGCAGCGCAAGTGGCCCTCACCGCGCAAGCCGCCATCCAGCGCGGCGCCCGCAGTGCCTTCGCCCTGTGCCGACCACCGGGGCACCATGCCGCCAGCGATTTGATGGGCGGTTATTGCTACCTCAACAACGCCGCCATTGCGGCTCAGGCCTTCCTCGATCAGGGCCACAAAAAAGTTGCGATCCTCGACGTCGATTACCACCACGGCAACGGCACCCAGTCGATTTTCTATGAACGCAACGACGTGCTGTTCACCTCGATCCACGGCCATCCGGAAGCCGAATTCCCGTTCTTCCTCGGTTACGAAGACGAGCTGGGTGAAGGCCCGGGCGAAGGTTTCAACTTCAACTACCCTTTGCCGGCTGGCAGCGGCTGGGAAACTTGGAGTGCCGCGTTGGATCAAGCCTGCGAAGAGATCCAGAAATATGGTGCGGACATCATCGTCGTCTCCCTGGGCGTCGATACGTTCAAGGACGATCCCATCTCCCAGTTCAAGCTCGACAGCCCGGATTACCTGGCCATGGGCGCGCGCATCGCGAAGCTCGGCAAACCGACGCTGTTCGTGATGGAAGGCGGTTACGCGGTAGAAGAAATCGGCATCAACGCCGTGAACGTTCTCGAAGGTTTTGAAAGCGCCCAATGAGGAATTAGAACAATGAACAGACTCAAGCGTTTTATTGCACCGGCGCTATGCGCCACGGTGCTCGGTGGCGCCGCCCACGCTGAAGAGCGAACGTTGCGCGTCTACAACTGGTTCGACTACATCACCCCAAAAGCGCTGGAAGACTTCAAGGCGCAGAACACCCAGACCAAACTGGTCTACGACATCTTCGACACCAACGAAGCACTTGAGGCCAAGCTGCTGACCGGCAACTCCGGCTACGACGTGGTGGTGCCGTCCAACGTGTTCCTCGCCAAGCAGATCGAGGCCGGTGTTTTCCAGCCACTGGACCGCAGCAAACTGCCGAACTGGAACCACCTCGATCCCAAGCTGATGAAGCTGCTCGAAGGCAATGATCCGGGCAACAAATTCGCCGTGCCGTACATGTACGGCACCATCCTGATCGGCTTCAACCCGGACAAGGTCAAAGCCGCGCTGGGCGACAATGCGCCGGTGGACAGCTGGGACCTGATCTTCAAAGAAGAGAACATCAGCAAGCTCAAGCAGTGCGGCGTCGCCCTGCTCGACTCGCCGTCGGAGATCTTGCCGCTGGCCCTGCAACACCTCGGTCTGGACCCCAACAGCAAGAAGCCGGCGGACTACGAAAAGGCTGAAGCGCTGCTGATGAAAATCCGTCCGTACATCACCTACTTCCACTCCTCCAAATACATGGCCGACATCGCCAACGGCGACATCTGCGTCGCGGTCGGTTATTCCGGAAGCTTCTCGCAAGCCGCCAACCGCGCCAAGGAAGCCAAGAACGGTGTGATCGTCGACATGCGCCTGCCGAAAGAAGGCGCGCCGATCTGGTTCGACATGCTCGCGATTCCGAAAGGCGCGAAGAACCCGGAAGACGCCTACACCTTCATCAACTACCTGTTGCAACCGCAAGTCATCGCGCCGGTCAGCGACTTCGTTGGCTACCCGAACCCGAACAAGGACGCCACGCAATTGGTCGACCCGGCGATCCGCAACAACCCGAACCTGTACCCGACCGAAACGGCCATGGGCACGCTGTACACCCTGCAACCGTTGCCACGCGATGCCGAACGCGCGCGGACCCGGGCCTGGACCAAGATCAAATCCGGGACCTGAAGCAACGCCTGAAAACCGAAGACCCGCCGTGACGCGCAATGCCGATCAGTTAAGCAATTTCTGCTCTGACGCATTTTTTGTAGCAGCTGGCGAAGCCTGCGTTCGGCTGCGCAGCAGTCGTAAAACCTGAGTTTGCAGTCATCCTGAAACACCGCATCGTCTGATTTCACGACTGCTTCGCAGCCGAACGCAGGCTTCGCCAGCTGCTACGAATCGCGCTGCGGCTTGACTGCCTGGCATTACGCACTCGCGGGTCTTTTTTTGCCTGCAATACATATGTACCGCCAGGCACGTTCGGCCGCCCGATACCTTTTCCTGATCCAGCGCTGCGCAATCAATGGCAGCGCGCTCTCAGTCAGGAGACGACCATGCCCGAAACCGTTGCCCCGAGTGCAGAAGAGGTACTGACCCAACTGGTCACCGGCCCCTCGATCAGAGAGGTCGCCGCGAGCGCGTTGAGTCCTGCGCTCAATGCGCTTTATCCGCAGTTGAAGATCGATCCGACGCTCGCCACGGTCGTCACCCCGACCTGGGTCGATACCGGAACCGATGTCGTGTCCGGCCATAACTTGTATGAATCGCTCACCGATGTGCTGGTGCGACTCGGTTTGTCGGGATCGACGGTGACGCTCATCGATGGGGAACATTTCCTGACCCTGCAACCGGGCGCTGAACCGCTAGCTCAATTGCCGGTGAAAATCGATGCCATTGGATGCCTGCTCAACACGCTCGCACCGCAGCTGTTCATCGCTTATCAGCAACAGCAGCTTGATTACTGGAACCGGGAAACAAGTCCTTCGACCCCGCGCTGGCATTCGCTTTCGCAATCGCTGCAGGACATCTGGAACGTGGATGAGGCCACCGACTGGGATGCGGACCAAAAAGCGATGGCCCGAGCCGTGTTCAATCATCCGGATCGCGCAACACGACGGTCGAAGGACAAGTACCTGACCAAGGCCTGCCTGATCGACACCGATCGGGTTGAAAACGCGGTGAGCGAACATCTGCGGGTCCTGGATATCGCCGTGTTCGTGGGCACATTGGGCACGCGCACCCTGGTGCTGACGCACTCGATTGCAGAAGGGTTCAGGCGCTACGACTCTGTTGCGGCACTGGGTAATACATTGTTCGCCCACCCTGGAACGTCAAGCGTCGAGCTGACATTGCAATGGCGTCTGTATGAACCCGAGGGCAACTTCTTCCACCACCAGGCCTGCGCGCTGATCGCACTCGAAGCTGAAGCCATCGGTCAATTCAATACGTTTCAACGTGCTTCTTTTACGAGTCTTTCACCACAAATCAGTGCCGCGGCAAAAAGCTTCACTGAGTTTGAAGCCCTACCGTCGTCGCGCTTCAGCAAGGTTCAGGGGTTACTGACAGGGTGGTTGAAAAACGCTTCGTCAGCGGACCTCACCCGGTACAGCCGGCACTTGATGGACCTGGCGCAGCTGCGGGAACAGGACGCTGGAAAAACCTTCGACGAAGGCATCTCGTCACTGCCGCAATTTGCGCTGCAAACCCTGCGAGAGCAGATGATCAAGGATTATCCGACGGCCGCGGACCTGGATCTGAAAGACATTGAAATCAACATCACCAGCGTCGTGGTGCTGGGCGCTATCGTGGTACCCGGCAAGACGCAAACCACCACGCTGTCGCTGATCGAACTGGCGCTGCAAAACCTGATTGCCGTTCCGCTGGGCAACAAGACGGTGCGCTACAAAAACGGCGCCGCGGTGCCTGCGTGGATGACCCCCGCCTATCTGGAAAAGCTCGTCCTGCAGGTTGATATCGGGGCGGTTTACCCGGCGCTGATCAAGCGCAAACTGCTTGAAGAACCGCAAGAAACGATGCGACGGCAAGCTCTCTACACCCGCCATCTGCGCGTTCAGCTGCCCTTGCAGGCGTTACAGCACAAGATGCGCGACGAGGCCGGGATTGATGAACGCGGGTATCAATACGTCAATGCAGCCATGCGGGAAAACGCTGCCGACCGCCGGGTGAACGGACAGGAGATTGTCATTCGACCGTTGGCCTTTATTACCGGTGATTCCGCCGACAGCAAAGGCGATGAAGTGGCCAACATGTTCGTCATCGGTCCGCGGCTCGCCGATAAAGGACCGTGCCTGCTCTACCGGCCATTGCTCTCTCCCTCGCTGTCGCAGTACCCAAGCGAGGCCAATCTGCTGTATGCGATCAAGCACGAAAAACCCCTTCGCCAATCGATCCTGGCCTGGCTGTCCGACGATGTGCGCTTCAACTATTCCCAGTATGTGTTTTCGGGTGAGTTGCCGTCGGTCTGGACGCTGACCCAATTGCTGGTAGACCCCACTTCAGCCTTGGGCAAGATGGGCGCGGTGACGATCAGTACGGCAGCCCTCGATGACGCGCCGCTGGCGACCCTGTTCAAAGCCAACGCCAACGCGATGATTACCCTGGCTGATCGTCAATCGGTGTCCAATGCGCAAGCTCGCTGGGCAACGCTCAAGCAAGGCACATGGATGCTGTTCAATGTCGCGTTGCCCTTCCTCGGTCGCACTGCCGGAGTTGCCGCGTGGATCTGGCAGATCATGGACGACATGCAGGAGATTACCGATGCCGCTGAGAACGACGACAGCCAACTCGCCTGGTCCGCCGTGACTGATCTGCTGTTGACGCTTGGCATGGTGCTGGCCCATCGGGCTGCCACTCGCCATAAACCCGTCTCGCGGTTGCCCGAGACTGTCGAGCCACCACCCGTGACGCCCGAAAGCAAGCCTGCCCGCAAAATCACGATCACCCATCTGCCCGAACTCAATAAGCTTCCACCCTCCCATGAGTCGTCTCTGCACGCCATCGCTACGCTGCCGCCCTCATCCTTGGGCGTCTTGCTTGATGAGTTTGCCATCGCCGAACCCAAAGAAAAGGCTGCCGCCTCGAGCGAACCCGGTCCTTATCAACACCTCAGTTCGCTCAACGGAAAAAGGTACGCGAAGGTTGGCCAGCGATGGTTCGAAGTCACCCTCAACGACAACAACGATGTGCAGATCATTGACTCACGCCGGTCCCCCCCACGCACCGGGCCGTTGCTGGTCAAGAACGCCAGAGGTGAGTGGTTCATCGACACACGACTGAGGCTTCGGGCCGGGGGCAAGGAGAAAAAACGGCTGGAACAACAAAACCGGCAGCGCCAGGCTGAACTGAAACAGCAAATGATTGCGTTCGAAAGCCAAACCAAAAGCCGGGAGGCAGAACTCAAGGAAGCTCAAAAAAAAGCGAAGGCACCAACAGCCACCGACACCCATCGCCGCTTGTACCTTGAAATGCTCGACGCGCAGATATCGTTCATCAGCGCCAACATGGAACAGATGAAAGCTTTCAATGCTCGCGAGGCCATTCCCAATTACCGGAAAGCGATGATCAGTCGCCTGGATTTCCAGCTTTCGCTGCTGGAGAAATGGTTCGATCACCAGCGTCCGGTTTTCGGTAATCAAATGCGAATTTCCCTCGATCTTCTCGACAGCCAACCAACGGGAAACACGCAGGCCACCCGACAGACCTATCAACACATGAGCGACCTGACCGAAGGTTACATCCAGAAAATCGAGTTCGCGCATTCTCGCTTCGAGCAACTGAACCTGCTCGGCAAAGAAGCCGTCGAAGTAATCCGCGACGTCAAAGCCAACCTGCCGACGTTCGATTTACAGGACCTCAAATTGTTCCAGATCACACTGGGGCAAGAGTTGTGCCTCGACGACAGCGTTGCGACCGCGCCTGAAGCGCGCCAGGCACTGGAGAACGTTGTCGAAAACGCAGCCCTCACCATCCAGGCTTCACTGGATCTGGCTGCTGACGAAGAGGTGCGGCGGTTACCGGAACGGATTGATGGGCTGAGCGATCTGGTGGAACAACTCACGATCACCGACCAGCGCATCGTCGATCTGCCCACAGAGTTTCCCGGTCAGTTCCTGCAACCATCGCTCGACTTGATGCGCCGACGAATCGACGGTTTTCAACAGCGCAGCGTGAAGCACTTGGCGAACCTGCTGCGGGAACGCCAAGCGCTCGAACCGCAACCTGGCCCTTCCCGCCTGCCGACCGTTCCCGCCAAGCGAATCATCAAGACCCGCTATAAAGGTACGGTGGTCGGCCAGTTACGCGCCGAATCCGTCGCGCATGGGTCAGAACTGTTCGACGTGACCTCGACGTTGACCGGCAAAGTCATCTCGACCTTTCATGAGAAGACCCCGGGCGTCTGGGTTGAAAGAGTGGCGCCGAAACCGGTTTCTCCCGTCGTCGTCCAACCCGACTTGAGTGCAAGCAATGTGCTTGGCCAGGCGTTGCTGGACGGGCTGGATGCGTTCATTCGTCGAACAGAGGCCCACTCAAAAGGGACGCGGCGAATACCCGTGGAAATAGAGGAGATGTTTCATCAGCAGGCCCATCGACTGCAGGAGGCCGCGCGCGCGATCGACGAAGCGCTGACCGCGAGTAATTCCACCGAAGGCGGTCCGGGTTCCGCCGTCACGCTGACCAAGCAGCTAAACGACGGGGCTACCAAACTCTACAATCAGGGGCGTGTGACACGAATCAGCATGACCAAACTACAGCCGCCGACGGCGGAGCGCGTCCGGTGGCTGCAAAGCGAAGGTCAGGTCGACATCGTCAAGAGCCCCGGCCGGCGCTTGCTCAAAAACCGTAAAAGAGACTACCTCGAGGAGTATGAGATCCGTGATCGCAGCACAAAAAAAGTGCTGTGGTATGCCCACTTCCACTATTCAGAGCCCGCATCGCCTGCACAAACCTTCACCGCGGCGCACCTGAAAACCGTGCAGCAACGGCTGCTAGGGGGCGCATCCGAATCCCGCAACGCGAACGACGATCTCCAGGCGATTTCGATCTACCGCAGCGAGATCAGCCTGCAACTGGCGACCACACTGTTCTTCGCAAAAGTGCCGGCCTCGGCCTCAGGATCGTAAGCCGTACGTTGTGCCAAAACCGAGACCCGCATTCGCGGGTCTTTTTTTGCCCGCGATATATATCTACCACCCCGGGGCGGTGACGCCTGATTACCTTCGGTGCATCAAGAGGCTTTCCTGGCCTCGCCTTTGCCCCGGTATCCGCCATGAGTAAGAACACTTCATCGCCCCAGATTGATTCGACGCCTTTGGTGGAGACCAGTGACCTGGTCAGCCTGACCAGCCACGGCCCGGCACTCAGCGAAGTGGCTTCGCACCTGCTGCGCCGGACCTTGGAAAAGTCCTGGCCAGAACTGCAAATCGACCCAGACAAAGCCTTCGTCGCCACGCCTCAATGGCTCATCGTGGACGACCACATCGAGGCTGGCCCGACCGAGTTCGAATCATTGACCCTGGCGCTGATGCGCCAGGGCCTGTATGGAACGGTGGCCAACTATCTCGAAGGCGAGCATTTCCTGACCCTCGAACCGGACAGCAAAAACCCGGTTCACCTCGCCGTCAGCATTGAAGACATCGCAAAGATGCTCAATGACTCAGCGTCGATACTGTTCGTCGAGGCTCAAGTACGGCAACTGGAGTTCTGGAATGCCAAGGGGCATGCGATCTCCCGCTGGCAGGAGCTTTCCAACGCGCTGCGCAAGGCGTTGAACGTGGAGAAGGTCAAAGGCTGGGACGCCGATGAGTGCGCGATGGCACGGGAGGTGTTCAGCGCCCCGGACAAAACCACCCGTAAAAATGTAAACAGCGAATTCTCCGCCATTCAGGCATGCCTTCTCGATATCGACACCGTCGAGAATGACATCAGCCGCCATTTATTGATCGGCGGCGCACTGGTGCTCAAGGCCACGTATCGCAAGCGCCAACTGCTGGTGATGTACACCATCGAGCGCGCATACGAGTCCTTCAGTTCGCTGGAAGAACTGGGCAACTCGCTTCCCGCACGCCTGGAGGAACAACGGTCAGGACGCGGTCTGACGTGGCGGCTTTACGAGCCGGAAGGCAACATCTTCGATCACATGGCGTGGGCATTAGTGTCGTCACAACTGGACGCCATCAACTTATTGCAGTTTATTGAAGCACCGGCAGACGATGTAGAGCCCGAAACCGGGCTCGACTCCACCGAAAAAGCGCAACTCCTGCAACTGAACAAAGCGATTCCCGATTGGTTGCGCAACGCCTCGTCCAACGATATTCAAGACTACAGCCAATACATCAGCGCGCTGGGCAAGTTGTATCGTCAACCGGACGGCAAATTGGCCAGAGCCGAGATTCCGTCCATCAGCGATTACGCTCAGCGGCTGATGCGTGAAGCGATCATCGCGGATCCACTGGCGGTTGGCGCCGCGAATCTTGCGCTGGATAGTCTGCGGATCAAAATCACCAACAGTTTTTCCACCGACAACTTCACGCTCCCCAACCCCCTCGATCAACGCATTGAAACGCTGGCCGACTTCGCTCTTGAGAACGAAGCGCCCTACATGGCGAGCGTTTTTTTCAAGGGCGGTGCGGCGGTGCCGGATTGGCTGACAGCGGAATTTCTCACCACTGTGTCAGCGCGAGTGGACGTCGGCAAAGCGTATCCAGAACTGATCAAACCCAAGCTTCTGGAGGATCCGGTCACCTCCCGACGTCAGGAAAACTTCTATCGCGACCAACTACGTTCTTTGCTGCCGCTCCAGGCACTGGAGGCCAGATTCAAGCCTGAAACCGGTGTGGACGAACGCGGTTACCAATACGTCTGCGAACTGCTCGATCCCGATGTCACAGTCAAAACCATCGCCCTTTACCCGCTGACGATGACGCCACAACATCGCTTGATCAGCAGCAGCGACACCGTCGACAACATGTTCATCATCAGCCCTCGAAACGCACACAGCGGGCCTTGCCTGCTCTATCGGGCGATGCTTGATGAGCCCCTGCTGCAATACCCCTCAAGACAAAACCTTTTGTACGCGTTGCATCAACCCGGCGACCTCAGGGATTCGGTACTGGCCTGGCTGCCCCAAGAAGAAATGAGCTTTGAATATGCCCAGTATGTATTCCCCACCGGGCTGCCCTCACCGTGGCTGATCGCGGAACAAGTCGTCAATCCATTGCAGCGGGCAGACAAGTTCGGGCGCGTGGTTTTCGAAAGCGTCGAGATCACGGGCGACATTCTGTCTGCGCTGTTCAAAAGCAACGCGCGAATGCTGGTCAACCTCGCCGACCGTAAATCGCGGTCCAATGCCGAGCGGCGCTGGAGCGTTTTGAAAGACAGTGGCTGGGCGCTCTTCAACGTCGCCTCAAATTTCCTCAGCGGTGCGGTCGGCACAGCCGTCTGGGTCTGGCAAACCATCAACCAGATTCAGCAGGCCCTCGATGCCCATGACAGGGATGACCGTTTCATCGAATGGACGTCGGTGTCAGACATTCTGCTGGCGATCGGCATTATCCTCAGCCACCACGCCGTGATGCGACGTAAAAGGGTTTCGAGCAAACCTCGAATTGAGCAGGTGTCGAAGGAGAAAGCTGCAGATCCCGTCGCCGAGCCCGTAACCGTCACGCTCAATCCTGCCCCGCTGGCCCCGGATCTTCCCCCCAGTCACCTTTCCTCGCTGGAGTTGGCCGGCTCGGTTCCACACCGAACACCGACCGCACTGGGCGCCTACCTGGACACGCTAAAAGTCACGTCCCCCGATATTTCCAGTGCAAGCGTGACGAAGGTTAAGGAAGCTCCTCCGCATTTTTACCAGCATAACGACAGGAATTACGCACAAGTGGGTGACCGGTGGTTCTACGTCGACGTGAAAGGCGACGACGAGGTTCATATCGTTTACCCGGATCAACCTGAGCGAAACGGTCCGATGCTGATGAATAACGGCAAAGGGCAATGGGTGCTCGACCTGCGTCTGCGCTTGCGAGGGGGCGCCGGGAATGTGTTCAGCCGCCACTTGGAGGCAGCCAACGAGCAGCGCAGAGTCAATCTGGGTGACGCACTGGGATCCTTCAAAAGCCTCGAAAAGGCGAAGGAGACCGAACTGACAAAGTTACATGACGGCATCCGGCAGGCCAGCGCTGAAAACTACGATCAGCGCACGGCGGCTTACATGGAAAAACTGGATGCAACGATCGGCGAGTATCGCCAGGCGCTGGAACAACTACGCGAATGGCGCACCCTCGGCGGGACGGAAAACTACCGGGAAGACTTGCTTCGCATGAGCGTGGTGCTGCAGAAGAATATTTCTTTGTGGTTTGTCCTGAAACGATCCGAGTATGCGCAGGCCACCAGTGTCATGACCAAGGCCGGACAAAACGAACCAGTCCCCAGGCAAACGTTCGTCGACGATGTCCAGAAAGCGTCCGACCTTGGTAAGGAGATGGTTGAAAAGCTGATCCTGTCGACGTCAACACTCGAAGGCATGCACGCAGCCGGACGACCTGGCATTGAACGCGCAATGGAAATCAGAAAACTGGCGCCTTCGTTTACTGTGCTGGATATCAAGGCCAACGAAATCGGCATGGCGCAGGAGCTGTGCCTCAATGAGCAGGTCAGCCCCCTGATGCAGCAGGCTCGTACCGCTGTGGGAAATATCGTTGTGAGCGCCGCGAAGGCCGCGATTCAAGTGGCGGACCTGATGAAAGTCGAAGTCGAACATTCCGTTGTAAAGGAGCATGTCGAGGAACTGAACAGTCTCGTGGAGACATTCGCCGACGCCGAACAGCGTATTCAGGAATTGCCAGGCACGTATCCTGGACTGGTCAAGCTACCCAAACTCGAACACCTGCAATCGCTCATCGATGAATTCGCGCAACTGGCACACAACCGATTACAGGCTTCGCTGCCAGAGCCCATTGCTGTGCAGCCTCCTGTAGAGCGAGTACAACCGGGCACTTCCCGACAACCGATCAAAGTGCGCAAGACCCGGCCACGCGATTCCAGCAAGAGTGAACCCGAAAAAACTATGGAGGAGCCGCTCAAGCCGTTTACCCCCGCCGTTTACAAGCAGTCCGTTCCGGTACTGGATGATGTGGAAACAGTCGCGGCCGGCATGGAACTGAACCTGGACACGAACACCTTCATAGAACGCACCCGTAAAGACGCTTTGCTCCCAAGACGCATACCTGCCGATGTCCAGGATGTATTCGATCAGCAGGCACTGAAACTGGAGCAGGCTGCCAGCAGCGTTGATCAAGCCGTGGCCAACAGCAGTAAGGCCGGAGGTGACCCAATCCCTGTCGCCACGTTGAGCCGCGATCTACGTGATGGGGCCAGCCGCCTGCGCAAAGAAGGTGTCAGCGTTCGAGCTGACCTGTACACGCAGCGCAAACCGACCCAGAGCATTTTCAAATGGATGCATCAAAACGGGCAACTCGACATCAGCCGCGATAAGCGAGGTCGAATCCAGACCAGAGGGCTCGGCGACTTTTTCCAGGAATACCGGATTTTCGACAAGCCCCACAATAAGCCGTTATGGGTCGCGCATTTCCACTACGAAAGCCAGACGAGCCCGGCGAATACCCCCACCGCGGCCCATTTGAAAGTTTCAGATGACTATCTGAAAACGCTGACACCTGAACTGCAGCAGGTGTTGAACACCTTCGAGCCAATCGATGGGGTGTTCAGAAAGATCGAAGATCCTGAGCTACGCAAACTGTTTCTGGACCTGGAGCCGCAGACAAAAACCGCATCGTAACCCCTTAACGACGCCAGACCTTTTCCAGTCGCCCGAGTGCGGCGCTGATCGCCGCCTCCGGCACCGCCGCGAACCCCAGGACCAGCCCGGCGCGCTGGTCCATAGGTTTTGCCGAATCCGGCAACCAGTAGCTGCTCAGCGCATTGATCTCGACATCGACGCTGGCAGCCTGCTCCACCAGTTCGCGCTCGCGGGCCTGTGAGTCGACTGCCACCGTCAGATGCAGCCCTGCCGCGACACTGGGCAGGCTGCCAACGCCGGGAACATTTTGCGGCCAACCGGCCAGTAAGGTATTGCGTCGGCTCAGGGCCGCGCGACGCATGCGGCGGATGTGCCGCTGGAAATGCCCGGCGGCCATGAACTCGGCCATGACCGCTTGGGTGCTCACCTCGGAATGCCGAACGTCCACCGCTCGACGTTGCGAGAACGCCTGCACCAGCGTTGGCGGCAACACCAGGTAACCCAGACGCAGCGCCGGGAAGGCGACTTTGCCAAACGTCCCGACGTACAAAACCCGCCCCTGCCGGTCGAGTGCGGCCAACGGCGCCAATGGTGCGCCGCTGTAGCGGTATTCGCCGTCGTAGTCATCCTCGACGATCCAGCCTTGGGTGCGTTCGGCCCAGGCCAGCAATTCGAGGCGTCGCGCCAGGCTCATCACCACCCCGGTCGGGTATTGATGCGACGGCGTGACATAGGCCAACCGGCAATCGCGGAGGCCATTCAATTCGTTGCAGTCGATGCCCTCGCTGTCCACCGCCACGCCATGCAATTGCGCACCGGCCACGGCGAACGCATGACCTGCCGCCCGATACCCCGGATTCTCAATCGCCACCCCGTCGCCCGGCTCCACCAGCAGCTGTGCACAAAGGCTAATCCCCTGCTGTGCACCACTGGTGATCACTATTTGCTCAGCCGAACACTGCATTCCTCGCGAACTGCGCAAATACGCGGCGATCATGCCGCGCAAACGTTCGTCCCCCGCCGGATCGCCATAGCACAGTTGCTGTAAATCCGGTTTACGCCAGAAAGCCGCATTCAGCTTGGCCCAGACCTCGAAAGGAAACAGATCAAACGCCGGAACACCGACCCGAAACGCTCGTGGCGGACCACTCGGAGGAGTTGGCAAATGGTTATTCTCAACCCGCCCCAATGCCCCCCTGTGGATAACTTTACTGGATGGAATCACAGGTAAATCGAGCCAATTTGTGGATAAGGCTGTGGGTAACCCTGTTGACAACCCTGTGGATACTTTTGTGGATAATTTTTTCGCCGGCAGCGCGGCTTGGGGTAATTGCGCCACGTAAGTCCCGTCGCCGACACGCCCCTCGATAAACCCCTCGGCGTAGAGCTGATCGTAAGCCCGCACCACGCTGTTGCGGGAAATCGCCAACGCGGCCGCCAAATCCCGGCTGGCCGGCAATCGCGTGCCACTGGCCAGCCGACCATCGAGTACCCGCAGGCGCAACGCCTGATAGAGCTGACGACTCAGGCCCTGACGACGGTCGAGTTCGATACCGGCAGGGTTGAATGACAGGGAAAGCGGCGCTTCGCTCATGGCAATGGACCTATGAAATTGGTCATTAATGGCTCTTACAACAGACCAATAGCCTGCCTAGGATGAAGGCATTCGCCAAGGAGTTTTTCCATGTACAACCCCAGTGGCTTTGCCATCAAAGATTTGCATGAACTGCACCAGCAGATACTCGGCACTCGTCTCGCCATGGTGGTCACCCACGGCGAGCAAGGTCTGCAAGCCAGTCATCTGCCATTGTTGTTCAATCCTGAGCAGGGCCCGAATGGCACCCTCTACGGCCACTTCGCCCGGGGCAATCCACAGTGGAAGGAATTGCAGAACGGCGCCGAAGCCCTGGTGATTTTTGCCGGTGTCGACGCTTATGTCAGCCCGGGGTTTTACCCGAGCAAAGCCGAGCACGGCAAAGTCGTGCCGACCTGGAATTACGTCGCGGTGCACGCTTACGGAACAGCCGAAGTGTTCACCGATGCCGATCGCCTGCTCAATCTGGTCAGCGCCTTGACCGATCGCCATGAAGCCGACCGCGCGCAACCGTGGAAAGTGGCTGATGCGCCGGCCGATTACATCGACGGCATGCTCAAAGCCATCGTCGGATTCGCCCTGCCGATCCAGCGTCTGGAAGGCAAGCGCAAGCTCAGCCAGAACCGCAGCACCGCAGATATTGCCGGTGTGCGCGAGGGGCTCGCCGCCAGCCCTGATGTGCACGATCAAGCCCTCGCCCATTTGATGCGTTAAGGAATGAACATGAGTCAGATTGAAATCCGCCAGGTCACCGCCAACGATCACGCCGCCTGGCTGCCGCTGTGGCAAGCCTACCTGCGCTTCTACAACACCGAGTTGCCTGAGGCTGTCACAGACAGCACCTGGGAGCGCATGCTCGACCGCAATGAACCGACTCATTCGGCGTTGGCATGGGTCGATGGCAAAGCGGTCGGCTTGGTGAACTTCATCTACCATCGCTCGAACTGGAGCATCGAAAACTCCTGCTACCTTCAAGACTTGTTGGTAACGCCGGAAACAAGGGGCACCGGCATCGGCCGCAAGCTCATCGAATTTGTGTATGCCACCGCCAAGGCGGACGGTTGCTGCAAGGTCCACTGGCTGACCCACGAAACCAACGCCACCGCGATCCAGCTCTACGAGCGCATCGCCGAACGCCCCGGTTTCATCCAGTTTCGCAAAGCCCTTTAAGGTTCAAGGAGAACAGCATGTCGACTTCACTCGCAGACTGGAAAGGCGTCCCGGCGCCTTCGGTTCAAACGATCGAAGGGCGTTTCATCCGCCTGGAAAAACTCGACCCGGCGCGCCACGCCGAGGGTTTGTGGAAAGCCCTGCAAGGCCCGGGATCAGACCCGAAACTCTGGGACTATTTGCCGTACGGTCCTTTCCCGGAGCGCAGCGCTTTCAACGATTGGCTGAACAACCATGCGGCCAACAGCGACCCGTATTTCTTCAGCGTGATCGACCGTGCCAGTGGTGAGGTGCAGGGCATTCTCAGCCTGATGTCGATCGTCCCCGCGCAAGGCCGTATCGAAATCGGTCACGTGACCTTCGGCGCGCCGATGCAGCGTTCGCCGAAAAGCACTGAAGCCGTTTACTTGCTGGCCAAGGAATCTTTTGCGCTGGGCTACCGGCGTCTGGAGTGGAAGTGCAACAACGGCAACGCCCGCTCCAAGTACGCGGCGGAGCGTTTGGGGTTCAGTTTTGAAGGCGTGTTCCGCCAGCACATGGTGGTGAAGGGGCAGAACCGGGATACGGCGTGGTACTCGATACTGGATTCGGAATGGCCGGCGGTTGGCGCGGGGTTTGAGCGGTGGCTATCCGATGAAAACCAGACGGAATCGGGGCAGGTGAAAACCCTGGCCGAGTGCCGCGGGTAATTTTCGGCGCCTGGACAGACGCCTTCGTCGGAACGCCGCCCGGAGCAAGCCCGATCCCATGTGGGAGCGGGCTTGCTCGCGAATGGCATCACGCTAACTTTTGGGCAAGCACCGCAATATGCTCCGGCCCAATCCCGCAGCACCCGCCCAAATGACTGGCACCGCGCGCTTTCCAGTCGGCCGCCCACTGTAGATACCCCGGCGGATCGAGGTCCTCACGCAGCGGGTCCAGACCGTCGTTGGCCGTGGCTTCTTTCGGTTGTGGCGGGAACGCATTGGCGTACGCGCCGATGTAAATCTTCACGCCCAAACGCTGGAAGGTTTCCCGCGCCGCATCAATCGCAGCGCCGATCACTTCTGGCTGGCTGCAGTTGAAGAGCAACGCTTCGACACCCAATTCAGCAGCCACCGCAGCGGCCTCAGCCACAGGCTCACCGGAACGCAAACGCGGCACTTCGTCCGTGTCCTCATCCTTCAAGGTAAATGACAGCCAGAACGGCTTTCCGTCCTTTGGCAGACCGGCGTGAATCGCCCGCGCCTCAACGATTGAGCTCTGTGTTTCGGCTAGCCACAGGTCGACATGCGGCGCCAGCCCGTTGACCAGCGGCGTCAGCAATTCAGTCACCCGGGCAGCATCAAACAGGTCTGGACGATAGGAGCCAAACAACGGCGGCAACGAACCGGCCACACGTACGGCCTTGCCCGAAGCCTCCACTGCCCGCCTCGCCAACTCACCGGCCAGCGAAGCAAGCGCCTGCCCTTCAGCCGCAAAACGCTCCTCGCCGATGTGAAACGGCACCACCGCATAACTGTTGGTGGTGATCACATTGGCGCCACTGTCGATGTAAGCCGCGTGAACCGCCTCCACTGCGCGCGGTGCTTCGCTCAAGGCCAGCGCCGACCACTCGGGCTGCCTGAACGGCGCTCCTGCACGCTGCAGCTCACGGCCCATACCGCCATCCAGAATTACTGTGCTTCCTGCGCTCATATGCTTTTCACTCATATGCTTATGAAAATAACTCACTACCAACGTAGTTCTTATAACTATTTAATACGCACCACCCGGTTAATAACAACCACTTTTTTATCAGGGATCGACTGTGAAAATTCAACCGCTTCTGGCCTTGGGCCTGACGATTCTGGCTGTCTCCACCCAAGCCTTTGGCGGCGCCACACTGGACCGCATCGAGCAGAAGAAAGAACTGGTGGGCGTGTTGATGGAAAGCTATCCACCGTTCTCGTTCCTCAACGACCAGAACCAGCTCGACGGTTTTGACGTTGATGTGGCCAAAGCCGTGGCGGACAAACTGGGCGTCAAACTGCGTCTGGAAACGCCGTCCTGGGACGTCATCGCCGCCGGTCGCTGGAGCGGCCGTTACGACATCTGCGTCTGCTCGATGACGCCGAGCAAGGCACGCGCCGAAGTCTTCGATTTCCCGGTCGAGTACTACGCTTCGCCAGCCGTGATCGTGGTCAATGCCAAGGATGATCGCATTCACAGCGCCAAGGACCTGAGCGGCAAGAAAGTCGGCCTCACCAGCGCCTCCAGCTATGAAAGCTACTTGAACAAAAATCTGGTGATCGAAGGCGCTGAAGACACCCAACTGCAGTACCCGTTCGAAGACGTGCAGATCGCGCCGTATGACACCGACAACGTGGCGTTCCAGGACCTGGGCCTCGGCGCCGGCGTGCGGCTGGATGCGATCCTCACCAACCTCGTCACCGCGCAACCGCGCTTGACCGAGGACAAACGCTTCAAGCTGGCCGGCGAGCCGCTGTACTCGGAGCCGAACTCGGTGGCCATCGAGAAAGGTGACGCGCAGTGGGACGCCAAGGTGCGTGAAGTGTTTGCGCAACTGAAACAGGACGGCACCCTGAGCAAGCTCTCGCAAAAATGGATCGGCGCCGACATCAGCCAATGACTTCTTTCCCGACACCTCCTCAGCCGCCTCAACCGCTGGCTGAGTCGCGGTTGCAACGAATCTTCGGTTTCCGCACGCGGCTGTACCTGACGTGGGCGGCGATGTTTGGTTTGTTCGCCAGTTTCTTCCTGAGCTTCGACCTGAAGTTTTCGATCATCCTCGACAAACTGCCCAACCTGATCGGCCTGCACCTGGCACCAAACGGCTTCCTGCAAGGCGCGGCACTGACGCTGTTTCTGTGCCTGGCCTCAATCGTGTCGTCGTCGCTGCTGGGCTTCATCACCGCCCTGGCGCGGCTGTCGAAAAGCGCCGTGGCCTTCGGCATTGCGAGTTTCTATGCCTCGTTCTTTCGCGGCACGCCGCTGCTGATCCAGATCCTGTTGATCTACCTTGGCCTGCCGCAACTCGGCATCGTCCCAGGCGCCATCTCCGCCGGCATCATCGCCCTGTCGCTGAACTACGGAGCTTACCTGAGCGAAATCTTCCGCGCCGGCATCCTCGGCGTCCCCCACGGCCAACGCGAAGCCTCCCTGGCACTGGGCATGCGCAAAACCGTGATCTTCTGGCGCGTCACCCTGCCCCAAGCCATGCGCACCATCATCCCGCCGACCACCAACCAATTCATCTCGATGCTCAAGGACTCGTCGCTGATCTCGGTGATGGGGGTTTGGGAGGTGATGTTCCTGGCGCAATCCTATGGACGCTCGAGCTATCGGTACATCGAGATGTTGACCACGGCGGCGATTATTTACTGGGTGATGTCGATTGGGCTGGAGCTGATTCAGGCGAGGATGGAGCGGCACTATGGGAAGGCGTATTTGAGTCGGAGTTAGTGAAGGATCACTGCCTCCGAATGGCCGTAAACCCCAATAGATGCCATCTTTATAGAGCGCCCGTACACGGTGCAGAATCAGGTCAATTCGCGTCGAATCCGCACCACGCCCATCTTCAATCCAAACGGTCTGAATACTGCATTCAGCGATTTCAGCGTCTGATTTCCTTCCCCATGCTCGATATGCACCAGCGTGCGCACCGAGATTTTGCACATTTTTGCGAATTGGGTCTGGTGAAGCCCTGTGACCTCGACTCGCAATCGACGGACCGCTTCGCTTATCTCAAGAGTGCCTTGAGCCAGCGCTTCCTGGATGCTTTCGATGAGCACAGTGCGCTCAGCAACGGTCATGCTCATTTCAGGTCCCACTCTTTCAAACGCTGCTCCAGATTTTTCAAGGCAATTCGTGGGTGATTCATTGTCGCGTCAGGCAAACCACTGGCGGTCAAAATGTCGGGGAGTGCTGCCAGACGTTTGGCATCCTCGCGCAATCGATCGAAAGAATTCGGCGCGTCACTCAACGCAGCTAATGGATCATTAGGATCTGCAATGTCGGCCAATGCTCGACATACGCCACGCCAATCAACGTCACCTGCTCTTTCCAGCTCTTTTGGCCACTTGGTAGTGCGGGTCACACCTTCGTCATCCATCACCATTGGCGCCAGATCATAGATCGGTGCTAAACGAAACGAAGCGGTGTCCCGAATGATTGCGGTGTTGCGGCCATGGTTATCTGAGTTGCCGAGGATTTTATTGAGCAGATCCCGACGCAGGTAGTCAGCAACAAGATTCGGGATTTGGTCCGCCTGCCCCGCTTCACGCCAGAGTCTCGCAAGTAGCCTGATAACTTCCATGTGGTCCATAGGGCTACCGGGCGTGGTTACTTGTGCCAAAGAGTAGATCGACTCCACGGCAAAACGCTCAACACCCAGAGGCGTCACTTGTCGATCAAAACGCTGCATCCACAGACTAGGCTTGGTCGCCTCTTCCAACGCCAAGCCCTGTTCTGCCACCGTTTCGATGCCTAGTTTTTGGAGTGCTTTGTAGTAGTGGTATTCGCTTCTGAGAATGTCTTGATCGTTCCTGTTCCCTTTGTTGCGAGAGAACTTCACGAACCAGTGTTGGGCAGCGTCTGCGTCGTCCAATACTGCGTCGGGGTATAAATTTCCATCCTTACCCTGAACTAACAAAAGTTTGGGCGCCTCGCCACCCGCTCCGGTTGCCCCACCAATTGCGGCGCCCTGCTCATAGGCATATTCGAGAAACCGGTTATCACGACTGATGACGTCCTGGCGTTTAAACCCTATAGGCTCGCGTTGATCTACTGCCTCAGCGGATTCCTTTATGCGCATATTGCCAATCGGTGCAGGAGTGCTGCGGGCCAGTAAATAGAGGTCGGCACTGACGTCCGCAGGTATGTCGCGACCTATGTGTGTCAGCAGAAATTTTTTGGCGGCACCGGCAGGTGCAATATCGTGAAGAAATGCGGGTGCATTGGATCGCTGCCCCTCCCATTCCAGAGGAAATCTGGCACTCACTGCCTTGGCAAATGGAGCGCCAACGTCCTCAATGTTTTCGACGAGATAAGGTGTTTCGTAGCCAAAGCTGCATCGGCTTTCGAAACCTTTTTCAGGGCTGTCGAAGCTCAAGTCCATGGCGTCGTGCCATTTCCCGGTAATGAAAATCTGTAAAGTCAGATTGTACATGCCGTCAACACCTGCATTTAAATGCATTTTTTGCGGATTTTTTAAACTTCGATTGCAATATAGTGCATGCGTGAGGCCCTAAACATCTTCTTCTACGCATTAAAATGCAGATGGAGGATTTTTGACAGGCTAAAAACGCAAAATAATGCAGATTGAGGTGACGCACCGACATCATTCTGTAAAACCCTACGCTGTACAAGACGGCCTCCTTAATCGCTTTGCGTCTCGGCGCCGCTTTCCAATTCGGCGAAGGCCTGTCGGCGTTCCAGACGCAGGCGAGGGGGGTGGAGTAACAGCCGTAATCATGGGGTGATTGGGCAGTGGCAAATGAGTTTTTGATCTGAAAAAAACAGACCAATCCTGAAAGGTTGTAGGCAAATATTCCAACGGGTGAAGGCCGAAGCACACGTACGGGGCAAAGTAGAGTTTTTGCTACAACCGAATTTCCAAGGCCCTGCAAAACTGCCGGAAACGCCCGGCATTCAAGCACCAGTGCTCCCTCCTAGAGTTCGACCTCCTCAAAATGAAGGTCGAACTCAATGCCCACGCCATTCATTCATCACCCGCAGCAACTCGCCCTGGCCATCGCCCTCTCTCTTGGCTGCATCGATATCACGATGGCTCAGCAAGCAGTGGTTGATGCCGCTGTCGAAGCACCCGCAAAGAAAGCTCGAGTAACGGCTTGGCCGAAAAAAGATGATCTTTTGGCGATCAAGAATTTCATTGGCCCGATGGCGCACGCCGTCAAACCCGCATCGCTTAAGCCTCCAGAACCGGTGACTCAGTTGCCGTCTGTTCCGGCTGCTCCGGAACCGGTAGATTTTGCAGCCCATCTTTACGACTTTCCCGAAACAACAGAGAAAGGTCTCTTCACCAGGCCGGTCATTGATGATTGGCTCGCAACGGAGAGTTTCGCTGATCCGATGCAGCACACTGGCGAACCCAATCCAGTTACTTCAGAACAACCAGTGAACCCCACCCTACCGTTGGCGGCTACTGCAGGACCAATGGATTCGGCGGCACGTCCTTACGATTCCCCCGTACCCACTGACGACCTGCTCGAAACGGCAGAAGATGATTTATCGATCACGTTCGACAACTTCGCGAATGCCGATAGCACTGAGCACACCTTTGCAGCAGAGCGCTACGAAACCATCGGCGGCGTCTCGCTGAAACTGGGGGAGGAAGATGATCTGTTTATCGTCAACCACGGTGTCAGCTTTGCTGGGGAAATACAGGGGGGTGGCGGGAAAAACGTAATACTGCTCGACTCTCCCGACGGCGGCACACTCGACAAAACCAGTAACTTTTTAGGGTTGCGAGTAGCGCAAGGAGCTTGGTCCTTGACGGGCAAAGACGACTTCGACCGCGGAGCCGAAGTGTTGGCTGGCGCAACGTTGTTCAATATGGGCAGTATTGCGGGGGATGCCATTGTTTACGAAGGTGGTAGCTACGGCGGACAGGGTGAGGTTCGCGATCTTTACGTAGAAGGAGCATTGCTGGTCAGTGAGTCGCTTGGTGCCCCACACATCAGAGGAAACCTGACTTTTACAAAGGATGCCACGCTTTCCTACGCCGTAACGGCTACCGGCAAGTCTCCCACCATCATGGTCGAGGGTACTGCTGCGCTGGAGGATGCCTCACTGGAGGTTTTTGCAGTGCCGGGCGACTATCCCGATGGCAGTGATCACTCGGTCCTCAAAGCCGGCAATGTGGAAGGCGAATTCGGTCGCGTCACCAGTAACCTGGCGTACATGACGCCGACCCTGTCTTACACCAAAACTGAAGTGGCTCTTAACTACGCTCGCAATGGAGTGCCGATCGAAGATTTTGCCGCAGACGACAATGCTCGTGAATTTGGCCGAAGCGTCGAAGAGCCGGCGACTAAAACCAGCGAACCCAATGCTGCCGTAAACGCCCTGCTCACCACCGATAAATCCACAGCCACTAATGCTCTCGAACAACTGACCGGTGACAGCAACGCCAACCTCGCCAAGGCAACCCTGAACAGTGACAGTCCAGTCAGCGCCACCTTGCTCTCGGCCATGCGCCAGCTGGACAGCGCAGCAGGGTTCGGAAATCAGAAAAGTGCGCCACGCCAGGCCGCCGGCAGCGAAGACAACGGTAGGGTCTGGCTACAAGCCTTGGGTCACGGCGGAACGCTGGATCGCGACCACGATGCTCTGAAAACTTCTACCAAAGGTCTCGTTCTGGGCGCGGATTGGAGCGTCGGTGAGGAATGGCGCATCGGTGTGATGGGCGGCAAGTCTGATACTCGTCTGGACAGTCGCGAACTCGACGGCGATCTCGACAGCTGGCACTTGGGCGTCTATGCCATGCGCCAGAACGGACCGATGTCGTTGCGCCTGGGCGCGACCTACAGCAATCATGACGGCAGCACTAAACGTCGGGTTGCCTTCAACGGTTTCAGCGACCGTCCCGAAGGTCGTTACGATGCCAACACCCAACAGGCCTTTGCTGAGGTGGGTTACAACATGGGGCGAGCCAATGTCAGCATCGAACCGTTTGCCAGCCTTGGCTACCAACGCTATCAACGCGACGGCTACACCGAAAAAGGTGGCGCGGCAGCGCTGAAAGTCCACGGCCAAGCCCAAAACAACCTCAACAGCACGTTCGGCCTGCGACTAGCGAAGATCAATACACTGGATAACGGCATGCAACTGACGCCACGGTTCAGTGCCGGCTGGAAACACACCTACGGGGATATCTACACCGACACCCGCCAGCGATTGGTAACGGGCGGAAAAAACTTCACCGTTTCCGGTGCGCCGCTGGATCGAGACAGCCTGTTGGTTGATGCAGCGCTGGACCTTGGCTTGTCTGCGAAACATACGCTGGGTGTCGGTCTGAATGGTGAGATCGGCACTGACAGCCGCAATCACGGCGTAATGGGTCAGTGGCGAATGGCGTTCTGATCAACCACTGACACACCGCAGCCCCTGTGGGAGCGAGCTTGCTCGCGATGAGGGATTAACATTCAACATTGATGCTGACTGATAGCCCGCTATCGTCGGAACGCCGCCCGGAGCAAGCTCGCTCCCACATTTGCCAATGCGCAACTCCGGACGAAAAAAAAGGGGAGCACATGCCCCCCCGAGGTTTAAAGCGGTGCTATCTCGGCTGTTAACTCAGCCTTCGATCTCAATCAGGATTTCGCCCGGATTCACCCGGTCGCCCTTGGCCACGTGGATGGCGGTGACTTTGCCGGCGATGGCTGCCTGGACTTCGGTTTCCATCTTCATCGCTTCGGTGATCAGCACGGCTTGCCCTGCTTTCACGGTGTCGCCTTCCTTGACCAGCACGTCGACGATGTTGCCCGGCATGGTGGTGCTGACGTGACCCGGGGCCGTCGCTTGCTTGCGCTTGCTGCTGCCGCCGCTGACGAATTCGTTGAGCGGTTCGAACACCACTTCTTCCGGCATGCCGTCGATGGACAGGTAGAAGTGGCGCTTGCCTTCAGCCTTGACGCCGACACCGGTGATGTCGACGCGGTAGGTTTCGCCGTGGACGTCGATCACGAACTCGGTCGGCACGCCTTCGCCACCGGCCGAGGCCACACCGCCCGCCTCAGGAATCGGCAACAGCACTTCTGGCGTCAGGGTGCCGGCAGCACGTTCTTCGAGGAATTTGCGGCCGATGTCCGGGAACATGGCGTAGGTCAGCACGTCTTCTTCAGACTTGGCCACGGTACCGATTTCGGCACGCAGTTTGGTCATTTCCGGCTTGAGCAGGTCGGCCGGACGCACGTCGATCACTTCTTCGCTGCCGATCGCCTGACGACGCAGTTTCTCGTTCACAGTGCCCGGTGCCTTGCCGTAGCCGCCTTGCAGGTAGAGCTTCACTTCGTTGGTGATGGTCTTGTAGCGCTCGCCGGCCAGCACGTTGAAAAACGCCTGGGTGCCGACGATTTGCGAGGTCGGGGTCACCAGCGGCGGGAAGCCGAGGTCTTCACGAACCCGCGGGATTTCGGCCAGCACTTCCGCCATGCGGTTCAGGGCGCCCTGCTCTTTCAGCTGGTTGGCCAGGTTGGAGATCATCCCGCCCGGTACCTGGTTGACTTGCACGCGGGTGTCGACGGCAGTGAATTCGCTTTCGAACTGGTGGTATTTCTTGCGCACGGCGTAGAAGTACAGGCCGATCTCTTGCAGCAGTTCCAGGTTCAGTCCGGTGTCGAACTCGCTGCCTTTAAGGGCAGCAACCATCGACTCGGTGCCTGGGTGGCTGGTGCCTGAGGCGAAGCTGGAGATCGCGGTGTCGATGTGATCGGCACCGTTTTCGATGGCTTTGAGTTGGCACATCGTGGCCAGGCCAGCGGTGTCGTGGGAATGGATGAACACCGGCAACGACTGCTCGGATTTCAGCGCCTTGACCAGTTCGCCGGTGGCGTACGGGGTCAGCAGGCCGGCCATGTCCTTGATCGCCACCGAATCGCAACCCATGGCTTCCATTTGTTTGGCCTGGGCCACGAACGCGTCGATGGTGTGCACCGGGCTGGTGGTGTACGCGATGGTGCCTTGGGCGTGTTTGCCCGCCGCTTTCACCGCTTCGATGGCCGTACGCAGGTTACGCACATCGTTCATCGCATCGAAGATGCGGAAGACGTCGATGCCGTTGACCGCTGCCTTGGCGACGAAAGCTCTGACTACGTCGTCGCTGTAATGGCGGTAGCCCAGCAGGTTCTGGCCACGAAGAAGCATTTGCAGGCGTGTGTTAGGCAGTGCGGCGCGCAGCTGACGCAGACGCTCCCACGGGTCTTCTTTGAGGAAGCGTACGCAGGCGTCGAAGGTTGCGCCGCCCCAGCATTCCAGCGACCAGTAGCCGACTTTGTCGAGCTTGTCGCAGATCGGCAGCATGTCTTCGGTGCGCATGCGGGTGGCGAGCAGCGATTGGTGGGCGTCGCGCAGGATTGTGTCGGTAACGTGGATTTTCTTGCTCATTGTTGTATTCCTCACAGGCCTGCGTGGGCGGCGATGGCGGCGGCGATGGCCAGGGCCAGCTCTTCGGGTTTGCGCTTGATCGAGTAGTTGGTCAGTTCAGGATGGCTTTCAACGAAGCTGGTGTTGAACTGGCCGCTACGGAATTCCGGGTTACGCAGGATTTCCTGGTAGTACGCAGCGGTGGTCTTGACCCCTTGCAGACGCATGTCGTCGAGGGCGCGCAAGCCACGGTCCATCGCTTCTTCCCAGGTCAGCGCCCAGACCACCAGTTTCAGGCACATGGAATCGTAGAACGGCGGAATGGTGTAGCCGGTGTAGATCGCCGTGTCGGTGCGCACGCCGGGACCGCCGGGCGCGTAGTAACGGGTGATCTTGCCGAAGCTCGGCAGGAAGTTGTTTTTCGGGTCTTCGGCGTTGATCCGGAATTGCAGCGCAAAACCGCGGTGTTGGATGTCTTCCTGTTTCACCGACAGCGGCAGGCCGGACGCAATGCGGATCTGCTCACGGACGATGTCGATCCCGGTGATTTCTTCGGTGATGGTGTGTTCCACCTGCACCCGGGTGTTCATCTCCATGAAGTACACCTCGCCCTCGGCGAGCAGGAACTCCACGGTGCCGGCGTTTTCGTAACCCACAGCCTTGGCTGCACGCACCGACAGGTCGCCGATGTAGGCGCGCTGTTCCGGGGTCAGTTGCGGGCTTGGAGCGATTTCGATGAGCTTCTGGTTGCGACGCTGGATCGAGCAGTCACGCTCGAACAGGTGCACGACGTTGCCAAAGCTGTCGCCGAGGATCTGCGCTTCGATGTGTTTCGGATTGACGATGCACTTTTCCAAGAACACTTCCGCCGAACCAAACGCCTTGGTCGCTTCGGAAATCACCCGTGGGAACGCTTGTTCGAGTTCTTCGCGGCTGTCGCAGCGACGGATACCACGACCGCCACCACCGGAGGTAGCCTTGAGCATCACCGGATAACCGATACGGTCGCCTTCGACCAAGGCCTCGGCGATGTCCGCGACGTTGCCTTCAGTGCCCGGCGTGACCGGCACGCCGGCCTTGATCATGCTGCGACGTGCTTCAGTCTTGTCGCCCATGCGGCGGATGACTTCAGCCGATGGACCAATGAATTTGATGCCGCGTTCGGCGCAGATGTCGGCCAGTTCAGCGTTTTCCGAGAGGAATCCGTAACCGGGATGCAACGCATCACAACCGGTTTCCACAGCCAGGTTCACCAGCTTGCGCGCATTCAGGTAACCGGCCAGTGGCTCGGCACCGATGCTGTGGGCCTCATCCGCACGCTTCACATGCAAGGCATGGCGGTCGGCGTCGGAATAGATCGCGACCGAGCGAATGCCCATCTCGGCGCAGGCACGCACGACTCGTACGGCAATCTCACCACGGTTGGCGATCAGGATCTTTTTTATCACTTGGAGGTTCCCTTGAGCCGGTGGTACCCACGACCTGCTAGACCAGGTCGACGCGTGACTAAATGTTTCGATTTAGTCGCAGCCCCACACTAGCCCTCACAAGGAATTAACAAAAATGAATAATAATTGGGTTAGGCATAAGTAAAGCCTTATAGTTGATGCATCAGCCTGCGGCCAGAGCCCTTAGATTATGCGTAAGTCATTGATGCGTATGACATTGCGTCAATTGCAAATCTTCAACGAGGTCTGTGATTTGAGGTCCTACAGCCGCGCGGCCGACGAAATGTCCCTGACACAACCGGCCGTCAGCCTGCAGATTCGCCAGCTTGAGGAGCTGATTGGTCAGCCTTTGTTCGATTACGTTGGCAAAAAACTCTACATGACTGAGGCTGCCGAAGCACTACAGCGTGCCAGTCGAGACATTTTCGGGCGCCTGGAAAACCTCGACATGCAGCTTTCGGACATGCAGGGATCGCTGCAAGGCCAGTTGAAACTGGCGGTGGAATCCAGCGCCAAATATTTCGTTCCGCATCTGTTTGCAGCATTCAAGCGTCAGCATCCAGAGGTCAATCTACAACTGACTGTGGTCAACCGCGGACAAGTGATCCGTCGGCTGTCTGATAACCGCGACGACCTGGTGATCATGTCGATGGTGCCGCAGGACATGGGCCTGGAGTTCCTGCCGTTCCTGAATAATCCGATCGTTGCTGTCGCACCGCCGGACCATCCGCTGTGCCACATGGGGCCGCTGCGCTTACAAGACCTCGAGCCGTACACACTGCTGCTGCGCGAGCCCGGTTCCGGAACGCGATTGGCGTGCGAGGAGTATTTCAAAGAGAAGCGCGTGCACTTCAACCAGACCCAGGAGGTCGCATCGGCCGAAGCCCAGCGTGAATGCGTACTGGCGGGTCTGGGCGTTGCGCTGTTGACGCGCCACGCCCTGAACCTTGAGTTGGCGACCGGTGGATTGATCGAGTTACCGGTCGAAGAACTGCCGCTGTATCGCAGCTGGTGCCTGGTGCAAGCCAAGGCGAAACGGCTGTCACCAGTGGCGCACGCGTTCCTTGCGTTTATCCGCAGCGAGCGGGTGCAGATCAGCGCGCTGGTTGAGCGCTTCGACGGGAAGTTGCGGGAGCTGCCTGCCAGTAGTTGAGCTCCAGCTCGGGGAAATCACCGATCTCTGCCAGCAGCTGACGGCGTTCGCAGCGATCTTCGATGGCGCGGCGAAATTCCATGCGGCGCTGATCTTCTTGCTGACGACGGGTTTTGGCGGCGCTGTTGCGTTCTTCGTAGGGCTGGGCCATTTCGAGTCTCCCAAGGCGATTACGGGAGTTTCAAGATAGGCGCGAGGGATGACGGTTTGGCGGCTTGTGCGTTACAGGGATGTGAATATTGCTGGGGGATGAAGTGTTCTTGAGAACGCCTTCGCGGGCAAGCCCGCTCCCACAGGGTTCGGTGGTGCTCACTCAATTTGAGCAACGCAACCGATCCTTGTGGGAGCGGGCTTGCCCGCGAATGAAGGTCGGAACGACCTTCCAGCCATCTCGGATCAGCATCAATCGTCGAGAGCTTTTACTGACTTGGGCGACAGCCGCAAGCTGCGCAGGCTGCGTTTGACGCTCTTGAGGTGGTTGACCAGGCTCGGCCCGCGCGCCATGGCCACGCCCATCGCCAACACGTCGATCACCACCAGGTGAGCGATACGCGAGGTCAGCGGGGTGTAGATTTCCGTGTCTTCATGCACATCGATCGCCAGGTTGACGGTCGACAGTTCCGCTAACGGCGTCTGACTCGGGCACAAGGTGATCAACGAGGCGCCGCTTTCACGCACCAGGTTCGCCGTTATCAGCAAATCCTTGGAGCGCCCGGACTGGGAAATGCAGATCGCCACATCGGTCGGTTTCAAGGTGACCGCCGACATCGCCTGCATGTGCGGGTCGGAATAAGCCGCCGCGGTCAGCAGCAACCGGAAGAACTTGTGCTGTGCATCCGCCGCCACTGCGCCAGAAGCACCAAAGCCATAGAACTCGACGCGCTGGGCCTGGGACATGAGCGACACCGCCCGCTGCAACTCCACCGGATCGAGCTTCTCGCGAACCTCCATCAGGGTGTGCAGGGTGGTATCGAAGATTTTCAGGCTGTAATCGGCGACCGAATCGTCTTCATGAATCGCAAACTGGCCGAAGCTCGCGCCTGCCGCCAGGCTCTGCGCCAGCTTCAGCTTCAGGTCCTGGAAACCGGAACAACCGATGGCGCGGCAGAAGCGCACGATGGTCGGCTCACTGATGCCCACGCTATGGGCCAGGTCGGCCATGGAGCTGTGCATCACCGCCGCAGGATCAAGCAGCACGTGGTCGGCGACCTTGAGCTCCGACTTGCGTAAGAGGTGGCGTGACTGGGCGATGTGTTGCAGCAGATTCAAAGGGCTGGACTCTTTGTTATTGGCAGGTGCCGGAGATGTAGCAAGCTTGTAGTTATACTACATGAATCGGCTTTTTGCCTGCTCAATGCGTAATTGAATTGTCTTGCTGCCCCCGGTTTTGGCTGGGGGCGCTCTGTGTAGCCAATGCTGAGAAGTCACTGAGGAAATGGCCAAAAGCACTGAGTCTTGGCCTTCGACAACACCTTCCCCACCGGCTCAATTAACAAACTTTTCGTATTTCAACACCATCCAACCAACACAAAATTTTACAAATGCAATATATATGTATTCTTTAATTAGCAACTCCGTACGCCAGCATTGAGGAGATTAGACACCTACAACCTCTATAGGAATATCCATGCAATCTAAGCTGTCGCTTTTATATTCAGCGCTCTTTTTCTCTCTCATCCTAACTTTCAACGCCTCAGCAGAAGAATACTATTGGTATATTCAGACCGAGGCTTATGCCGAGCCAGAAGCACAGAAACAACACTCGTCTCCTGAACAGGCATGCCGACATCTTCATGAAAATACTGAGTATGGATACTATGAGTACGGGGCTACAGAACCGACACAGAGTGAAAACCAATGGACTTGCAATTTCATTTACGGCCCGGATCTGGAAGAAGATACATTTGGCTTATCTATATACCGACATGGCGATTCGTGCGCAAATAATAAAATTTTCGATAAGCTGAGCGGGCAGTGTGAATCGGAGAGCATTTCTAACACCTGTCCTTTGAATACAGTTGGAAACCCTATCAACTTTGTAACAGGCTATAAAACACAGTCTGAACAAGATTTCCCAGTTTCAGGAAACCAGCACAAAAGCAAATTACATTTCACAAAGCAATATAATAGCTCGAACGGTATCTGGACCCATTCATACTCCTCGAGACTCCTAATTGAACCTGGTTTGATTACATTGATTCATACCAATGGTGACAGGTCATATTTTGATAAAAAAGAAAACAATTATGTCGGAAGATACCCAGAGATAGGAAAGCTGATCGCTGGCTCAAACCTCTGGATATATATGGCAGTTGACAACAGTCTTTCAGAGTTCGATACATATGGAAAACTATCCAAAATACAAAAAACAGACGCAACACTAAAAATCACCTATACAGATAAATTCACTACGGTAACTGATCAGTTCGGAAACACCTTGCAATTCACTGACGACTCAAAAAAACAGCCCGTAAAGGTTACAGCAGGAAACCTAAATATCGTCTACGGCTATAATAACTACAAGCAATTGATCTCAATGACCCGCATTTATTCAGGACACACAGAAAATAAAGAGTATTTATATGAAGACATTTACGACAGCAGGCTACTGACAGGCATTATCGATGAACGAGGAGTACGCTACGCCACATGGGCCTATGACAAACAAGGACGCGCAATTTCGAGTGAGCACTCCGGTGGAGCAGGAAGAACCTCAATTAATTACAATGAGGATGGTTCGTCTACGGTAACCAATGAGCTCGGAAAGCAAGCCCGTTATCAATTTGAGATGATTCAAAACATCAAACGTATCAAAGCCGTCGAAGGTATTCTTTCCGCTCATTGCCCCGATAGCAATTCGAGCTTTGCCTATAACACTCGTGGTTTATTAGAAACAAAGACTGACAATAACGGCAACATTACAACATACACCTATAACGAACGAGGCCTGGAACTTTCCCGCACGTTGGCGACCGGTACGGCCCACGCTAAAACTATCACCACCGAATGGCACCCAACTTTAATCTTGCCCGTGCGTATCACCGAACCCCACCGTTTCATCCAATACACCTATGACGTTCAAGGACGACAACTCAGTCGAACCGTTACTTCCCGCTGATTCAGAAGGATCTGATCATGAGTACACTGATTTTCAGAGTGGGGCTGATAGCACTCACTCTAGGTGGAATTCTTACCACCCAGTTTTGGCAAGCGGCGGAGCGTGGCTGGACATTCGCCTACAACGCTGAAGGTCTGCTTACCTCCTCGGATGGCCCCCGGACCGATGTGAACGACATCACTGGCTATGAATACGACACAAAGGGAAACCTGACACGCGTTACTAACGCGCTAGGGCACGTTACAGAATTTTCGAATTTTGACTTCGCGGGCAATCCACAAACCACTACGGATCCTAACGGCGTCACCACTACCCTGACTTATGCGCCCCAAGGATGGTTATCGTCAGTCAGCATCGCACACAGCAAAACACAGTTCGAACACAACGCTACTGGTGACATAACCAAGCTAACCCGAGGTGATGGCAGCTGGCTTGCTTACACTTGGGACGACGCCAGACGACTAATTCAAATTACAACCAGCCTAATGGAACAGGTCGAGTTCGAGCTCGATCCAATGGGCAACCACAATGCATTAAGTGTGTAGGACAATGCGGGGAATCTGACGAAACAGCATAAATTGGTTTATGACGAACTGGGTCGCTTACTTCAGTCGGTAGGAGCTAGCGGCCAAACGAGCCATATGCAATACGACCCTAATAACAATCTCATTACTACCGTTACTCCTCGCGGTACTAGCTTTAGCAGCGCCTACGACCCGCTCGACCGATTGGTGAAGAGCACTGACCCATTAAACGCCTCCGAGCAATTTAAATACGATGCGCAAGACAACATCACTCACGTCCGCGACGCACGTGGAGTAAGCACTCAATATCACTTCGATGGTTTGGGTAACCTGACTCAACTGGACAGTCCCGATACTGGCAGCAGTAAATACAAATATGACGCAGCCGGTAACATCACAGAGATAACCGATGCTCGAGGGGTAGTCACATCCTTTACATACGATGCTCTCAATCGCTTGATTACTCGCCGGTATCCGGCGAACCCGACGCTCGATACCCGGTTTCACTACGACTCGATTACGGCAGGCAACAGGGGAATCGGCCGACTGACTGCCGTGGAGGACATGACTGGAGTACTGAACTACTCCTATGACGCGCACGGCAACCTTATCGCTCAGCAGCACACTCCACCGACGAATGATGTGGCTCAAGCAGAACAAATTGGCTATGGCTACGACAGTGCAAATCAACTCCATCGAATCGACTATCCCGCCGGATTCAGCATCCACTATCTTCGTAACGCCGCCGGACAGGTTAACCAAGTTGAAATTCAGCATGGAACAGACAAACCCATTGCCTTTGCACAGCACCTCACTTACCTACCTTTCGGTCCGCTTAAAAGCCTGACCTGGAACAATGGGACTACGCTTCAACGTACCTACGATCTGGACTATCGGTTAACTGCACAAACCGTCGCAGGCTGGAGCGATGCCTATACCTACGATGCCATCGGTAACGTTACCAAAGTACAAAGCAGTTCGCTCGGCGATCTAAATTACAGCTACGACGCGCTCGATCGCCTGACAGAAGAAACAAATGCCATCCGACAGCAAACTTTTACTTATGACGCTGTGGGTAACCGCACAAACAAAACTCTCACTCCTCTGGTCGAAGGCAAGGTGCAAGACAGTTCCATCATGACTTATCAGTATGGCGCCAGTAACAATCGTTTGATCCAAATAGACGACCATTTGGTGAGTTCCGATGGGACAGGCAATCTGATCAAAGACCACTACAATCGCCAATTCTCATACGACGAACAGAATCGCCTGAGCAGCGTGGAAATTGACGGAATGATCCGGGCTCAGTTTCGCTACAACGCTCTGGGTCAACGCACCCAGAAAATCACCCCACAAGGCGTTACCACATTTCTCTACGGACCTGATGGACAACTGTTAGGCGAAACAATGTTCAGTAGCGAAGGCAAAAAACTCGTAAGTCAATTCTACTTCTGGCTTGATGGCCTGCCATTGGGCGGTGTGAGTATTAATTATGATGTGGCAGGAGTAATTTCTAATAGCATGCCGTTCTACATTCATAGCGACCACGTCAACACTCCCCGTATCGTAGTTAACGCGGTTCAGGAAATTGTATGGGAATGGAAATCTGACGCTTTTGGCTTGGAGAAAGCCAGTGGCTCTTTGACTCTAAATCTCCGTTTCCCCGGTCAGTACTACGATGCTGAAACTGGGTTGCATTACAATTACTTCAGAAATTATGACCCGGAGACAGGACGCTATTTGGAAAGTGATCCAATCGGCCTCAAAGGTGGGTTTAACACCTATGGATATGCCACAAGCAATCCGTTGAAATACATTGATCCCTTTGGATTGGAATCTGTGTTTGAATGGTCCTCCAAAGCCGAGGACATAGCCGAAAAAAGCGGACTACCTGGAACACATAACGGTCCCCGGGACGCTTTCAGACACTGTGTCGCGTCGTGCATGATTGCATCATCAAATTGGGGGGAATCAACAAGCAGATTTGCCGGATGGGCACATGAAGTATCGAACTTTGGACAAAGCAAAGACGAGAGAGCCATGGACGACTGGAACAATCAAGTTGGATTATGTGCGGCCAAAGACAAGAAAAGCCCTGATGACTGCCCAAGAGCCTGCATGACTCTTCTTGAAAACAATGTTTTGATTAAGGAGGCAACTTCAAATGGCGCATACTACTAAATATAGATATTCAGCACTAAAGATCGCTTCGCTTGTCTTGCTACTGGCCTGCTCCTTCGCTTTCATAGCGGCAAGATACTATTACCCGGCAAACCTTGATCAAATATGCGATAGTAACTCGCCATTACTAGTAAACAACATCTACAGTTGCAGCCTCGTTGAACAGGTAGTAAACAATCTTGAGCACGAAGGCTACACTCTCGCTACCTTAGAGAAATCCAATACAAGCCGAGGCCCATTTAAAGCAAGATTTGATTACAAAATATTTGAAATAAACAACTATAAAATCGAAGGAGACCCTAATAGCGGAATTGCTCAGTTTCGATTCATCAATGGTCGTTTATCTTCAATAATTTACACACCAAAAAATCCAGAAATCGTATTTAACCTATACCCCGAAAAGGAATCAAACGAGACAAGCGTCCGGCATTCGACCAACTACCAAGGACTGAAGTATATTTCATGGTCAAACAACCAACTTGAATCTTACATTACATGGTGGATCAGACGATTTGCTTAGCAGATCCTCCCTTACTGAGTCAGCACTCTGTCTGCTGACTCAGTAAAGCATCTCATTTAGCATCTTGCTCTTTTAACAAGCAGCCTAAGTCATTTGCCTCGACCGGACGACTGATCAGGTAACCCTGCACCTCGTCGCAGCCTTCAGCCTGCAAAAACTCAAGCTGTTCGGGTCGCTCCACACCCTCAGCCACCACTTTCAGCGACAAGCCGTGCGCCATGGCGATGATCGCCCGGGTGATCGCCGCATCCTCGCTGCCCTCCCCCAGGCCGCGGATAAACGCCTGATCGATCTTCACGTAATCCACAGGAATGCGCTTGAGATAGCTCAGGGACGAATAGCCCGTACCGAAATCGTCGATCGCCAGCTTCACGCCCAGATCCCGCAACTGCTGGAAGGTCGCGATGATGTGCTCGACGCTATCCAGTAGCTGGCTTTCGGTGAGTTCGAGTTCCAGGTAGTGCGGCGCCAGGCCGGTTTCTTCCAGAACCTGACGTACCAGACTGACCAATTTGCCCTGACGCAATTGATGGACCGACAAATTAACCGACACGCGAATCGGATCGAGCCCCTGGCGCTGCCATTCGCAAGCCTGCCAACAGGCTTGGCGCAACACGAACTCGCCAATCGGACCGATCAGCCCGGTTTCCTCGGCCAGACCGATAAAGTCACCCGGCGGCACCCGCCCCATGGTCGGATGATCCCAACGCACGAGGGCTTCGGCAGCGTTCAGGCGTCCGGTGGCGAGGCAGAGTTTCGGTTGGTAATAGACTTGCAGCTGCTTTTCTTCGATGGCTTTGCGCAGCTGATTCTCAAGCTGCAATCGCTCAAGGGTGCTGGCTTGCAGGCTCTCGGTGTAGAACTGGAAGTTGTTGCCGCCCAAATGCTTGGCGTGCTGCATGGCAATGTTCGACTGGCTGACCAGCGCGGAAATTTCCCGAGCGGTGTCCGGCAGCATGCTGATGCCCATCGAAGCGCTGACCACCAGTTCGTGGCCATCGACGGTGATCGGCAAACGCAGTTTGGTCGACAATCGGGTCGCCACTCGCGCAAGGCTCGACAGGTTGCCGTAGGCATCGAAGATCACCGCAAACTCATCACCGGAAAGCCGCGCGATGGTGTCCGCCTCTGGCAGCGCGTTGACCAGCCGCCGGGCCATTTTCTGCAGTAACTGGTCGGCGACTTCATGGCCAAGGCTGTCATTGAGCAGCTTGAATCGATCCAAGTTGATATGCAGCAGCGCCAGGCTGCGGCGCCCGCCCTGACGCACTCGCTGATGTGCCTCACGCAACCGTTCGCGAAACAGCGAACGATTGGCCAGGCCAGTTAGCTCGTCGTAATGGGTCAGATAGCGCATGCGCTCTTCAGATTCCCGTCGAGCGGACAGATCGGCGAAGAAGCCGACAATATGGCTCACATTTCCCCGAGCATCTCGGACAGCGTTCAGTTGCAGCCACTGCGGATAGAGCTCACCGTTCTTGCGGGTTTCCACCAGCTCGCCCTGCCAGGTACCGTGCTGTTCCAGCGCATGATGAATCGCGCCGTAGTGCCGACGCGCATCGCGGCTGCACGGCAACTCGACGACGTTACGCCCGATCATGTCTTCGATGTCGTAGCCGGTGACGCGGCTGAAAGCCTGATTGACTGCGATCAGCGCGTAATTCGGGTCGAAAATCACAATGCCTTCACTGGCCGCCTCGAACACCGTCGCCGCCAGTTGGCGCTGCTCTTCCTGGCTCTTGTTCGCGCTGATGTCACGGCGGGTGCCGACCATGCGGATCACCCGACCATTTTCGCTGCGCTCCACCGCTCGTCCACGGTCTTCGATCCAGACCCAGTGACCGTCGCCATGCCGCACGCGGTATTCGATCTGGTAATCCTCGCTGCGGCCTTTCAAATGTTCGACCAGGGCACGGCGCAGCGACGGCAAGTCTTCAGGGTGCAGGCGTGGCTTGAGGTGGCTGAGCATTGCGGTGACGAATTCCGGCTCCAGGCCGAACAACTCCTGAAGCTGGGTGTGGTGGACTTCGTCGGTTTGCAGGTTCCAGTCCCACAGCCCGAGTTCACTGGCCTTCAATGCCAGCGCCAGCCGTGCTTCGCTCTTGCTCAGGGCCTGATTGGCCGCGTCCAGTTCAAGGCTGCGTTGGGCGACACGGTTTTCCAGCTCGACCTGGGCTTCACGCAGTTTGTCTTCGGCGCACCGGCGGTGATCAATTTCTTTGGCTAATTCGTGATTGAGCTGGTCGCCGCAGCTCTGCGCCTGCTGCAAGTGTTCGATCAGGGCCTGATTCTGAAAACGCCGCAGCAAACCGCTGTCGATCAGCCGATTGACCTGCCAGGCCACCACACTCAACGCCCCCAGCAAAATCAGCCCGAACCAGCCCCAGCCCTGGCCTTGTTGATCGCCGCCCCAGAATAGATAGGCGATGGCCGGCAACAGGCAAGGCAAGGTAAAGGACAGGAACGCTGGAAGGCTGACCGCGTACGCGACGCTGGCCGACAGGGCGGCGGCGCCGATCAGGCCAAACACCCAGGCTTGTTGTATGAAATTGTCAGCGGGCACCAAGGCGATGCCGGCACCGGCCAGGGTCAGGCCAGTCATGGCGGAGCCCAGCAGGAACATGCGACGCCAGACCGGATGGGCCTGGCGGTCAGGAATGGCCGAATCGAAGGCTGCGACTTGAATCACCCGCAAGGCCACCAGCGACAACAGCCAGATCAGCCAGACGCTGACGAGGAAGTAGCGCTGAGGACTCCAGAGCAGTCCGGCGCAGACCAGACCGTTGGTCAGCATGAACAGCGTCGGCAGCAGCGAACCCTGGTAGAGCAGACGCGTGCGCTCGACCGCCATTTCCATGGCGTACTGTTTGCGGATAACCCGAGGCTCCACAGAGGGGCCCGACAGGTCAGAGCTGAGGGTCATAGGCAATGTTCTTGTTCTTATAATGATGAGCATGAGCCCGAAACGTGGACGGAGCATACACAAGCCAATGCCCTTACCAAACTGCCCCAGATCATAAATTCGACAAAATTTCCGGCCCCCGCCGCCCCCTGAAAACCTTTCGAGCGAGCCCCGCCAACGCTTGCAGCCAGTGACTGACCGGTCGTCATCCGTGCTTCTTTCATCGGCTAATGCAAAGCTCGGTTTGCCCGGTGTGACGGCGCACCCTAGAATGCCCCGATGCGCGATGATCTCTCCCTTCTGCTGAACTCCCTCAACGATGCCCAACGCCAGGCCGTAGCTGCCCGCGTGGGTCGTCAGTTGGTCCTGGCCGGTGCTGGTTCCGGTAAAACCCGAGTGCTGGTGCACCGTATCGCCTGGTTGATCCAGGTCGAGAACGCGTCGCCCCACTCGATCCTGTCGGTGACCTTCACCAATAAGGCCGCTGCCGAGATGCGTCATCGCATCGAGCAGCTGATGGGTCTCAACCCGGCCGGCATGTGGGTCGGCACCTTCCACGGCCTGGCGCACCGCTTGTTGCGGGCGCACTGGCAGGAAGCCGGCCTGAGCCAGACCTTCCAGATTCTCGACAGCGACGACCAGCAGCGGCTGGTCAAGCGGGTGATCCGCGAGCTGGGGCTGGACGAGCAACGCTGGCCCGCCCGTCAGGCCCAGTGGTTTATCAACGGGCAGAAAGACGAAGGCCTGCGTCCGCAACACATTCAAGCCAGCGGCGACCTGTTCCTGGCGACCATGCGCAGCATTTATGAGGCCTACGAGGCCGCTTGCCTGCGCGCCGGTGTCATCGACTTCTCCGAATTGCTGCTGCGCGCCCTGGACCTGTGGCGCGATCACCCGGGCCTGCTGGCCCACTATCAGAAGCGCTTCCGGCACATTCTGGTGGACGAGTTCCAGGACACCAACGCCGTGCAGTACGCCTGGTTGCGTCTGCTGGCCAAGGGCGGCGACAGCCTGATGGTGGTGGGCGACGACGATCAGTCGATCTACGGCTGGCGCGGCGCGAAAATCGAGAACATCTATCAGTACTCCGACGATTTCCCGGACGCCGAGACCATTCGTCTGGAGCAGAACTATCGCTCCACCGCCGGGATTCTCAAGGCTGCCAACGCCCTGATCGCCAACAACACCGGGCGCATGGGCAAAGAGCTGTGGACCGATGGCGGCGAAGGCGAAGCGATCAACCTGTACGCCGCGTTCAACGAACACGATGAAGCACGCTACGTGGTGGAAACCATCGAAAGCGCGCTGAAAACCGGCTTGGCCCGCAGCGATATCGCGATTTTGTACCGCTCCAACGCCCAATCGCGCGTTTTGGAAGAAGCGTTGCTGCGTGAGCGCATTCCGTATCGCATCTATGGCGGTCAGCGCTTCTTCGAACGGGCAGAAATCAAGAACGCCATGGCGTACCTGCGTTTGCTTGAAGGTCGCGGCAACGATGCGGCACTGGAACGGGTGATCAATGTTCCGGCCCGTGGCATCGGCGAGAAAACCGTTGAAGCGATTCGCGACCATGCGCGCCACAGTGATGTGTCGATGTGGGAAGCCATGCGCTTGCTGGTCGCCAATAAAGGCCTGACCGGTCGTGCAGCTGGCGCGCTCGGCGCGTTTATCGAGCTGATCGAGAACCTCGCCGCCAAGTGCATGGAAATGCCATTGCACCTGATGACCCAGACGGTTATCGAGCAGTCGGGGCTGATTGCCTACCACGAAGCGGAAAAAGGCGAGAAAGGTCAGGCCCGGGTAGAAAACCTTGAGGAACTGGTCAGCGCCGCGCGTAACTTCGAAAACGCTGAAGAAGACGAAGACCTGACGCCATTGGCGGCGTTCCTCGGTCATGCGTCGCTGGAAGCCGGGGACACTCAGGCCGACGAGCACGAAGACAGTATTCAGCTGATGACCCTGCACAGCGCCAAAGGCCTGGAATTCCCTTACGTGTTCCTCGTGGGCATGGAAGAAGGCCTGTTCCCGCACAAGATGAGTCTCGAAGAGCCAGGGCGTCTTGAAGAAGAGCGCCGCTTGGCCTATGTCGGCATCACCCGGGCCATGCAGAATCTGGTGATGACCTACGCGGAAACCCGACGCCTGTACGGCAGCGAGACCTACAACAAGGTTTCGCGTTTCGTACGTGAAGTGCCGAAAGGCCTGATCCAGGAAGTGCGGCTGTCCAACAGCGTCAGCCGTCCGTTCGGTGGTGGTCAGCAGCAAAGTTCCAGCAGCCTGTTTGGCGGCAGCGAAATTCCGGACACCGGGTTCAGTCTCGGTCAGGCCGTGCGGCATTCGGTGTTTGGCGACGGCGTGATCCTGAACTTCGAAGGCGCCGGTGCTCAGGCTCGGGTGCAGGTGAATTTCGGCGAAGGCAGCAAGTGGCTGATGCTCGGTTACGCCAAGCTGGAAGCTATTTAGTTCTGATCGTTCCCACGCTCTGCGTGGGAATGCATCCCGTGACGCTCTGCGTCACAGTGGACGCAGAGCGTCCATGACGGCGTTACCACGCAGAGCGTGGGAACGATCTATCTGCGCTGCGCCTGCAGCGGGCATTCCTACAGAACTTATCCACTCGTCTTACAGACCAAAGTTAACAGGCCTTATTGCGCTGACTGAAGCTGAACGCAACCTGTCAGGCAAAAGCCCGAAACACTCTGCCGCTAGCCAGTAACACTTCAGCTGTGCAACATGGCGCGCGTGCCATCCACAAATGGGAATTCCCTTTATGAAACGTTTTCTTAGCATCGCCATGGCGTTGTGCATCGGCCTGACGATGAGCCTCGACGCCAACGCCAAGCGCTTTGGTGGCGGCAAGAGCTCCGGCGCTGCGCCGACTCACCAGACCAGCCAAATGGCTCCTTCTTCTGCCGCGGGTGGTGCTGCTGCCACTGCGGGCGCGGCCGGTGCCGCTGGCGCTGCTGCCAAGGCCGGCGGTGCTTCACGCTGGCTCGGCCCTCTGGCCGGTATCGCTGCCGGCGGCCTGCTGGCTTCCATGTTCATGGGCGACGGCTTCCAGGGCATGCAGATCTTCGACATCCTGATCATGGCGGTCATTGCCTTCCTGGTCTTCCGCTTCATCGCCGCTCGTCGTCGCAAGCAGCAGGAGCACCTCGCTCCGGCTGGCCACGCGCCGATGCAGCGTGAAGTGTTCGAGAACAAGCCTGCTGGCGGTTCGATCTTCGGTGGTTCGGCAGCACCTGTTGCCGCTCGTCCGGTGATCAACGCTCCGGCCTGGTTCAATGAGCAGAACTTCGTTGAAGCGGCCCGCAATCACTTCCAGTCCCTGCAGCAACACTGGGACGCCAACGAAATGGACAAGATCGCCGAGTTCGTGACCCCGCAACTGCTGGAGTTCCTCAAGCGCGAACGTGCCGACCTGGGTGAAGCTTTCCAGTCCACCTACATTGATAACCTCAATGTTCAACTGGACGGCGTGGATGATCGTGCCGACAAGACCATCGCCACCCTGACCTTCAGCGGCGTGTCGAAGACTTCGCGTTTCGATCAGGGCGAAGTGTTCAGCGAAAGCTGGAACATGGAACGTCCGCAGGGCGAAAACCAGCCTTGGCTGGTGGCCGGTATCCGCCAGAACGGCTGATCCCCTCTGCGTTACGCATACTGTAATGAAAACCCCGGCCTAGCCGGGGTTTTTCTATTTCGCGGTTGCATCTATAGCGAGCTACTGTATAAACCGCCCCAACTAAACCGCGCCATCAAGCAAGAGGATCCCGGACGTGGAAGAAATCATCGAACAACTGCGTGAAGCCAACGAACCGGTACCGGTCCCCTTGGAGTTGCCTGACGAAGACCAGATCGTGGAAATCGAGGAACAACTGTTCATCGACATTCCCTTCGTCTTCAGAGAGTTTTTGCTGACCGTCAGCGACGTCGTCTACGGCAGCCTGGAGCCGGTGACCGTCACCGACCCGCAATCTCACACCTACTTGCCGGACGTTGCTGCCAACGCCTGGGACGCGGGCGTCGACCGCAGCATGATCCCGATCTGCCAGGACGGGGACGATTACTACCTCGTCGAAGAAGACGGCACCGTGGTGCTGTGGCAGGCCGAAGAAGAACTGATTGCCGAAGAAACCTGGGAATCGGTGTGGCACTGGGCGCGGGACGTCTGGCTGGAAAGCTGAGTCGTCTGACGCGCCCCGTGGTCAATGCCCGGACGATTCCTTGTGGTTATCCAGCGTTTCGAGCAAGGCCACTTGCATCCGCGTATGCACGCGGATGAACCAACGCCAGAGCAACGCCGCCACAGCGGCCGCTACCACAGCGATCAGTACCAGCAACTTGTTGGTCGGCAAAATACTGGCCGACAAGGCTGCCAGCAGCAGGAAGATCACCAGCAGCGAGAGGATCGGGATCACTTCGGCGATCACCCGGCGCACCCGCTGCGTGTGGCGCCCCGCCATCTCCGGCTTTACGCCCATCTCCGCCAACAGCATCGATAACGCCTTGAGCTTGCGATAGGCGGCGATCAGGAACGGCAGCGACAAAAGCAACGCCCCACCCCAGATCAACGCTTTCTGCCAGCTCGGATCGCTGATCCAGTCTTGCAGGTAAACGGACATGCGTTTGGCGAAGTACGCGCCAGAAAAGAAGATCGCAATCACCAACGCCAGATTGACCCCGACCTGCAACAGAATCCGCCGGATCATCGACGCCAGTAACGCGCCTTCGCCCTGAGGCTGGATGCTGCGCAGCCACTCGCCGTACATCCCCAACACTCGACCCAGCCGCTGCGGCATCACGGCGGCAAGTTTGATCGACAGCGGATCAGCCGCGCGGATCAGATACGGCGTCAGCAACGTGGTAATCACCGAGACCGCCACGGCGACCGGGTAGAGGAAGTTGCTGGTGACCTGCAGCGTCATGCCCAGCGCAGCGATGATGAAGGAGAATTCGCCGATCTGCGAAAGCCCCATCCCCACGCGCAGTGAGGTGCGTCCGTCATTGCCGGCGATAAAGGCGCCAAGGCCGCAGGAGAACATTTTTCCGAGCACAACGGCCACGGTGATCACCGCGATCGGCCAAGCGTACTGCAGCAGGATCATTGGATCGAGCATCAAGCCGATGGCCACAAAGAAAATTGCACTGAACAGGTCGCGAACCGGCTCGATCAAGCGCTCGATCTTCAGCAACTGCCGCGACTCGGCCATGATCGCCCCGATCAGGAACGCGCCCAGGACCATGCTGTATTCGAGCTTGACCACCAGCAGGCAGAAGCCGAAACACAGGCCCAGCACGGTAATCAGCAACATTTCGTTGCTCTCGAACTTCGCCACGTAGGCCAGTAATCGCGGCACCAGCAAGATGCCGATGACCAGCGCGACGATCATGAACAGCGAGAGCTTGCCCACCGTGGAAAACACTTCGCCGGAACTGACCGTGCCGCTGACCGCGATGCTCGACAGCAAGGCAATGATGCCGATACCGAGGATGTCCTCGACGATCAAAACGCCAAAGATCAGTTGGGCAAAGCGCTCGTTCTTCATCTTCAGGTCGTTGAGCGCCTTGACGATGATAGTGGTCGAGGAAATCGCCAGGATCGCGCCGAGGAACAATGAATCCATGGTGTTCCAGTCGAACCATTGGCCGATTTCGTAGCCGATCCAGATCATCAGCACGATTTCCAGGAACGCCGCGATAAACGCTGTGGCGCCGACCTTGAACAGCTTGCGCAGGCTGAACTCGAGGCCCAGGCAGAACATCAGGAAAATCACCCCCAGTTCCGCGAGCGTCTTGATGGTTTCTTCGTCGTGAATCAGGCTGAACGGCGGCGTGTGCGGGCCGATGATGAAGCCGGCGACGATGTAACCCAGCACCACCGGCTGTTTGAAGCGGTGGAACAGCACCGTCACCACACCTGCGACCAGCATGATCACCGCCAGGTCCTGAATAAAACTGATGGCATGCATGGCGTGGGGCTCCTTGGGGTGGACTTTCGGAGGTTAACACCGCGACTTCCGCCAGAAAGGCGGTGCAATATATGGAAACAGATCGATCCGGCGTGACGGCGACCACCCGCCCGGCGTCCCGATAACTGTGGTTTGTAAAAAACCGACCAGGCACCCGCAGAGTTGCCGCCCTTCCGACATTCTGCCTTGACCCGTGAGAACGCTATGGAACCCGGAAACGCCCAGCTGTCGATGACGGTATTGATGACCCCCGACATGGCCAACTTCTCTGGCAATGTTCACGGCGGTACCTTGCTCAAATACCTCGACGAAGTGGCCTACGCCTGCGCCAGCCGTTACGCTGGCCGCTACGTGGTGACCCTGTCGGTGGACCAGGTGATTTTCCGCGAGCCGATTCATGTCGGCGAACTGGTGACCTTCCTGGCCTCGGTCAACTACACCGGCAACACCTCCATGGAGGTGGGCATCAAGGTGGTGACCGAAAACATCCGTGAGCGCTCGGTGCGCCACACCAACAGCTGCTTCTTCACCATGGTGGCGGTGGATGACGCCCGTAAGCCGGCTGTCGTACCGCCATTGCAACCGCAGAACAGCGAAGACAAGCGCCGCTTTATCCAGGCCCAGCAACGTCGGCAGATTCGTCAGGAGCTGGAAAAGCGGTATCAGGAAATCAAGGGTGATGCCTGACGTGCTCGGGCTTTAGATCGCTTTCGCGGGCAAGCCTCGCTCCTACAGTTCCGAGTCGTCCGCACATTTTGTGTACGACTCGGTACTGTAGGAGCGAGGCTTGCCCGCGAAGCTTTTAAAGGCTGATCGCAGTCGCTTCGAACTTCACCCGCGGATGCGCAATCCGGTCCTGAGCCCGCACCAGCTCTAGCTCATAGCTGGCACACGCCTGGGTTTCCAGCAGCACTTCATGCACCGCCGCCGCCGTGAACTCGAAGGCCGCCAGCAGGCTGTCGCCCAACAGCACGCGCGCCAGAAACAGCCCCGACGTCAGGTCGCCAACGCCCACCGGCTGACGCGGAAACGCCAGCAGCGGCCGACGCAGGTGCCAGCTGCCTTCAGCCGTCACCAGCAACATCTCGAAGCCATCCGCCGGTTTGCCGGGATAGGCCAGATGCTTGACCAACACCGCCTTCGGCCCGCGAGCCAGCAGCGCCCGCGCCATCGCCAGGCAATCGAACAGTGATTGCGGCTTGCGCCCCGAGAAGCTGTCCAGCTCCAACTGGTTCGGGCACATGAAGTCCGCCACCGAAGCCGCCTCTTCCAGCAGGAAATCGCTGACTTCGGCCGGCACGCTGCAACCCTTCTCCGGATGGCCCATCACCGGGTCGCACAAATACAACGCCTTGGGGTTCATCGACTTGATCCGCGCCACGCCGGTCAGGATCGCCCGGCCCTGCGCCGCACTGCCGAGGTAACCGGACAGCACTGCATCGCAGTTGCCCAACTCGCCAATCGCCGCGATCCCTTCGACCAACTCGGGAATCTGGTGCGGCGCCAGCACTTCACCGGTCCACTGGCCGTACTGCGTATGGTTGGAGAACTGCACGGTGTTGAGCGGCCAGACATTCACCCCGACCCGCTGCATCGGGAAAACCGCGGCGCTGTTGCCAGCGTGGCCGAACACCACGTGGGACTGAATGGCGAGCAGATGGGGCGTACGTTTCATGCGGTGTGTTTTCCGTCAAACGATTGAAATTCGAGCCGCGCAGTATGCGACTAAACACGGCCTGTACGACAGACCGGCGACACAGTTAAGCTGGCACTATCTTGTTGGAGCAACCTGTTGATGCTGACCCTCGGAAATATCTTCGTGCTGATGCTGCTCGCCACGGGCGGCGCGTGGCTGTGGCACAACCACGGCTTGCGCGAGCGCGCTCTGGAACGGGTCAAGCTGCATTGCACCAAGCTCGGGATCGAGTTGCTGGATGGCAACGTGGCGTTGAAAAAGATCGCGTTCATCAAAGACGCCAACGACCGGCGGCGCTTGGCCCGTGTGTATAACTTCGAGTTCACCGTGACTGGCGAAACCCGGCATAACGGCACCATTACCCAGTTCGGCGCCCACAGCGCGCAGATCGAACTGGCGCCCTACCCGATGCCGTTCGACGACGAGCCGGTGGTGGTCGATGTCGCGAAACCCCGTGCAGAGGTGATCGAGCTGAGTCAGTGGCGGCAGGAACACACCAAGTGGCGTCCTTAACCCGACCGACAGTCGGCCAACGCTCTTTGTAGGGAATCAACATCCTGCGGTTCACTGAAAATCAGCTCGATCCGCGAATCCTGGCGCCACTCGCTGGGCCGCCATTCCAGTTCCGAGTTATCCAGTGCATTCGCCGACACCCAACCGTCGATGTTGTGGATAACCAGCTTCGCTCGCCGCCAGGCAATGCTTTCAAGCCACTGACCAACGCGTACCACATCGAAGGTCTGAGTCGGATGCCAACGCCAGCCGATGCTCCAGCCCCCCTCCTGTGCCTGGCTCAAGCAAATCGGCAGCGAAGGATCGGTCCAGACAGCCGGCATCTGCGCCAATCCCTTGGGCACGATGAAGTTATCCACACCCGCCACTGCCTGAGCGCCAAGCCCCGGTAATTTGCTCAGCGGCAGGAGCGCCTGCTGCGTCCAGTAAAGAGGACGAGAAGGCAGTTGCGCGGCGATTCGCTGGCGATCATTGACGTCGAAGCCTTCCGCCTTGTTCAGCACCAACAAACCTGCGCTGCTCAACGCCTCCTGTTGCGCTTCCGGGAGTGGTTTGCCAGCGGCAAGCGCCAGGGCATCCAAAACCAACACACAAGGCTGTACCGCCAGTACACCTTGCCACGGTGCCTCACTCAATTGCCTGAGCAATTGCGCCGGGTGACCCAATCCTGAGGGTTCGATGAACAGCCGATCCGGCCGCGCCTTGCGCAGCAACCGCCCGAGGCCGATCTGAAACGGCGCACCGTTCACGCAACACAAACAGCCCCCGGCCACTTCCCCCAGTGCGATACCATCGGCGTCCTGGGTCAGCAGCGCGGCATCGAGGCCGATCTGGCCGAACTCGTTGATCAGCACTGCCCAGCGTTCGTTCGCTGGCCGTTGAGCCAGCAGGTGCTTGATCAAACTGGTCTTGCCCGCGCCCAATGGGCCGGCAATGACGTGAGTGGGAATGTTCTGCAACATGGTCGATGTTTTCTGAGGAGGTAAAGGATGCGGTTGATTGGCTGGACGTTGCTCTTGGCGCTCGTTTCTGGCGAGGCGCTGGCTCAGGCTTGCGTGGTACATAGCACGGCTGAGCGACTCGACGTGAAAGTCTGCCAGCAGAACCGCAACATCCCGGAAAAGCTCTTCGCCGACGGATTCTGCCAACCGAACCTTCCCGGGCAGAAAGTCGAGGTGCAATACGTCGACCAATGCCCCACCGGGGCGTTCGGCGTGTGCAACAACGCCCAAGTCGCCAATATGCCTTACCGGCAGGATATTCACTATTACGGCGTGGCGACCGATGCAGCGTATCTGAAGCCGTTTTGCGAAGGCCAGAGTCAAGGCAACTGGTTCAAGCCTTAACCCAGCCAATCCAGGGTAAGAATCAAACGGCGTTCGCCCGGCGCGGGTTGTGGCGAACGGTGGATCAGGCCGAAACCTTCGTTGCCGTGCCATTTTTCGCCTTTGAGCAGAGCCACTTCGCCGCTGGCGATATCCTCGATCAGCGCCTCTTCTGTGGGTTCGGCCTCAGGCTTGCCCAATTGCCGGCGATCCATCACCCCTTCTTTCAACCACTGACTGCCAATGCCGGAATACGTAGTAATCAAACGTACCGGCACATGATCAACGTGAAAGCGTGGGCACATGGCCTTGTCCAGAACCCGCACACGCAGGCCGATGCGCTTGGCGCCCAACAGACAGGCGAAGGCGCTGACCAGCCAGGACACGTCTGCAATGAAACCTGCATACCCTTCGAGATCGCTGAATCCCGAGGCCAATCCCTGCAGATCGGGTTCGGCTTCATCGCTGGACAACTCCAGGACCAGAGACTCGGCCAGCGGCTCGTTCAGGGACAGCAGCAAGCGCCCAAAATCGTCAATGTGCGCCGGGAGTTGGCGCTGCCAGACGGCGAGGTTCACCCCGTCATCAAGAATTCGGGTCAGAGTTTGCGGCGTTTCACCTAGAACCTGATGAACGATCGGCTGGCGCTTCAGACGGGGCGCCAACATCAGGCGGCTACCTCTTCGTGCCAAGGGCCGAACGGGTCTGACAGCAAGCGCCAGCCCTCGGCACCCAACGCCATTTCATCATCGGTCAGCAGGCAATTGTCGAGTTCGGCGGTGAGTTGCGCGAAGTCGATGTTCTGCCCGATGAACACCAGTTCCTGGCGGCAATCTCCGGTAGCAGCGGTCCAGTTTTCCATGATTCCGGCCGTGCTTTCTTCGTCCTGTGGCCACTGGTTTTTCGGCACGAAACGCCACCAGCGCCCGGCGAAACCGTGGCGCATCAGGCCGCCGGCCTGGGACCAACTGCCGGCGTCCATGTGCTTGCTGGCCAGCCAGAAGAAACCTTTGGAGCGCAGCAGCTTGCCGTTCACCCACGGCCGATCGATGAAGCTGAAAAAGCGTTGTGGATGAAACGGTCGGCGGGCTCGGTAGGCCGTCGAGGCGATGCCGTACTCCTCGGTTTCCGGCACGTGTTCTCCGCGTAATTCCTGCAACCAGCCTGGCGCCTGGGCAGCTTTCTCAAAGTCGAAGCGGCCGGTATTGAGGATTTTCGCCAAGGGGATTTCGCCCATGACCATCGGGATGATTTCCGCCTGTGCGTTGAGCCGTTCAAGGATCGCGATCAGTTCCTGGCGCTCGCGGCTGCTGATCAAATCGATCTTGCTTATGAGGATCACGTCGGCAAACTCGATCTGCTCGATCAACAGGTCGGTGATCGAGCGTTCGTCTTCTTCGCCCAATGTTTCACCGCGGGAAGCGAGGCTTTCGGCGGCCTGATAGTCGAGCAGGAAGTTCATGCCGTCGACCACCGTGACCATGGTATCGAGCCGCGCGATGTCGGCCAGGCTCTGCCCTTCTTCATCACGGAAGGTGAAGGTTTCCGCCACCGGCAATGGCTCGGAGATCCCGGTGGATTCGATCAACAGGTAATCGAAACGCCCGTCCCTGGCGAGTTTGCTGACTTCTTCGAGCAAGTCTTCACGTAAGGTGCAGCAAATGCAGCCATTGCTCATCTCCACGAGTTTTTCTTCGGCGCGGTTCAGGCTGACATCGCGCTGGACTTCGCTGCCATCGATGTTGATCTCGCTCATATCGTTGACGATTACGGCGACACGCAGGTTCTCGCGGTTACGCAGCACGTAGTTGAGCAACGTGCTTTTACCGGCGCCGAGAAAGCCCGACAGGACGGTCACGGGGAGACGATTGGGCATCAGGATTTCCTCACAGAGATGCCCGATCGCGATGCCGGGCTGATTTCAATGTTATAGCATAACGATGCAATCAAGCCAGCCCGCTCTTGCCCACAACAGCAAAGGGCACGATGCTGAAACCCGTCCGGCCCGAGAGAAATCCCATGCGTATTGCCCTGAAATCAGCGCTGATAAGCTTTTCGCTGTTGCTCGCCGTAAACGCCTGGGCGCAAATCCCGAGCCTGGCCAAATGCACCCGAAGCGCCAATCTGCTTGCCTGCGTGGATGCCGACGGCAATACCTATAGCGTCAACACCGCCGGCAGCACGATCTATTTGCGCGGTTTCGAAATGGCAGACAAACGCTATTGGGCGCAGACCAACAGCCGCTACGGACAACTCACCTTCTTCACCGGTATCGCCTCCGACGGCGAAGCCTGGGTCGGTTACAACCGTCGGGTTGGCTGGACCACCATCAACCGCTTCTCCAGTTCCGGCGGCAGCAGCGCTAAATTCACCTGCAGTCGGATTGCCGGCTGCTAGGCCTGCGCTTTTTCCTGCTGCTGTTGCCAGGCGATATAGCTGTTGAGCGGCGGATTCTTCTGAAAATAGCGCTGCAATCCTTCGAATAATCCGTCAGCCACAGCTTGCTGATGGCGCGCGGTCACGAGGCGCTGGCTGTCGCGGGCGTTGGAAATGAAGCCGGTTTCTACCAGGATCGACGGCACGTCCGGCGACTTCAGTACTGCGAATCCCGCTTGTTCCACGCGTTTTTGATGCAGCGTTGTGATGCTCGCCAAACTGCCGAGGACGGTGCTGCCCAACTGCAAGCTCGCGGCGATGGTGGCGTTCATCGACATGTCGAGAATCACCCCGGCGAGCATCGGATCCTTGTCCTTGAGGTTGAGCAAACTGGTGGCGCCCAACAGGTCCGCGCCGTTTTCACGTTGCGCCATGAAACGCGCCGTGGCCGAGGTGGCGCCGCCTTCAGACAAGCAATACACCGACGCGCCTGAAGCGGTGAGACGCGGCGCCGCGTCCGCATGCACCGAGATGAACATATCGGCGTTGTGCTTGCGGGCAATCTCGACACGTTTGCGCAGCGGAACGAAGAAGTCGTCGTTGCGCACCAGTTTCACGTCGTAGCCTTTCTCGCGTTTCAGCCGCTTGGCCAATAACTGAGCAATGGCCAGGACGACGTCTTTCTCTCGCTCCCCTTTGGCGCCCACCGCGCCGGGGTCTTTGCCGCCGTGCCCCGGGTCGACCACCACGATGATGTCGCGCTTGGGGTGAGGCTTGTCGACACTCGCCTGGGGCGCCACTGCGATGTGCAAGGGCGCCGCCGATTTCAGATCGAGCACCAGCCGATCGCCTTGGCCATCCTGCGGCGGCAGGAGAAAGCTGTTGAGCTGCACCGCGGCATTGAGGTCGAGGACTATCCGCGTATCGCCCTGACCAAAATGCCCGGAGCGGATCGAACGGATGACCGTATCGCCAAGCGCCAGCTGACTGAAGTCACCGCTGAGGCTGGCACCACTCAGATCGATGATCAGTCGATCGGGCGCGCTCAGTGAAAAGGTCTTGTACTGCACCGGCCCGCTCAAATCGAACACCAGACGCAGCTTGTCATCCGAACGCCAGAGCCGTGCGTTGCGAATCTGCGTGGCCGAAACACCGAAGGGTAAAGCGAAGGCTGCGCTGGCCAGAATCCAGTTGAGCAAGTGACGTCTGTGCATTTTGAAAGCCGCTCGTGAAAAAGGCGTAGTCGATTTTAATGTAATAACATAACATGCGATACCAACTCCCACGATGGACCTGCTCATGAATGCGCTGACTCTGCCGGATATCGCCGCGCAGGCTTCACGCCAAGCCCTGCCACTCGAATGGGTGGGCATGTGCGGCATTGCTCTTCCTGTTTTATTCGATGGTCAACGGTTGAGCGCAAAGGCTGACGCAGGCGTGAGCCTCGATGATGGAGAGGCTCGCGGCATTCACATGTCCCGGCTGTATTTGGTGCTGGAAATGCTGGAGCGGGAAAACCTGACACCTGCCCTGCTGCGGCGAGTCTTGCAAAGTTTTCTCGACAGTCATGAAGGACTGTCCCGCAGCGCTTATTTAAAAATCAGTGCTGATCTACTGCTCAAAAGGCCGGCGCTGATCAGCCCATTGGCGGGCTGGAAAACCTATCCAGTGAGCATCGAAGCGCGTTTGAAAAACGCGATGTTCCACGTGGAACTAAAAATCGACATTCCTTATTCCTCAACCTGCCCCTGTTCAGCAGCGCTTTCCCGGCAGTTGATTCAGCAACAATTCGTCGACGACTTCGCCAACAAGTCACTGCAACACGCCGATGTATTGGCGTGGCTAGGCTCTCCAAAAGGCATCGTTGCGACACCTCACAGCCAACGAAGCAACGCACTTTTACAGCTGCGACTTGACGATTATCTGGATGACCTGCCGCTGATTGCGTTCATCAATGACGCCGAAGCCGCACTGGGGACCGCCGTGCAAACCGCGGTAAAGCGCGCCGATGAGCAAGCCTTCGCTCTGGCCAATGGTCAAAATTTGATGTTCTGCGAGGACGCCGCCCGCCGCTTGAATCTGGCCCTGAAACGCTCCCCCGGTATCAACGCCTTCCACATACGCGTCGTCCACGCCGAAAGCCTCCATGCCCACGATGCCGTCGCCGAAAGCCGATGGAATTGGGTGGCCGCATGATCCGTTGCCACGCTTTGCGCTGGGGCGCGCCTGGGCAACCGCTCACACCGCCCTTGGATTTCGCATTACCCAAAGGCAGTCTGACTGCCGTAATCGGGGCCAATGGCTCGGGTAAAAGCAGCCTGCTGAAAGTCATCGCAGGGCTACAAAAACCACTGACTGGAAAAATCATCCTCGATGTTCCACGCACGGGTTCGGTTTCGTTTCTCCCCCAGCAACAACACCTGGACCGGCAATTCCCCATCAGCCTCCAGGAATTGGTAGCCGCTGGTTTCTGGGGCAGCAAACTATCCCCTGAGGTACGCAGCCAACGCCTCAAAGCCGTGCTGGAAAACTGGTGCCTCACGGGTCTGGAACAGCGCCCATTGATGGCTCTTTCTGGCGGCGAATTGCAGCGCGCCCTGCTCGCCCGCCTGAGTCTCGCCGAAGCGCCGTTGCTGTTGCTCGACGAACCCCACGCTGCGCTCGATGAACTCGGTCAGGCACTACTGTGGAAACACCTCCATGCCTGGCACGCAGATGGTCGAACCCTGGTGGTCGTGTGTCACGACCTGGCCGCGGTCCGCCAACACATTCCTCAAAGCTTGCTGATCAAAAGCAGCGGCTGCGTCCTCGGACCCAGTACCGAACTGATCCACCAACAACCGCAAACGCAGGTGGCTTGATGCTCGCAGCCGCTCATCTTTGGCAACCCTTCCACGAGTTCGTGTTCATGCGCCGGGCACTCATTGGCGGATTGGTCCTGGCTTGCAGCACGGCTCCGCTGGGCGTGTTTCTGATCCTTCGGCGCATGAGCCTGATCGGCGACGCGGTGGCTCACGGCATCCTGCCTGGCGCTGCGCTTGGTTTCTGGTTCGCCGGTTTAAGTCTGCCGGCACTGACCCTCGGCGGCCTCGGCGCAGGCCTGAGCATGGCCGGACTCGCGGCCTGGATCACCCGCCGGACGGGGTTGCGCGAAGACGCGAGCCTCGCCGCGATCTACCCGATTTCCCTCGCCAGCGGCGTGCTGATCCTCGGCATCGCCGGCAAACGTCTCGACCTGCTTCACCTGTTGTTCGGTTCGGCACTGGCAGTCGATGGGCCGACGCTATCGGGCATGCTGTGGGTCTCCGGTTTCAGCCTGATCGCCATGGCGCTCATCTACAAACCGTTATTGCTGGACACCCTCGACCCGCTCTTTCTGCAAACCGTCAGCCGCCTCGGTCCATTGGCACACGGCGTATTTCTGACCTTGGTGGTGCTGAACCTGGTGATCGGCTTCCAGGCTATCGGTGCGTTGATGGTGGTTGGCCTGATGATGTTGCCCGCCGCCGCGTCGCGCTTCTGGAGTCGCCGTTTGCCGACGTTGATCGCGATCGCCGCCCTGCTCGGCTGCCTCTCGGTGTGGCTCGGTTTGTTGCTGTCGTTCTACTACTCACTGCCCAGCGGCCCGGCGATCGTGTTGGTGGCGGGTGGTTTGTATGTGCTGTCCGTGGTGTTCGGTCCGGTGCACGGCTTGCTGCGCCGCCCGCCTTTGCTCACATCCCAATGAGGTACTTTCCGATGCGCGCTTTACTCGTGCTGTTCAGTTTGATGCTGTCGATGTCGCTGTCCGCTGCGGAAAAACTTCAGGTGGTCACCAGTTTCAGCATCCTCGCCGACATGACCCATCAGGTCGGCGGCGACCATATCCAGATCACCAACATGGTCGGTCCCGACGCCGATGCCCACACGTACGAGCCAACCCCGGACGATGCCAAAGCCTTGCTCAAGGCCAGACTCATCATCAAAAACGGTTTGGGTTTCGAACCCTGGCTGGACCGTCTGGTGACCAGCACCGAGACCAAAGCCCCTGTCATCAGCGCGAGCCACGGAGTCATCCCCCGCTCCCTGGATGAAGACGGCGAGACCGTACCCGACCCTCACGCCTGGCACAACCTGGCCAACACCGAGCTGTACATCAGCAACATCACCAAGGCGTTGATCGCCGCTGACCCAGCGAACAAAGCCGACTACGAACGCAACAGTCAGGCCTACCTGAAACAGATCTACGCCCTGCTCGCCGAAGCCAAGGCCAAGCTCGGTTCGCTGCCACCGGGCAACCGCAAGATCGTCACCTCTCATGATGCGTTCGGTTATCTGGGCCAGGCCTACGGCATCGACTTCATGGCACCGCAAGGACTGTCCACTGAACGCGAACCTTCAGCCGCAGAAGTCGCTGCGTTGATTACCCAGATTCGCCAGGCCAAGGTCAAAGCGGTGTTCATGGAAAACATCAAGGATGCGCGTCTGCTCAAGCAGATTGCCGACGAAAGCGGCGCGCACATCGGTGGCACGTTGTACTCCGATGCGCTCGCCGCGACCGGTCCGGCGAGTACCTTTGCCGGACTGTTCGAATACAACCTGAACACCCTCTACGACGCGTTGAGCAAGCCATGATCCGCAAGAATCCATCAGGTGATTTGCCACTGATTGCCGAGTCCGCGTACGTGGATAAAACCGCAATCATCTGCGGCAAAGTGGTGATCGGCGAAAACGTATTCGTCGGTCCCTACGCAGTCATTCGGGCCGACGAAGTGGACGCATCAGGCGAGATGGAGCCGATCACCATCGGCGCCAATTCGAACATCCAGGATGGCGTGGTGATCCACTCCAAGTCCGGCGCGGCGGTGACCATTGGCGAATTCAGTTCGATCGCTCACCGCTCCATCGTTCATGGCCCATGCACGGTTGGCGACCGGGTGTTCATCGGTTTCAACAGCGTGCTGTTCAACTGCGCGGTCGGCGATGGCTGCGTGGTGCGGCACAACTCGGTGGTCGACGGTCGTGATTTGCCCGAGGACTTCTACGTGCCCTCCACCACCCGCATCGGCCCCAACACCGACCTCTCGCAGTTCCCACCGGTGAGCGTCAGTGCCTCGGAGTTTTCCGAGGACGTGGCGCGCACCAATGTCGATCTGGTGCGCGGCTACAAAGCCCTGCAGAACGAGTTTTGACCATGAGCAGCGTGCTGATTCGCAATGCCAGACTAGTGAATGAAGGTCAGGAATTCGATGGCGATCTGCTGGTGAGCAACGGCCGGATCGTGAAGATAGCCAGCAGCATCCACGGAGAAAATGCCGACGTCGAAATCGATGCACAAGGGCAGTGGTTAGTGCCCGGCATGATCGACGACCAAGTGCATTTCCGAGATCCCGGGGCGCCGGATAAGGGCAGCTTTTACACCGAGTCGCGGGCAGCCGTGGCCGGCGGCATCACCAGTTTCATGGACATGCCCAATACAAATCCGGCAACCCTGACCCTCGCGGCACTCGCTGACAAAAAGCGTCGAGCGGCGATCAACTCTGTCGCCAACTACGGCTTTCACTTCGGCGTGAGCAACGACAACCTCGACACCGTCGCGGCGCTCAATCCCTGCGAAGTGGCCGGCGTGAAAGTATTCATGGGCGCCTCGACCGGCAACATGCTGGTGGACGATCCGCAGACACTTGAACGACTGTTCGCCGAGGTGCCGACCCTTCTGCTGGCCCATTGCGAACACACGCCGAGCATCGAAGCTAATACCGCGAAGGGGCTTGAGCGTTTTGGGGAACACATTCCCGCCGCCGTGCACCCGCAGATTCGCAACGCCGAAGCGTGCTTTCGCTCCTCATCAATGGCCGTGGACCTGGCCAAGCGACACGGCACCCGACTGCATGTTTTGCATTTGACCACTGCGCGGGAACTGGCGCTGTTCGAAGACAAACCGCTGGCCCAGAAACGCATTACTGCTGAAGTCTGCCTGCATCATTTGCTGTTCGATGATCGCGACTACCCGATCCTCGGAAACTTGATCAAGTGCAATCCGGCGATCAAGAGCCAGGCTGATCGTGACGCTTTGCGTCATGCGTTGCTGAGTAATCGCCTGGACGTTATCGGCAGCGATCACGCGCCGCACACCTGGGCGGAAAAACAACGGCCCTACCAACAGGCACCTTCCGGTTTGCCATTGGTGCAACACGCACTGCCCGCGCTGCTGGAACTGGTGATTGATGAAGTGCTGCCGATAACTACCCTCGTGGCCAAGACCAGTCACCGCGTGGCTGATCTGTTTGCTATTCCCGACCGCGGTTATCTGCGTGAGGGTTACTGGGCTGACCTTGTTCTTATCAAACCCGAGCCCGGCGGCGTTGCCGTATCCAGGGAGCCGGTCCTGTCGCAATGCGGCTGGACGCCTTTTGCCCGACAGCTTTTTCGCCACAGCGTCAGCACCACGATCGTATCGGGGCAAATTGCCTGGCACGCCAAACGTCTTAATGACAACTGCCAAGGTTTACCCCTACGGTTCATGCGCTAACGCGCGTTTATATGCACTCGAGAGCACCGACATGATTCACATCACCCTGAGCGATGGTTCATTGCGTGAATACGACCAACCGTTGTCGGTGTATGAGTTCGCCGCGAGCATCGGCGCCGGGCTGGCCAAAGCGGCCGTGGCCGGTCGGGTGGACGGCGTTTTGGTGGACTGTGAATTCATGATCGAGGCCGACGCCCGAGTCAGCATTGTCACCCCTCAGGAGCCCGATGGTCTGGAGATCTTGCGGCGCTCCTGCGCATTGATGCTGGCGGTGGCTATTAAACAACTCTATCCAAAAGCGCAATTGCAGACCGGATCGGCACTGGGTGACGGCTTCTTTTATGAGTTCGCGTTTGAGCGTCTTTTAAACCTGATCGACCTTGCTGGCATCGAAGCGCGCATGAAGACCCTGGCGGCAACCAATCATTCGATCCGGCGCCGCAAACCGGTATCCGCATCGACGCCCCCGGAGAAGTCATTGCCCTACGTCCTTGGGGGCTTCGAGTGTGTGACAGCAGGCCCGCATGTTCCCGCAACCCGAGTGTTGCAGGCGTTCGCGCTCGATCACATCAGCGGCACCGCGCCACAGCGGATCAATGGCACGTGCTGGTCCTGCCAACAGGAACTGGAAGACTGGCGGGCGCCGCCGCACGTGATCATCGTCAGCATGGACGATCGTCAGGCGGATTACGCACAGTCGGTAACCGAGGCGTTGCGCCGAAGTGGCGTGCGCGCACGCGCGGATCTGCGCAACGAGAAAGTCCGCCACAAGATCCGCGAGCACAGTCAGCAAGTGCCGTATCTGGTGGTGATCGGGGAGAAAGAAAAAGCGGGTGGGTTTGTCAGTGTGCGGAGCCGAACGGGGGAAGATTTCGGTCGGATGGCGGTTGAGGCGGTGTGTGACTGGCTTAGGTCGACTGGCATTTCGGGTGTCTGAAGCGACGCCATCGCTAGCAGGCTAGCTCCCACAGGATAAACACCATCCCTGTGGGAGCTAGCCTGCTAGCGAAGTTTTTAGGCCCGTGGCTTAACAGTCCCGCAATCCTGCCCCAACCAAACGGCGCGGGTATCAAGGCTACCCTTCTGCTGAAGGCCGGTAGCATTGAACGTGCCGTTGACCTTGGTGGTGAACTCACGATCACTGAGGAAGGTGGCGACACCCGCACCCTGCGCTTTCGGACAGCTGAAACGGAATTTCCACTGATTACCGCTGCGCTCAGTGATCTCCTGTTTGCAGCCCGATTGCGGATCCGTCAGCGGAATATTGTCTGACTTCACTTGCTCCGGCGTCAGACATGCCCGAATCCCCTTTCCGCCCATGGTGATGCCCTGCTTCTCCAGCTGCGCGCGCTGTTGCGGGGTCATCTGGCCCTGCAACTGACCGAGGATCAACTGCAAGTCCGGGAGGTTCTGGTCATCGACCTTCATGTTGCTGGTGGTCAATTCCCACAAACCCGGCTGCAGCATCTGTGCCTGAGCGGCCACAGGAAGTGCTAAACCAAAAGCCACGGCCAAACCCAGCAGACGAACGTTCATCGAGTAACTCCTGATCAGTAGTGGCCGTTAGACGTCAGCCATTGGCTTCAGTTCATGGGCCAATTAAATAGCGACATTCTGCACGGAACATGGTCTGTTAAGCATTGAATCTTCAGGAGCAAGGCTGCCCCATGGATTACTTTGGACCGCACATTTTCGGCTACACGATCGCACTGCTACATACGCTGGGCCTGATCGCAGCCATCCACGCCGTTCTTACCGTCAGGACCGCGCAGGGATCTATCGCCTGGGCCCTCTCGTTGATCTTCATGCCTTACCTCACGCTCATTCCATACCTGGTCTTCGGCCGCAGCACTTTCGATGGTTACATCAAGGCGCGGCGCCAGGCCAACGAAGAGATGCGCAAGGCAATCTCCGAGCTCAACTGGCGCCCTTGGGTGGAAGAAGCGTTAACCGCACGCGCCTCCAACGCTTACGCGTCCCTGAGGGCGATGCCGAAACTGGGGCGCATGCCGTGCCTGGCAAACAATGAAGTACGCTTGCTGATCAACGGCCAAGCCACCTTCGACGCGATTTTCGAAGCCATCGACAACGCGAAGGAAGCGGTGCTGATTCAATTCTTCATCATCCACGATGACCGCCTCGGCCAACGCCTGCAAAGCCTGCTGCTGAAGAAAGCCGCCGAAGGCGTGGCGGTTTACTTGCTGTACGACCGCATCGGCAGCCATTCCCTGCCCCACAGTTACGTGCAACCGTTGCGCGATGCCGGCGTCGAGGTGAAAGCCTTCGCCACCCGCAGCGGCTGGCTCAACCGCTTCCAGGTCAACTTCCGCAATCACCGCAAGATCGTCGTGGTCGACGGTATTCTGGGCTTCGTCGGCGGGCATAACGTCGGCGACGAATACATGGGCGAGAAACCACCGTTGGCGCCCTGGCGCGACACCCACGTCCGTGTGCGCGGGCCGGTGGTCGCCTGCATGCAGGAATCGTTTGCCGAAGACTGGTTCTGGGCCGCGCGATCATTGCCACCGCTGATCCTGCCGGACGAGTATCCGGACGACGGTGTGCTCTGCCAATTACTCGCCAGCGGCCCGGCCGATTCCTACGAAACCTGTTCGTTGTTCTTCGTCGAATCCATCCATGCGGCGACAGAACGGGTATGGATCACCAGCCCCTACTTCATCCCCGACGAAGCCGTGTTCGCAGCGTTGAGACTGGCGGTTCTGCGCGGCGTGGATGTGCGGTTGCTGCTTCCTTCACGACCGGACCACCGAATCGTCTACGCCGCCTCGAGCCTCTATGCGTTCGAAGCGGTGCGCGCAGGCGTGCGAGTGTTCCGCTACCAGCCGGGGTTCCTGCATCAGAAGGTGGTGTTGATCGACAGCGAAATCAGCGCCATCGGCAGCGCCAATATGGATAACCGCTCGTTCCGGCTCAATTTCGAAGTCATGTTGCTAACCGTCGACAGCACGTTTGCCGCCGAGGTGGAAGAGATGCTCAACGAGGACTTCGCCCAGGCCCACGAGATCGCCAAAGAAGAAAGCCGGGAGACCCGCCGCCTGCAACAGGTCGGCATGCGGATCGCCCGGCTTATTTCACCGATTCTCTAAAGGTAGATGTCGTCTCGCGTCCATGGCAGTTCATGGCTGCCATCGACGTGGGTTTTTACCGCGAGGATCTGGTGCAGATTGATCCAGCCTCTGGCGAACGCATAAGCGCATCCGGCCAGGTACAACCGCCAGATTCGCAGCGCCTGTTCCGGAACCAGTCTGGAAGCCGCTTCCAGATTGTCCTCCAGGCGTTCGCTCCAATGATCGAGGGTACGCGCGTAGTGCATGCGCAAACTCTCGACGTCGACGATCTCCAGCCCCGCTTCGCTGATCTCGGCGGAGATCATCGACAAGTGCGGCAACTCGCCGTTGGGGAACACATACTTCTCGATGAAATCTCCGACACCGCGTCCCACTGGACGGCCATCAGTGTGCTTGGCGGTAATGCCGTGGTTCATCACCAGGCCGCCCTCTTTCACCGCGCCGAACAACGTTTTGCAGTACTCGGCCAGATTGGCGTGGCCAACGTGTTCGAACATGCCGACGCTGACCACTTTGTCGAAGCGCCCGTCCTGAGGCAGATCGCGGTAGTCGAGCAGTTGCAACTCGACCAGATCGTCCAGACCTTCGGCGCTCACCCTTTCGCGGGCCAAATCCAGTTGCGCTTTACTCAGGGTAATTCCGAATACTTTCGCGCCGAACTCACGCGCCGCAAAGCGCGCCAGCCCGCCCCAACCGCAACCGACATCCAGCAGGTATTCACCTGGTTGCAGCCGCAGCTTGCGACACAAGTGACGGAATTTGGCTTGTTGGGCTTGCTCCAGCGTTTCGCTGCCGGTCTCGAAATACGCGCAGGAATACGCCATGTCACTGTCGAGCCACAGCTGATAAAACGCATTGGAAAGGTCGTAGTGGTAGGAAATCGCCTTCGCGTCGGTTTCCTTGTCATGGGCGGTGCGCACTGGCTGACTGTCTTGGTCACCGAGCAATTTCTGGCTCCACTCATCACAGATACGTATCACGTCGCTGATGGAACCTTCGAGCTCAAGTTTACCTTCGACGAACGCCGCGCCAAGCGCGTCCAAGCTTGGATGGGTGAACTGGGAAACCATTTGTGGGTCCTTGACCACAATCGTGACGCTGGGCGTCGGCCCCAGATTGAATTCATGGCCGTCCCAGAGTCGCAGGCGTAACGGTAACTGCAGATTCTGTAAGGCCGGTGGAAGTTGCGCGAGCATAGAGAATCACCCCTTGTTTCAGACGTCTGATTTGAGGGTAGACCATCCTTGAAAAATAGCTGGCTATCGATTTAATAGCGTTTTTGTATAACTCGCGGCGCCGTAACCAGCCGTCGGGGGCGATGGTCCTTACCCTAGATGACTACGAACTTGAAGTGCAGTTCTAAAAAGTTAGTGTTGCCTTCATCTCCTTGGTTTAGAGCCTTTCAAGCCTCGTCTTTGATTTTCAATAAAGGCTCCTGAAAACGCAGCAGACGCCCCGCGTTTCCGAGCACCAGCAACGTACTGAGGTTATGCAGCAACGCCGCAATCATTGCCCCCGCAGCGCCGAGCCAGCCGAATGCGGCGAAGGCAACAATCGCGAGGGTCCAGCCCAGGCCGATGATCACGTTGACCTGCAAGGTCTGCCGGCATTGGCGACTCAACCGTACACAGGTTCCAAGACGACGCAGGTCGCTGCCGATCAACACAATGTCCGCCGACGCCAGTGCGATGTCCGCGCCACCCGCGCCCATGGCCACACCCACGACGCCCGCCTTGAGTGCCAGCGAATCGTTGATGCCATCCCCCACCACCATCGGCCGGAAGCCGTTGCCGATTTCTGTTAGCACGCGATTGAGTTTGTCCTCAGGCAAGGCCTGCGCTTCAACATCGCTGATGCCGACATCGCGCGCCAGCGTGTGCGCCACGCTGTGCCGATCGCCGGTGAGCAACAACTGGCGACCCAAACCCAATTCACGTAATTCGCTCAAGGCAAAACGCGCCTCAGGTTTGACGCTGTCAGCCAGCAGCAGCCAGGCAAGGAATTCACCGTTGAGTGCAAGCCCGGCAATCGGGCCATCGTGTTCGGGAACGACCGAAGTGGCGATGCCCAGTTGCGCGAACAACTCCGGACGACCGAGCGCTGCCTCGCCCTGCTCCGTCATCGCCACCACGCCCAGGCCCTGGCGCTCACGAATGTCCGAGAGCAGCAGAAAATGTTCCTGCGTGACCAACCCGGCGAGCGCACGGCTGACCGGATGACTGCTGGCCGAGCCGAGACTGGCGGCGAGTTTCAGCACGTGGCTGCGGTCCTCCAGCGGGCTGTCGATGGACTGCAACCGCAAGGTGCCAAACGTCAGGGTCCCGGTCTTGTCGACCACCAGCGAAGTCAGGTCCGCCAGCTCTTCAAGAAACGCCGAACTGCGGATCAGAATCCCGTGCCGCGCCGCCACCGCCACGCCGGCAATCGCCGTGGCCGGAGCCGATAACACCAACGCGCAAGGACACGCCGCCACCAACACCGCGAGCATTGCCTGAGCATCGTTGGTGACAAACCAGGTCACCGCGGCCAACAGCAACACCAGCACCATGTAACTGCCGGCGTAACGTTCGAGTAAACGCGTGATCGGCGGCTTCGAACGCTCGGCGCTTTGCATCAGGGCGATGACTTTACCGAGGGTCGATTCGTTGCCAGTGCGCGTCACTTCGATGCGCAGCAGACCGTCGAGGTTTATTGCCCCGCCAAAGACCTGCATGCCGACGCCCGCCTCGATAGGCACCGACTCACCGGTAATCAATGCCGTGTCGAGGCTCGCCTGACCGGACAACACTCGACCATCGGCCGGCACTCGATCACCCGCGCGCACTTCCACAATGTCGCCGGGCTTGAGTGTGCCGTTGTCGACTTCGACGATGGCTCCGTCAGCCTGAACCTTGCGCGCGTGACTGCGGGTCAGTTTGCCGAGGGCACGAATCGCTTCCTGGGAACCGATCACACTGCGCTCTTCCAATACGTGGCCGAAGATCATGATGATCGGCAGCAGCGCGGCGGTCAGCAGGTCTCCCGTGGCCCAGGCGCCGAGCATGGCGAGGGCGATCAGCTGATCGGTGATCCCGTGCAGGCTCGGATAACGCAGGCTGTACCATGCCGAACGCATCACCGGCACGGCCACCAGTAACGAAGCAAAACCCAACAGCAATTGACTGACGCCGGTCTGCTCCGGCGACAGCCAACGCCAGATCAACCCGAGACTGAGCAAGCCCAGTGCGAGCATGGCCAGGGTCAATTGGCGCGCAGCGCTGCGTTGTTCGGCCGAGGACAACATGCTCGGTGCGGCGGTGGTTTGGGCGGTCATTGTGCTGCTCCCTGAATGATCAGGCGGGAATCGTCTTTCGGGTTGACCGTCGTCACCGAGCCGGCCTGGCCGAGAATCTTCGGCATCCGTTCGCGGTAAATGCGCAGCAATATTTGCGGGTCGGTGCCCTGTTGTTGCGCCTTGGCCAGACTCAACACCGTGGCCGTATCGGCCGAGGCTTTGGCCAGCCGTTCACTTGCCTGGGCGTGAGCGACTTGCAGCGTTCGGTCGCCTTGCTCATTCGCAGCCTGGGTCAGTTTCTCGGCCTCGGTACGCGCATTGGCGACGGCTTTGTCCGCTTGTTGGCTGGCGGTCAGCACCGCATTGAACGCATTCACCGCTGGGCCGGGCAGGCTCGATTGCACGTCGACTCGCGACACTTCGATACCCAGTCCCTGCCCCGTCGCGGTCAGCTCTGCCAGGCGCTGATTGATGCCCTGCACCAAATCGCCGCGCAGTCGTTCGCGGCGTTCGGCCGCCTGATTGTCGGTGCCGATGAGTTCGGGGCGCGCAACCAGAATGGTGTCCAGGTCTCGCGCAGCAGTCAGGGCAACAGCGCTGCGAGTGACCAACCGATCAAGTGCTGGCAGCACATGTTCACCTTGAAGCACGAAGGCGTAAGGCTCGGTGACCTTGTAAAAAACCCGCACATCCAACTGCACCACGCCTGCATCACCGGTCAGCAAATAGCCCGAGCCCGCAAGCGCATCGCTCAACGGTGTCGCGAAAGAGGCCAACCGATCTGCCTGCGATGCGGCGTCGCTGCGAAGCAGATTCTCCACCCGACGCTCGATCACCCGGTCGGCTGCCGGCAACAAAATCACTTGTTCAAAAGGACGCGGCCAAGCCAGCAGCAACCCGGCATTCTGAATGCGATCCAGTGCGCCGAAGTGCAAAACCACCGCGCGATTCTGTGGATCAATCTGCCGCACATTGGAGAATGCCCAGGCCAACGCGGCGAGAACTGTCACCGCATACAGCGCCAGAAAAGCCAATCGGCCAGCCTGAATCCAGGGGCTACTTAACTCATGTGTTCCACGTGGAACTAAATTCATGGCTGTGACCCGGGCTTGTTATCGAGGGTCGGCGGACCGTCAACCAACACCCGGAAAGGCGCGGCATCGGTGCGCAATATCAGCTTGGTGCCCGGGGTGACGATCGTGCCCAAGGTATCGAGGGAGCGCAGCAAGTTATAAAGCTGCGGCGAACCGGCGTAGGCGCGACCATAAATCTGCGCGGCCTCGACGCGGGATTGAGCTTCGATATCAGCGGCTTTCACCGTCGCATCGGCTTGCACGATGCGCGCATCACGCTCGGCGGCAGAACGAATTTGCGCAGCTTCTCGTTTGCCGATGGCGGTGCGCTCGGTCGCGATTGTTTCACGCTCGGCGCGCATGCGATCGACGGTGGCGGTGAGTGTCACCGACGGCAGGGTCAGACGCTCGATGCCCACTTGCAGCACCCGAACGCCATACGTGGTCAGCAACTGCTGATCGATCTGCTGACGCAGCTGCGCCTCGAAATCTGCGATGTGAACCTTATTGGCGTCGGTGTTCACCAGGTTTGCCAGATCGAAGCTGCTCGCGGTGGTTTCCAGTGCAGAGCCCACAAACGTACGAATCTGCCGCGCCGCTTCGTCCGGCTGATTCTGCACCGCTCGCATAAAGCGCTGCACGTTGTCCGGATCGCCCTGCACCTGCCACGCCACGTACGCCTGAACAATGATGCGCAAACCGTCCCGCGTACCCACATCCTGCAAACCGCTGGAGGTGGTGCGCAGCCGCAAATCGACAGGAATGGCCGCTTCAAACGGTGCCGGCCAACGCCAGCCAAGGCCCGGCTCCAGCAACACCCGCGACGGATTGCCGAAGCGAGTGATCACCGTGGCCTCCCCCGAGCGCACTTGCACCAGACTCGCTGCCGCGATGGCGAATGCCACCAGCAACGCCGCCCAGCCCATGCGCCGCCACGGGAATGGCCCGGCTTCTTGTGGATCACCGTGGTGATGGTGGTGATGACCGTGGTGATGTCCGCCATGGCCGTGATCGTGGCCAGCGTGGTCATCGTGATCGTGAGTATGCGACTGGCTCAATTGGCAGCTCCTGGCTGAGCGCTATTGCGCGGCGACGCAGGATCGGCCGGCAGCGTGAAAGTACGTAGGTCGATGGTCGGCGCATTGTTGCTGCCGCCCAGTCGATGATCGAGGACCAGCAGTTTGGCGTTGGCCAGGCCTTGGGTCAGTTGGCTGAAATACTGTTCCAGCACGAACGCCTGGCCGGCACTGGCATAGGCTTTTTGTTCGGCGGTAAATTTCAGATCCGCCGCCTGAGCGGTGGAATTGATTTCATGCGCACTGGCAGTCGCTTGATCGCGAGCGATGCTGGCCTGCAACTGCGCCTGATTGGTCGCCTCCGCTGCCGCACCGCGCTCGCGGGAGATCAATGCCTGGGCACCAATCTGCGCCGCCTGAACACCGTGATAAGCATTGGCCGCACCGGCCGGCGGGTGAATCGCCTCAACCACCGTGGCGAGAATCTCAACGCCGCTGTCGAGTTTGTGCAAATCAGCCTGCACGGCGTGGCCGATCTCTTCGGCCAGCCCTACCCTGTCCTCGCCGAGCAAACCATCGAGGGTCCGCGAAGCAAAGTCGTGAACCAGAATCCGGCTGGCGGTGCTGCGAATCAGCGTCGGTACATCGGCGCTGTTGTACGTCGCGGCCAACGCCGCTTGATCAGTCAGGCCGATGCGGTAGACAAAACGCACGTCCATGTTGACGATCTGAAAACTCTGCTTGTCGGCACGGCTGCTGGCGATGACCTGGGATTTATCGTTGACATGGCTGGCGTCCCACAGGCGATTGGCAATCGCCGGTGCCGGGCCTTCCGCAGGCTCCAGGACGACCGGCGCCGATGTTTCGCCAACGCTCGTTGCCAACTCGTGAACCACGCCGTTTTCAACGCTCAGCACCCGGCCCAAAGGCCACGGTAAACCGGCGTGTAACCCTGGGCCGAACACTTCCACCGGTTTGCCGAAACGCTCGTAAATACCCCGCCCTTGCAGCGGTATTTCGTGAATGCCGGTGAGCGACCACCCGACGATCGCCACCACCGCCATCACCGGTAAAAACGCCCGGCGCATGTAGGTGAAGGCCCAGATCTGCCGCAAGTCGATGCCGAAGCGGTTATGCAGTTCATGCTGCAATGCCAGCAACGGTTGTGGCGGCCAGCGCAGCATGTCGGCGACGAAGCTGCGTGCCAGCAATGTCGGTTCAAGTTGTTCACGGCGAGGGCTGAACAGCGACAGCACGGCGCGCAGCATCAGCTCGACCGCGACCAGCCCTGGCAGCAAGCCGATCAACACGGCGAGGCGTACCGGCCACACCGAAGTTTCGTTGCTGAACAACAAACACAACGCGCTTAACACCAGGCAAATGATCGCGACCCGGCTCATCTGCGCCAACTGCCCAGCCTCTGGCCATTGAGCGACGTTTTCCTGGGCGAGCTGACGCTCAAACACCAGCAAACCGAAGGCCAGCAATAACGACAACGCGGCGCCGACGCTTGCCGATAAGCCCAACGCAGTGGGCGGTAACGTGAGGTTCCAGAACTGGCTGATGCTGAAGAGCGTCAACAGCGTCCAACCGGCGAGCCAGAGGGTCGGCGCGCCGATCTGCCCAAGCATGCGCACCCAACGCTGACTGAGTCGCTCCAGCAGCCGCTCATACCAGCCTTCAGGAGCAACGGTGTCTTCCGTTACCACCACCGGCTGCGTCGGGCTCATCGCTTGTGCGCGCCACTGCGTCACCCACCACGCCGATTGCAGACCGGCAATCAGCACCAGCAAACCGGCACTCTGACTGACCAGCAATGGTGCCCACAGCGACAGCGGTGCAAACAGCCCGACAAAAAACGCCAATAACAGACCGACCGCCGCCAAGGCGCCCAGGCCGATGGCGAGCTGACGCAATCGCCGCCCTTGAAAGACCGCCTGCTGAAAGCGCGGCAGCCCTGCTACCTGTGTTCCATCGACTTCGAGATCGACTTGCATACCACCCCAGTGCTTATCATTGGCCACATCGCAATTCGTTACGATATAACGAAAGTGGTGAAATTTTTGTACTAATTCGCTCTATCTGAAGACGCCCAACCTGTCGCCTTGCTGAAGCCTTGACCGAAACAGCCAGAAACGCACATATTACGCCCGTAATTTTCATCAGCGGCTACGGTTATCCAGCCCATTTCCCTTTCAGTCCAGGAGTACATCCATGAGCACTTATGACGTCGTGATTCTGGGCGGCGGCCCCGGCGGTTACAACGCAGCGATCCGCGCAGGTCAGCTGGGCTTGAAAGCGGCGTGCGTGGAAGGTCGGGCGACGCTCGGCGGGACCTGCCTTAACGTCGGTTGCATGCCCTCCAAGGCGCTTCTGCATGCCTCGGAACTCTACGACGCGGCCATGGGCTCAGAATTCGCCAACCTGGGGATCGAGGTCAAACCCACCCTCAACCTCGCCCAGATGATGAAGCAGAAAGATGAAAGCGTGACCGGGCTGACCAAGGGCATCGAATTTCTGTTTCGCAAAAACAAAGTCGACTGGATTAAAGGCTGGGGCCACATCGACGGGCCGGGCAAAGTGACGGTGACCGACAGCCAGGGCAGCAAGACTGAACTGAGCGCCAAGGACATCATTATCGCCACTGGCTCCGAGCCCACTCCCCTGCCCGGCGTCGAGATCGACAACAAGCGCATCCTCGACTCCACCGGCGCGCTGTCACTGGCCGAAGTGCCGAAGCACCTGGTGGTGATCGGTGCCGGCGTAATCGGACTGGAACTGGGCTCGGTTTGGCGGCGACTGGGCGCTCAAGTGACGGTGGTCGAATTTCTCGACCGGATCTGCCCCGGTGTGGACGGTGAAGCCGGCAAAACCCTGCAGCGCTCGTTGAGTAAACAGGGCATCAGCTTCAAGTTGAGCTCGAAAGTGACAAGCGCCACCACCTCGGCGAACGGCGTTCAGCTCAGCGTGGAGCCGGCGGCGGGCGGCACCGCCGAGATGCTCGAAGCCGATTACGTGCTGGTATCCATCGGACGCCGGCCTTACACCGAGGGGCTGGGTCTGGAAAACGTCGGCCTTAGCACCGACAAACGCGGCATGCTCGCCAACAAGGGCCACCGCACTGAAGCGGCTGGCGTATGGGTGATCGGCGACGTCACCTCCGGGCCGATGCTCGCCCACAAGGCCGAAGATGAAGCCATGGCCTGCATCGAGCAGATCGTCGGCAAGGCGGGCGAGGTCAACTACGACCTGATCCCCAACGTCATTTACACCAAGCCCGAGCTGGCCAGCGTCGGCAAGACCGAAGAGCAACTCAAGGCTGAAGGTCGCGCGTACAAAGTCGGCAAGTTTCCATTCACCGCCAACAGCCGGGCGAAGATCAACCACGAGACCGAAGGCTTCGCCAAAGTGCTGGCCGATGAACGCACCGACGAGATTCTCGGCGTGCACCTTGTGGGGCCGAGTGTCAGTGAAATGATTGGCGAGTATTGCGTGGCGATGGAGTTCAGCGCTTCGGCGGAAGACATTGCGCTGACATGCCACCCGCATCCGACGCGGTCCGAGGCGTTGCGTCAGGCGGCGATGAATGTGGAGGGGATGGCGACGCAGATGTAAGTCATCCTGATGGATTGATGTCGTCAGTCAGGCCGCCATCGCGAGCAAGCTCGCTCCCACATTGGTTTTGTGAACGCCACAAGTCCCCTGTGGGAGCGAGCTTGCTCGCGATTGGGACCGACTCGGTCTAAATCGGCAAATGTCCTAAAGGCAACGCCCCAGGCGTCTTCACCGTGTGAATTGCAAAGTTGCTGCGGATGTCGCTCACGCCCGGCAATTTCAGCAGCCGCTCCGTGAGAAAGCGGTCATACCCGCGCAAATCCGGCACCACCACTTGCAGCAGAAAATCCGATTCCCCTGACACCAGAAACGCCGAAATCACCTCGGGCAGTGCCGTCACGGCCTGGCGAAACGCTTCGGCCTGTTCATCATTGTGGCGCTCCACCTTGACCCCGACAAACACCGTCAGCCCAAGCCCCACTTCATCCCGATCAAGATTGGCCTGATAGCCGCGAATCACCCCGGCCTCTTCCAGCATTCGCACCCGGCGCAAACACGGCGAAGCGGACAAACCGATCTCATCGGCCAGTTGCACGTTACTCAGGCGACCGTCCCGTTGCAGGGCTGCGAGGATCTTGCGGTCGTAGGCGTCCAGTTTCATGGTTTGGCAGATCCTGATAGTTTGATCGTCACGAAGTGGCAGATTATGCCAATTATCGATCCGTTAGAAGCTGACTACGCAAGCACCTGCCCCACCCTTCGGTCCTAGACTGGCGCTACCGAATCGACAACGAATGGGGTGCAACGTGGAAGGACTCTGGCTGTTTTTCATGGCGCTGGCGGTGGTGTATCTGTTGCCCGGCCCGGACATGATTCTGCTGCTGCAGACCGGCGCCCGTCAGGGTAAAGGCGCGGCATTGGCAACGGCGGTAGGTCTGGGCATTGCGCGTGGTTGTCATGTGGCGTTGGCCGCGTTGGGGCTGGCGGCGCTGTTCAAGGCTGCGCCGTGGACTTTTGACGTGGTGCGCCTGGCGGGGGCCGCGTACCTGCTGTGGATCGGCATTCAGTGCCTGCGAACCACGATGTTGCCGAACCTGAATGGCAGCGACGCCGCCCTCGAAAAACCTCGCTGGCAGGACGCGATCCAGCGCGGGCTGCTGACCAACCTGCTCAACCCCAAGGCATTGCTGTTCTGCTCGGTGTTGCTGCCGCAGTTCATCAACCCTCACGCCGGACCGGTGCTCGCGCAATTTGCGGTATTGGGCGTGCTGCTGGTCGGCGTCGGTTTGCTCTTCGACAGCGCCTACGCATTGACCGGCGCCGCACTGGGCCGCTGGCTGCAACGCAGTCCCTCGGCCCAGCGCCTGCAACAGTGGTTGTTCGGTAGCCTGTTGATCGGCTTCGCCGTGCGGCTGACCTTTGTTCAACAGGCCTGAACCTTACTGCGCCTTACGACGGCGGCGCCGGTTGATCAATAACAGCGCTGCTGCCGTCACCGCGATGACGCCTCCGATCTGTAACGGCCACTTGTACGGCCGCAGCACCGAACGGGTGGCGTCAGTCACCTGGGTTACATAACGTTTGCTGGCATTCTCGAAGTCGGGATACGGGCACTGGTGGCCGAAATCCACCGCCCAATCCACGTAGGGCCCCTCTTTGACGTAACGCTGGTAAAGCGCACTTTGGTCTTCAAGGCTGCTGTTCCACCCCGCCGCCGAACACAGCACCGCCGCAAAGGCCTGGCTGGTGTGAGGCAGGTTATCGGCGGCGCGATTGGCCAAGGCCGTGGCGACGAATCGATAGTGGTAGCGCTCGTCGGGCTTTGCGGCGCTGGCTTGCTGGCGCTGGACTTCACCTTCGGCCACCAAGGGACCGACCTTGAGTTCAGCTGTCTCCAGGCTGTAATTGCCGCCAAACGTGGCGTAGTCCGGGGCCATTTCATAACCGAGAATATCCATGCCCCACTCACGCGCCGTCCAGGCGGCATTGAACAGCGCGGCGGCGCGCTTGGTCGGCCACCAAGCAGCATCAGCGAGCTGCCGCTGTTGCGCATACAGCCGGGCCTTTTTCTGTAGATCGGGATTGTCGAAATACGCCAGCGCTTCGTCGTAACGCTCTTCGCGCAGCAACCGACGCCCGAGCAGATTGCGCAGCTGCGCCGCCACCGGCAACGGCACATAGTTGTCGCGATCCTGCTGGCTCAGCGCTGGCGGCGCCGGCACCTGGGTGTCGACGTAATGCTTGAGTTCATCGACGGTCAGCACCCGCTCGGCAACGGTCGCGGCATCGAACCAATAAATGCTTTGGCTGCGATAAAGCTGATCGAACGCTTGCAGGTAATCGCCGCGTTGCAGCGCCAGAATCGCGCTCTCACCCTCGACCCGGCACTTGGGCTGGAGGCTTTCGAAATCGTAGTCGGGCGTGCGCCGCTCGCCCCATGACTCGTTCTGCGGGAAGGCCTGGGCAGCCTTGGCATACGCCGCAGTCGCTGCGCTTTTATCGCCATCACGCAGCGCCAGTTTCGCCCGCAGCCACCACGCCAGACCACCGTCCCCGGCGTGTTCAAGGAACGCTTTGGCGCTGGTGTAATCGCCCTGTTGATAATTCATCGCCGCCAAGCGGTCAGCGTTGTCCAGACTGCCGCGCGTGCTGCTTTGCAGCAGTTTGATCAGCTTCAGTTCGTTCGGCGGTTGATCACCGAATGACCAGCCCAAGCGACTGATCAGCGATGCCGTCACCAGTTGTTGCACGGGTTTGCCCTTGAGCAACTCGACCAACTGATCCTCAGGCATCGCCAGCAGATCCGCCATCAACAGCTTCAGCGAGGTGTAACCCACCGCCGAGCCGTGGCGATTTTGCGTGGCGTACAGGTTGATGGCGTTGTTCCAGTCGCCAGCGGTGCGTGCCACGCGGGCTTCTTCGCCGAGGCTGGCGACACCCAGTTCCAGCGGGTCGCTGAAGCCGTCGATGCTCAGCTGACGGGTCTGCTCGAAGGCCTTTCGCGACTGCGCCAACAGGTCGGGCGCTGCGTCTGCTTCGGCGCTCATGGCAAACAGCGTTCGGCCCAACGAGTAAGCCGCCCAGGTGCTGCGCAACGCGCGTTGATCCGCCGGCAGCGCCAACACTTTCTGGAAATACCCGGCGGCCAGTCCGTGATCACCGGCGCTGAATGCCACCGCACCCGCCAGATATAACCGGAGCTCGGCCGGCAGGCTCGCGCCCTCGGTGTCGACTTGATGGGCGCCGGTCAGCGTGCGCAGTTGTTTGACCAGCGCTTGCTGCTCCACCGTCAAACCGGCCTGCTCGGCCTTGTCCCGCTGCTCTGCGTAATCGGTCGCCTCCATGCTGTAAGGGGACGCCTCAACGTTCTTGAGCCCTGCGATCACATGCCCGAGGCGATTGATCTCGAACTGGAAGTTGCCTTCCGGCAGCTCCGCCAGCGATTGGGCCCGATTGTCCAGCAAGCGCATCGGGAAGTCCGGCCCGCAGGCCAGCGCCGAACCCAGCGGCAGGCTGAGGCTCAGGCAAAGCAAATGGCGGGGCCAGTTACGGGTGAACATTCGAACCTCCTTGATCAATGTGTGCGCAGCGTGCCCAACCGATGGCGCGCTGCTCGCCGGCCGGGATCCGGCCGTCGCGCAAGCGGGTGAAGGTAAGCAGATCCGGGCTTTGTTGCAACGCATAACCGGCCAGTGCATCGGCGCCATCGCAGCCCCGGACCGCCAGCGTTACGCGTTCGGGCCAGGCGCTGTCGAGGTTGCCTTGATTGCTGACGCTGATGTCATAGAGGTCGTCTTGGGCGATGAGTTTCAAACTCAAACGACTGTCGAGCGAATCTCCGCGAGCGACGGCACTCAGCGTGTTCAGGCTCCAGGCCCGACGATCACCCGCCAGCGGCAGGCGAAACCAGATCAGGCCGGCCAGATGCGCAGGTGGGTCGGCGCGAAGTTCGGCGGCGAGCGTGCTCAGCTGCAAGGGGTCCGCCAGCAATTCCCGACGTTGACCGGTGCGCTCGACCGGCACTTCGCTTTCAACGACGGGCGCATCACTGGCGCCCGGCAACAGGGCCACGCCATAGGCGGGCAGCGCCAAGTAAAAGGGTTTCGAGGTGATGCGGCTCCAGGCCTTGGCCCATTGCCTGGCTTGGTCCGGATCAAACAAACCACGACGCGGATCGCTGACCGCATGCACCTGCAATACGCTGCTGTCGACAGTCGCCAAGAGTGCCGGCAACTCAGGGCTGTCGAGCCAGGCCGGCAATGCGGTGATGCTTAACGGCAACGAGGCCGGCAGCGTACCGCGCAGGTGCATCAGAAATTCCCGATAAGCCGGTAGCCGAGCGCTGCCCGCGTCGTGGTCGATTTCCACGCCGGAGAACGTCAGCCCCTGCCCTTGCCAATCGCTGAGCACTTGCTGGATGTGCGCCGTGACGTCGTCCTGATCCAGCGCCTTGAGCTGGCCATCAAGCCGAATCACCGCAATCAGCGGCCGGCCATCATGTTTGAGCAGCGCCGGATCGATCCGCGCCCGGCTCCAGCCTGCTTGAGGGAACGCCTGCAAGGCCAGCACCCGCAAAGTCGAGAAGTCAGCGCGACTGTCCCGCAGTGCGGCGTCATGCGCCGACGTCCATTGCCGTTGCCAGACGTAGAGCTGCTGATCGAGCGGTGGCGCGTCCTTTTGCTCACAACCGCTGAGCAGCACCAACGCGGCAAGCAACGTCGCCAGTCGAACAAAAAAATACATGAATCCCCTTTCTCTGTAGCAGCTGTCGAGCCTGCGAGGCTGCGTTCGGCTGCGCAGCAGTCGTAAATCCTGAGTGCACGGTTTGCCTGAAAAACCGCGTCGCCTGATTTTACGACTGCTTCGCAGCCGAACGCAGCCTCGCAGGCTCGGCAGCTGCTACAGAGAGTGCCTACACCAATGGCTTGCGGGCGATGATCACCTGACTTTTCGCCACGACCGCGTCCAGCGCCTGCTTGATCTGCGCGCCACGGGGCGACGCCAGGATGGCCTGCCACGTGTCGGCCCAGTGGTTGAGCAACGGGTGATCGGGATTGCTGAAGTCGACTTTGGCTTCCCAGAACAACAGCATCCACATCGACCAGTAAAACCCGTACTGGCTGTGGCTGAGTACTTCCAGGCCAGCGTCGCTGACCATCGCCTTGAACTGCTCTTCGCTGATGATGCGAATGTGGTTGGGCTTCTCGAAATACTCGGGCGCCGCGATGTCTTTCTGCAGGTCTTCGGAACTAGGGTGCGGGACGCTGAGCAAGTACAACGCGCCCGGTTTGCCGACACGAACCAATTCAGCGAGGAACTGCGCCGGATCGTCCACGTGTTCGATGACTTCGGTGGACACCACGCGGGTGGCCGTTGCATCGGCAATCGGCAGCGGGTTGCAGTCGGTGACGTGGCATTCGACGTCACGCGCCGGCGTGTCGCTCAGGCGCTGGCGGGTGGCTTCGACCTTGGCCGCGTCGATGTCGGCGATGATGATCTTCGCCCCGCGCATCCCGCAGAAATGCACGTTGCCGCCGTCACCGCAGCCTACGTCCAGCAACGTGTCCTCGGCAGTGACCGGGAACCCGGTGAACAGCTCGCCGGTTTGCTGATTGAACCAGCCACTGAGCATCGCGTCGTGCAGGCCGAGCATGTACGGATCGACCTTCTCGACCTTGTCCGCAACCGGCTGCGCGGGAGCGGGCGTACCCGCCGTGAGTTTCTTCAAAAGGCTCAGCATGAGGTAGCTCCAGAGGTTTGAGCGGCTGTTCGGGACGTGCCCAGGCGTTTGACCAGCGAGGCACCGCGGTTACGCATGGGCATTTCGATAAAGCGGTAGTTGAGTTCGCTCAACAAGGCGATCAGCCCGCCAGCAATCATCAGCGTCAGGATGGGATGACCGCCGGGACTTGGCAGCCCGGCAGCCTGCAAACGGAAGGTGAATTCGCGCACCAGCAAATAGGCCGGAATGTGGATCAGGTAGATCCCGTAGGAGCGGCTGCCGACCCACGTCATCAGGTTCTTGAACACGCCCCGTGGCATCAGGTAATCGCGATTGTAGGAAGCGATCCACACCAGCACTGCGCTCAACACGGCAATCGCGCCGATGCGATAGTTGGTGAAGGTGAAGCGATCCGTCGCCATGAAACTGAGCACCAGCGACAGCGCGATCAGCGCCGTCACACCGGCCCATGGACGGCGCAAAAACGTCGGCTCCCAGCGCAGATATGAGGGTTGCACACTCCACATCGCCAACAGGATGCCGAGGGCCAGCGCATCGGTGCGAACCATCATCAGGATCGGCGTGCGCCACGTGAACAACTGCACTGCGACCAGCGCCAGCAAGGCCCAGACCAAGTGCTTGCGACAGATCAGAATCAACAGCGGAAACAGCAGGTAGAACTGCTCCTCCAGCGACAGGCTCCAGTAAACGAAACTGGTGCCGTACTCGTAGTTATAGAAGCTGTCGGCGAAGCGGAAGTTAGCGTACTGGGCGACCCCGGCCAGGGTCGCTTGCAGGTTGGCATGCAGCGTCCCGAACGCCCCGGAGCGATTCAGGAAGATGCAGCCCAGCAACATCAGCGCCAGCCACAACCACGCCGACGGCAGCAAGCGAAAGGCTCGGCGCAGCCAGAAGTTGCGCGTCTGCTGCCAGTACTCCTGACGCGTGCTGCAACCTTGCAACGCCGGGATCAGGCTGCGCGCGATGACGAATCCGGAGATCGCAAAAAACAGATCCACACCCCACCACGGCTGACCCCACGCGGTGATGGCTTGCAACAGTGGCACCGGGGCAGCAAACAGGCTGTCTTGCAGGTGATGGAACAACACGCCGAGCACCGCAATGCCGCGCAACAACTCGATGTCCATGATCCGTCGGTCGTTACTCATGTCGTCCTCCTGGACGCTGCTCCTTTATCCACCCGATTCCACCCTGCGCGGATCATGCTTCAGGGGTCTCCAAAGCGACGCGGGTTTCAAGGAGCTGCGCGAAGAAGACTTTCAATCGTTGCTCGGCGGTGGCCTGGCTGCAGAATTTTTCGAGGCTGGCCACCGAGTGGGCGGACATCTGCGCGTAACGCTCGGCGTCGTTTTTGGCGACGTCATAGCTGGCCTGATAAGCGCGGCACAACGACGCCCAGTTCGTGACGTAACGCAGGGTTCGGAACGCCCTGCGCGGGTCGTGAGGCCAGGCCGTCAGCTCATCGGTTGAGTCGATCAGGAACGCGTTATCGGCATCCAGGTAATCGATCATTGCCGTAGTGCGTGGCGCCACCGCCGGTTTGCCGCAGGACATGAACTCCATCAGCGGCAGGCACTGGCCTTCGCCGTAGGAGGTGTTGACCACGTAACTGGTCGCCTGCACGAGCTGCTCGTAGTCTGCATCCGCGAGGTAGCCGTAAATCAGCACGATGCGGCAGCGATAAGACTGGTTTTTGTACAAATGGTGAAGGATGTCAGTCAGCGCTTCTTCGGCGTCGTGGTGGGTCAGCTTCAGCACCAGCGTTGCGTCATCCACCTCGCGGAACGTTACACAGAAGGCACTGAGCATGTCTTCCCAATTCTTGCGCCCGTCACCCGGATTGAACACCGAGGTGTAGATCACGCCGTCGAGCACCAACTCGTGTTCACGGGGCGGTGCCGCAAAATCGATACCCCCACCCTCTCGCAACTGCGCCGGCCCAAAGGCCCGCAAATCGAGCGTGCGGCTGTCTGCCACCAGGCCTTTGATCTTCAGTCGCACCTGACTGGCCAGTGGCTGGCGTTGCAACTGCGCGCCACGCGCCGAGAATCGGTCCCACACCGGGGCCGGCACAGCGACGATCGGATAGTCGGCGCCCATCGCCTCGCGCACGGCGTTAACGGTGTAGCCGGAATGGGTAATCGCCGCACCTGAGGCGCGCAAAACCGTGCGCCAGTCATTGCGCGGCTCTCCGGCAAAGGGTTCGTTGGGAATGGTGCTGAATTCCCACGCGAACACCGGCAAGGTCGGACACGCGAAGTTGACCGGTGTGCGATGCGGCGGCGAGAACGACAGGAACACGCAGTCTTCACCACGGGACAGCGCGTCGAGGTACAAGGCGTCGACTTCGGTCTGTGGGTCGCTGACTTCCACCACACGCCCCAGACGTTCGAGCACCGGCCGGTATTCCTTGAGCACGAAGTAATAGCTGTACTCCGAACGGCCGAGGTTCTGGGCAATGGTGTGCTGGTTGGTTTCCGAATGAATGATGATCAGCATGAGGCGTTATCCGTCACGGCCGCTGCCGGCAAAGCCTGCGGCGTCAGCCCGAAAAAATCCGCCAGGCGCTTCTGCACCGGGGCGAAGGCGCAGTAGTCGTGCATGCGCTCGACCGCGTCACGAGACATGCGCTGGTACTCCAGCGGTTGCTCCTTGGCCATCCGGTAGCTGCTTTCGTAAGCGATTTTCAGCGAACCCCAGTCCGGTCGATAACGCAGGGTCCGGTAGATGATCCGGGTGTCCTGCGGCCAGATGGTCAGCTCTTCGCTGGACTTGACCACAAACGCCACACGCTCATCGATGTAATCCTCCATGGCGGTGTGGTCCGGGGCGATCACCGGTTTGCCGCTGGCCATGAACTCCATCAACGGCAAGCACAGACCCTCGCAACGCGACGCGTTGACGTAATAACTGGCCGCTTCGTACAGCCGGGCGTATTGCGGATCGTCCAGGTAACCGTGCATCACCACCACCCGACAGGCGAACGGTGAGAGTTGCGCGAGTAAGGTCATCAGCTCGTCGTAGTAGGACGAAAGATCGCTTTGGGTAATCTTCAGCACCAGCGTGGCGTCATCCGTTTCGCGGAAGGCCCAGCAGAATGCGGTGATCAATTGATGCCAGTTCTTGCGACCGTCTCGGGGGTTGAACACCGTGACGTAAACCACGCCGTCGACCTGAGTCTCGACCTGGGCGGTGGTGTCCGGCCATTTGCGCGGTTCAGGCTCATGCAGTGCCATCGTCTGCGGACCGGCGATGGCCGGCAGATACTTGGCAAGCCGTTCATGAGCGGCGTCCGACAACAAGTCACGAACGCCTTCCCAATACCACTGGCTCAGAAAGTGAGTGCGATGCACCGGGACGGGCAGCGTTTTGCCCATGTCCCGGCGCCACATATGCAGGTAATGGCGAGCAATGACGAAGCGGCGTTTCAAGGTCAGCGGCGGTGGCTTCGCCGCTTCCGCTTCAGCCTCTCGCGCGGCGATTTCTTCAGCCGTGGGCACCACAGGAATCAATGCGTCGGCGCTGAGCCCAAGGGTACGGGTATCAAAAATGCAGCCCTTGATCTCCAGTGTCGAACCGGCATTGACCGGGACGCTGGTGTGGCTGCTGCGGATGGCGGCGAAGTTTTCCCACAACGGTGTGGGTAAAACCAGCACCGGGAAATCGTCACCCATGGCCCGTCGAATCGCCCGGGCCGTGTGGCTGGAAAGCGTGATGACCCGGCCCTGACGCGCCAGCATCTGCGTCCAGTCCTGGCGCGGGTCGTTGTCCCACTGCTCATCAGGAATAGAGTCGAACTCCCAGGCCACCACGCAGATCGTCGGGCATTCAAGGTCATTCGGGGTTTTCTGCGGCGGCGTAAAGGACAGGAACAGGCTGTCTTCGCCGGCGGCCAGCAGTTGTCGATAGAGAGGATCGACCTCGGCGGTGGAGGACACCACATGCACTCGCCCGAGGCTTTCGAGCACCGGGCGATAAGCCTTGAGCACGAAGTAATAACTGTATTCAGGGCGACCGAGGCTCTGGCTGATGGAGCTGTCGTTGACGTCCGAGTAAAGAATGAAATTCATGGCATCCCACGATGAAACCGCCATCCCGGCAGCCTCACTCTATGACGGCAAAGCCACGGATCGACCCAGCGTTTGCCGGTCGTCGTCCATCGTCTTCTTGCCCGTCTACGTTCTTGTTTTAATGGTCAGCTTCGCGGGGTGTAAATACCACCCGACCGAACCCTGGGTAATCGTGACGAGGGGCATTCTAAACACATCCGCTGAGGATTCGTGAACCGCCCGGCGAGAATAAATCGGGCTACGCTAACGAGAACTGACCGGTCACGGTGGGACCTGTTGAAATTGCCGCGCAATTGGCACAGATTGGCTACCAAACAACTACAACAAACGTTTCGCCTGTCTTTCGACCAAGGAATCCACCCGGTCTGTCAGACATCTCCATATAGCCTGTGGGGGATGGACGAAATGCATGACCAAGGGGCCGCTGTTTGAAAAAGCGTCTGTTCGTTACGGGTCTCAGTGGATTCGTAGGACAACACATCCAATCTCGCCTGAAGGCTGATGCCTCGGAATGGGAGCTTCTGCCTGTCGCCTCCCGCTACGATCTCAGTGAACCCGACACCCTCGACGACCTCTGGCCCGAGATGCCCGACGCGGTCATTCACCTTGCCGGCCAGACCTTCGTTCCCGAAGCCTTCCGCGATCCGGCACGCACGCTGAATATCAACCTGCTCGGCACCTTGAACCTGCTTCAGGCACTCAAGGCGCGGGGGTTCAAAGGCACCTTCCTGTACGTCAGCTCCGGCGACGTCTACGGGCAGGTGATCGAATCACACCTGCCGATTACCGAGCTTCAGCCACCCTGCCCGCGCAATCCCTATGCCGTGAGCAAACTGTCAGCCGAATTCCTGAGCCTGCAATGGGGCCTGAGCGAAGGCTGGCCAGTGCTCGTGGCGCGTCCGTTCAACCACATCGGCACCGGTCAGAAAGACAGCTTCGTCATCGCCAGCGCCGCGCGGCAAATCAACCGTATCAAACAAGGCCTGCAGGCCCCACAACTGGAAGTCGGTGACATCGACGTCACGCGCGATTTCCTTGATGTGGGTGATGTGGTGTCGGCCTATCTGGCGCTGCTGGAAAAGGGCACGCCGGGGCAGGTCTACAACATTTGCTCGGGGCGCGAGCAGAGCATTCGCAGTCTGATCGAACAACTGGGGGACCTCGCCCAGGTCGACATGCAATTGATTCAGGATCCGGCGCGTCTTCGCCGCGCGGATCAGCGTCGCGTTTGTGGCAGCCATGCCAAGCTTGCCCAGACCACAGGATGGACGCCTGAAATCACAACACAACAATCCCTGCGGGCGATCCTGTCCGACTGGGAGAAGCGAGTAAAAGAAGAATGACAAAAAGTGCATTGATCACGGGGATCACCGGTCAGGACGGCGCGTATCTGGCCAAACTGCTGCTCGACAAGGGCTACAAGGTCCACGGTCTGGTGGCGCGGCGCAGCAGCGATGCGCGCTGGCGCCTGCGTGAGATGGGGGTCGAGGGCGACATCGTTTACCTGGACGGCGACATGGCCGATGCCTGCTCGGTGCAGCGCGCGGTGATCAAGTCCGCCCCGGATGAAATCTACAACCTGGCGGCACAAAGCTTTGTCGCGGCCTCCTGGGATCAACCGGTCACCACCGGCATCGTCGACGGGCTGGGCGTGACTCACCTGCTCGAAGCGATCCGCCAGTTCAGTCCGCACACACGTTTTTATCAGGCGTCGACCAGCGAAATGTTTGGCCTGATCCAGGCCGAGCAACAGGACGAGAACACGCCGTTCTATCCGCGCAGCCCATACGGCGTGGCCAAGCTTTACGGACACTGGATCACCGTGAACTACCGCGAAAGCTTCAACCTGCACGCCAGCAGCGGGATCCTGTTCAACCACGAATCGCCCCTGCGTGGCATTGAGTTCGTGACCCGCAAAGTGACCGACGCTGCCGCCCGCATCAAGCAGGGCAAACAGCAGGAACTGAGCCTGGGCAACATCGACGCCAAACGCGACTGGGGGTTTGCCGGCGACTACGTCGAAGCCATGTGGCTGATGCTGCAACAGGACAAGCCTGACGATTTTGTGGTCGCCACCGGCGTGACCACCACCGTGCGCGAGATGTGCCGGATCGCCTTCGACCACGTGGGCCTCAACTACCGCGACTTCGTGAAGATCGACCCGGCGTTCTTCCGCCCGGCCGAGGTCGAAGTGCTGCTCGGCAACCCGGCCAAAGCCCAGCGTGTATTGGGCTGGAAGCCAAAAACCGACCTGGATACCTTGATCCGCATGATGATGGATGCGGACATGAAACGCGTCGCCAAGGAGTAGGCCATGCTGATTCCTGTGATTCTCTCCGGCGGTGCCGGTACTCGCTTGTGGCCGGTGTCCCGCGAGGGCCATCCCAAGCCGTTCATGACCCTGCCCGACGGTCAGTCGCTGCTGGGCAAGACCTATCGGCGTGCGGCCGGCCTGCTTGATGGCTGGGGCGATATCGTCACGGTGACCAACCGCGACTACTACTTCCAGAGCAAGGATCACTATCAGGAGGCGCAGCTAAGTCGCCATCGCGGGCACTTTCTGCTTGAGCCGACCGGCCGCAACACAGCTCCCGCCATCGCGGCCGCGGCCCTGTCGCTGCAAGCCTTGCACGGCGATGAAGCGATCATGGTGGTGATGCCCGCCGACCATTTGATCCTCAACGAAGACGCCTTGAAAGCGGCGGTCGAACACGCCGTTGCGCTGGCCAAAGATGGATTCCTGGTGACATTCGGCGTGGTGCCGACCGCCCCGGAAACCGGTTTCGGCTACATCGAAACCGGCGCGGCGCTGGATGGAAAAGGCGCCACGAAAGTGCAGCGCTTCGTTGAAAAACCGGATCTGCAAACCGCCACGCATTACCTGGAAAGCGGCAAATTCCTGTGGAACTCGGGGATGTTCTGCTTCTCGGTCGCGACCCTGCTGGCCGAATTGCAGGTTCATGCCCCCGAGCTGCTGGCGCAGACGCAAACCTGCATGGCGCAAAGCGCCCCCGTGGAAACGGCCGGGTGCCTGCAACAGGAACTGTCCCCAGTGTTGTTTGCCGAGATCACTGACATTTCCATCGACTACGCCTTGATGGAACGTTCCGACAAAGTGGTCGTGGTGCCCGCCGGTTTCGACTGGAGCGACATCGGCTCCTGGAGCGCGGTGGCTGCACTGGTGCCGGCGGATGCGCAAAACAACCGTGCCAGCGGTGACGCGGTGTTCATCGACAGCCACAACAACTTTGTCCAGAGCGAAGACCGGCTGGTGGCGGCGGTGGGTGTGGATAACTTGATCATCATCGACACCGCCGACGCGGTGCTGGTGGCCCATGCCGATCGCGCGCAGGATGTGCGCCGGGTGGCCAAGCAGCTCAAGGACAAAAAGCACGAGGCCTATCGCCTGCACCGTACGGTCAGTCGGCCATGGGGCACTTACACCGTGCTCGAGGAAGGCCCGCGCTTCAAGATCAAGCGCATCGTGGTCAAACCCGGCGCCAAGCTGTCACTGCAGATGCACCACCACCGCAATGAACACTGGGTGGTTGTCGAAGGCATGGCCAAGGTGACCAACAACGGTAGCGGCACCCACCTGGTGGCCAAGAACGAATCGACCTTCATTGCCGCCGGTCACAAGCATCGCCTGGAAAACCCGGGCGTGATCGACCTGGTAATCATTGAAGTGCAAAGCGGCGAATACCTGGGAGAGGACGACATCGTTCGCTTCGAAGACCAATACGGCAGGACGGTTTGAATGCTGCTTTCCCTATACCGCTCACTGTGCAGCCATCGAGGGTTCATCCTCGGTAGCGTCCAGCGAGAGTTTCAGGCGCGTTATCGCAATTCGCTGTTCGGTGCCCTGTGGCCCGTGCTCAATCCACTGTCGATGATCATCGTCTACACCGTGGTTTTTTCGCAGATCATGCGCGCACGCCTGCCGGGTGTGGATGACAACATGGCCTACAGCGTGTACCTGTGTGCCGGTTTGCTCGCCTGGGGACTGTTTGCGGAAATCACCCTGCGCAGCCAGAACATGTTTCTGGAAAACGCCAACCTGCTGAAGAAAATCAGCTTCCCGCGGGTCTGCCTGCCGATCATTGTATTGATCAACGCCGGCATCAACTTCGCGATCATCATCGGCCTTTTCCTGGTTTTCCTGCTGTTCACTGGACGTTGGCCGGGCATGGCGTTGCTGGCGTTGATACCGCTGATGGCGTTGCAAATGATGTTCTGTGCCGGGTTGGGGATGATCCTCGGCGTGTTGAATGTCTTCTTCCGTGATGTCGGGCAACTCTTCGGCATCTGCCTGCAATTCTGGTTCTGGCTGACGCCGATTGTGTACCCGATGAGCATCCTCCCGGACTGGGTTCAGCGCCTGCTGCAACTCAACCCCCTGACCAACCTGATCGTCAGCTATCAAAACATGTTTCTTTACGGCCAATGGCCGGTCTGGAGTTCGCTGCTGCCGATTTTTGTCACCGGCGTGGTGTTCTGTCTGATCGGGCTGCGGCTGTTTCGCCAGCGCGTCGGCGAAATGGTGGATGAACTCTGATGGGGCATATTCGCGTCACCGGCCTGGGCAAGGCCTACAAGCAATACCCGACCCGCTGGAGCCGACTGGCCGAGTGGCTGATCCCGTTTTCGCCCCGGCGCCATCACCAGCACTGGGTGCTGCAAGACGTCGCGTTCGAGATTGCGCCCGGTGAAGCGGTGGGCATCGTCGGGGTCAACGGCGCCGGCAAAAGCACCTTGCTGAAGATGATCACCGGCACCACCCAGGCTACGTGCGGCAACATCGAGCTCGAAGGCCGGGTAGCGGCGCTGCTGGAACTGGGCATGGGGTTTCACCCGGACTTTACCGGCCGGCAGAATGCAGTCATGGCCGGGCAATTGCTGGGCATGCAGGTCGATGAAATTGAAGCGCTGATGCCCGAGATCGAACATTTCGCGGAAATCGGCGAAGCCATCGACCACCCGGTGCGTACCTACTCCAGCGGCATGCAGATGCGCCTGGCGTTCAGCGTGGCCACCGCACGGCGTCCGGACATCCTGATCGTCGACGAAGCCCTGTCCGTGGGCGATGCCTACTTCCAGCACAAGAGCTTCGAACGCATCCGCAGCTTCCGCAAGGCCGGCACCACCCTGCTGATCGTGTCCCACGATCGCTCGGCCATCCAGGCGATTTGCGATTCAGCCATCCTGCTCAAGGACGGCCGCATGGCGATGCACGGCAAACCCGAAGCGGTCCTGGACTATTACAACGCCATGATGGCCGAACGTGAAGGCCAGATCGTGCGTCAGGAAATGCTCGCGGACGGAGAAGTGCAAACGGTTTCCGGTACCGGTGAAGCGAGCATCCTCAGTGTGCGGTTGCTGGACGAAAATGAACGTTCCATCGACGCCGCCGAGGTCGGTCAGCCCGTGGTGTTGGAAGTCCAGGTCGAAGTCCGTCAGGACATCGAGCGATTGGTGCTCGGCTTCATCCTCAAGGACCGTCTGGGTCAGATGATGTATGGCATCAACACCCATCGCCAGGACAAGGCCCTGACCGATCTGCACGCCGGAGAACGCTACACGTACCGTTTTGCCTTCGTCATGGGCCTGGGCAAGGGCAACTACTCCGTGTCCCTGAGCCTGTCGCGACTGGATTCGCACCTGGATCGCAACTACGAATGGCGCGATTACGGGCTGGTGTTCCACGTGATCAACAACCGGCAGGAAGACTTCGTCGGCTGTTCGTGGCTGGCGGCGAAAACCACCATTTCCCGCTCCGGGTCGATTGTTTCGGAGCGCACGCCGTGACGCGTCTTCTGGTGGAATGCACCCATGTGTTCCAGCACCCCAAGGTCAATTCGGGCATTCAGCGGGTGGTGCGTAACGTCATCAATCAGCTGCCGGACAGTGTCGATGGTGTCGAGTGCATCCCGGTGGTGATGCTCAACGGCAAACTCTATCGGGTGCTGAAACTCGGCGCGTTGAACATACCGTTTTTCGATGGCTTGATGACCTTTGGCGGGCGCCTGGGGCGGCTGGCTCATCGTTTTTGGCAACTGCACCAACGCTTGCACAACCGCAGCAACTCGCGAGTGGTCAAGCGCCTGCTGCACGTGGCCTACCGCGTCACGGCGATCAGTTGCTTCAGCATTCCGTTGCGCCTGATCGAGGGCATCAACCAGTATCAGTTGCCCAAACGTTGCTCGCCGTTGCAGCACCAACCGGGGGATCAATTGGTGCTGCTGGACTCGTCCTGGCATGCCGATCTGTTCCCGGTGGTCGAACAGCTCAAGCGTGAAGGCGTGGGCATTGTTTCGGTGATCTACGACCTCATCCCGCTGACGCACCCGCAGTTCTACGACACGCGGCTGGTGCAGATTTTCAATGAGTGGTTCAACTGGGTCACCCAAACTGCCGATGGCTACGTGGCGATATCCGCCACGGTGCGCGATCAGGTGCGTGAGGAATTGCAGCGTCGGCTGGGTCCGGCCAAAGCCAATACGCTGTGGTTCGACTATTTTCACCTCGGCTCCGAACTGGACCTGAGCGAAGCCACCGCCGCCATCGAGCCGCGCTTGACCCGTGTGTTCAAAACCCCGGAACCGGTGTTTTTGATGGTCAGCACCATCGAGCCGCGTAAAAACCACGATTACTTGCTCGACGCGTTTGAACGCGCCTGGGCCTCGGGCTCGCAAGCCCGGCTGTGCATCGCCGGCCGAATCGGCTGGAAATGCGACGCCCTGCTCGCCCGCGTGCGCAATCACCCGCAACTGAACCAACGGTTGTTCATGTTCAACGACCTGAGTGACACCAGCCTCGAACACGCCTATTCCCACGCCAGCGCGCTGGTGTTTCCGTCCTGGGTCGAAGGCTTCGGCCTGCCCTTGGTCGAGGCGATGCAGCGCGGTTTGCCGGCAATGGGCAGCGACATCCCGGTCTTCCGTGAAATCGGCGGCGAGTTCATGGCGTACTTTGACCTGGCCGAGCCGCAAAGCCTGGCCGACCTGGTCACCGGTTTCGAACGCTCCGGGCAATTCCCGGCCGCTCGCAATGTGGTGGACTGGCAGTGGATCGGCTGGCAGGAAGCCAGTGCGCAACTGGCCGAACGAACCCTGCGCAATCTGATAGAAGCGCCGGCCGTGCAAGAGAGGCAACATGCGAATTGCCCTTAACGCCCGGATCCTTCAAGCCCCGCGCACCGGTATCGGCCATTACGTTGCCGAACTGGCGAACGCCCTTGCGGGTGAGCCCGATGTCGAACTGGCGCTGTTCCACGGATGGGGCTGGAGTTCGAACTTGCCGGAAGCCGCCATGCCCGGTTACTCGCGACTGACGCCCTTACTGCGACAGATTCCCGGGGCTTATCAGGCCCGGCGCTGGCTGGAGCAGAAACGCTTCGATCAGGGTCGCTCGCCGACCATCGACCTCTATCACGAACCGAGCCTGTGGCCGCTGTCGTTCGACGGCCCGACGGTCATCACCTTGCATGACCTGACGCACCTGCACTACCCCGAGACGCAACCACCCTCGCGCTTGCGAGAAATCGAGCGACGGTTGGCCGATGGCGTGCAGCGGGCAAGTCTGATTCTCACCGACTCGCAGTACATCGCCGACGAGGCCCAGGCGCATTTCGCGCTGCCGGCCGAGCGCTTTGTTGTCGCACCGCTGGGCGTGGCCGCACGTTTCCACCCACGGGAACCTGAAGCCATCGATGCGGTGCTCAAGGCCCACGGCGTAGAGGCACGAGAATACTTTCTGTGCGTCGGCACCCTGGAGCCGCGCAAGAACCTGACGCTCGCCCTGCGCGCCCATGCCCGATTGCCCGAAGCCGTGCGCCAGCGTTTTCCGCTGCTGATCGCCGGCATGGCCGGTTGGCAAGGCGAACAGTTCAGTGACGAGTTGCGCGCAGCCTTGGCTACCGGCGATGTGTGCCTGCTCGGGTATCTGCCCGATGAGGCTCTGGCACAACTGCTCGCCGGAGCCCGCGCATTGATTTTTCCTTCGTTGTACGAAGGGTTCGGCCTGCCCGTTCTGGAAGCCATGGCCAGCGGCACCCCGGTGATTCTGACCCGGCATTCGGCCATGCCGGAAGTCGCGGGCGCCGCAGGCAACTACATAGCAGCGGACGATCCAGACAACTTGCGCGATGCCATGAGCCAGCTCATTGACGACCCGCTGCATTGGCAGTCGTGCCGCGAAGCCGGTTTGCAACAAGCGAAGCTTTTTTCCTGGGAGCGTTGCGCGAAGGTCACGGCCCGCGCTTACCGCCAGGCTATGGGAGACTGATATGCGCGTACTGCACTTTTACAAGACCTACCTGCCGGACTCTATGGGTGGCATCGAACAGGTCATTTTTCAGCTGTGCGAGAGCGGTGCGCGGCACGCGATCGACAGCACGGTGCTGACCTTGAGCAACAACCCGGCGCCTGGCGCATTGCAGATCCATCAGCACCAGGTTCATCAGGCCCGGATGGATTTTCAACTGGCCTCCACCGGTTTTTCCTACAGCGTCTTCAAGCAGTTTCGTGAGCTGGCGGCTGAGGCCGACGTGGTGAACTACCACTTCCCCTGGCCTTTCATGGACCTGGTGCATTTTTTCAGCGCCACCAAAAAGCCCTGCGTGGTGAGTTACCACTCGGACATCATTCGCCAGCGCCATTTGCTCAAACTCTACCGTCCATTGATGGGTCGTTTCCTGGACAGCGCCGATCGAATCGTCGCGGCCTCCCCCAACTACTTTCACACCAGTGATGTGCTCCAGGACTACCGTGAGAAAACCCGGGTCATCACCTATGGGCTGGACAAGTCAGGTTATCCACAGCCCGACGCGGCACGTACCGAACGCTGGCGTAAAAAGGTGGGAGACCGGTTCTTCCTGTTCGTCGGCGTCATGCGCTACTACAAGGGCCTGCATATTCTGCTCGATGCGATGCAAGGGCTGAATTATCCGGTGGTGATCGTCGGCGCCGGACCGCTGGAAGCCGAACTGCATGCACAGGCCAAGGCATTGGGATTGCAGAATCTGCACTTCCTGGGGCGTTTGGGCGACGAGGACAAGGTTGCCTTGCTGGAGTTGAGTTACGCGGTCGTGTTTCCGTCGCACCTGCGCTCGGAAGCGTTCGGCATCTCGCTGCTCGAAGGCGCGATGTACGGCAAACCGATGATCTCCAGCGAAATCGGCACTGGCACCAGCTACATCAACATCCACAACGAGACCGGGCTGGTGGTGCCGCCGAGTAATCCACAGGCATTCCGTGAAGCGATGCGAACGTTGTGGGAAAACCCGGTGCGTGCAGCGCAAATGGGCGTGAAGGCTGAGGCGCGTTATCGGCAGTTATTCACAGCCGATGAAATGGGCCGCAAGTGGTCGGCGCTGTACGAAGAACTGCTGGAAGAAAAATCCCTGTCCTACGCCTGATCGCTGTTCTGTGGGAGCGAGCTTGCTCGCGATAGCGGTGTATCAGTCGACATCGATGTGAATGTCAGGCCGCCATCGCGAGCAAGCTCGCTCCCACAAGGGACTAGCTGTGTGGCGAAGGTTTGGGTACGGCGACGTTATCCAGCATCCGATTCACCGCCAGCTCGGCCAGCATGACAATCTGCTGTATCGCCATCGCCTTGTGCCGGTGCGGTCCTTCCAGATAATCCGCGAAATCACTCGCCATCACACTGGCCTGAGCCAATGACTCGCAGGTGTGGGCCAACAGGTCTTCGTCTTTGATGTCCGGTGCGATCATGAACATCGTGCTTGGCTTGCGGGTATCGGGGGATTTGAGGGCGGACGGGTTGAGGTAGTGATCCAACGCGCGCTCGGCGGCCTCGTTGAGTTTTTTGGAGTCGATGGATTCGTAGGGGGAAACGTCGTCGGTTTCCGGGGGATTTGGTGTTTCTTTGAACATGGTGACACTCCGAATGAAAGGTTTGGCTGCCACTGATCGCTGCGACGCGATGTGAAGGAGGCAGCTGTACGCGGGGTCGCAGACCGAGCCATTCGGAAACTCGGCATACCCGAAGGTATCCCGCGCACAGCCACCATCAAGCAAACGACTAGCACCGAAGCGCTGCGGTTTGGGCCGGCGATTATGCACCAAATGAACTGAACGGACTGCGACGCCCGGTCGCTGATGAGCAGCGACGTCCAAAGCCTATCCCCCCGGCTTCCGACACAACAACCGCTAGAACGTGTCGGAATCGTCCCTAGGAACGCTCATGTCCGTAGGACCTTCGCTGAATTTCTCAGGCCAAACTTGGCCAAATGTGGGAGCGAGCTTGCTCGCGATGGCTGTTTAACATTCAACGTTGAAGTTGCCTGACACACCGCTATCGCGAGCAAGCTCGCTCCCACAGGGATTTGTAGTGTTTATGGGTTTGTCACAGGTCCAGCACCAACGGCTGCGAACCCTGCGCCGGTACCGCGCAACAAATCAGCACCTCTCCAGCATCGGGCACCTCCGCCGGGGGCTGTGGATAATTCACCTCCCCGCTGATCAAGCGAGTCTTGCAGGTCCCGCAGGAACCACCGCGGCAACTGAATTCCGGGCGCAATCCGCGGCTTTCCGCCAGCTCCAGCAAACTGCCACCATCCGGCTGCCAGCGCGCCTCTTTGGCTGAGCGCTGGAACACCACGGGCACCGAAACGGTGGCGGCCGGTGGTTGCTGGATGACCACGGCGTCCGGGTCCGGCGTGCGCCGCAGCGTTGACGGGCCAAAGGTTTCGGCGTGAATCCTTGCGTCGCGAATGCCCAGATCCCGCAGAGTGTCATACAGCCCTTGGGTAAAACCGCCCGGGCCGCAGAGGACAAAATCCACTTGGTCGTAGTCTTCCACTTCAAGAATCGTCTTGAGCAGGTCGGCGTCAATGCGCCCGGTCAGGTCGAAATCTTCACCCTCAAGGGCGTCGGGCTCCGGCTGACTGAGCAACCGCAGCACGCGCACCGCGTCACCGAGGCCGTGAAGCAAGCGGTCCAGCTCCGGACGAAACGGTTGATCGGCCAAGGTTCGCGAACTCTGGAAAAACCAGGTTGGCCGTATGCTCCGCGTGCGCAGGCCTTGATAAACCACCTCACGCACCATAGACAGCAGCGGCGTAATGCCGACGCCAGCGGCCAGCAGCACCAGCGGCCGACGCTCATTGGCTGCCACAGTGAAATGCCCCTGAGGCGCCCGGGCTTCCAGCACATCGCCGACCCGGATCTGCTCATGCAAATGCGAAGACACCAACCCGTCCCGCTTCACACTGATACGGAAAAAGCCATCGGACGGCGCGCTCGACAGGCTGTAGGTGCGGATATGCACATCACCCGCAATGTTGAATCGCAGGGGCAAATGCTGCCCGGCCTGAAACACCGGCAACCCGGCGTCATCGGCAGGCTCCAGATAGATCGAACGGATGTTGTGGCTTTCCCGTTCGATGCGCGCCACCCGTAGCGGCCGCCAGTGATCGCCCAGGGCCTTGGCTTGCAGGCGTGCATTCGCCTGCGCCCAGGTGCCAGTCATCAAACTGGTGGGTGACACGCCATCAAAGCGCCAGCGCAAGGCCAGTGCCGCAGGCCGGCGCACCACGCGCTCCACGTCGAAGGTCCACAAGCGCTCCGCCCCCTGAAAGGCTTCGACTTGCGGGCCTTCGAGGATGACTTGCGTGCGGCCGCTGAGGTGCAGCAGGTCGCCCGAATTGAAATCGATGAACAGTAAACCGGCACGAGGATTGATCAGCAAGTTGCCCAAGGTGTTGAAGAACAGGTTACCGGCGAAGTCCGGGATGGTCAGGCGATTGCCTTCCACCTGGACGAAACCGGCCTGGCCTCCCCGATGGGAAACGTCCACCGAGCGTTGGCCCTCGACGTCCACATAACTGGCGACAAAGAAGGTATCGGCGCCGGCGATCATGGCTTGGGCCGCCTCATCCAGCCCATCGAGTTGCTGCGCCACACGGGTCGCCGGATCCGCCAAGGGCACCGAGCGAAACTGGCGCAGTTGAATGTATTGCGGACAATTGCCGAAAGATTGCTCAACCGTCACCCCGAAGCCATTCGCCGTCACAGCGCCGACTCGGCCATTCATACGGTTGCGACGCCGGGTGTGCAGCTCAATACCGAGCAGCCCGATCGCCGCGCCTTCTTGCAATTGCGCAGGGTCGTCGCTGCCGGGCAGGCTGGCGAACTGCAACAGCGCAGGCGCTGGAGAATGAGCAAAACCCGGCGGCCCTTCCAGAATACTGGCCCAAGGGTTGCCGTCAGCATCCACCGCGCCGTACAGCATGAACGGCAGTTGCTGATAGAACAGGCGGTGCTGATCCGGCATCTCGCCGCGAATCACCCTACGACCTAATGTGTCCATGCGCTCGGCCACACCCACGTGAGCCTGCAACTGTTTCTCGCCTGCGTGCCAAGGTGAACGGTCCATAACGGCTTCTCCCCCTGCGCTCATCGCGCAACCAAAACGGCCCGACTGAGTCGGGCCGTGAGCTTCAGGCAGTTTTTTGCAAACCGGCGACGGTGCGCGGCATGCCGACAAACCCTGGCAAGGCTTCGATGCGCGCCAGCCAGGCGCGGATGTTGGCGTAGTCATCCAGCGACACGTTGCCTTCCGGCGCATGGGCGATGTAGCTGTAGGCCGAGACATCGGCAATGGTCGGCTCGTTGCCGACGAGGTATTGGGTTGCGGCCAGTTCCTGATCGATCATTTTCAGCCAGGTGTGGGCGTAAGCGATCGTCTCTTCAGCGTTGTAAGACGCACCAAACACCGTGATCAACCTTGCTCTTGCCGGGCCAAAGGCAATCGGCCCTGCGGCGATCGACAACCAGCGCTGAACCCTGGCCGCACCGACCGGATCGGCTGGCAGCCAGCGACCGTTGCCGTATTTCTGCGCCAGATAAACCAGAATCGCGTTGGAATCGGCCAGCACCACGCCTGAATCATCAATCGCCGGCACCTGACCTAACGGATTGAGTGCCAGGTAATCAGCTTGCTTGTGCGCGCCCTTGGCCAGATCAACGAAGATCAGCTCGGTTGGCAGTTGCAGCAGGGACAGCATCAGCTCCACACGGTGAGCGTGGCCAGAGCGAGGGAAGTTGTAGAGTTTGATGGCTTGCATGGTCGACTCCGCTGGGTAGTGGCGCCTTCAGGGAAGATCAGCGCCGATGGGAGCTATCTTCCCCTCTCAACCAAAACAACAGAATAACCAGCAAACGCAATCCATTATTTCAAACAGCGCAATAAACCGTCAGCCGTGCAGGGCCGGGTGCTCACGCAACGCCCTCACCGCAAAGTCCACAAAACTGCGAACCCGTACCGGAGCCTTGCGACCTCCCTGGTAAACCACATGAATGGGCAATGGCGGCAGTTCATAGTCAGCCAGAACGATTTCCAGCTCACCGGAAGCCACCTTGCCCGCCACTTGATACGACAGGACTCGGGTCAGGCCCAGCCCCATGGCGGCGGCAGTGATAGCCGCCTGGTTGGCGGTAACCACGAGACGCGGTTCCGGACGAACGCTGATCGGCTCCCCCGCCTCAAGGAACGGCCAGGTTCTCAGTTGGCCAATGGATGAGGTGGCGATAATCGGCGCCCCGTTCAAATCATTAGGGTGCCGAGGTTTGCCGCGGCTCGCCAGAAACGCTGGAGATGCGCAAATCACCCGCCGCACCTCGCCTACCCGGATTGCATGCTGATTGCTGTCAGGCAACTCACCGATGCGCACGGCCACATCGATGCCCTCCTCGACCATGCTCACCACCCGGTCGACGAGCAGCGCATTGATGGTGACTTCAGGAAACTGATTGAGGTAACCGACCGTGAGCGGCGTGACGAACAACTCACCGAACAACACCGGTGCGGTGATCGTCAGTTGCCCACGGGGCTGGGCGTGGCTTCCGGCTGCCGAATCTTCCGCTTCCTGCACCTCGGCGAGAATCCTCCGACAATCTTCCAGAAAGCGCTGCCCCGCCTCGCTCAAATGCACACTGCGGGTGGTACGGGTGAGCAACTGCGTGCCAATGCGCTTCTCCAGCGCCGCTACCGCCCGGGTGACACTGGCGGCCGACATCCCCAAACGCCGGGCTGCCGCAGAGAAGCCTTGGTCCTGGGCGACGGCGGCGAAGACCTGCATTTCCTGGAATCGGTCCATGGCAAAGTCCTAGTGGGAGGGAGTTGATTCCCTGGCATCCGGAATCGCGGATTATTTCGGATGGCGCTTATTCCAGATTCACCTCTAATTAGGAATTTCTATATTGCCATCATATTTTGACGATAGATCGTATAAGGCAGGACAAGCGTATCAAGAACTGCAGACGGTATGAAATCTATAATCTCCACCGGAATAAGACCAAGCGTGACGGAAAACTTCTTACCCACATCAGGGGGGGCATGCAGAATACACAAGTCGTAAAAAACCCCACTGTAAACACGCGGAATTGAGTCACAATTTGTTCCCCTCTCTTTGAGATTGTGCCCAGCCACCTCATCCGAACGAAAAACCGTATTAATCGTACCGCACCCCGAAAGTAACAAACCTAGAGCTACGAGTAAGATGCTACGTGTATTTATCATGCACAGCTCCATCTATTAGCAACAACCCATCGTTCGACTACTTCGCCTGCCTATACGGTAACGACAACCACGTCCATGTCCGTTCAAAGTTTGTGGAACAATATCGTCTTCCCGATATTTTTGAATGCCTGTGTGTACTGCTTCCGCCAGTTCTCCCGCCAGTACGCCGCAGAGGGAGACCTCCCATCTGCGTGTTGGGTTTGTACGTCGCTTGAAACAACTTCCCCAGGCTGCTGCTGGCTCAGCATCGGGAACGCCATATAGGCTTTAAAATTTTTGGAATAAACGTTGTCGATCGCGATACCAGTGTAGGGGGCGTGTCCTAACAAGTGTCGGCATCCCCTATTGGACAGAATGTAGGCATGTGTTCCCTTTGCCCGGACTCGTGCAATTCCTCCTTTCCAGGTCAGCCAAACTTTCCCAAGATTCGCGCCCAAGTAGAGCAACTCGGGCTCGCGCAGGTTCATAAACGCGTTCATCTGCTTTACTTGACTCTGGTTAAACGAAACCAGCGTTGCATCATCCTCGAGAATCAGTACGCGCTGGTAGTTTCGCTGCAGGGCTAACGTCGCGCATTTGATGTGAGATTCAAAACAGCCTCGTTCTGGATTTTCGTCATCACGGTCCACAACCAAAAACTCAATGTCCAGTCCACTTCCTTCGAACTGGAGACTCAACAGCACACGGCGATCAGCCCGCTTGCGAAGACTGATGCAGAAAACGCCATCAATTTGCAGTTGACTCAAATCCTTTTTTTTCGGTAATCCGTTGTCAATCACTGCGTTCATGAGAAAGCTCCAGTTTTAAAAGACATAGCAATTCCTGATCGTGCCGTTCAGCTAAAAGCCGGGATTTGGTTGTGTAAGTGGAGCGGCTGTCGCATCACCTGTGTCCGCCATTTATTTGCGGAGGGTCAATAACCGACGTGGATACCTGACGTAATGGTCGGTGATAGACATGTTGATTGTGCGTAAGGAAGATGGAGTTTTGTGGGAGAGTGTGTGGAGATACGATGGAGATGAAATATTAATGTTGACGCGCGGCAACCATTGCTCGACGTCCCGCAATTCCTACACTATCGGGAAGTTACTGGGGAGAGGTCGGCCCAACCAAGTTAGATTGACGCCTTTGACTTCTACCCAGTACCCATTTGCTGGTTTAGTGCCACAGCTCATTAATGCAATACAAACTCCATCGGGGTCCAGCAAGACAAAGTGTCGATAGTTGATTCTTCTCTTGAATCTCAAAATAAAAATGCACTTTTTCATTATCTGGCATGCCAGCTAAGTTCGAACAAAGTTCCCCCGTTTTCCACGTTTCGGCAGGTAACGGTTCCTCCGTGTGCGAGGGCGATGGCGCGCACTACCGCCAGACCCAATCCACTGCCACACTGAGCCCGGGAGCGCGAGTTGTCACCGCGCTTGAACGCTTCAAAAATGTGCATGGCACAGCGCTCATCAATGCCGGGGCCGTCATCTCTGACTCTCAGGTAATTGATCTGATTTCGGGTGGACAGATGAACGACGACGTTCCCTGGTGTCGCGTGCCGTCGAATATTGTCCAGCAGTGCCAATAGCGCTTGGCGGATCCTCGCCGGGTCGCAGCGGACGGGGCGTCTTTGCAGGTACAGTTGCAGGACAAAACCAGCTGCCTGCAGGCTGGGCTCGAACAACCGGATATCGTCTTCTATCTCGGTCGCCAGGTTGGCTTCGCGCAGGTTCAGCTCGAGATAACCGCTGTCCGCCAAGCCGACCACCCGAAGGTCTTCAACCAACCGGGTCAACCCCTCCACCTGATTCAACAGGCTGCAGAACTGCACAGTGTCCGGTTCGAATACCCCTTCAGCCAACCCCTGCAGACGGCCGCGTAAAATAGTGAGGGGGGTGCGCAGTTCGTGTGCAATAGCCGCATTCCAAAAAGCCTGTTCTTCCGCCATGCGCTTCAATCGTTTGGCCATGCTATTAAAGTCATCGACTAACAAGGCCGCTTCGCCTATTGATTGGTCACCGGCAACGGCCTGTACTTCAAGATCGCCGTTTGCCAACTTTCGAAGGCTCGCCGCGACAGAGTTCAACGGCATGAGAATTCGTCGAGATAACTTCACGGCAACGATACATCCCACGGCCAGGCTGACAAAGGTAGTCAGGCCCATCCATACCCATTCAATATTTGAAGGCATCCATTGATCCAGCTCCTCGTTGGAGAGCGGCCAGAATGTCCATAACAATGCATAAAATACATACGAGCCGATCACCACCAGGGTGATAACGCACAACACCACGGCTGACATGGACAAAATGATCTGGCCGCTCAAACCATTGAGCATTTTCACGCGATACTCCCGAACCGGTAGCCGACGCCTCGGATACTGGCTGGCACACCCTGTAAACCCAAATCTTCAATCTTTCTGCGCAACTTGCTGATGTGACTGTCGACGGTACGTTCAAGACTGTCACTCTCAGGAGAACTGGTGGCTAAAAGCTCTGCCCGACTGAGCACTTTTTTCGGGGCCTTTGCCAACTGAACCAGCAACTTGAATTCCGTTGCCGTCAAGACAAGCGGCACCTTGTTACCGTCGATGCACACGGTAACTTCATGGCTTTCGATGTCGATTTCAAATGCATCCACCCGCAGCACGCTCGTGCCGCTGCCATGCTTGTAATCGATGGAGCGCCGTAATACCGCCTGGGTCCGGGCGACCACTTCTGCCGGGTTGAACGGTTTGACGATGTAGTCGTCGGCACCGATACGCAGCCCCATCAGTTTGTCCACGTCCTGATCCTGCGCCGTAAGCATGATCACCGGTGTGTTGCCTCGATGGCGAACCTCCGCCAGCACCATCCAGCCGTCCAGGTTCGGCATCAGCACATCCAGCAGCATCAGGTCGGGCTTGAGGGTCTGATGCATCTGCAGGGCTCGTTTCCCGTCGAGCGCATGGGCCGTGCGAAAGCCACTGCGTTTCAAATAGGCGATCAGAATGTCCGCTATATCAGGGTCGTCCTCCGCGATCAAAATGAGTGCGTGCGTTTCTCTGGCATTTCTCGTCAGGTGGGATAGAGCAGAGAAGTCATTCATATTTTGCTCGATGAATTTAAAGTCGTCTGTCGCGCACCTGATCCCACGGTGGCTGCCATCAGAATTCGCGCACGTTGATCAACCACAGATTTTCCGGCGACTGGGTGTAAGGCATGCCGTTGTTTAAAGCGTTTGCGAAAGAGTGCCTAACATCTCGTTAGCGGTAGAAATGACCGTTGCTGCCGCTTCACAGTTTGGTCGCAGAGTATACGTCCGCGTTTTCTGCGCGCGAGAATTTGAAACCAGTAATTGCAGCGTTCGCAATATTATTACCGGTGACCTCCAACTTTCTGTTGGCTGCATAGAGGCCGCTTCGGCCATTAAAAGACATACCTGCTCCACTTCTTGCCGTTTAGATTGACAACGGAGAAACCCCGTCTCCGGCATTTCTGCAGCGGGTTGCATTGTGTGCAGGGGATCATGTTGTTTTGCGGGAGGTTTTGTGGAGAAACGGTGGAGATGAGGATTTTTTACTAAGAACGGGGTATGGGGGGCGTAATAACCGTTACGGAGTTGAAACGGCCATCGGTTTTTTTAATTGTTAATAAAAAATCCGTGGTCATAACGCAAGGAAGCACTGTCTTTGGATATCTGGGGTATCGCACTCCGATAGAGCTAGCGATTGCTCGAGCACTTCTCGTGGCAGCAATGGATACTGCGCGCGCATATGCACAACATCTTCCGAAATTCACACACGGAGAATCTGGAAGATAGCTCAGCCAAAAAAATGGAAACCCCCGTAAATACGGGGGTCTTTGGATTTTGAGAATTAAAGCTGTCGCAGGTGGCCCCGCATTCCGCGGCCTGTAGCCCAGTTGTAAACAAACGCAAAACTGTCGCAGCCAAACACGCCGCGGCCTTCCGTCCGATCATGAGAATTCGTCGAGGGAGAGGCTAACCTAAGGTGTCGGCTAATCTTCCTGGCTTCCTGGCTTCCTGTTTGACCAGACTCCGCCTCACCCAAGACTCTTAGCCACTGTGAGTGATGGCACGAAGCCTTCCATCAAAGACCTGTGCACCCTATAACACACCCTGGGCTACTTCCGTGCAGGAACCTCTTCAAAACCAGCGGCGATCAGATTCGGGCGAAGTGCTTTCAAGCAAGTATGTGGCACGGCCAGCCAGAACAGGTTCCGCGCTCTGGTCACAGCAACATACCCGACGAAATATGCCCCTCCGTTTTCAGGCTCCCGATCGGCTTCATCCTCGCGGCCACAGAGCGAGTTGGCGATGGTGATGATTGGAGGCAGTGAGCGGTAATTGCGCGTGAGCTTGAAATCCTTCACCCCAGCACGGTTGTAATAAGTGCTCAGAAACGAACCGTCAGCTCCTGCGAAGCCGTAAATGCCCTGGTTCACGTCACCAATGAGCGAGACATGGACTCCAGCCTTGATGAGCAATTCCAAGATAGCCTGATGCAAGGTGCCCAGGTCCTGGGACTCATCGACCAAAAGCTGCGGATAGCGGGCGGCAAGCGCGCGCAAGATTGCAGGTTGCCCCACCAACGTTCGGTACACCCAGTACCAACCAAGCTCGTGCGTGTAGGCTCCAATGCGACCCAGGCGTTTGCGCGCCAATGTCGAGAACGTGCTGGACAAGCGTTACTGGAGTTCCGCCGGCGCTTCCGATGACAGCGAACCGGGGTTGACGCTGTCGACACCTCGGACTTATCTGCTGTCGGCGACTGTGGACTTCTGAGCAAGCAAGTTACATCGGCAATTGAATCAGGGCGGTGTGACACCGCCCTGATTGCTTTACACGCGTTACCGATCAAGCGTCGGGGATGCTTTGCAGGTCGCGGATCATCTGCTCGATGACCTGTCCTGCGTGTTCGCCATAGCCATCGGCGTCCATGTCGATCCGCCCTGAAATATGCTCGTTATGCTCATCCAGAGTGATCTCGAAAGCGACCCGGCAGGTATCGTTCGGCAATAGCTGGAGGCTCATCCACTGGTTGTCACCCAGGTCGATGCGACTGCCTTCGCTGCGTGAGTTCCAGGCGTTGAACAACTGGGGAAACGGCAGTTCGAAGCCGGCGGTACGCGTAGACATGCCTTCGGGATACAACGCTGCCGGTTCGATGTGCTGCCGCGTCGCGGCATTGATCACCGCCCGCTGCACCCGCTTGACCACTGTTGCCAGCGGTTCGTCGGGTTCATGCCGGGTACTGACCGGGATGGTATTGGACAACGGCCCCACCACAGTCTGAGCGGCAGCATCCGGGCGATTGGCGAAGGGCACTCCCGTCACTACGGTCGCGACCCCACTGACGGCACTGATTGCCCGTTGATAGATGGCCAGCAGCAGCGCAAACGGCGTCACGCGCAAGGTTTTGGCATAGTCCAACACCCGGCTGCGGGCAACGGGGGCGGTGAACTTCAGACTCTGCATGCGCCCCTTGCCGCTTGTGTTTTTGCTGCGCACTGCATCAAGTCCGTAGGGGCCTGTTCCCGGGTAGATCTCCAGCTGCTGCGCTGTGCTCACGGGCTGCTCCGGCAGGTGCAGCCCCTGGCAATAGTCGTTCCATTCCGTGCAGGAAACCGGGGGCAGGCCCCGGTAATACCGGGTGATGTCATCGATCAACAGATCAATCGACGCGCCATCGCAGGTATAGATCCAGAAACCGATCCAGACATGCAGGCCAGCCGCGTCGACCGCCGACGCGATGCGCAGCCCGGGTTCGCCGGCGTGCCGGGCGCGATAGGCGAGGAAGTCCTGATCGCTGAGCGTGGCCTGCACCTGGCCCAATTGCTCACGCAACGCCTGACGCAATGCCTGCTCAGTGGGGGCTCGGCCGATCAGGTGTTCCTGTTCCAGCTCGAACCGGGCCGCGAGGATTGGATGTCGCGCCAGGGTCTGGGCCACGGCATCGAATACTTGTGCCTGGTCACACTCTGCGCTGAAGTCCAGACGCAGGGCGCCGCAATAGGCGCGCCCTGTCTGGTCAAGCATCGCCCCGGTCCATTTTTCCCGCAGTCCCGCGACGCTGGACAGCGTCGTGAGGGGGCCCTTGAAGGGCGGGATCAGGTAGTTCTGATGCATGACGGTTTCCTAAGGCTGGGGGCTCGACGGGGCTGGCTCGAGCGCCAGGGCATTGCGTCCGGCCCATATCAGCAAGGCGCCCCCGAGCATGGCCAGCGCCGACACGGCGAAGGCGGCCACAAAACCGTTCGCGGCGATGGTCGGCACGCCACTGTTGTCAGAGACCGCCAGCGCCACGGCTGCCAGCAGGGTGACCCCGAACACCTGGAACAGTTGCTGAAGGGTGGTGGTGATGCCCGACCCTGCACCGGCGTCGGCCTCGCTAAGGTCGCTGGTGGCCAACGACTGGGCGACCGGGGCGACACAGCCGAAGCCGATGGAGGTCACCAGCATCGCCGGAAGCATTCCCAGCCAGTAGCTGTGCAGGGGCACGCCGAAGGCAAACAAGGCGAAACCCAGAGCCGAAATTGCCAGGCCGACCACGGCGGCGGCCTGCGGATTCCAGCGCTGCATGACGAACTGCGAAAGGAAGATCCCAGGGAAGAAACCCAGGCAGAAGGGCAGCCACGCCAGGCCCGTCTGCATCGGCGTCAGGCCGAGATAGTCTTGCAGCAACAGCACGCCCAGATAGAACAGGGCGCCGGAGGTCGCTGCGAGAATAGCGACGATGGCGTAACCAGCCATGCGCGGAGAGCGCGTCATCAGGCGTGCCGGAATAATGCCGTTTTCCGAACGCTTGCAACGACGCAGTACCACCGCGATGCCCAAAACGCCCAGCAGCAGAAGCGCCATGCGCTGGCCAGGAAGATGCTCAATGCCAGAACCCATCACGGCCATGACGGTCGCGGCGACGGCCACGACCAGGATCAGCGCGTTGCCCAGATCCAGAGAGGTGGAACTGCGGTGGCTGAACTTGGGAATCATGACGGCGGCAGCCACGATCAGGAGCATGACAATCGGTACGTTGATCCCGAAGACCCAGCGCCACGAGAGATAGTGCGTCAGTACACCGGAGAGCAATACGCCGATGATCGAGCCCAGGCCGCCCAGTGCTGCCCAGATGCCAAACGCCTTGCCGCGTTCGGGGCCGGAAGGAAACAGCAGTGACACCATTGCCAGTCCGGTGGCTGACGCCAGGGCTTCACCGAGCCCCTGACCGGCACGGCTGATGATCAGCACGGTGGCGTCTTGGGCGAAGGTTGCCAGTAAGGAAAATCCGCCAAAAATCACTACGCCGACCTGAAAGGTGCGGCGCACCCCGAAGGCATCGCCGATCCGTCCGCCCAGCAGCAACAGCGAACCTGCGGTAATGAGGTAGGCATTGACGACCCAGGTCAGGGATCCGTCCGTGAGTCCCAGGTCGTGTTTGATCCGTGGCAGGGCGACGTTCACCACGGTGGCATCCAGCAGCAGAATCAACTGGATGATCGAGATGACAGCGAGTGCCTGCCATCGTTTTTCGTGCAGCGTTGTGTTGGTTGGTGTGTGCATCATGTTTATCCAATCCTTAGATTTAAAGAGGTGTCGACCGGCTTCCGGTCGGCACCCAGGGCTTTCTTCTTGAGCGATCAGCCCATGGCGTGGACGTTGGCCAACGCCAATGAGTTACGGATCATTTTGATCCCGTGGGCGGTGCCGACGCTCTCGGGGTGAAACTGCACGCTTTCGATCGGCCGGGTACGGTGCCGCGCCGCCATGTTGACGCCATCGTCCGAGTACGCCGTGGCCACCAATGGGCTTGATGTTTGCGGCTCGGTGATGGCCAGCGAGTGGTAACGCACCACAGTGACGGCCGACGGTACATCCTGGAAAACGCCGCGGCCGTCATGATGCACCTGGGCGTATTTGCCATGCTGGGTGGTCGGTGCACGGCTGAGCTTCCAGCCGAAATGTTCGCCCAGTGCCTGATGCCCCAGGCAGACACCGAAAATGGCCTGCTGCTCATCCATCGCGCGAATGATCTGCGGGTAGCCATGATCTTCGGGAGTGCCCGGCCCTGGACCCAGAACCAACAACTGCGGTTGCCACTGTCGGTATTGGGTGATCGGATCATCGTTGACGCGAACGACCCGGGTTTCTGCACCCACGGCCGAGTAATACTGCTCGATGACATACACAAAGCTGTCAAAGGCGTCGATCAACATCACTTTCATGCGCAGGCTCCCATCGCTCGGGAAAATGACTTGATCTTCGCTCCCGCTTCATTCCATTCATCCTCGGCCTCGGAGTCAGCGACGACTCCCGCCGCCGACTGCAACACATAGCGTCCGGCGTTGCCGACAATGGTGCGGATCGTCAGTGCCAGCACCGCGCTGTTGGGCCCGGTGATATAGCCGACACACCCGGTGTACAGCCCGCGTGCGGTGCCTTCCAGCTCGGCGATGATTTCCATTGCGCGGACCTTGGGTGCGCCGGTCATGGTTCCCGCCGGGAAATTGGCCACGATCAGATCCCAGACATCGCATTGCTCGCGTACCCTGGTTTCCACAGTGGACACCAGGTGCAGCAAGGACCCGTAAGTGTCCTGCTGCATGAACGAACTCACCTGGACGCCCCCGGGAACCGCGCACCGGGCCAGGTCGTTGCGCGCCAGATCGACGAGCATCAAGTGCTCGGCGGCTTCCTTGGGAATCTTGTCCAGCGGACTGCCGCGCTGATCCTCCCGGCTCATGGTGCCGGCGATGGGCCGGACCTGGGCCACGCCGTCCTGCAGGCGGATCATCAGTTCAGGACTGGATGACACGACATGCAGGTCGGCAAGGTCGAGGTAGTACATGTAGGGCGCCGGATTGACCGTTGCCAGACGCTCGTAAAGATCGACCGGAGCAATCGTCGCGCTGGACACGGCACGCCGGCACAACTGCACCTGATAGATGTCACCGGCGCGGATGTACTCCTTGGCCCTTAAAACGGCGGCACAGAAGTCCTCGCGATCAGTGACGTCCTCGATCACCGCGACTTCAGTGCCGAGTCTTGCAACAGGTGCAGTCACCGGCGGATTGCGCAGCACGGCGAGCAGGGCATCCAGTTGCGCTGCCGCGTTGTCGCCGGCATTGAGTACGTCGATCCGCGCCGGACCTTCGGGAGCTTCGTAGCGGACGACATGCCGATAGACCCGCACCACCACCTCCGGGACATCTGGCTCGATGGCAATCTCCGGCAGGTTTTCGACAAACCGCGCGGCGCTGTAGCCCAGCGCCAGCACCAGCGGAAAGCCCTCCGGCAGGGCCAGCGTCTGGGTGACGCGTCGCAGGCGTTCGCACAGGCTCGCCTGCGAATTGTTCAGCAACTGCTCGCACGCGGCCAGGGCCCACTGGAACGGCGCACCGGTCGACAAGTGCCAGGTGTCGTTGACCAGTTTCAACTCCAACAACAGGTCGATCATGAAGGTGGTCTGGTTGCCGTCGACCGGCAGAAAACCCGCACCGGTCTCGAACAATGCCGGGCACGGATACAGCCCCAGCAGGCCTCGCCGCACCTGGGCGAGCGGCGCCGCATCGCTGATTTCGTGGTGCTCCACGCTCCACAGGGGGATGGGTTGTAATGAGCTCACAGGGCGGGCTCCCGTTGATCGCGGATACGTGCGTGCTTCCAGGAAATGTAGGCACCGGTCTCGGTCCTCGGGTCCAGGTTCTGTGCCAGTTGCAATTGGACCGAGGTGCCGAAATGGCCGGCCATCTGCTCCTGTACCTCGGCCAGCGAACGCTCACCGATCCCTGCCACCATCGACACCTCGACATGGTCGCTGCCGTCGCTGGCGGAACAGATCCTGACCTCGTAGCCGGAGACCCACTCGGCCGCCGTCAGCACCGCCGACTCGATCAGAGCCGGGAGTACCTGGCGACCGGCCAGGGTCATCACATCACTCACCCGGCCAAAGACCCGCAGGCAACGCGAACGATTGCCGCATCCGCATTCTTCGGCAGAATGCAGGCGCGCCAGGTCGCCGGTGCGGTAGCGGATCAGCGGTTTGGCGCCGGGTACGAGCATCGTCAGGCACAGCTCGCCGATATCGCCGTCCATCCCGGGCACCGGAAGAATCTCCGCCAGATAGTTGGTCTCGGAAAAGTGCAGGTTGCCGTTCGGGCAACCGGTGGCCACCGCGTGGGCTTCCTGAGAGCCATACAGGCCGTGGGTGCAATGCGCATCCCAGACCCGGGCAATATTGCTCAGCATCTGCGGCGTGCACAGTTCGCCCAACACCATGATCTGCCCGACTGCTGTCGCGCGCGGATCGATCCCCTGACTCACATAGAGGCGGGCCAGGGCCAGCGCGACGGCGGGTGAGCAGATCAGCGAGCGGACACCGAGGTCGTTGATCAACTGGGCGGCTTTGACCAGGCCGACCCGAGGGCTTTCCGGCCATAGCCGTACGTAAGGAATGCCCAGATTGCGGCAGACCTCGCCATAGGTATCGCCGAACGCGTAGAGCTCCGACGGCCCCATGATCGCGGTGAGGGCATGAGTGGTGCCGAAGGTCGACTGATACAGGTCGGCAACAGCCTTCTGCACATAGGCGCCGCTGGTTTCGACATCGATCGCCGCGCGCGGGCAGGGGGTTGGCAGCCCGGTGGTCCCGGTGGTCTCGTAGTACACCGCGATCTGGTCGAACGGCAGGCTGCAGACCGAGCGGCCCACGGCGCGCAGGTCGTCCTTAGTGGTGAACGGTACGCCGTCCAGCGCCGGCAAGGCGCTCGGACTGCCCGCTTGCGAGCGCAGGTGATCGGCATAGAACGCCGAGCGTTGCGCGACATAGCGCAAGACTTCCCCGGCCCGTTGCTGCCCGTTGGCCTGCAGCGTCTGCGGCGTCGTGCGTCCATCCAGGTAGGCGTCCACATCATCCAGCCATTGCTGGTGCAGGTTGTCTCTGATCATGACTGGGTCTCCGCGTTCAGGCACTTGGCGAACTCATCGATGGTCTCGGTGAGCATGAGGTCCTCCAGCTCAATGGGCTGTGACAACCTGGAGCCAAGTTCGACCTTGATCTTCATTGCCGACAGCGAGTCGCCGCCCATGTCGAAGAAGTTGTCGTCGGGCAGTACTGGCTGTCCGAGATGCTGGCTGATCACACCAATCACGATGCGCAGGGTGGATTGCGAAGCCTTGCCATTGGGTTCTTTCATGTCATTCCTCATGGTTTCTCGCAGGGCCAGCACATCCACCTTGCCGTTCTTCGACAGGGGCAAGCGGGGCAACGACTGGACAGTTTTCGGCACCATGTACGCGGGCAGCCGTTGGCTCAGGGTCAACGTGATTGCAGGCGCCAGTCCGGGCTCGCCGACATACACCAGGGCAATCTGTTTGGGATGCCCGTCGGGCCCCGGCAGTGCTATCGCACAGGCCCGCGAGACGCCGGCGCAGGACTCGGCGACGCCCTCGATTTCTCCCAGCTCGATGCGCAGACCATTGAGCTTGATCTGGTTGTCGATACGTCCGAGGATCTCGATTTCGCCGTTAGGCAGGTAACGCCCAAGGTCGCCGGTGCGGTACATGCGCCGCCCGCTGCGCGGGTGCTGGACAAAGGCCTTGCCGGTCAGTTCCGGCTGGCCGATGTAGCCACAGGCCAGGGAAACATCGCTCTCCACCAGCATTTCCCCGGGCACCCAATCCGGGCAATCGGTCCAGTCGTCGGCCACGATGTGGTAGGCAGAGTTACGCATGGGCGCGCCGTAGATCACCGAACGCACTCGCTGGCCTTCTTGTTCGTCGATCTCGTGCAGCACCGACCAGTTGGTGGTCTCGGTGGGACCTCCGCAGGAATACAATCGCGCGTTCGGATACAGCGCCCTGGCGCGTGGCAACAGTGGCAGTGGAATCCAGTCGCCCGCCATGACGATGTTGGCCAGCGAATCCACCGCGCAGAAACTCCGTGCAGTTTCCGCAACACTGCACAGCAGGTCCATGATCGCCGGAACACAGGCCCAGAAGGTCACGCCGTGACGCCGCTGGAGTCGTAGCCAGGCATCGGGGTCCGGGCCCGCCGCCTGAGCTGGCACCACCACCGAGCCGCCGTGCAGCAGGGGGCCGAAGATATCGAAGACCGACATGTCGAAATGCAGGGCGGCAGTGGCCAGATGGCGAGTGGAGGCATCCAGGCCAAAGCGCTCGACGACGTCATAAACGTGGTTGACTACTGCGGCCTCCGGGATCTCGACACCCTTGGGATTACCGGTAGAGCCGGAGGTGAAGATCACATACGGCGAGTAGTCCGCAGCCAGAGGTGCGAGAGTCAGCTCCGTGTGCTCGGCAGTCCAGTAATGCAGGTCCTCATCGGTCAGTACCAGCCGCTGGATCTGCTCCGGCAACGGGGTATCGATACCGGCGATAACCGTGTGCACTCCGGCCTGCGACAGCACTGAACGAATACGCTCGGACGGCAGATCGATATCCACCGGCACATAACCGACCCCGGCCAGCAGGCAGCCATAGACAGCCGCGTAGTGGCCGCTGCCCTTGGGCAGGACGATGCCGACAAAACGTTCATCAGGGTTACGGGTGTGTTGGATCATCTTGCTGATCCGTGCTGCGGCCCGGCCGATATCACCCCAGCTGTAGCTGCGCCGGGTATCGATCACTGCGGTTTCCCCGGCGCGCTCGGCAATCCGTGCCAGTAGCAGGTCACGCAAGTGAACCTGCGGCACGGGGGCCTGAGTCGCGTTTACGGCGCGGCGTGCGTCAATCTGCGCGGCGGGGCGCAGGTCAAGCCAGGTGCGTTGCCAGATCTCGCTGTCGTCGGCCAGTTGCTGCAGCAATGTGCTGAATGCGCCGAACATCGACTCCACGACTTCGGGACGAATGACCCCGGTGAGGTAATCCCATTTGAAGTACAACGTGCCTTCGGATTCGCGCAGTTGCACATCGAGGGTGACTTGCGGTGTCTGCGAGACGCCGTAAACCTCTGGCCCAAGCAGCGCCGCATCATGGCGTCCTGGGTGCCCGAGCAGGCTGGTGAGGACGATCGGCATCAGTGGCGCGCCGCCACTGCGCCGGACCCGGGCCAGCTCGCGCAGCACCTCGACACCGTTGAACAGGCGATGATCCAGTGCCTGCCATATGGCGCCCTGCAGTTGCTGGCCACGAACCTCGAGGGTGTCGGCGGCCGCGGTTTCATAGGGCACCAGCAAGGTGTTGGTGAAGTCACCGACAACCTGGTCGATATCGGCAGTGACGGGCATCCGGTCGGAGACCGGGAAGTTCAGGGTGAAGCGGTCTTCTTCGCTCCAGCAGCGCAACACTTCGCACAAGGCCAGCGCGACCACGCCGGACGGAGAGATGTTGCGCGCCTGCGCCCGGGCCTGCAGTCGCTCCCAGGCATCGACGGCGAGGGTGCCTTCGTGTCGCTCGAAGCGCGACGTGCCGCTGAACTCTCCAGGTTCCAGTTGAGGCAGGCGCGGGGCTGCCGGCAGGTGATTGATCTTCTCCAGCCAGTATTCACGGTCGGCCTGGTACTGGGCGCTCTTGAGCACTTTTTGCCGATAGGCGACGTAGTCATGGAAGCTGGTCTGCAGCACCGGCAGTTGTGGATCATCTTCCAGATACAGATCAATCAGGTCGGGAATGATCACCTGGAAAATCGACCAGGCGTCGGCGATCAACATGTCGATGCACAGATGCACCCGGCTGGCGCTGGCACTGATGCGACTGATGCGGAACTGGAACAGCGGCCATTGCGTGGTGCCGATTTCTTCGTTGGCCATGCGGTCGCGAACCGCATCGATCTCGCGCTCGATCTGCGCGCCGTCCAGAGCACTGAGATCGACATATTTCACCGCTTGCGTGCCGTCGACGTCGCCGATGCTCTGGCGGCCGCTGGCATCGATGGTCATGCGCAGCATTGGATGGCGTTGCACTAGCAACCCCACAGCACGGGTGAAACGCTCGCTATCGAGGGCTTGCACTTCCCACTCGAAATACCCCTGGCAGCCGACGCCGCCGTAGTCGTAGAACGAACCACGACCGATCCACAGCGCCTGCTGACTTTCGTTGAGCTCGAACGGCAGCCATTGCTGCTCTGCCGGTAAGTGCTCGAACGTCGGCAACTGAGTGTTGTGCGAGGCATTGGCCAGGCGCACCAGATTCGCCAGGACCGGCTCCTCGAGGAACGCCCCCATTTGCACATGAATGCCATGCTTGCAGGCCAGTTCGCCGACCATGCGCAAGGCGCGCAGGGAATCGCCACCGGCGTCGAAGAAGCTCGCCTCCAGCATGGCTTCGTCACAGAGCGTCCAGGCCAGCCAGCAGTCACGTACCGCGTGGTCTGCCGGGCTCTGCGGGACAAAAACGGTCTGGTTCGCATCGCGCTCGATCGGGCTGACCTGCAACGCGCTGTAGTCCACCTTGCCATTGCGCCCGAGGGGCAGGGCGCCGGTCACGATCTGGCCGGGTTGGGCGGCCGGGTGCAAGCGCGCGGCCAAGTGCTGGCGAACCCGGGCGACCACTTCTTTGGCACCGGGAGCCAGCTCCAGGAACAATGCCAGCGTCGCGCCGAGGTCATTGCTCAAGCAATTGGCCGCGGCCTTCACCACGCCCGGAACTTGCAGCGCGGTGATCTCCAGTTCAGTCAGGTCGACCCGATGGCCGCGGATCTTGACCACGGAGTCGGTACGGCCAAAGATTTCCACGGTGCCATCGGCCGCCATGCGCGCCCGGTCGCCGGTGCTGTATTGCAAGGCCGACGTGGCGTCCAGAGTGTTGCCACGAAAGGCTTTCCTGGTGTCCTCGGGATTGACATAGCCCACCGACAGCGTTTCGCCGGTGATGATCAACTCACCGACACAACGGGCCGGCAGTTGTTGGCCATTGCGGTCGACCACGTACATCCGGGCGCCAGGAATCGCGCGGCCTACCGAGGGCAGCAAGGTGCGGCGCGGGGCGCTCAGGTCTTCGATGGAGACTACGGCGGCTTCTGCGGAGCCGTAGACATTGATCACCCGGTAGCCGAGGTCGCTCGGCGGCCATTGCTTGCAGCGTTCACCGGCGATCAGCATGGTGCGCAGACCGGTTCGGGTGCTCGTGGCCCACAATGCTTCGGCAATGGAAGTCATGGCCAGTGTGTGGTTCATGTCGCCTTCAAGCAGCCAGCGTGCCAGCAGGTTGACGTCCTGCAGCACCTGGGGCGAAGGGATGCATACCGTGCCGCCGGCACACAGAACCGGCAGCGGGTCGACTTCGACCATCCCGTAGCCGGGCGACGACAGCCATGAGCCGCGGCTATGCTCGCCAAGTCCGGCCTGCTCGATGACAGCGTCGAGGGTCGCGGCCATCCCCCGATAGGACAGGCAAACGGCTTTGGGCCGTCCGGTACTGCCGGAAGTCCCGGCGATAAAACAGGCTTCATTGGTGCTGTCGACCCACTTGCCGTGCTCCCAATCGACGAGGGTAGGACGGACCTGCACCTTATCGATATCCAGCAGCGGAAAGGTCAGCAGCTCGCGCGCGCGTTCGGTGGTGCTGCCGGCGGTCAACACCGCATGCGGACTGCACTCTTCGATGAAGGCACGGATGCGTTCATCAGGATGCGCCGGGTCGATCAGCACGCAGGTACCGCCCATGCGTTGCACGGCGATGATCGCGGCCAGATGCTGCCAGCCGCGTTCCAGGAACAACGCCAGGCGCGGGCTCGAACGGCGGGAGGTGACGCGCTCGCGTATGTGCTGGACCAATGCCTCGGAGGCGCTCCAGAGTTCGGCGTAAGTCAGGGTGCGATCGCTGTTGTCATCGACGATTGCCGCAGCCGAGGGTTTGCTCTGCACATGCCGGTAAATGCGCTCCACGAGAAACTGGCGCTCGACGGCTTCGGCCGGGGCCGGGCAGCCCGGTTGGAGCGCGGGCGCCGGCAGGGCCTTGGAATCAAGCACACGGGCGCAGGCGAAGGCCACCAACTCCAGCAATTCCAGGCTTACCGCCGGGGTCATGTAATCGCTGCGTACCGACAGTTGGCAGCGGCCCTCGTGCACCAACAGCCAGACCGGTGTTTGCGCCGCTGGCAGGTGCTTGCCATCGCTGATCTCGATATCGGCCCGCAATTGCGGCTCGCCATGGGACGCTTCGGCACTGTTGCGCAATTGCGAGATGTAGTCGCGAGCGTCTTCTGCAAGGTTCAATGTCATGCAATCAACGCTGAGCAGTGACGGCTTGGCGTCATCATGGATTGCCAACGTCAGCCGGCCTTCCGGACTGAGCAGGTAGCCCAGAACCGCGGCGACCGTGACCAGGTCATTCATGGTGGCCGTCAGGCCAGCGGGCAAGACGATCTCTTGCTGTTCTCGGGTGTTGTCCGCTGATTGCCCGGCCTGTGGCTGCGCAAACGCGTCCCACAGGCTGCGCTCACTCCCTGACAGCGATTGTGGCGCTTGGGGTACTGATGTCATGTCGTCCCTCATCTTGTTCATGCTTCCCTGTTTTCACGCTGTGAGTTCGTTTTCGATCTGGTGAATAGCCCCGATCTGCTCCGCCAGAACCGTGGCAGCCTCAAGCACGGCTGCACGTTCCTGGTCAGTCAGTGTCGAGGCATCGACTGCGATGACGCGTTTGCTGCCCTTGGCCGCCGTGTGCCAGGTTGCGGCAGCCCGGCCACCGATGAGCACCACCGGCCGGCCGTTACCGGCCGGGTCGTAGCCGCCGATGCGTTCCAGTTCAAGGCAGTCGCGCTGCCTGGAACCGGGCGCATAGCCCATGACCAACGGGTCCCAGGCCGGCAGAAAGCGGATCTGCTTGCTCGCGGGTTTCTGCTCGCGTTGCAGGAACTGCTCAAGACGCGCTTTCCCGGCCTCGCTATGCCACATCTGATCGGCGACCTGGCAGGCTGCGCAGGCTTGAAGCAGCGTGCGCGCGGTGTCCTTTGAAACCGCGAGCCACCAGGCGAGGTCATCGACCGTGACCGGTCCGTAGTGCTCGACGTAGCGCCCAGCGATGTCACGCAGCAACGAGTCGCGGTCCAGTGGCACACCGTCACCCGGCAACAGGCCTTCGGGTGCAGCCGAATACAGCCAGCGATTCGACCAATGATTGGCCGCCGGTATGCGAACCAACGCGCCGTCATAGGTCGCCACTGACGTCAACGCCCGCGCCTGGGGCGCCGGCAGCTCGAGGGCACTGGCGATGTCTTGCAGACGCACGGCGGCGCCTGTGCTCAAAGTGATCAGCGCCGGCAGCAGGCGTCGGTAATCGTCCAGGCCAAGCCCGACGTCCCGTAGCCGCCACTCGTGGTTGGTCAACGGCAGGCGAGTGGCCGCAAAGACGTTGCCTGCCAGCTCGCCGGGCAGCAGGAACTTGGAGCGCCGCATACCCGGGATACGCAACAACTCGCTGTCGTTTTCTTTCGCCAGTACGCTCTTGCGATCGAGGTTTTGATTGCGTGCCATGACCGCCAGCCAACTGGTGGGCCGCGCCGAATAAACGCCGACATAGGCCTGTGCTATCTGTGCCACCGTTGCTTGTGCCAGGCGCTCGAAGTGTTCCGACACCATCCATTCCCGCAGGAGAGTGTCGGTGAGGCCATTGCAGGCAGTTCTAATGCTCATATGATTCTCGATTGGCTCTGGGGCTGCGCTGTTCAGTCTCCGACGACATCGAAGTTGCAACTGCGAGTGGCCTCGACCTGGTACATGTCGGACTTGGTCGGGACGAAGAACTTGCCGTCGTTACCCTCGCGATGGCGTTCCCCAGGCACCGAGACCGGCAGCGCCGGCTGCCCGGTGAGTTGTTCGTAGTCGCGGATCAGACGCGTCATGGACACCATGCGATCGAGCATCCGACGCAGCATCTCCATGCCTTCCTTGTCACCCAGCACTTCGCCTTTCTTGTCGCCCACGAGCATCGCCGGGAAGCCGTAGCCGACCATGATCATGCGGTTGAGCAAGGCGCACTGGAGCATCTGGTTGTAGACCTCGACATGGCCCATGCGCCGACCAGTGACCATGACCCCGGCCACTTTGTTGGTGAGGGTGCGGTCGTGGCGCAGGAACCCGGTGCCGACCCGTTCCAGGAACGCCGACATCAGGGGGGTTGCGCCAAAGCCATGCACGGCACAGGCGAAGATCACGCCATCGCTGGCTTCCATGAGGTGCACGGCGCGCGCGGCGTCATCTTTCTGGGCGCAGGGTTCGTTGCGAAAATTGCAATCACCGCAGGCCCCGCAAGGGTCGATTTTGGCGTTGGCCAATGAGAAAACTTCGAGAATGACATCCTGTTTTTCCAGGTACTCGGCCGCCCACTCCAGCGCCCTGGCATTGTTGCCATCCACCCGTTCCGAGCCATTGATGGCGACATACTTGATCTTGTCCGTCATGGTGCTTCTCTCTCCTTAGAGTTTTACCTGTTCCCGGGCACGACGATCGGCGGACCGTCGTGCCATGCCTCCAGCGCTGCCGGAGACTTTTTTAGCGTGCGAGGTAATCGGCGATCGGATACTTCGCGCAAAGCGCCTCGGCCTCTGCGCAGAATTGCTGGCGCAGGAGCGGATCGAGGGTGAACTCGCTGTCACCGAGCGGCGTCACCGCGTCCAGGATCCGGCAGAGCAGGTCGACGATCTCCCGGCAACCCTGTGGGTCGACATGACGCTGGGCGAGGGCGCCGGTACCGATGCGCAGGCCACTGGTGACGAAGGACGAGCGGGTTTCGCCGGGCACACGGTTCTTGTTGACGACAATTCCACAGTGCTCCAGCGCGGTCTCGGCGATAGCGCCGGTCATCGCTGCACGCAGGCGGATCAGAATGGTGTGGTTCTCGCTGCGACCGCCCACCACTTCATAGTCCCGGGCCTGGAATTCGCTGGCCATTACGTCCGCCGCAGTGCGGATGCGCTGCATCTCGGCATCGAACTCAGGGGTCATGGCGTAACCCAGTGCCGCGGCCTTGGCAGCCATCATGTTGACGGCCGGTGCGCCTTGCATCCGCGGGAACACCGCCAGTTCGAGCACGCGGCTGAACGTCGCTTCACGGCCAGGGACTTTTCCGTGGGCGTCACGGCCCGAGAGAATCAGGCCACCACGCGGGCCGGCGAGCTGCTTGTGGGTACAGGTGGTGGTGACGTGCGCAGCGTCGATCGGGCTCGGATGCCGCCCGGTTGCCACCAGACCGGCAATGTGCGAGATGTCGGCCATCAGGATGGCTCCGGCTTCGTCGGCGATCCGGCGGAAGCGCTCGAAATCCACGACTCTGGAGTAGGCCGTGGCACCGCAGATGATCAGTCGCGGCCGATGTTCCAAAGCCAGCCTGCGGACTTCGTCGTAGTCGATCAGGCCTTCCTTGGTGGTGCCATAGCCGATGGCGTTGTAGTAAGTGCCCGAGAACGTCACGGGGCTGCCATGGGTCAGGTGGCCGCCGTTATCCAGAGCCATGCCCAGCAGCGTGTCGCCAGGCTCGAGCAAAGCCGCGAGTACCGAATAGTTGGCGCTGGAAGCCGAGTGCGACTGCACACCGGCGTACTGCGCAGAGAACAGCTCGCGGGCACGCTGGATCGCCAGAGACTCGACCAGGTCGACGTTCTCGCATCCGGCGTGATAGCGGCGTCCGGGCACACCTTCGGCGGTCACGTTGACCAGCACGGAGGACGACGCGGCCAGAGTGCGCGGCTTGACAGCGCAGCAAGAGGCCACCAGAGAGAGCGTGCGTTGCTGGCGAGCGACCTCGGCGTCGAGGATCCGCGCCAGTTCGGCATCATGTTCCTGCAGATCGGCCAGGCCACGCTTGAGCAGATCAGCCTGGGTCAGAAGTGGTTGATGATTGACTGTCATGACTTGCTATCCCTTCCTTTGGTGTTGTGTGCTGCAAAAGACAGCACGGTTTCCTCGACCTCGTGCGCATGGGTACGCACGAAGTAGTGCCCGCCACCGGCGAGGGTGGCGGCTTGGGTGACGTTGATGAACTTGCCCCATTGCGCCAATACGACTTCAGGCTCGGCGGTGGCCGGATCCTCGTCGCCCAGCAGCACCAGTGCCGATACGCCATTGGCCGGGTACTGCGTCAGGTAGCGATAGGCTTCGCAGGCGATCAGGTGGTCTCTTCGACCGCGAGCCAGCATGCTCTCGACCTGACTGTCGAGCAGTCCGGTGAAGGCCCCCAGCGATCGCAAGTAGTCGGTCCAGATCTGGTCCGAGGTGGTTTCAGCCGCACGAATCGCGGCGTCTGCATCCAGCACCGGGCGCGAGGCGGCCACCACCAGAGCGAGGTGGTTGTGGTGGGCGGCCATGTTTGAGGCAATGCACGCGGCGGTCGCCGCGCCTGCGCAGTGGCCATAGATCACCAGATGGGCAGCGCCGATTTCTTCGATGTCGCTGGCAAGGCTGTCGAGCAGACTTTGAAAATCCGCGGCGTTCTCCACCTCGGTATCACCGAAGTCCACGCCGAACACCTGCACATCCGGATTACCTTGAAACAGATTGCGGTAGGCCGTGGCGTCTCCGCCGCCGAAAGGCACCGCAATCACCGCGGTCGAACCCGCGGCTGCTTGCACGTCGCCAAAACAGACCAGACGTGCGGCTTGTCGGGCGGCGGCGCAGACAATGCGTTGAGCAAGACCCGCTGCCGTCGGGTGCTCGAAAAGAGTCACTATGGGCAAATTGCAAGACAGCCGCGACATCACGCGAATCGCGTCAAAGGAGTCGCCGCCGAGGTTGAAGAAGTTGTCCTCGTGGCCGACACTCGGCAGGTTGAGCACCTCGGCAAAAGTGGCGCAGACGCGAGCCACTTCATCAGCCAGAGCGTGTTCATCAAGCTGGATGTTTTCAGTCATTCCATTCACTCCTATCCATAAATACATCAGCGAGTTCATTGAGCAGATTGGTGGCTGCGCTGGCGTTGCAAAACGGTCCCTCGAGTTCCAGGAGCAGTTGCGAAGCGCCGGTACGCCGTATGTCGATGCCGACCGGAAAAGCGGCACTCATCACGTGTGAAGCCGGGATGCCGCGTCGACCGGCACCATTGATGAACAGCTCGGACGCGCGGCAGCAGGCCAGCGCCTGGCGCGCAGCCGGAGAGCGACGGGCGCATGCTTCAAGGCTGATTTGCCCGGGAAGCACAAGCGCTCCAAGGGTCGCCACGGAGTGTGGAACAAGACCCGTCATCATGCCGATGGCATCCTGCTGGTGAGCCTCGCGCCAGTTGTGCGACGAACACAGGGTGTCGCCCTCGGCGATGACACCGGCCCGCTGCAGGCAGCCCAGGAGTTTCGCCACGGGCGGCTTGTCGGCATTGATCGAGGCGATGTCCAGGGTGCGTTGCAGGCTGATGCGCTGCCGTTGGATGTCGAAGGCCAAGCGCCCGGTTTGCAGCAAACGCACGGGGGTCATGGCGTGCGCCGCAGCGGTCAGCTGCGCGCCATCAACTTCCGCGAGCTGTGCTTGTGCCTGGATGTATTCGCCATGGCGTTCGCGCCCTCGACGCATGCACATCAGGGCCGAGTCGATGTCTTCTGTTTGTAGCTGTCGTGCCAGCACCTCAAGGCTATGTTCGTCGGCCAACCCATGATGGATCGAGACCAGGCAGTGCACTCCAGTGCGGGTGGTCAGGCTGCCGGCGGCAAATAGCGCAGTGCCGGATCTGACAGCCAGCTGAACCTTGCGCAAGGCCTCTGGAGCGCCGTCTCCCCCCAGATCGAGCACTTCAAGATACTGGCCAAGCGCTTCGCCCCATCCAGCGATCACCAACTGACGCAAAAGTCCCAAATCCGGATGGATCGCAGTTTTGACCGGTATGACGATGGAAACTTCCTGAGCGACCCCGGCGTAGATGCCTTGGGCGACCATGGCCTTGGCCTCGACACTCAGCCTGGCATCGGCAAGTGCTTGCGTCATGCTCATCTGCTCGGTCGAATCTTTGGTCGAGCGTTCAACTGTTATTTTTGGCATGTCAGATCCTCGACGCACAGGCAGCAGCCGGCGGCGATCTCGATCCATTGGGGAGCACATTCCCGGGCACTCGCATCTCTCCCGTTCAGCGGGAAAGACATAAAACGCGCACAGGTTTTTGTACGACAGACTCAGTCAGTCATGTCGTAAAAATGTGTCGGTGATTTACTGGCTATGAGCGGGCCAATCAATTTCTAAGGCGCACGCTAAGGAGAGAGCCTGACGTCATCTCGGGCACGGCTCTGAGGGTATGGGAGTTATTGCTTACAGCAGTTCGCTCATGGGATGAGGTGCTGAAAGCCGGGGACACAAGCGAGTGCGGCAGGCATCGAGCCACAGTCATGTCGGCAGAGAAAAACATTTAGCCATTCCTTAGCTTTGGTCGAAAAGTGTCGCCTCTTGGCGATCTCAATAATGCATCCTTTGACACGGCTCCAAACTCGTCCTTATGGAGCCAAGGAACCCCTACGCGTCATGCGGAGTAACCTTAGTCGGAAATGTCGTAACCGCAAGTAAGATTTTTCCGATTATTAAGAATAATTGTCGGACGATCTGGAACTGCGGTTCAGCAGTGGAGAACAAACAGGGGTTGTTGTCAGTGCAGTATTGGAGGAGTGGTTCAACGGTGAAGTGCGCTACGGCCCGGTAACAGGCCGCAGCGCCGAGGTGAGGGGAGAGATAGAGGGAAGGGTTCAGCCGTGAATATGTTCAGCCGCATGCATGGCCAGGTAGGCATCCAGCTTCTTGTCGTTCAAACCCAAGGTGTCGAGAATTTGCGCCATGAAACTGACCGGCGCGCTGCCGGGAGCCGTGACCACACCCTGGTCGGCAACGGCGTACGGTACGTCCTGGTAATAATCTGCTCCGCGATAATGCACCTGCTTCAGGTTGTCAACGGAATTGGAGGTGTGCTGCAAGTGATCCAGCACTCCAGCCTTGGCCAGTACGCGGGTACCGTCACAGATTCCCGCCACGACGATGTTCCTGTCGTGGGCCTCACGGACCAGCGCCTCGATGGCGGGTGCCTTGTCTGTTTTCCAGATCGGGCCTCCCGTCACAATCAGCAAGTCGACATCGTCCAGCCGAATGGCCTCGATGGCCAGGTTGGGGATGATGGTCATGCCTCCGGATGATGTCACTTGCTTGCCACCGGGAGCGGCAAAACAAGTCTCGAAGCCATAGTAGGCGCGGCCCGTGGAGTTGATCAGCGCGGGCTCCCAGTCAGAAAAATTCTCGGTGAGAATAGTAACGGCACGTACCATTTGAGTGTCCTTCTCAAGTTTCCATGATAATCAGCAGCAACCTGCCCAGCAGGGTTGTCCTGGTGGGCATGGCCGTCGAGTGTAGACGCCAGCGGGGCTGATGAATGATGTGGCTGAGTATTGGCAGTGTGTGTTTCAACTGACAATGACAGTGATCAACGCGGCGGCATATTCAGGCGTGAAACGTTGAGAGGGTGTTTCGGTACGCTGCGCAGCCCGCCGTTCTTACCTGGGAGACTTAAAGCCAGACGCCCAGGTTCAAACAGGCTCCATTCGGGAAAACTGGCTTCTCAACCACGTATAGAGTTGCGAAACGGCAGGAGAAATCTGCTTGCGGTGCGGACAGACCATGCTTAACGGCGAAGCGTTGCCCGGATGATCCGCCAGCAACACGACCAGTCGCCCGGCGCTCACGTCAGCGCTGACGTCCAGCCTGTTGGCGCCGGCGCCGAATTGACCCAGTTGCCGAGATATCACTGACCCGGGCAGACTCCTCGATAACCACTACTTTTACTGGATTTGTGTTGACTTGAGGGTGGGTTAATCGCACGTCAGCACGTGGGTCAATTCAGCGTTGGCGTTAACACCCGTGCGCTTATCAATTCTAGAAAGATTGTCGAATGGCGAAGATAAACAGGCAGTCTGCACATCCTTCAAAGTTACGATATCAACAATAAATAAGTTACTGCGTTCCGAACCGCATATTCGAGAGCTGTGGATGGCTCAGAGGAAATCGTCTAATACGAATGCTTACAGACAGGCATGGCTATCGGCGATGGAATCTTATCCTGACTTTGGTGTTAAACGAGTGCGCTCGTATATTCCTCACGCATATATCTGGCTCTATCGTAATGACCAGCTATGGCTAAACTCACAGATAGAGCAACTTCCCAGCGACCGGCGAGGAAATCATTCGAACATAGATTGGTTGAAACGGGACGCTGAATTATTCGAATCCATTCAGTGAGTTGATCGATACGCTTGTAGGTCTCATAGAGCGAAATCAGGTCTCCTTGTACCATGACGTCCAAAGGCGAACGACCGTCGAAAAACGCGTTGCCGTTTGGAATCCCTGGACAGTTCGTAACATTCGCCTGGTTGGCAAAAACCGTCCGCAGCGTGGCGTGGATGCGCAGGATAAGCCCGATTCGCTGCTGGTCGACGTCCAAACTGAGGGCGGTGCGTATTTCCTCTTCGGCGCGGCGGAGGGTAGAACGAGAAATTCGCAGGATCTTACAGGCGTGCCCAGGCGACGCCTGCCAGCCGCGGATTATCCGAAGAACAGTCTTGAGTCCTACCGTAGCCTGCTCTTGGGTTAGCTACTGGACGCTCATCACACTCTTCAATTAAGGTTTGTGGTTAAGTCTATCTCTGGCTCTCTGAGCTGTCAGAGGCAGCTCACGCCCGTCGACGCCACCATCGGAATTCCGGGGAGTGGTGCGACTGTGATCGGCTTCAGGTCATTCAGCCTACCTGTAGGGTGCGGGAGGTTGTAGCACGGGTAGATTTTTTGGCGCCGGCAGCAGTAACCGTCAGCGCTAGTGTGCTCGCCCGAGTGCGGACTGGGATTTGGACAGGACCAATATCCCACGCCGTGCTCATAGTTTTCATCGACAAAATGGGCTGACTCGCTGCCGCCTGATTGGTAGGTGCACCACAGTGAGTCGGCAGCCCGACCGCCCTGCGCCAACGATCTGAGGTCCGCTGCAAAGTCATCACAGCTCTCATACACCCCCACCACCGCATCGCAAATCCGAGCATTCACGTTGGCCATAATTTGGTCCCTGCCACCGGTCCGCGTGGCCTCCAGCGCGTTGCGTAACATCCCCAACTCGTCGTGCAGGGACTCCATTTTTGCAGCTGCTGCACCTTGCATATCTGGGATGAGTGCAGCGGCTTTCTCCCAAGCAGCGTCGGCCGCATGCACATTGGAAATGTGACGGGTTGAGGTGCAAAGCTGGTGGTAGATCTTTGCGCGACGAAATGCCGTGGGATCTTCATTGGGTACCGTAGGTGTGTCAGCGAGGTGCCGGCCGCGGCACTTTCTCCACATGACATCGAGGTCATGCCCCACGCGGTTGAAAGGCTTATCACAGAATGGGCACTGATGATGGAGGACTGCGTTGTGCTTGAAGCATACGGTCGCATAGGGGGCGACGTACCGCCGCCAGTAGGAGAAGCCGCGAACCTTCAGGTCCTCACGGACACATTCTGGACAGAACGAGGCATCCCACACGCTGAAGCGTTCACCTTCAGAAATGTACTGCTTTCCTGAGTAGGCGTGGTCCCAATGTCCTTTGAAGACGTGAGTCGACGCCATCATGGTGTGGCTGTGAACTAACCGATTGAAGCCGTAGCATCCTGACCAACCCATGGCCTCCGCGAGCCTTTTCACATCAATGGTTTTCAGCACGTGACGAGTAGCAAGCTGCTGGAAGGTGGGGGGAACGTTGATGTGCCAGCTGAGAAGAAGGTTACGCCGCACGTATGACGCGAGCGATTCATCGGGTTGTATTTGCAATGGCATTGAGGAGCGCCGAAGCAAGTTGCGTGAGAGGCAACGGTGAGGAAGGAAGACCGTCTCGAGAGAGGAAGTCAGGCGCGGCTCCCTCCCTCTGCGACAGTCTTTAATCTTTAGCGACAGTTTTTAATCTTCAAGATCAGTATCGTGCCCCTGCGTCTTTCGAATTACTCCACCGTCACCGACTTCGCCAGGTTCCGCGGCTGGTCAACGTCCGTGCCTTTCAACACCGCCACGTAGTACGACAACAACTGCAGCGGGATGGTGTAGAGGATCGGCGACAGGATGTCGTGGATATGCGGCATGTGCACAACGTGGGTGCCTTCGCCATTGGTCATGCCAGCTTTTTCGTCTGCGAAGACGATCAACTGGCCGCCACGGGCGCGGACTTCCTGGAGGTTGGACTTGAGCTTCTCCAGCAGTTCGTTGTTCGGCGCCACGGTGACCACGGGCATGTCGTTATCCACAAGCGCCAACGGGCCGTGCTTCAGCTCGCCCGCCGGGTAGGCTTCAGCGTGGATGTAGGAGATTTCCTTGAGTTTCAGGGCGCCTTCCATCGCTACCGGGAATTGCGCGCCACGACCGAGGAACAGGGTGTGGTTCTTCTCGGCGAACAGTTCGGCGATTTTCTCCACGGTGCTGTCCATGGCCAGGGCTTCGCCCAGACGGGTTGGCAGGCGACGCAGTTCTTCAACCAGGGTCGCTTCGACGCCTTTGGCCAACGTGCCGCGAACCTGACCGAGGGACAGGGTCAGCAACAGCAAACCGACCAATTGAGTAGTGAACGCTTTGGTCGAGGCCACGCCGATTTCGCGACCGGCCTGGGTCAGCAGGGTCAGGTCGGATTCACGCACCAGCGAGCTGATGCCGACGTTGCAGATTGCCAGGCTGGCGAGGAAGCCCAGTTCCTTGGCGTTGCGCAGGGCGGCCAGGGTGTCGGCGGTTTCGCCGGACTGGGAGATGGTCACGAACAGGGTGTCTGGCTGGACCACGACTTTGCGGTAGCGGAATTCGCTGGCGACTTCGACCTGGCACGGGATACCGGCCAGTTCTTCCAGCCAGTAACGGGCAACCATACCGGCGTGGTAGCTGGTGCCGCAGGCAACGATCTGCACGTTGCGCACTTTGGCGAACAACTCGGCAGCTTGTGGGCCGAAAGCTTGTACCAAGACACCGTTGGGGCTCAGACGACCTTCGAGGGTGCGTTGAACCACGGCCGGTTGCTCGTGGATTTCTTTGAGCATGAAGTGGCGGAACTCGCCTTTGTCGGCTGCTTCGGCGCCGTCACGATACTGCACGGTTTCGCGCTCAACGGCTTGGCCGTTCACGTCCCAGATGTGCACGCTGTCACGGCGAATTTCGGCAATATCGCCTTCTTCCAGGTACATGAAACGGTCGGTGACCTGACGCAGGGCCAACTGATCGGAAGCGAGGAAGTTTTCACCCAGGCCCAGGCCAATCACCAACGGGCTGCCGCTGCGCGCTGCTACCAGGCGATCCGGCTGATCGGCGCTGATAACGGCCAGACCATAAGCACCGTGCAGCTCTTTGACGGTGGCTTTGAGGGCCACGGTCAGGTCGCGCATGTCCTTGAGTTTGTGGTTCAGCAGGTGAGCGATGACTTCGGTGTCGGTGTCGGAAGTGAACACGTAACCCAGTGCTTTCAGTTGTTCGCGCAGGGCTTCGTGGTTTTCGATGATGCCGTTGTGCACCACGGCCAGGTCGCCGGAGAAATGCGGGTGCGCGTTGCGCTCGCACGGCGCACCGTGAGTGGCCCAACGGGTGTGGGCGATGCCGAGGCGACCAACCAGCGGTTCGGCTTCAAGGGCGATTTCCAGCTCGCTGACCTTGCCTGGACGACGCATGCGCTCAAGCTTTTCATCGTTGGTGAAGACCGCCACACCGGCGCTGTCATAGCCACGGTATTCCAGGCGCTTGAGGCCTTCGAGCAGGATGGCGGTGATATTACGTTCTGCAACTGCGCCGACAATTCCACACATGCTATTTCTCCTGACTGACAGCCGCGCAAATCAAATTGATGCCGCGGGCCTGAATCTGATCGCGTGCCGCAACCGGCAGGCGTTCATCGGTAATAAGGGTATGGACGCTGCTCCAGGGCAGTTCCAGGTTGGGAATCTTGCGGCCGATCTTGTCGGCCTCCACCATCACGATCACTTCACGGGCGACATCAGCCATAACCCGGCTCAGCCCCAGCAATTCATTGAAGGTGGTGGTGCCGCGAACCAGATCGATGCCATCGGCACCGATGAACAACTGGTCGAAATCGTAAGAGCGTAATACCTGCTCGGCGACCTGCCCCTGAAAGGATTCGGAATGCGGATCCCAGGTGCCACCGGTCATCAACAGCACCGGTTCGTGTTCGAGTTCGCTTAATGCATTGGCAACGTGCAGGGAATTGGTCATCACCACCAGACCCGGCTGCTGGCCGAGTTCCGGAATCATGGCGGCGGTGGTGCTGCCGCTGTCGATGATAATCCGCGCATGCTCGCGAATCCGCGTAACGGCGGCACGGGCAATGGCTTGTTTGTATTTGGAGACCGGTTGGCCGATATCGGCGACCAGTTCCTGAGGCATGGTGATCGCTCCGCCATAACGGCGCAGCAACAGGCCATTACTCTCAAGCGCGGCCAAATCCTTGCGAACCGTAACTTCCGAAGTTTCGAAGCGCTTGGCCAGCTCGTCCACACTGACTTCGCCCTGCTCAGTAAGCAAAGCGAGGATATTGTGGCGGCGTTGGGGTGTATTGCGTTTCGACATGAGCGGGTAAGTTTCGATTCGAAAGATAACGGAAGCAATCAAAACCTATCGGCGAAATTTCGTCAAGCCTGCGCAAGAAAAATTCTGTGGATAAAAGCATCGCGGGCAAGCCCGCTCCCACAAGGTCCAATAAAAACTTTGTAGGAGCGGGCTTGCCCGCGATTACAACTGATCAGGTTGTGAATAACTCAAGCCTGAGAATCCATTGTGGATAACTCAGCTCTTCTTGATCTTCACAGGCCGTTTCCAGCCATCAATGTTCTTCTGACGAGCCCGACCCACCGCCAACTGTGCGTTATCCACATTCTGGGTAATGGTCGAACCGGCCGCGGTGGTCGCACCGGAAGAGATATCCACAGGCGCCACCAACGAGTTGTTGGAACCAATGAACACATCCTCACCCAACACGGTTTTCCATTTGTTGGCGCCGTCGTAATTGCAGGTGATGGTGCCCGCACCAATGTTGGTGCGCGCGCCGATCTCGGCGTCCCCAAGGTACGTCAGGTGACCAGCCTTGGCGCCTTCACCCAGATGAGCATTTTTCAACTCGACAAAGTTACCCACATGCGCGCGCGCCTCAAGCACTGTACCTGGACGCAGGCGTGCGAATGGACCGGCATCGCTGCCTTCGCCCAGAATCGCGCCTTCGATATGGCTGTTGGCCTTGATCACTACGCCTTTGCGCAGGGTGCTGTCCTTGATCACGCAGTTCGGGCCGATCACCACGTCATCTTCAATGACGACCTTGCCTTCGAGGATCACGTTGATATCGATCAGCACGTCGCGGCCAACGGTGACTTCACCGCGTACGTCGAAACGGGCCGGGTCACGCAGGGTCACACCTTGAGCCATCAAACGGCGACCGGCGCGCAATTGATAGTGACGCTCGAGCTCGGAAAGCTGCTTGCGATCGTTGGCGCCCTGCACTTCCATGGCGTCATGGGGTTGCTCGGTGGCCACCACCAGACCATCGCTGACCGCCATCGCGATCACGTCTGTCAGGTAGTACTCGCCCTGGGCATTGTTGTTAGAGAGACGGCTCATCCAACCGCCCAGTTGCGCGAAAGGCAGCGCCAGGATGCCGGTGTTGCCTTCGGTGATTGCGCGCTCGGTTTCGTTGGCGTCTTTCTGCTCGACGATGGCCGTGACCTTGCCGGCGGCATCGCGGACGATGCGGCCATAACCGGTCGGGTCGTCCAGCTCAACGGTGAGTAAGCCCAGTTGCTGTGCAGCGACTTTCTTCAGCAGACGTTGCAGGGTTTCGACTTCAATTAACGGTACGTCACCGTACAGGATCAGCACGGTGTCGGATTCGATGAACGGCACAGCCTGAGCCACCGCATGACCGGTACCCAACTGTTTGTCCTGCAGGACGAAATTCAGATCGTCCGCCGCCAGGCGCTCGCGCACCGCTTCGGCGCCATGGCCAATCACCACGTGGATGCGCTGTGGATCAAGTTGTCGGGCGCTGTGGATAACATGGCCAAGCATCGAATTGCCGGCAATCGGGTGCAGGACTTTTGGCAATGCCGAACGCATGCGAGTGCCTTGGCCGGCAGCGAGGATAACGATTTCAAGAGACATGACTGGCTACCAATCCTGGGTGGTCAGCGGCTGCGACCAGTTTATGAAAGTCGGAAAAGAAAAAAGGGTAGCCGAGGCTACCCTTTTTAATCAATCGCGCAACAAGCAATGGCCTATTAGTGGCCAAACTTCTTGCGGATCTGCTGGACGGTGCGCAGCTGAGCTGCAGCCTCGGCCAGACGTGCGGCAGCAGAACCGTAATCGAATTCCGCGCCCCGCTCATGCAAGGCCTTCTCGGCAGCCTTAACGGCTTCCTGAGCGGAGGCTTCGTCCAGGTCGGCAGCACGTTGCACGGTGTCGGCAAGAACCTTGACCATGTTCGGCTGAACCTCGAGGAAACCACCGGAGATGTAATACACCTCCTCTTCCCCGCCCTGCTTGATCAGGCGGATCGGACCCGGCTTGAGATTGGTGATCAGCGGCGCGTGACCCAAGGCGATACCAAGATCACCCAGTGCACCGTGCGCAACCACCATCTCGACCAGACCGGAAAAGATTTCTCCTTCCGCGCTGACGATATCGCAATGGACTGTCATAGCCATCTGATTGCCTCAACCTAAATGAGCGCCCGTTGCCGGGCGCCGGGATTACAGTTTCTTGGCTTTCTCGATCGCTTCTTCGATGCCGCCGACCATGTAGAACGCTTGTTCTGGCAGGTGGTCGTAGTCACCGTTGAGGATGCCTTTGAAGCCAGCAATGGTGTCTTTCAGGGAAACGTATTTACCCGATGCACCGGTGAAGACTTCAGCCACGAAGAACGGCTGCGACAAGAAACGCTGGATCTTACGAGCACGGTTTACCAACTGCTTGTCGGCTTCCGACAGCTCGTCCATACCCAGGATCGCAATGATGTCCTTCAGTTCTTTGTAACGTTGCAGAACATACTGTACGCCGCGAGCGGTGTCGTAGTGGTCCTGGCCGATTACGTTCGGGTCCAGCTGGCGCGAAGTCGAGTCGAGTGGATCGACCGCTGGGTAGATACCCAGGGAAGCGATGTCACGGGACAGAACGACGGTAGCGTCCAAGTGGGCGAAGGTGGTCGCTGGCGACGGGTCAGTCAAGTCATCCGCAGGTACGTATACCGCTTGGATCGAGGTGATCGAACCGTTCTTGGTCGAAGTGATACGCTCTTGCAGAGTACCCATCTCTTCGGCCAGGGTCGGCTGGTAACCTACTGCGGAAGGCATACGGCCCAGCAGTGCGGATACTTCAGTACCGGCCAGGGTGTAACGATAGATGTTGTCGACGAACAGCAGAACGTCGTTACCTTCGTCACGGAACTTCTCGGCCATGGTCAGGCCGGTCAGTGCTACGCGCAGACGGTTACCCGGCGGCTCGTTCATCTGACCGTAAACCAGTGCCACTTTGTCCAGAACGTTGGAATCCTTCATCTCGTGGTAGAAGTCGTTACCCTCACGAGTACGCTCACCCACACCGGCGAACACGGAATAACCGCTGTGCTCGATGGCGATGTTACGGATCAGTTCCATCATGTTTACGGTTTTGCCTACACCGGCACCACCGAACAGACCGACTTTACCACCCTTGGCGAACGGGCAAACCAGGTCGATAACCTTGATGCCGGTTTCCAGCAGGTCGTTGCCGCCCGCTTGTTCAGCGAAGGTTGGCGCAGGACGGTGAATGCCCCAGCGCTCTTCGGTGTCGATCGGACCAGCTTCGTCGATCGGGTTACCCAGAACGTCCATGATCCGGCCCAGAGTCGCTTTACCGACCGGTACGGAGATGGCAGCGCCAGAGTCGGTGACTTCCAGACCGCGCTTCAAGCCTTCGGTGGAACCCATCGCAATGGTACGAACCACGCCGTCGCCCAGCTGTTGCTGAACTTCGAGGGTGGTTTCAGCCGCGCTCACTACTTTCAGCGCGTTGTAGATGCTCGGTACGCTGTCGCGTGGAAATTCCACGTCGATAACGGCGCCGATGATTTGAACGATACGTCCGCTACTCATAGCTGGATCCTCTGAATATTTGAACCGTTAAACCGCAGCAGCGCCGCCGACGATTTCCGAGATCTCTTGGGTGATCGCAGCCTGACGCGCCTTGTTGTAGACCAGCTGCAAATCGCTGATCAAATCACCGGCGTTGTCGGTAGCGTTCTTCATCGCGATCATCCGCGCAGCCTGTTCAGCCGCGTTGTTCTCGACCACCGCCTGGTAGACCTGCGACTCCACGTAACGGACCATCAAGCCGTCAAGCAGCTCTTTGGCGTCCGGTTCGTACAGATAATCCCAGTGGTGCTTGAGTCCTTGATCCGGGGTTGCCACCAGCGGAATCAACTGCTCCACCGTAGGCGTTTGCGTCATGGTGTTGATGAACTTGTTGGACACCACGGACAGGCGGTCAATACGGCCGTCCAGGTAGGCATCCAGCATCACCTTGACGCTGCCGATCAGGTCATTGATCGACGGCTCTTCACCCAGGTGGCTGATAGCTGCAACGACGTTACCGCCGAAGTTGCGGAAGAAAGCCGCACCCTTGCTACCAACTACACACAGATCGATCTCGACGCCGTTTTCGCGGTTTACCGCCATGTCCTTGACCAGGGCCTTGAACAGGTTGGTGTTCAAGCCACCACACAGACCACGGTCACTGCTCACCACGACATAACCGACGCGCTTTACTTCACGGTCGAGCATGAACGGGTGGCGATATTCCGGGTTGGCGTTGGCCAGATGGCCAATAACCTGGCGGATGCGCTCCGCGTAAGGACGGCTAGCAGCCATGCGCATTTGTGCCTTGCGCATTTTACTGACCGCCACTTTTTCCATGGCGCTGGTAATCTTTTGCGTGCTTTTGATGCTCGCAATCTTACTGCGAATCTCTTTTGCGCCTGCCATGTAACACCTATCAGGTTAGCAAGCGGGAGCCTTTCGGCCCCCGCTGCGGCTTACCAGGTTTGGGTGGCCTTGAACTTCTCGATACCGGCTTTCATGCCAGCGTCGATTTCGTCATTGAAGTCACCCTTCACGTTGATCTTCGCCATCAAATCGGCGTGATCGCGGTTGAAGAAAGCAATCAGCGCTTGTTCAAAGCTGCCGATCTTGGCGATTTCGACGTCAGTCAGGAACCCACGCTCAGCGGCATACAGCGACAGCGCCATGTCAGCGATCGACATTGGTGCGTATTGCTTCTGCTTCATCAGCTCGGTAACGCGCTGACCATGCTCAAGTTGCTTACGGGTCGCTTCGTCCAGGTCAGAAGCGAACTGGGCGAATGCCGCCAGTTCACGGTACTGAGCCAGAGCGGTACGGATACCACCGGAGAGCTTCTTGATGATCTTGGTCTGAGCGGCACCACCCACACGGGATACCGAAACACCGGCGTTCACAGCAGGACGGATCCCGGAGTTGAACATGGCCGATTCCAGGAAGATCTGACCGTCGGTGATGGAAATCACGTTGGTCGGAACGAACGCGGAAACGTCGCCAGCCTGGGTTTCGATGATCGGCAGTGCGGTCAGGGAACCGGTTTTGCCGGTCACTGCGCCGTTGGTGAACTTCTCTACGTATTCTTCCGAAACGCGGGATGCGCGCTCCAGCAGACGGGAGTGGAGATAGAACACGTCGCCTGGGTAAGCTTCACGGCCTGGTGGACGGCGCAGCAGCAGGGAAATCTGGCGGTAAGCCACTGCTTGCTTGGACAGATCGTCATAAACGATCAGCGCGTCTTCACCGCGGTCGCGGAAGAATTCACCCATGGTGCAACCGGAGTACGGTGCCAGGAATTGCAGTGCTGCAGATTCCGAAGCGCTCGCTGCCACGACGATGGTGTTAGCCAGTGCGCCGTTTTCTTCCAGCTTGCGAACCACGTTAGCGATGGTCGATTGTTTCTGACCGATTGCTACGTAGACGCAGAAAATGCCGCTGTCTTTCTGGTTGATGATCGCGTCGATCGCCAGAGCGGTTTTACCGATCTGACGGTCACCGATGATCAGCTCACGCTGGCCACGGCCGACAGGGATCATGGCATCGACAGCCTTGTAGCCAGTCTGTACAGGCTGGTCTACCGACTTACGCCAGATCACGCCTGGAGCAACTTTCTCGACCGCATCGGTCTCGGTGTTGTTCAGCGGACCTTTGCCGTCAACTGGGTTACCCAGTGCGTCGACTACGCGACCCAGCAGTTCCTTACCAACCGGAACTTCGAGGATGCGGCCGGTGCACTTGGCGCTCATGCCTTCAGCCAGAGACTGGTAGGAGCCCAATACAACGGCACCTACGGAGTCTTGCTCCAGGTTGAGAGCCATACCGAAGACGCCGCCCGGAAACTCGATCATCTCGCCGTACATGACGTCGGCCAGACCGTGAATCCGCACGATACCGTCAGATACGCTGACGACAGTGCCTTCGTTACGGGCTTGGGAGGTCACATCGAGCTTGTCGATGCGGCCCTTGATAATTTCACTTATTTCGGAAGGATTGAGTTGCTGCATTGCTCTGCTGCCCCTTCAAACTCAAGATTTCAATGCTTCGGCAAGGCTCGCGAGTTTGCCGCGAACCGAGCCATCGATAACCAGGTCGCCGGCGCGGATGACAATGCCCCCAATAAGGGATTTGTCTTCCTCGACTTGCAGGCGCACTTCCCGGTTGAGTCGTGCACTGAGAACCTTGGCGAGTTTGTCTTGCTGTTCTTGGTTCAATGCAAAAGCACTGGTGACTTCAACGTCTACCGATTTCTCTTGTTCGGCCTTGTACAGGTCGAACAGAGCGGCGATCTCCGGCAACAGCGGGAGACGGTCGTTTTCGGCAACGACGTGAATGAAGTTCTGTGCCTTGGCATCAAACTTGTCGCCGCACACGTCAATAAACGTGGCGGCCTTGTCTGCGCTCGTCAGTCGCGGGGCCTTGAGCACGCGCTGCATAGTGTCGTCTTGCGACACTGCTGCAGCCAGGCCGAGCATGGCTGACCAAGAGGCCAGTTGCTGGTGGGCCTGGGCGTGCTCGAAGGCTGCCTTAGCGTAAGGTCGGGCCAACGTGGTCAATTCTGCCATGATCGCCCTCGCTTAAATTTCAGCAGCCAGTTTGTTTACCAGCTCCGCGTGCGCGTTTTGATCGATTGTGGAACCCAGGATCTTCTCGGCGCCGGAGACTGCCAGGCTACCCAGTTGGGTACGCAGCGCGTCTTTGACACTGTTCAGTTCCTGCTCGATCTCGGCCTGAGCCTGAACCTTCACACGGTCAGCGTCGATGCGGGCTTTTTCAACAGCCTCTTCGACGATCTGGTTACCGCGTTTCTTGGCTTGCTCAATGATTTCGGCTGCCTGAGCTTTTGCTTCGCGCAGTTGCTGACCCGCTTTATCTTGGGCCAGCTCCAGGTCGCGAGCTGCTCGGGCGGCAGCGTCCAGTCCATCCGCGATCTTCTTCTGACGTTCGTGCAAAGCCGCGATGACCGGAGGCCACACGAACTTCATGCAAAACAGTACAAAAATGAAGAACGCAACGGACTGGCCAATCAGGGTTGCATTAATGTTCACGCCAACACCTCGCTCGTTCGTTGCACATCACACCAATTACTCGAAGGTTCGAGTAATTAGCCAGCGAGTTGACCAACGAATGGGTTCGCGAAAGTGAAGAACAGAGCGATACCAACACCGATCATGGTTACGGCGTCGAGCAGACCGGCAACGATGAACATTTTAACTTGCAGCATTGGAACCATTTCTGGCTGACGCGCTGCGCCTTCCAGGAACTTGCCGCCCAACAGGCCGAAACCAATTGCGGTACCCAGTGCGCCCAGGCCGATCAACAGTGCAACAGCGATAGCGGTTAGACCAACTACAGTTTCCATCTTTCCTCCCGACTTTTACGTCGTATGGTTTAGGTTTTTTAGATTTTAAAGCGGTAAAACAAATCGTTTCATAGCCCTGTTCGGGCACCCACTCGTTTGACCGAGTGGGACATCAGACTAGTCGAGACTGGTCTTAATGGTTCTCTTCGTGCGCCATCGACAAGTAAACGATGGTCAACATCATGAAGATAAACGCCTGCAGGGTGATGATCAGGATGTGGAACACAGCCCACGCCCACTGCAGAACTACGCCCAGGCCGCTAAGCCAGAGCAGACCGCTGCCGAACATCACAGCAATCAGAATGAAGACCAGCTCGCCGGCGTACATGTTGCCGAACAGACGCAGTGCCAGGGAGATAGGCTTGGCGATCAGCGTCACGAACTCCAGCAGGAAGTTCACCGGAATCAGCAGCGCTTGAAGAAAGATATTCTTGCTGCCGAACGGGTGCAGGGTCAGTTCGCCGATGAAGCCGCCGATGCCCTTGACCTTGATGCTGTAGAAAATGATCAACGCGAACACCGACAGGGCCATGCCCAGGGTAGCGTTCGGGTCAGTGGTCGATACGGCACGGAAAGGAATGTGCGCATCACCAGTGATCAGGATGGCCAGCTGAGGAATCCAGTCGACCGGGATCAGGTCGACGGCGTTCATCAGGAAGACCCAGACGAAGATGGTCAGTGCCAACGGTGCAATCACCGGGCTACGGCCATGGAAGCTGTCTTTCACGCTGCCATCGACGAATTCGACCAATACTTCAACGAAGTTCTGCAAAGCACCAGGCTGACCCGAAGTCGCCTTCTTTGCCGCCATGCGGAAAAGAAGAACGAAGATCAGACCCAACGCGACCGACCAGCCGAGGGTATCGACGTGGAAAGCCCAGAAGCCCATTTCTTTGGCTTCTGCTGCGGTGTGGGCAAAACCCCACCCGCCAGTTGGGTGCTGACCGAAGGTCAGGTTCTGCAAGTGGTGCTGGATATAGCCCGAAGCGGTTGTCTCTGCCATGGTTGCCTCAAACGCCCTAAGGTCTCGAAAGTCTTGTTCTCATCAGCAGGGGCGCGAACCAGCTGACCAGTTGGGTCAACACGAAGACGCCGAATACAGCTAGCGGCGCCAATGGCTTCACACCTGCGAACGTCAATGCAAAGAGCACTGCCGTCAAAATCAGTTTGCCCGCCTCACCGGCATAAAAAGACCGGACGATGGCTTGAGCTGCTCGGGCGCCGGAAAACCGAAATGCCCTGTGAGCGAAATAAACATTGGGCAGCAAGGCTATCAGGCCTCCGCAGAGTCCTGAGTACCCGGCTACGACTCCATGCCAGTACCAGAGCGCCAAAGCGGCCAGTACCAAAACGACAAATTGAGCCAGTAAGACCGGAAAAACTGCCAGGCGATGGAACGGCAAGCGGTTTGGCGTGCGGCTCTCCATCGTTTTTGCTCCCCAATGATCGGCTGCCAGAATTCAATAACTTGGCATAATTTGTGCCGACAAAATGCGCGCAGAGTATAGGGGCGGTTCAGCCCCTATTCAACTGTCAGGTAGTGATTTCCGACTGCACGCTACATGAGGAAATGTTTCAGCGAATGTGCGCGAGCACACCCTGAAGCTCATCGAGGGAGTTGTAACCAATGACCAACTGCCCTTTCCCCTTCTTTCCGTGGCGGATCTGCACCGCAGAGCCTAGGCGTTCAGCCAGGCGCTGCTCGAGTCGGGCGATATCCGGGTCCGGTTTAACCGGTTCAGCAGGCTCCTGTTTGCCACTCAACCACTGGCGAACCAGTGCCTCAGTCTGGCGCACAGTCAGCCCCCGTGCGACAACATGTCGCGCCCCTTCAACCTGTTGATTCTCCGGCAAACCGAGCAAAGCACGGGCATGACCCATTTCCAGGTCACCGTGCGACAGCATGGTTTTGATAACTTCCGGCAACGCGATCAAGCGTAGCAGGTTGGCCACGGTCACGCGGGATTTGCCCACGGCTTCGGCCACTTGTTGCTGAGTCAGCTGGAATTCCTGCTGCAAACGCTGCAAGGCCACGGCTTCTTCGATCGGATTGAGGTCTTCACGCTGGATGTTTTCGATCAGCGCCATGGCGATCGCGGTTTCATCCGGCACATCGCGAACCATCGCCGGGATGGTTTCCTGGCCAGCCTGCTGGCTGGCGCGCCAGCGGCGTTCACCGGCGATGATTTCGAAGCGACCGCTGCCGATCGGACGAACCACGATCGGCTGCATCACGCCCTGGGCCTTGATCGACTGCGCCAGCTCTTCCAGCGCCTGAGGATCCATGTCCCGACGTGGCTGGTACTTGCCGCGCTGGATCAGGTCCAGGGGCAGGTGCTGCAGCTCACGCTGATCAGCCTGCACCGCTTGTTCTTCCAGCGAGCTGACAGTCGGACCACTCAGCAGTGCATCCAGTCCACGTCCGAGACCTCGTTTCTTGACGGCCATGGGGATTCCTTAAGTTGCCTGAGCGGCGGCGGTGCGTGAGTTTTTGCGTTGACGGCGAACCATCTCGCCCGCCAATGCCAGGTAGGCAATGGCGCCCCGTGATGTCTTGTCGTACGCCAGCGCCGGCATGCCATAGCTTGGCGCTTCGGCCAGGCGGATGTTGCGCGGAATGACGGTGTCGTAGAGCTGCTCGCCGAAGTGTTCCTTGAGCTGCGCCGATACGTCGTTCATCAGGCTCAGGCGCGGGTCATACATGGTCCGCAACAGGCCTTCGACTTTCAGGTTCGGGTTGAGCAATTCAGCGATGCGTTTGATGTTATCCACAAGGTCGCTCAAACCTTCGAGCGCAAAGTACTCGCATTGCATGGGGATAATCACCCCGTCCGCCGCGACCAAGGCATTCAGCGTGAGCATCGACAGCGACGGTGGGCAGTCGATCAAAATGTAATCGTAGTTTTCACGGATCGGCGCCAGCGCACTGCGCAGACGGCTTTCCTTCATCTGCATTTCCAGCAGAACCACTTCGGCAGCGGTCAGGTCGCGGTTGGCCGGCAACAGCTGGTAACCACCGTGCTCGGAGTAGTGCATGGCCTGGGCCAGGTCGCACTCGCCGATCAACAGGTCGTAAACCGAGTTTTCCAGCCCGTGTTTATCCACACCGCTACCCATGGTGGCGTTGCCCTGTGGATCGAGATCGATCAACAGCACCCGGCGCTTGGTAGCGACCAGGGAAGCTGCGAGGTTGATGCAGGTGGTGGTTTTACCCACACCACCTTTCTGGTTCGCTATCGCGAATACCTTAGCCATTCTTGCTTGTGTTCCCAATCATGCCGTGCGGCGCAGTATCAGCAGATGGCGTTGGCCTTGGCAACCAGGTACGGCCAGGGCGTGTTCGCTATCGAGGTGGAAGTCTGCCGGCAATGCTACCAGCTCATCGGCCGGATGAACGCCCTTCATTGCCAGCCAGCGTGTATTGGCGTCGCCGAGGTGGCGAGTCCAGTTACTGAAGTTTTCCATGCTGCTGAACGCCCGGGAAATGATCCCGTTGAATGGCTGTGCAGGCTGGAAAGCTTCGACACGGCTGTGGATAACTTGCAGGTTATCCAGTTTGAGTTCGAGTTTGACCTGGGTCAGGAAGCGGGTTTTCTTGCCGTTGCTGTCCAGACAGGTCACTTGCGACTCTGGAAACAGGATGGCCAATGGAATACCGGGCATGCCGCCACCGCTGCCAACGTCCAGCCAGCGACCGTTTTCGACGAACGACATCACGCTCAAACTGTCGAGCAGGTGACGGGAGACCATTTCATCCGGATCGCGAACGGCAGTCAGGTTGTAAGCCTTGTTCCATTTGATCAACAGGGCCAAGTAACCCAGCAACTGCGCGTGCTGGGCTTCTGTCAGCGTGACACCGAGCTGGCGAGCACCTGTGGATAACTCTTCGGCATGTTGCGAGGTGACCAACGAACTCAAGCGCTTTGCTCCAACTGACGGCCCGCGCCGCGTTTTTTCAAATGAATCATCAACAGCGAAATCGCTGCCGGCGTTACGCCCGGGATACGCGACGCCTGGCCCAAGGTCTCTGGACGGGTCGCACCGAGCTTGCTCTGGATCTCTTTGGAGAGACCGGAAATGTTCGTGTAATCGATATCCACAGGCAGTTTTGTATCTTCGCTGGCCCGCAGACGGGCAATTTCGTCCTGCTGACGATCGATGTAACCGGCGTATTTGGTCTTGATTTCAACCTGCTCGGCGACTTGCGGATCTTCCGCGCCCCCACCGGTCACGGCGATCAGACCAGCGTAGTCGATTTCCGGACGGCTCAGCAGATTGAGCAAATTGTATTCGTGGGTCAGCGGCGTACCGAACTTCTCGGAAATCGCATCGCCCTGCTCGGTGCCCGGGCGAACCCAGGTGCTTTTCAGGCGTTGCTCTTCCAGGGTGATGCTTTCGCGTTTGGTGCAGAACGCCGCCCAACGCGCGTCATCCACCAGGCCCAGCTCGCGACCTTTTTCGGTCAGGCGCAGGTCGGCGTTGTCTTCACGCAGGATCAAGCGGTACTCGGCGCGGGATGTGAACATCCGGTACGGCTCTTGAGTACCGAGGGTAATCAGGTCGTCGACCAACACCCCGATGTACGCCTCATCGCGACGCGGACACCAAGCGTCTTTGCCTTGCGCACGCAGTGCAGCGTTGGCACCAGCCAGCAAACCCTGGGCGCCGGCTTCTTCGTAACCGGTGGTGCCGTTGATTTGCCCGGCGAAAAACAGACCGCCAATGACTTTGGTTTCCAGGCTGTATTTCAAGTCACGCGGGTCGAAATAATCATATTCGATGGCGTAGCCCGGACGAACAATGTGCGCGTTTTCCATGCCGCGGATCGATTGGACGATCTGCAATTGCACGTCGAACGGCAAGGAGGTGGATATCCCGTTCGGGTACAGCTCGTGCGTGGTCAAACCTTCCGGTTCGATGAAGACCTGGTGGCTTTCCTTGTCGGCAAAGCGATGGATTTTGTCTTCGATCGACGGGCAATAACGCGGGCCGATGCCTTCGATCAAGCCTGCATCGGAATACATCGGCGAGCGATCAAGGTTGGCGGCAATGATTTCGTGGGTACGGGCGTTGGTGTGGGTAATCCAGCAGCTCACCTGTTTCGGATGCTGCTCTTTGGAACCCATGAACGACATCACCGGGATCGGTGTATCTCCGGCTTGTTCGGTCATGACCGAGAAATCCACAGTACGACCGTCGATACGCGGCGGTGTACCGGTTTTCAGACGACCAACGCGCAGCGGTAATTCACGCAAACGGTGAGCCAGGGCGATTGATGGCGGATCACCGGCACGGCCACCGGAGTAGTTCTGCATTCCGATGTGGATAAGTCCACCGAGGAAGGTGCCAGTGGTCAACACCACGGAATCGGCGAAGAAACGCAGACCCATTTGGGTGACAACACCGCGCACTGTTTCCTGTTCGACGATCAGGTCATCGGCAGCTTGTTGAAATATCCACAGGTTCGGCTGGTTTTCCAATGCTTCGCGGACAGCGGCCTTGTACAGAACCCGGTCTGCCTGAGCGCGAGTCGCTCGTACGGCCGGGCCTTTGCGGCTGTTCAACACGCGAAATTGAATACCACCTTTGTCGGTGGCCATGGCCATCGCGCCGCCAAGGGCATCGATTTCCTTGACCAGATGGCTTTTGCCGATCCCGCCAATGGCGGGGTTGCAGCTCATGGCACCAAGGGTTTCCACGTTATGCGTCAGCAACAGGGTTTTTGCACCCATACGTGCTGAGGCCAGTGCTGCCTCGGTACCGGCATGACCGCCGCCGATGACGATCACTTCAAAACGGGAAGGGAAATCCACCACGCACCTCGTGCCTGCTTCAGTAGGTAATCAGGAATAGTTTGAGCTCAGGTTTCTATACCTGGTCGGCAAGTATAGGGACTTCGCCCTTCCTAAAGAACCCTTTGCACAAAATTTAACCAGCTGTGGAGAAGTCGGGGTTATAGAAATTAAAAAGAGAGAAATTTATTAAATCTTTGTTTTTATGTTTATTTCTACTGAGGCACCTTTCTGTGGATAGATCTCTACAGGCCTTTATATTCAATATGTACGGAGATTCAAAACCCTGTGGCCATGTACCAAGGAGGCCCTTGGATAACCGGTTTAAGCCTGTGGATTAAAGGGTTGGTTATCCACAGGGACGGTTATCTTCAGTTTTCAGGCCCTGTTATCAACTGCCCTTAGTGGCAGTTACTCACAGGGCTTAATCCACAGAAAAGCGCTGATCGAGCAAATTCCGCACAAGGAAAATTCGCTCAAGCAGAAAGAATCTGCTCAGCACTGGAGGAAGATCTAAGAGAAGGGAGGGAACAGACAGGCGCGAATGGCCTGTCTGTGGACAACGGAAGGACTATTTACCGATGCAGAAGCTGGAAAAAATGCGTCCCAGCAGGTCATCGGAGCTGAATGCACCGGTGATTTCACCCAAAGAGTGCTGAGCCTGGCGTAAATCTTCGGCCAGCAGTTCACCGGCGCCCGCGAGGGTCAGCTGTGCTCGACCATGCTCAAGGGATGCGCTGGCATGCCGCAAGGCCTCAAGGTGACGCCTGCGTGCACTGAAGCTGCTTTCCGAGGTCTGCTCGTAACCCATGCAGGCCTTGAGGTGATCGCGCAGCAATTCCAGGCCATCACCTGCAGACTTGGCACTCAGGCTGATGGTGACATGGCCATCGTCACTGACCTCGAGGGCAATGGCTTCACCCGTCAGATCAGCCTTGTTACGAATCAGCGTGACTTTGGCCGGGTCCGGGCGGGTTTCGAGGAATTCCGGCCACAGCGCGAACGGATCAAGTGCCTCAGGAGCAGTCGCATCGACCACCAACAGCACGCGATCTGCCTCGCTGATGGCTTTCAACGCCCGCTCTACGCCGATTTTCTCAACCTGGTCATCGGTATCCCGCAGACCAGCGGTGTCGACCACGTGCAACGGCATGCCATCGATGTGGATATGTTCGCGAAGAATGTCCCGGGTGGTGCCGGCAATCTCGGTCACGATCGCGGCTTCTCGACCGGCCAGGGCATTCAGCAGGCTGGACTTGCCGGCATTCGGCCGGCCAGCAATGACCACGGTCATCCCATCGCGCAGCAAGGCACCTTGGCCTGCTTCACGAAGCACTGTGGATAATTCATCGCGTACTTTGTCGAGCATCGCCAGTACGTGGCCATCGGCCAGGAAGTCGATTTCTTCTTCCGGAAAGTCGATGGCAGCCTCGACGTAGATGCGCAGGCCAATCAACTGCTCGGTGAGGTTATGCACACGCTGGGAAAAGGCGCCTTGCAAAGAACGCAGTGCATTTCGCGCAGCCTGTGCAGAACTTGCCTCGATCAAGTCGGCGATGGCTTCCGCCTGCGCCAGATCGAGCTTGTCATTGAGGAAGGCACGCTCACTGAATTCACCTGGCCTTGCCAGACGGCAGCCAAGTTCCAGGCAACGTTTGAGCAACATATCGAGAACGATCGGCCCGCCGTGACCCTGCAGTTCAAGCACGTCTTCGCCGGTGAAGGAGTTCGGTCCCGGGAAATACAGCGCAATACCTTCGTCCAGCACCTCTTCGTTTTCATTGAGAAACGGGCCGTAGTGGGCGAATCGAGGTTTCAGTTCGCGACCGCTGATTGCCTTGGCAGCAATGCTTGCCAACGGCCCGGAAATACGGACGATGCCCACACCGCCGCGGCCTTGAGCGGTGGCGACAGCTGTAATGGTTTCCCGAGGAACGCTCATAAACCGGTATCCAGACAAAAGTGACAGATAGCAAAACGCCCCACTAGGGGGCGTTTTGAGTGGTTATCCACAGTGTAAATCAGGCAGCTGCTTTAGTAGCCGCTTCGACTTTACGCGTGATGTACCACTGTTGGGCGATGGACAGGCAGTTGTTGACTACCCAGTACAGCACCAGACCAGCCGGGAACCACAGGAAGAAGAAGGTGAAGATGATTGGCATCAGCTTCATTACCTTCGCCTGCATCGGATCCGGAGGAGTCGGGTTCAACTGCTGCTGGATGAACATGGTTGCACCCATGATGATCGGCAGAATGAAGAACGGATCCTTGATCGACAGGTCAGTAATCCACAGCATGAACGGCGCTTGGCGCATTTCAACGCTTTCCAGCAGAACCCAGTACAGCGAAAGGAAAACCGGCATCTGCACGAGGATTGGCAAGCAACCACCCAGCGGATTGATCTTCTCTTTCTTGTACAGCTCCATCATGGCTTGCGACATTTTCTGCCGGTCATCGCCATGTTGCTCTTTCAGCGCGGCCAGTTTCGGTGCCACTGCACGCATGCGCGCCATGGATTTGTAACTGGCAGCCGACAACGGGAAGAAAATCCCTTTGATCAGCATGGTCAGGAAGATGATCGACCAGCCCCAGTTACCGATCAGTGCGTGGATGTGTTGCAGCAGCCAGAAGATTGGCTGGGCAATGAACCACAGGATGCCGTAGTCGACGGTCAGTTCCAGACCTGGGGACAACTCTTTCAGCACAGCCTGGCTTTTCGGACCGGCGTATAGAACAGCGCTGGTTTCGGCTTTTGCACCTGGCGCGACAGTCATTGCCGGTGCGGTGTAGCCGATGATGTAATTGCCTTTGCTGTCTTTACGGGTCTGGACGAGGTTGTTCTCGCCTTTTGCCGGAATCCACGCGGTCACGAAGTAGTGCTGCAACCATGCAACCCAACCACCGTTAACGGTTTCTTTCAGCTGAGCCTTGTCCATGTCGCTCATCGACACTTTCTTGTACGGCTCGTTACTTGTCCACAGGGCAGCGCCCAGGTAAGTCGCGGTGCCGGTGGCAGTGCTGGAAGAAGGGTCGGAGCTGGCGTCGCGCTTCAGCTGGGCGAACATCGCACCCGACCAAGGCTTGGCGCTTTCGTTGTCGATCAGGTAGGAAACGGTTACGTCATACAGGCCACGTTTCACAGTGAAACGCTTGATGTAGTTGACGCCGTCCTTGCTGAACTTCAGGTCGACGACCATTTGGTCCTGACCGTCAGCCAGTTGATAGATCTTCTTCTCCGAGGAGTAAACCGGACGACCGGCAGGACTTGCGTCCGGACCATCAGTACCGATCAAACCGCTCTGGGCCAGGTAAGTCCGCTCGTTGCCGTTATCGAACAGCTGGAATGGAATTTCCGGATGGTCCTGGCGACGTGGATACAGCGGCAGCGTCAACTGGGCAACATCACCACCTTGTGGATCGATAGCCAGGTTGAGCACATCCGTTTTGATCTGGATGAGGTCTTTGCTTGCAGCTACTGGGGTTTCAGCAGGTGCAACGGCACTGGTTTCGCTTGCGGCGCGTGGAATGTCGTCACTGACAGAAGCATTATTGCCAGTCGCCGTGTCCGGTAGGCCCGGTGCGGAAGTACTGGAAGCAACATTCTGAGTCGGCAGGGCAGCCTGACCATAGTCCTGGTTCCATTTAAGAACCATAACGTAGGACACGATTGCCAGGGCGACGATCAGGATCGTGCGTTTGATATCCATGATTACTCGGCCATCGAAGAAGAACGGGAGGTAGGGATAGATGGAACCGGGTCATAACCACCGGGATTCCACGGATGACAGCGACCTAAACGACGAAAGGCCAGCCAGCCACCGCGCAGAAGGCCATGATTTTCTATGGCTTCATACGCGTAGCAGGAACAACTGGGGTAGAAACGACAGTGACTGGCCATCAGGGGACTAATGGCATAGCGATAAAACTGGATCGGAACGAGTGCCAGTTTACGCATCGGGACTGTCTACCCCTACAGTTTCGGTTTTGACTGCTGGTACCGGCTTGCTACGTGCCAGACGCTTCCAGAGCTTGCCGAAATGCTGAATCAATTCGGGGTTTTCTACGTCACCCAAACCTTTGCGCGCGACGATAACGATGTCCCAACCGACCAATGAATCCTGGTTCAGCCGAAACGATTCGCGCATCAGACGTTTGAGGCGATTGCGCTCGACGGAGAGCTTTACGCTCTTTTTCCCGATAACCAGCCCTAGACGGGGGTGATCAAGATCGTTGTTGCGCGCAAGGAGCAGGAGATTTTTCCCCGGAACCTTGCCGGTAGGGGAGTCAAAGACTGCCTTGAAATGCCGGGGAGTTAGCAGACGCTTTTCCCGACTGAAGTCCTGACTCACCTCCAGTGCCGGCTTATCAAACTGCCAGACGCGCACGACCTTTGGCGCGACGACGCGACAGAACGGCACGACCGTTCTTGGTAGCCATGCGAGCACGGAAACCGTGGGTACGAGCGCGTTTGATAGTGCTTGGTTGGAAAGTACGTTTCATTGTCGTGTTACCTGGTTCGTCCACAACGGGCCGGAATGGCCCCCGTTTTAAGAGACCGGGGATTCTAGAGAAAGCAAGCCTCTAGGTCAATTTCCAACCAGCGTTTCCTTGTAAATAGATCTCCAGGGGATTTCTCGTCCGCAGGTCCTTCGCTAGATATAGAAATAAAGAAGGAAGTTATTTAAAGCTTTTCTGTAAAGCTTATAAAAGCTAGGGGCACGATCATCTGTGGATAACTACCTTTAGCCCTTCTATCTCGCACTGTACAGAGAATGACAACTACGGTGGAAAACAGGGGGCAGCCTGTGCTGCGCTGTCGGATAAGCTGTGTGTGGAATGGTCAGTTATCCACAGGCAGGTTATCCACCGAGTTTCGCCCCCACTTGTCCAGTGCCCTCATGGGCGGTTATCCACAGAGCTTATGCACATACCATTGGTCGTCTTTTTTGCGGTTAACGCGTTGATAATTCATGGCCTGTGCGCAACCTGCATGTGGATAAGTGGGCGTGTGGCCGCTACAATGGCCGCTTGTTTTTGCCTCACCGGCTTTCAACTTAGGGGATATCCGTGTCAGTGGAACTTTGGCAGCAGTGCGTGGAGCTTTTGCGCGATGAGCTGCCTGCCCAACAATTCAACACTTGGATCCGTCCACTACAGGTCGAAGCCGAAGGCGACGAGTTGCGTGTTTACGCACCGAATCGTTTTGTTCTCGACTGGGTCAACGAAAAGTACCTGGGCCGCGTCCTTGAACTGCTGGATGAGCATGGCAATGGCATGGCGCCTGCGCTCTCCTTATTAATAGGCAGCAAACGCAGTTCGGCGCCCCGTGCGGCGCCGAATGCACCGTTGGCCGCCGCTGCTTCCCAGGCTCAAGCGCCTGTCAGTGCTCCGGCCCCAGCCCCGGCGACCGCACCGACCAAGCGTGCGACTCAAAAAGTTGCCGAGGTCAGTGAAGAGCCGTCTCGTGACAGCTTCGACCCGATGGCCGGGGCCAGTTCGCAACAGGCGCCGGTTCGTTCCGAGCAGCGCACGGTGCAGGTCGAAGGCGCGCTCAAGCACACCAGTTACCTGAACCGTACCTTCACCTTCGAAAACTTCGTCGAGGGTAAGTCCAACCAACTGGCCCGGGCTGCGGCCTGGCAAGTGGCGGACAACCCGAAGCACGGTTACAACCCGCTCTTCCTTTATGGCGGCGTCGGTCTGGGTAAAACCCACTTGATGCACGCGGTGGGTAACCACCTATTAAAGAAGAACCCGAATGCCAAGGTCGTGTACCTGCATTCCGAGCGTTTCGTGGCCGACATGGTCAAGGCGCTGCAACTGAACGCGATCAACGAGTTCAAGCGCTTCTACCGTTCGGTGGATGCATTGCTGATCGATGATATTCAGTTCTTCGCCCGCAAAGAGCGTTCCCAGGAAGAGTTTTTCCACACGTTCAACGCCCTGCTTGAAGGTGGCCAGCAGGTCATTCTCACCAGTGACCGCTACCCGAAAGAAATCGAAGGCCTTGAAGAACGCCTGAAATCCCGCTTTGGCTGGGGCCTGACGGTTGCCGTCGAGCCGCCGGAGCTGGAAACCCGCGTAGCGATCCTGATGAAGAAGGCCGACCAGGCCAAAGTCGATCTGCCACACGATGCAGCGTTCTTTATTGCCCAGCGTATTCGCTCCAACGTCCGTGAGCTGGAAGGCGCGCTCAAACGCGTCATCGCCCACTCGCACTTCATGGGCCGCGATATCACCATCGAGTTGATTCGCGAATCCCTGAAAGACCTGTTGGCGCTGCAAGACAAACTGGTCTCTGTGGATAACATTCAGCGCACGGTCGCCGAGTACTACAAGATCAAGATCTCCGACCTGCTGTCCAAACGTCGTTCACGTTCGGTCGCACGTCCGCGGCAGGTTGCAATGGCGTTGTCCAAAGAGTTGACTAACCACAGCCTGCCGGAAATCGGTGATGTGTTTGGCGGCCGCGACCACACCACCGTTTTGCACGCCTGCCGCAAGATCAACGAACTTAAGGAATCCGACGCGGACATCCGCGAGGACTACAAGAACCTGCTGCGTACACTGACCACTTGATGAACACCAGCGCAGCTTATTAAGGCAAGGGACTAGACCATGCATTTCACCATTCAACGCGAAGCCCTGTTGAAACCCCTGCAACTGGTCGCAGGCGTCGTTGAGCGCCGACAGACCTTGCCGGTGCTTTCCAACGTGCTGCTGGTTGTCGAAGGCCAGCAGTTGTCGCTGACCGGTACCGACCTGGAGGTCGAGCTGGTCGGTCGTGTGCAACTTGAAGAGCCTGCGGATCCGGGTTCCATCACCGTGCCTGCGCGCAAGCTGATGGACATCTGCAAGAGCTTGCCGAACGATGCGCTGATCGACATCAAGGTCGACGAGCAGAAGCTTGTGGTGAAGGCCGGCCGTAGCCGCTTCACCCTGTCGACACTGCCAGCCAACGATTTCCCGACAGTCGAAGAAGGCCCTGGCTCCCTGACTTGCAGCCTGGAGCAGAGCAAACTGCGTCGTCTGATCGAACGCACCAGCTTCGCCATGGCCCAGCAGGACGTGCGTTACTACCTGAACGGCATGCTGCTGGAAGTTTCTGAAGGCATCATCCGCGCAGTGGCCACTGACGGTCACCGTCTGGCCATGTGCTCGATGAAAGCCGATATCGGTCAGCCGGATCGCCACCAGGTCATCGTGCCGCGCAAGGGTATCCTTGAACTGGCGCGACTGCTGACTGAGCCGGACGGCATCGTCAGCATCGTTCTGGGCCAGCACCACATCCGCGCCACTACGGGTGAGTTCACCTTCACGTCGAAGTTGGTCGACGGCAAATTCCCGGACTACGAGCGTGTTCTGCCTAAAGGTGGCGACAAGCTCGTGCTCGGTGACCGCCAAGCCCTGCGTGAGGCATTCAGCCGTACCGCAATTCTGTCCAACGAGAAGTACCGCGGTATCCGTCTGCAATTGGCCAACGGTCAGCTGAAGATCCAGGCGAACAACCCGGAGCAGGAAGAAGCTGAAGAAGAAGTGGGTGTTGAGTACAACGGCGGCAATCTGGAAATCGGCTTCAACGTGAGCTATCTGCTCGACGTGCTGGGTGTGATGACCACCGAGCAGGTTCGCCTGATCCTGTCCGACTCCAACAGCAGCGCACTGGTGCAAGAGTCCGACAACGACGACTCGGCCTACGTTGTTATGCCGATGCGTCTGTAATCATGCTCAGCAGAAGCTAGATGTCCTTAAGTCGCGTCTCGGTCACCGCGGTGCGCAATCTGCACCCGGTGACCATCTCCCCCTCCCCCCGAATCAATATTCTTTACGGCGCCAACGGCAGCGGCAAAACCAGTGTTCTGGAAGCCATTCACCTGCTGGGGCTTGCCCGTTCGTTTCGTAGCACCCGTCTGTTGCCCGTTATTCAATACGAGCAACTGGCATGCACAGTGTTTGGGCAGGTTGAATTGGCCGAAGGTGGCCACAGCGCATTGGGGATATCTCGCGACCGTCAGGGTGAGTTCCAGATCCGCATCGATGGCCAGAACGCCCGCAGCGCGGCGCAACTGGCAGAGATCCTGCCGCTTCAGTTGATTAACCCGGACAGCTTCCGTTTGCTGGAGGGCGCGCCGAAGATTCGTCGGCAGTTTCTCGACTGGGGCGTGTTCCACGTGGAACCGCGATTCATGTCCACGTGGCAGCGCTTGCAGAAGGCCCTGCGCCAGAGAAACTCTTGGCTGCGGCATGGTACACTTGACGCCGTTTCGCAAGCGGTTTGGGACAGGGAACTGTGCCAGGCCAGCGCTGAAATAGATGAATACCGCCGCGCTTACATCAAAGCCTTGAAACCAGTCTTTGAACAGACCTTGAGCGAACTGGTTGAGCTCGAGGGCTTAACGCTTAGCTATTACCGCGGTTGGGACAAGGACCGGGAGCTGAGTGCAGTGCTCGCCGGGTCCCTTCAGCGGGATCAGCAAATGGGTCATACCCAGGCCGGACCACAACGTGCTGATTTGCGTCTTAGATTGGGCGCACATAACGCCGCGGACATCTTGTCCCGTGGACAGCAGAAGTTGGTGGTCTGTGCGTTACGGATTGCCCAAGGGCACCTGGTGAGCCAGGCCCGACGCGGTCAGTGTATTTATCTGGTGGATGACCTGCCGTCCGAACTGGACGAGCACCACCGCCGCGCGCTTTGCCGCTTGCTGGAAGACTTACGCTGCCAGGTGTTTATCACCTGTGTAGATCACGAATTATTGAGGGAAGGCTGGCAGACGGAAACGCCAGTCGCTCTGTTCCACGTGGAACAGGGCCGTATCACCCAGACCCACGACCATCGGGAGTGAAGGCATTGAGCGAAGAAAATACGAATACCTACGACTCAACGAGCATTAAAGTGCTGAAAGGCCTGGATGCCGTACGCAAACGTCCCGGTATGTACATTGGTGACACCGACGATGGTAGCGGTCTGCACCACATGGTCTTCGAGGTAGTCGACAACTCCATCGATGAAGCGCTCGCTGGCCACTGCGACGACATCAGCATCATTATCCACCCGGATGAATCCATCACCGTTCGTGACAACGGTCGTGGCATCCCGGTAGACGTGCACAAAGAAGAAGGCGTTTCGGCAGCCGAGGTCATCATGACCGTGCTGCACGCCGGCGGTAAGTTCGACGACAACTCCTACAAAGTATCCGGCGGTCTGCACGGTGTAGGTGTTTCGGTAGTTAACGCCCTGTCCGAAGAGCTGGTCCTGACCGTTCGCCGCAGCGGCAAGATCTGGGAACAGACTTACATCCACGGCGTTCCGAAAGAGCCGATGAAAATCGTCGGCGAGAGCGAAACCACCGGCACCCAGATCCACTTCAAACCGTCTGACCTGACCTTCAAGAACATCCACTTCAGCTGGGACATCCTGGCCAAGCGGATTCGTGAACTGTCCTTCCTCAACTCCGGTGTCGGTATCGTCCTCAAGGATGAACGCAGCGGCAAGGAAGAGCTGTTCAAGTACGAAGGTGGCCTGCGTGCGTTCGTTGAATACCTGAACACCAACAAGACTCCGGTCAACCAGGTGTTCCACTTCAACATCCAGCGCGAAGACGGCATCGGCGTGGAAATCGCCCTGCAGTGGAACGACAGCTTCAACGAGAACCTGTTGTGCTTCACCAACAACATTCCGCAGCGCGACGGCGGTACTCACCTGGTGGGTTTCCGTTCCGCACTGACGCGTAACCTGAACACCTACATCGAAGCAGAAGGTCTGGCGAAGAAGCATAAAGTCGCCACCACCGGTGACGATGCCCGTGAAGGCCTGACCGCGATCATTTCGGTAAAAGTGCCGGATCCGAAGTTCAGCTCCCAGACCAAAGACAAGCTGGTTTCTTCCGAAGTGAAGACCGCGGTCGAACAGGAAATGGGTAAGTACTTCTCCGACTTCCTGCTGGAAAACCCGAACGAAGCCAAACTGGTCGTCGGCAAGATGATTGATGCGGCTCGCGCTCGTGAAGCGGCGCGTAAAGCCCGTGAGATGACCCGTCGCAAAGGCGCGCTGGATATCGCCGGCCTGCCGGGCAAACTGGCTGACTGCCAGGAAAAAGACCCTGCCCTCTCCGAACTGTACCTCGTGGAAGGTGACTCTGCTGGCGGCTCCGCCAAGCAGGGACGTAACCGCCGCACCCAGGCCATCCTGCCGCTCAAGGGCAAGATCCTGAACGTCGAGAAGGCGCGCTTCGACAAGATGATCTCTTCGCAAGAAGTGGGCACCTTGATCACCGCGCTGGGCTGTGGCATTGGCCGCGACGAATACAACATCGCGAAGCTGCGTTATCACAACATCATCATCATGACCGATGCTGACGTCGACGGTTCGCACATCCGTACCCTGCTGCTGACCTTCTTCTTCCGTCAGTTGCCGGAGCTGATCGAGCGTGGCTACATCTACATCGCTCAGCCACCGCTGTACAAGGTCAAGAAAGGCAAGCAAGAGCAATACATCAAAGACGACGACGCCATGGAAGAGTACATGACGCAGTCGGCCCTGGAAGATGCAAGCCTGCACCTGAACGAGGAAGCCCCGGGTATTTCCGGACCAGCCCTCGAGCGTCTGGTGAATGACTTCCGTCTGGTAATGAAGACCCTCAAGCGCCTGTCGCGCCTGTACCCACAGGAGCTGACCGAGCACTTCATCTACCTGCCGGCTGTCAGCCTGGAGCAATTGTCCGATCACGCAGCGATGCAGGATTGGATGGCCCAGTACGAAGTCCGCCTGCGCACCGTCGAGAAATCCGGCCTGGTCTACAAAGCCAGCCTGCGTGAAGACCGTGAACGTAACGTCTGGCTGCCAGAGGTCGAACTGATCTCCCACGGCCTGTCGAACTACGTCACCTTCAACCGCGACTTCTTCGGCAGCAACGATTACAAAACCGTTGTATCCCTGGGCGCCCAACTGAGCACCTTGCTGGACGACGGCGCGTACATCCAGCGTGGCGAGCGCAAGAAGCCGGTGACCGAGTTCAAGGAAGCCCTTGAATGGCTGATGGCTGAAAGCACCAAGCGTCACACCATCCAGCGATACAAAGGTCTGGGTGAAATGAACCCGGATCAGCTATGGGAAACCACCATGGACCCAAGTCAGCGCCGGATGCTCAAAGTGACCATCGAAGACGCCATTGGCGCAGACCAGATCTTCAACACCCTGATGGGTGATGCGGTCGAGCCTCGCCGTGACTTCATCGAAAGTAATGCTCTGGCGGTATCCAACCTGGACTTCTGATCCGGGATTAATTGGACACATTCAGTAGCTCACTAAAATAAACCCCGGCCTTTTCGTCGGGGTTTTTTTTCGTTAATAGGTTGAGAATAGAACCGCTGACCTGAACACCACGGCATTGAGCTGATGAACGACGAGGGATGAGAATAATGGACGAGCAATACCAGTCTTTTGAAATGCAAAAGCAGATCGACGAGCAAGGAGCGGAATATTGGTCTGCGAGAAACCTTTCAAAGCTGCTCGATTATTCTGAATATCGCCATTTTCAGTCCGTATTGAATAGAGCTAAAGAGGCTTGTTCGAACAGCGCTCAGACTATTCAGGACCATTTCGAGGATGTGCTCGTAATGGTCAGGATTGGTTCAGGGGCTCAAAGGGAACTGCGGGATGTGATGCTTTCGCGCTACGCCTGCTATCTAGTTGTACAAAACGGTGATCCGTCGAAGCCAATTATTGCTGCTGGGCAAACCTACTTTGCCATTCAGACACGTCGGCAGGAGCTCGCCGATGACGCTACCTTCCAGCAACTGAAGGAGGACCAGAAGCGCTTACTGCTGCGCAATGAGTTGAAGGAGCATAACAAGCAGCTTGTGGAGGTTGCGCAGCAAGCTGGTGTGGAAACCGGCCTAGACTTCGCGATTTTCCAAAACCATGGATATCAGGGGCTCCATGGGGGACTTGATCAGAAAGCTATCCACAAGCGTAAAGACCTCAAGAGGAGCCAGAAGATTCTTGATCATATGGGCTCTACTGAATTGGCTGCCAATCTGTTCCGTGCTACGCAAGATGAAGAAAAGCTTCGTCGCGATGACGTCAAGAACAAGCAGCACGCAAATCAAGTTCACTTAGAAGTTGGTAAGAAGGTCCGCGAAACCATCGCAGATTTGGGAGGTACCATGCCGGAGGATCTCCCCACCCCCGAAAATAGCATCAAGCAAATAGCGTCCGCTGTGAAAAAGCTGCAGAACAAACCCTCTGCGGAATGAGCGGTATCCATGTCTTAGTCTTTAGTGCATAGCTAATCCCAAGCATAAAAAAACCGGCTATATCAGCCGGTTTTTTTGCGCCCGAAAAAAACTTATGCACCATTTTACGAGTTTTATGAGTTTAAGAAATATGTATATAAATCATAAAGATAAAATCAAAAACCGTTAGTTTTCAGCAAAACGGTACACAGGTTATCCACAGAATCTCAGACAGCCACTTGATCACTGGCAGCCGGCGCTTGCGGAGCGGGCGGAATAGAGCCCATTTCCCGTTGCATCTGCTCGTTCCAGCTTTGCACCCGGTCATTCAGATCGGCAATGGCGCGCGGCCCAGTGCCCACGGCGTACATCGGCTCTCCGATGATTACGGTGATGACACCCTGCTTCTTCGCCCAGCCGGTTTTCGGCCAGAACTTGCCGGCATTGTGCGCAATCGGCAGCACTGGAAGTGCGGCGTTGACCGCCAACGCGGTGCCACCGCGTGAGAACTTGCCGATGGTGCCATAAGGAACGCGAGTCCCTTCAGGGAAGATCAGCACCCAGACGCCATCCTTCAGCAGTTCGTCGCCCTTCTTCGCTACATGCTTGAGCGCGGCTTTCGGATTGTCGCGGTCGATGGCGATCGGTCGCAGCATGGCCATGGCCCAGCCGAAAAACGGCACAAACAGCAATGAGCGCTTGAGCACTTGGCTCAAAGGCTCGAAGTAGGCGGAGAGGAAGAATGTTTCCCAGGTGCTCTGGTGGTTCGACTGAATCACGCAAGGCTGGTCCGGGACGTTCTCGGCGCCCTTCACTTCATAGCTGATGCCCAGGAACACTTTGCTCAGCCACAAGGCGCAGCGGCACCAGTACACGTTGATGAAGCGATAGCGTGCCTTGAATGGCAGGAATGGTGCGATAAAAAAGCTCAGGCTGCACCAAAGCAAAGAGCTGGTGCCCAGCAACAGATAAAAGAGGAACGTTCTGATGGCCTGCAGTATCGACATGGTGACGTTTACCGTGCGGGCTCTGCCCGTCTTTATAAAGCGCACTTCCGATCAATCCATAACCGGAACAATCGAAGCACTCTAATTGTGGATAAGTTCTGCGGCAATCGCCGCCAGATCGTCAAATATCAAGGTGCCTACCGGTAGGGTCTTGCCCAAAGTCTTTTCGCCTTTCCCGGTCCTTACTAAAACTGGCTGAGAATCGACGGCTTTTGCGGCGTCCAGGTCACCAAGACTGTCGCCGACAAACCATAAATCAGTCAGCGATACGTTGTAATGAGCGGCGATGGTTTTAAGCATCCCGGGTTTTGGCTTGCGGCAATCGCAGCCCTCGTCCGGCCCGTGCGGGCAATAGACGATCAGCCCGACCTCGCCGCCCTGCTCCGCCACCAGCGAGCGCAAGCGCTCGTGCATGGCGTCCAGGGTAGCGATGTCGTAATAGCCACGAGCAATGCCCGACTGGTTGGTAGCGACCGCCACCGTCCAGCCGGCCTTGCTCAACTGCGCGATGGCTTCGATCGAACCGGGGAGCGGAATCCACTCCTCCACCGACTTGATGTAAGCGTCGGAGTCGTAATTGATCACCCCGTCCCGATCGAGAATCAGCAGTTTCAACAGCAGTCCCTCAGCCCAGCATCGAAATATCGGCGACGCCGAGGAACAGCCCACGAAGGCGCGCCAGCAACGCATAACGGTTCGCGCGGACCTTAGCGTCTTCCGCGTTGACCATTACCGCTTCGAAGAACGCATCTACCGGCTCGCGCAAGGCAGCCAGACGTGCCAGCGATTCGCTGTACTGACGCGCAGCGGCCATCGGTTGCACAGCCTGGTCAGCTTGCTGGATCGCCGAGTACAGGGAGAACTCGTTGGCGTTGTCGAAGTACTTGGCTTCCACGACCGACGGAACAGAGCCTTCGACCTTGCTCAGCAAGTTCGAAACGCGCTTGTTCACCGCGGCCAGGGCAGCCGCTTCCGGCAATTTGCGGAACGCCTCTACCGCTTGTACGCGCTGGTCGAAGTCCAGGGCAGAACCCGGCTTCAGGGCACGGACCGACAGGTAAGTCCCGACATCCACGCCTTCATCTTCATAACGGGCACGCAGACGGTCGAAGATGAACTCCAGCACCGAATCGTTCAGGCCGGCAGCCTTGACCTTGGTACCGAACGCATTCACGGCGAACGCCACGGCATCGTTCAGGTCGAGGTCGAGTTTCTTGTCGATCAGGATGCGCAACACGCCGAGTGCAGCACGGCGTAAGGCATACGGGTCTTTGCTACCGGTAGGCAACATGCCAATGCCGAAAATGCCCACCAGCGTGTCGAGCTTGTCGGCGATCGCCACGGCCGCACCGGTCAGGGTGGTCGGCAGTTCAGCACCGGCACCGCGCGGCATGTACTGCTCGTTCAGTGCCAGTGCGACTTCTTCCGGCTCGCCGTCGTTGAGGGCGTAGTAGTAACCGGCGACACCTTGCATCTCCGGGAACTCACCGACCATCTCGGTCGCCAGGTCGCACTTGGACAGCAGGCCGGCACGGGAAGCCCAGGCTGCGTTGCCGCCAATGCGTTGCGCGATGAACGCGGCGAGTTTGGAAACGCGCTCGGCCTTGTCGTAGACGCTGCCGAGTTTTTCCTGGAACACCACGTTTTGCAGACGCAGGTTGAAGTCTTCGAGTTTCTGCTTCTTGTCTTGCTTGAAGAAGAACTCGGCGTCGGTCAGGCGTGGGCGAACCACTTTCTCGTTACCGGCGATGATCTGCTGCGGGTCTTTGCTTTCGATGTTGGCCACGGTGATGAAACGTGGCAGCAACTTGCCGTCGGCATCCAGCAGGCAGAAATACTTCTGGTTGTCCTGCATGGTGGTGATCAGGGCTTCTTGCGGTACGTCGAGGAAACGTTCCTCGAACGAGCACACCAGCGGCACCGGCCATTCAACCAGCGCGGTCACTTCGTCGAGCAAGGCAGGAGGAACGATCGCAGTACCTTCCTGCATCGTCGCCAGCTCTTCGGTGCGCTTGCTGATCAGCTCGCGACGCTCGTTGGCGTCGGCCAGCACGTAGGCGGCACGCAGGTCGCTCAGGTAATTGGCTGGCGAGGTGATGCGCACGCTTTCCGGGTGATGGAAGCGGTGACCACGGGAATCACGGCCGGACTTCTGGGCGAGGATCGTGCAATCGATGACCTGGTCACCGAGCAGCATCACCAGCCACTGGGTCGGGCGAACGAATTCTTCCTTGCGAGCACCCCAGCGCATGCGCTTGGGGATTGGCAAGTCGTTCAGCGAATCTTCAACGATGGTCGGCAGCAGGCTCGCGGTCGGTTTGCCGGCGATGCTTTGGCTGTAACGCAGTTTCGGACCGCTCTGATCGATTTCGCTCAGCTCGACGCCGCACTTCTTGGCGAAGCCCAATGCTGCTTGAGTCGGGTTGCCGTCGGCATCGAACGCAGCCTGACGTGGCGGGCCGTCGAGGTTGATGCTGCGATCCGGCTGCTGGGTGGCCAGCGAAGTGATCAGCACCGCCAGGCGACGTGGTGCGGCATAGACGGTTTTGGTCTCGTAGTTCAGGCCAGCGGCTTGCAGGCCCTTGTCGATACCGGCCAGGAACGCGTCGGCCAGGGTGTTCAGGGCTTTGGGTGGCAGTTCTTCGGTGCCCAGTTCAACCAGAAAATCTTGAGCACTCATTGTGCAGCCTCCAGCTTGGCCAGTACTTCATCACGCAGGTCCGGGGTCGCCATCGGGAAGCCCAGCTTGGCGCGAGCCAGCAGGTAGGCTTGCGCGACGGAACGCGCCAGGGTGCGCACACGCAGAATGTATTGCTGACGCGCAGTCACCGAGATCGCCCGGCGCGCATCCAGCAGGTTGAAGGTATGGGACGCCTTCAACACCATTTCGTAGCTTGGCAACGGCAACGGCTGGTCGAGTTCGATCAGGCGCTTGGCTTCGCTTTCGTAGAAATCGAACAGTTCGAACAGCTTCTCGACGTTGGCGTGTTCGAAGTTGTAGGTCGATTGCTCCACTTCGTTCTGGTGGAACACGTCGCCGTAGGTGACCTTGCCCATCGGGCCGTCAGCCCAGACCAGGTCGTAGACCGAGTCCACGCCTTGCAGGTACATGGCCAGACGCTCGAGACCGTAGGTGATCTCGCCGGTCACCGGGTAGCACTCGATGCCGCCCGCTTGCTGGAAGTAAGTGAACTGCGTCACTTCCATGCCGTTGAGCCAGACTTCCCAGCCCAGACCCCAGGCGCCCAGCGTCGGCGATTCCCAGTTGTCTTCGACGAAGCGGATGTCGTGGACCAGCGGGTCCAGGCCGACGTGCTTGAGGGAGCCCAGGTACAGTTCCTGGAAGTTGTCCGGGTTCGGCTTCAGGACTACCTGGAACTGGTAGTAGTGCTGCAGACGGTTCGGGTTTTCGCCGTAGCGGCCGTCAGTCGGGCGACGACTGGGCTGCACATAAGCGGCGTTCCAGGTTTCCGGGCCAATGGCGCGCAGGAATGTAGCGGTGTGGAAAGTGCCGGCGCCTACTTCCATATCGTAGGGCTGAAGTACCACACAACCTTGCTCGGCCCAGTATTGCTGGAGGGCGAGGATCAAGTCTTGGAAGGTACGCACGGCTGGCGTAGGCTGGCTCACGAAATTCACCTGTTTCTTGGGCTGCGATTTAAAGAGCGGGAGTATACCCGATTCGGTCCTGCGCACGCCCCCTGGAGCCTTATGCCACGCTGCTTTTGGTGTTCCGAAGATCCGCTGTACATGGCTTATCACGATCAGGAGTGGGGTACGCCGCTACGCGATGCGCAGGGATTGTTCGAGTTGCTTTTGCTCGAAGGGTTCCAGGCCGGCCTTTCCTGGATCACCGTGCTGCGTAAACGTGAGCGATATCGTGAGGTATTGTTCGGCTTCGACGTCCAACGGGTGGCGCAGATGAGCGACGCGGAAATCGATGAATTGATGCTCGATCCGGGCATCATTCGCAATCGCCTCAAACTCAATGCGGCCCGTCGCAACGCCCAGGCCTGGCTGGCGCTGGAGGACCCGGTGGAGTTTCTCTGGTCCTTCGTCGGCGGGGCACCTGTGATCAATCATTTCAAGGATCGCACCGAGGTGCCGGCGGTCACGCCAGTCGCAGTGGAGATGAGCAAAGGCCTGAAAAAGGCCGGCTTCACGTTCGTCGGTCCGACCATTTGCTACGCGCTGATGCAGGCCTCGGGCATGGTCATGGACCACACGCAAGACTGCGACCGCTACGCTCAGCTCGCCAACGGCGGTTAGAATAGCCGCCTCGCGCACAGCACAAGATCAGGAGTGACCTGTGGATAAGTTTAAAGGCGCCTTGCTGGTAGGCGCTCTGCGGCTGTTTGCCCTGCTCCCGTGGCGGGCAGTGCAGGCAGTGGGCTCGGCCATTGGCTGGGTGATGTGGAAAACCCCCAACCGTTCCCGCGATGTGGTGCGGATCAACCTCGCCAAGTGTTTTCCGCAGATGGACCCGGCTGAACGCGAGCGTCTGGTCGGCCAGAGCCTGAGAGACATCGGCAAGTCCCTGACTGAAAGCGCCTGCGCCTGGATCTGGCCTGCCCAGCGTTCCATCGACCTGGTGCGTGAAGTCGAAGGGCTCGACGTGTTGAAGGACGCCCTCGCCTCTGGCAAAGGTGTCGTCGGCATCACCAGCCACTTGGGCAATTGGGAAGTGTTGAACCATTTCTACTGCAATCAGTGCAAACCAATCATTTTCTATCGTCCGCCGAAGCTGAAGGCTGTGGACGATTTGCTGCGCAAGCAACGGGTGCAACTGGGCAACCGCGTGGCCGCTTCCACCAAGGAAGGCATCCTCAGCGTCATCAAGGAAGTGCGCAAAGGTGGTGCAGTGGGCATTCCCGCTGACCCGGAACCGTCCGAATCCGCCGGGATCTTCGTGCCGTTCTTCGCCACGCAGGCGCTGACCAGCAAGTTCGTACCGAATATGCTCGCCGGCGGCAAAGCGGTCGGGGTGTTCCTGCATGCGCTACGGCTGCCGGACGGTTCGGGGTACAAAGTGATCCTGGAAGCCGCGCCAGAAGCCATGTACAGCACTGATACGGAAACGTCCTGCGCGGCCATGAGCCAGGTGGTCGAGCGTTACGTGCGGGCGTATCCGAGCCAGTACATGTGGAGCATGAAGCGCTTCAAAAAGCGGCCGCCGGGCGAAGAACGCTGGTATTGAGTTGATTGGCATGATCTGTGGATAACCTTGACCTCAAGGTTATCCACAACGGTTCATACAAGGGCGCAAAAGATGTCCGAACACCGCAAATCGTTTCGCATCAAGATCACTCACGAAAGCTTCGGCGAGTGCCTCGGCCAGACCCGCAACCTCTCGACCACGGGCGTCTACGTCAAGCATCCGGGTTTGTCGTCGTTGCCTAAAGGCGCGGTGGTTTATGGACAGGTGCAGGACTTACCCACAGGCGCGCCGCGAGTGCGCATGGAAGTGGTGCTTGTCGATGCCGATGGCATCGGGCTGCGCTACCTCTGATCAGTGCGCCTGACGCTCAAGCTTTTTCAGAAACACCGTCATCTCTTTCTCTGCCTGCTTGTCGCCATGGGCGCGGGCGGCTTCCAGGCCCTGCTCCCACGCCTGACGCGCAGCTGCAAAATCTGCCAGCGCCAGATGGGCCTTGCCTAACAGCTTCCAGGCCGCCGAATACTTTGGATCGAATTCGACGCAGCGCTGGAAATGCTCGGCAGCCTTGGCGTTTTCCCCAAGGTCCAGATAGCCCTTGCCCAGGCCGAAGCGCAGCAAAGAGTTATCCACACCCTTGGCGAGCATTTTTTCCAGGGATTCGAGCATGGGTGTTTCCCCTCAGTCAGTGATCGTTCCCACTCTGCGTGGGAATGCAGCCCGGGACGCTCTGCGTCCCATCTAAAGCCGAACGCGGAGCGTCCGTTGAGGCATTCCCACGCGGAGCGTGGGAACGATCTGGTTGCGAGATCAGAAGAAGCTGAGCCCCACATGAAACAGCTTCTCCACATCCCGAATATGCTTTTTATCCACAAGGAACAAAATCACATGGTCGCCCGCCGCGATCACCGTGTCGTCGTGGGCGATGATCACTTCTTCATCACGAATGATCGCGCCAATCGTCGTGCCCGGCGGCAGACCGATGTTCTCGATGGACTTGCCAATCACCTTGCTCGACTTCGCATCGCCATGGGCAATCGCCTCGATGGCCTCCGCCGCCCCGCGCCGCAATGAGTGCACGCTGACGATATCGCCGCGTCGCACGTGGGCCAGCAACGTGCCGATGGTCGCCAGTTGTGGGCTGATGGCGATGTCGATATCGCCGCCCTGGATCAAATCAACGTAGGCCGGGTTGTTGATGATCGTCATCACCTTCTTCGCGCCCAGGCGCTTGGCCAGCAGCGAGGACATGATGTTGGCTTCGTCATCGTTGGTCAGGGCCAGGAAAATATCCGCGTCGGCAATGTTCTCTTCCATCAGCAAGTCTCGGTCGGAGGCACTGCCCTGCAACACCACGGTGCTGTCGAGGGTGTCCGAGAGATGGCGGCAGCGGGCCGGGTTCATCTCGATGATCTTCACCTGATAACGGCTTTCGATCGCCTCGGCCAGACGCTCACCGATCTGCCCGCCACCGGCGATGACGATGCGCTTGTAGGTTTCATCCAGACGGCGCATTTCGCTCATCACTGCGCGAATATTCGCCTTGGCGGCGATGAAAAACACTTCGTCGTCGGCCTCGATCACCGTATCGCCTTGGGGCAGGATCGGCCGGTCACGGCGGAAAATCGCGGCGACGCGGGTTTCAACGTTGGGCATGTGTTCACGCAACTGGCGCAGTTGCTGACCCACCAATGGCCCGCCGTAGTACGCCTTCACTGCCACCAGTTGCGCTTTGCCTTCGGCGAAGTCGATCACCTGCAACGCGCCCGGATGCTGGATCAGGCGCTTGATGTAATTGGTGACCACTTGTTCCGGGCTGATCAGCACGTCCACTGGAATCGCGTCGTTATCAAACAGCTCGGAGCGCGTCAGGTATGCGGCTTCGCGGACCCGGGCGATCTTGGTCGGGGTGTGGAACAGGGTGTGGGCAACCTGACAGGCCACCATGTTGGTTTCGTCACTGTTGGTCACCGCCACCAGCATGTCGGCATCGTCCGCGCCGGCCTGACGCAGCACCGTCGGCAGTGAGCCGCGGCCCTGCACGGTGCGGATGTCCAGGCGATCGCCGAGGTCGCGCAGGCGTTCGCCATCGGTGTCGACCACGGTGATGTCGTTGGCCTCGCTGGCCAGATGTTCCGCCAGCGAACCGCCGACCTGCCCTGCGCCGAGGATGATGATTTTCATCCAGTCACTCCCTTAAAACCCATTAACCGCGCGCGGCGGCGATCTTGATCAGCTTGGCGTAGTAGAACCCGTCGTGGCCACCTTCCTGGGCCAGCAACTGGCGACCGTGAGGTTGCTTGATACCGGCCGCCGTGGCGAGGTCCAGTTCGCGAGCGCCAGGCGTTCGAGCGAGGAAGGCTTCGATGACTTCGGTGTTCTCGGTCGGCAGCGTGGAGCAGGTGGCGTAAAGCAGAATCCCGCCGACCTCCAGCGTTATCCACATGGCATCGAGCAATTCGCCCTGAAGCACCGCCAGTGCCGCGATGTCATCCGGTTGGCGGGTCAGCTTGATGTCCGGGTGACGACGGATCACGCCGGTGGCTGAGCACGGTGCGTCGAGCAGGATGCGCTGAAACGGTTTGCCGTCCCACCAGGTGGCGGTGTCGCGGCCGTCGGCGGCGATCAGTTCGGCGCTCAGGCCCAGGCGTGCGAGGTTCTCGCGCACGCGCACCAGACGCTTGGCTTCCAGGTCCACCGCCACGACGCCAGCCAGTTTTGGCTCGGCTTCGAGGATGTGGCAGGTCTTGCCGCCCGGTGCGCAGCAGGCGTCGAGCACCCGTTGGCCCGGCGCGAGGTCGAGCAGGTCGGCGGCCAGTTGCGCCGCTTCGTCCTGCACGCTGATCCAGCCTTCGGCGAAGCCCGGCAGGCTGCGCACGTCAGACGCAGCTTCGAGGATGATGCCGTCCTGACTGTAAACGCACGGCGTGGCGGCGATGCCGGCCTCAGTCAGTAACCCGAGGTAAGCATCACGGGTGTGATGACGACGGTTGACCCGCAGAATCATCGGCGGATGCGCATTGTTCGCCGCGCAGATGGCTTCCCACTGCTCAGGCCAGAACGCCTTGAGGGATTTTTGCAGCCAGCGCGGATGCGCGGTGCGCACCACCGGATCGTGTTCCAGCTCAGCCAGCAGTGCTTCGCTTTCACGCTGGGCGCGGCGCAAAACAGCGTTGAGCAAGGCTTTGGCCCAAGGCTTTTTCAGCTTGTCGGCGCAACCGACGGTTTCGCCGATGGCGGCGTGGGCCGGGACGCGGGTGTAGAGCAACTGATAAAGGCCGACCAGCAGCAGCGCCTCGACATCGGCGTCCGCTGCCTTGAAAGGTTTCTGCAGCAACTTGGCCGCCAGCGCCGACAAACGTGGCTGCCAGCGCGCCGTACCGAACGCCAGGTCCTGGGTGAAGCCGCGATCACGGTCTTCAACCTTGTCCATTTGGGTCGGCAGCGAACTGTTGAGTGAGGCTTTTCCGTTAAGAACAGCAGCGAGTGCCTTGGCGGCGGCCAGACGTGGATTCATTGAGCGCCCGCCGCTTGACCGAGCAAGGTGCCGACGGCGAATTTCTCACGACGGCTGTTGAACAGGTCGCTGAAGTTCAGCGCCTTGCCGCCGGGCAATTGCAGACGGGTCAGGCACAGGGCTTGCTCACCGCAGGCGACGATCAAGCCGTCCTTGCTGGCGCTGAGGATTTGCCCCGGTGCGCCCTGCCCTTCGGCGAGGCTCGCGGCCAGCACTTTCAGCGCTTCACCGTTCAGCGTGCTGTGGCAGATCGGCCACGGGTTGAAGGCGCGGACCAGGCGTTCCAGCTCAACGGCCGGACGGCTCCAGTCGATGCGCGCTTCGTCTTTGTTCAATTTGTGAGCATACGTGGCGAGGCTGTCGTCCTGCACTTCGCCTTCCAGCGTTCCGGCGGCAAGGCCGGCAATCGCCTGAATCACGGCTGGCGGACCCATTTCGGCGAGACGGTCGTGGAGGCTGCCGCCGGTGTCTTCAGCGGTGATCGGTGTGGTGACTTTCAGCAGCATCGGCCCGGTGTCGAGGCCCAGTTCCATGCGCATCACGGTCACGCCGCTTTCGCTGTCGCCCGCCTCGACGGCACGCTGGATCGGCGCCGCACCGCGCCAGCGTGGCAGCAACGAGGCGTGGCTGTTGATGCAACCCAGGCGCGGAATATCCAGCACCACTTGCGGCAGGATCAGGCCGTACGCGACCACCACCAACAAATCCGGCTTGAGTGCGGCCAGTTCAGCCTGAGCGTCTTCGTTGCGCAGGGTTGGCGGTTGCAACACCGGGATATTGTTTTCCAGAGCCAACTGCTTGACCGGGCTCGGCATCAGCTTTTGCCCACGGCCCGCCGGACGGTCCGGCTGGGTGTAAACCGCGACGATCTCGTAAGGGCTGTCGAGCAGGGCCTTGAGGTGTTCGGCGGCGAATTCCGGGGTGCCGGCAAAGACGATGCGCAGTGGCTCAGTCATGGGAGCAATCTCTGAAAAGAAAAAGGCTTGCCGCAGCAAGCCTTTGAAAGAAGGGCATCAAGCGTTCTGGCGATGGAGCTTTTCCAGTTTCTTCTTGATTCGGTCGCGTTTGAGGTTGGACAGGTAGTCGACGAACAATTTGCCGTTGAGGTGGTCGCATTCGTGCTGGATGCACACGGCGAGCAGGCCTTCGGCGATCAGTTCGTAAGGTTTGCCGTCGCGGTCCAGGGCCTTGACCTTGACCTTCTGCGGGCGGTCGACGTTTTCGTAGAAGCCCGGCACCGAGAGGCAGCCTTCCTGGTATTGCTCCATCTCGTCGGTCAGGGATTCAAACTCCGGGTTGATGAACACCCGTGGTTCGCTGCGGTCTTCGGAGAGGTCCATCACGACGATACGTTTGTGCACGTTGACCTGGGTCGCGGCGAGGCCGATGCCTGGCGCTTCATACATTGTTTCAAACATGTCATCGACCAACTGACGCACTTCGTCGTCCACTACGGCCACAGGTTTGGCGATAGTGCGCAGGCGCGAGTCGGGGAATTCGAGGATGTCTAAAATGGCCATAAGCTTAATTGCTGCACGTGTGAGGTAAAGTCGGGCGATGGCCTGGCGGGTCCGAAGATGCCGGCTACCGTTGTGAAGCGTAGCTCCCTTTTCTTTTCAGAAACGAGGAGCGAGCCACGAGGGCTCTGGCGTTTCACGCGAACGCACATAATAAAGGGATTCACCGCATGAGGAAATCACTACTCGCCTTGCTCCTTCTGGCCTCGGCCGGTTTGGCGCACGGGCAAGTGCAACTCAAGGAAGGTTTTCCACAGCAATACACAGTGGTGGCGGGCGACACACTTTGGGACATTTCGGGAAAATACCTCCGGGAGCCGTGGAAATGGCCTGAGCTGTGGCAAGCCAATCCACAGATCGAAAACCCCAATCTCATCTACCCCGGCGACTCGTTGTCGCTGGTCTACGTCAACGGTCAGCCGCGCCTGACCCTCAATCGCGGGGCTTCGCGCGGCACCATCAAGCTCTCGCCACGGGTGCGCAGCAACCCGGTGGCCGATGCGATCCCGAGCATTCCGCTGAAATCGATCAACAGCTTTCTGCTGAGCAACCGCATCGTCGACAAGGTCGAGGACTTCGACAAGGCGCCCTACATCGTTGCTGGCGATGCCGAACGCGTGCTCAGCGGCACCGGTGACCGCATCTTCGCCCGTGGCCATTTCGATCCGAACCAGCCGGTTTACGGCATCTTCCGTCAGGGTAAGATTTACACCGATCCCGACAGCAAAGAGTTTTTGGGGATCAATGCCGATGACATCGGCGGTGGCGAGATTGTGGCCACCGAAGGCGACGTCGCCACGTTGGCGCTGCAACGTACGACTCAAGAAGTGCGTCTTGGTGACCGTTTGTTCAGCGGTGAAGAGCGATCCATCAACTCGACCTTCATGCCCAGTGCGCCAAAAACCCAGGTCAATGGCTTGATCATCGATGTGCCGCGCGGGGTCACCCAGATCGGCGCGCTGGATGTCGTCACCCTGAACAAGGGCCAGCGTGATGGCCTGGCTGAAGGCAACGTGCTGGTGGTGATGAAAACCGGTGAAACCGTGCGTGACCGGATCACTGGCCAACCGCTGAAAATTCCCGATGAGCGTGCCGGTTTGCTGATGGTTTTCCGCACTTACGACAAGCTCAGCTACGGGTTGGTACTCCACGCTTCGCGCTCGCTGGCCGTCATGGACAAGGTGCGAAACCCTTAGCCTGCTCCACAAGTTACCAACAGAGTTATCCACAGCTTATTCCCGTTTGAACGGGGCTCATAACGATCAAGGATGATCCATGTCGCTGTCTGCTGTCACACCGGTTTCCCCTGCGGAACTGGAAGCTCGTCTACGTCTGCATCGGTTGCCGGAACTCGGGCCGGCGCGTTTCAAGAAATTGCTCGAAGCCTTCGGCTCGGCGTCAAAAGCCATCAGTGCACCGGCCAGTGCCTGGCGTTCGCTGGGCTTGCCACTGGCGTGCGCCGAGGCCCGACGCGCCAACGAGGTGCGTGATGGCGCGAGCCACGCATTGGCCTGGCTAGAGCGTCCGGGCCAGCATTTACTGATGTGGGACCAGCCTGAGTACCCGGCGCTGCTGGCGGAAATCAGTGATGCGCCGCCGCTGTTATTTGTGGCAGGCGATCCGGGCATTCTGGAAAAACCGCAATTGGCTATGGTTGGCAGTCGTCGCGCCTCGCGGCCGGGCATGGACACCGCAGCTGCGTTTTCGCGCAGTCTGGCCAGCGCCGGTTTCGTCATCACCAGCGGTCTGGCGCTGGGCATCGATGCCGCCGCGCATCAAGCCGCGCTGGACGTCGGCGGGCGAACGGTCGGGGTACTTGGCACGGGACTTGAAAAGTTTTATCCACAGCGCAATCGGCGGCTGGCCGATGCCATGATCGCGTCGGGCAGTGCGGTGCTTTCCGAGTTCCCGCTGGACGCCGGTCCCAGCGCCGGCAACTTCCCTCGGCGCAACCGGATCATCAGCGGTTTATCCCTCGGTGTGTTGGTGGTCGAGGCGAGTGTCGCCAGCGGTTCATTGATCACCGCGAGACTGGCGGCGGAACAAGGGCGCGAGGTCTACGCGATTCCAGGGTCAATCCATCACCCTGGGGCCAAGGGGTGTCATCAATTGATCCGCGACGGCGCAATGCTGGTTGAAACCATCGAGCATATCCTCGAAGCCTTGCGCGGCTGGCAACGGCTGCCGTTATCCACAGAGACGCTGCAAGCACCCACTCATCCACTGCTCATGTTGCTTCACGCCGCGCCCCATACCAGTGAAGCGTTGTCGGTCAGCAGTGGCTGGACCTTGTCCAAAGTGCTGGCAGCGCTGACGGAACTGGAAATGGATGGCCTGGCGGTGTGCGAAAACGGGCGCTGGTTTGCGCGGGTGAGCTAGGTTTTATAAGGAAGATCGGTAAACTGCGCAGAGCCTTATTCCGGAGAGTTTTTCATGGTCAACAATTGGCGTGTGCAACAAGCCGCACAAGCCGTTCGCTCAGGGGCGGTGATTGCCTATCCAACCGAAGCGGTCTGGGGCCTGGGTTGTGATCCTTGGGACGAAAGCGCGGTTTCTCGTCTGCTGATGATCAAGGGCCGGTCTATGGAAAAGGGCCTGATTCTGGTGGCCGACAATATTCGTCAGTTCGACTTCCTGTTCGAAGACTTTCCCGAACTGTGGATGGACCGCATGGCCAGCACTTGGCCGGGGCCGAACACCTGGCTGGTGCCGCATCAGAATTTGTTGCCCCTGTGGATTACCGGTAAGCATGAAACGGTGGCGCTGCGCGTGAGCGACCACCCGCAGGTGCGGGATTTGTGTGCGATGGTGGGGCCGTTGGTGTCGACCTCGGCTAACCCTCAAGGGCGACCGGCGGCGCGGACGCGGATTCGCGTCGAGCAGTATTTCCGAGGGCAGGTGGATTTTATCCTTGGCGGTAACCTTGGCGGGCGCAAAAATCCGAGTGTGATTCGCGATCTCGCGACCGGGAACGTCATTCGCCCGGACTAAGAGCGAGTCATCGTTCATCGCGGGCAAGCCCGCTCCCACAGGATTTCGGTCGTTTACATATTTTGTGACCGACCCGGTACCTGTGGGAGCGGGCTTGCCCGCGAAGAGGCCCTTACAAACACTATAAATTTAAGGCAGCAGAACAGTCGAACCCGTCGTACGACGCGCCGACAACTCGGTCTGCGCCTTCGCCGCTTCAGCCAACGAATACTTCTGGCTGATATCGACCGTAAGCTTGCCGCTGATGATCATCTCAAACAGCTCATCCGCCATGCGCTGCAGGTTTTCTGCATTGTTCGCGTAAGTCGCGAGCGTCGGCCGGGTCACGTACAACGATCCCTTCGCCGACAAAATCCCCAGGTTCACCCCGTCCACTGCGCCGGAAGCATTACCGAAGCTCACCACCAGACCCCGTGGTGCCGCGCTATCGAGCGACGTCAGCCAGGTGTCCTTGCCAACGCCGTCGTACACCACCGGGACTTTTTTGCCGTCAGTCAGTTCCAGTACGCGTTGTGCGACGTTTTCGTGGCTGTAGTCGATGGTCGCCCAGGCACCGTTGGCTTTGGCCAGTGCGGCTTTCTCCGGTGAGCTGACCGTGCCGATCAACTTCACACCCAAGGCCTTGGCCCATTGGCAGGCCAGGGAGCCGACACCACCGGCAGCGGCGTGGAACAGGATGGTTTCGCCGCCCTTGAGTTCATAGGTCTGGCGCAGCAGATATTGCACGGTCAGGCCTTTGAGCATCACACCGGCGGCCTGTTCGAAGCTGATGGCATCCGGTAGATGAACCAGGTTGGCCTCCGGCAAAACGTGAACGTCGCTGTAGGCGCCCAACGGACCACTGCCGTAAGCCACGCGATCGCCGATCTTGAAGCGGGTCACTTGGCTGCCCACGGCCTCGACCACGCCCGCACCTTCCGAACCCACCCCCGATGGCAGCGCGGGCGGTGGATAGAGACCGCTGCGGTAGTAGGTGTCGATGAAGTTGAGTCCGATGGCCTTGTTGGTCACGCGAACCTGCTGCGGGCCGGGCTCGGCGGGTTGATAGTCGACATACTCAAGTACTTCGGGGCCGCCATGGGCGCGGAACTGGATACGCTTTGCCATCAGAACTCTCCTTAGGTCATTTGCGAAGCTCCCTATCGGACTCCTAAGCTTGATCTTCGTCAACTGTGGCGGGGCAAGGTGCAGTGTTATCCTACGCAGCAATTTGCCGCCGGCCGTCAAACGCCGCGCAGCTTTGCCCGATTCAAGGTGATGACATGACGACCCGCACCGAGGCCGTAAAAGCCTATCTGCTCGACCTGCAAGACCGTATTTGCGCTGCCCTGGAAGCTGAAGACGGTGGCACGCAATTCGTCGAAGACGCCTGGACCCGGCCTGCCGGCGGTGGCGGTCGCACGCGAGTGATCGAAAACGGCTCAGTGATCGAAAAGGGCGGCGTCAACTTTTCCCACGTCTTTGGCAGCGGTCTCCCACCGTCCGCCAGCGCCCACCGCCCCGAATTGGCCGGCCGTGGCTTCGAAGCCCTGGGCGTGTCGCTGGTGATCCACCCGCACAACCCGCAGGTGCCGACTTCCCACGCCAATGTGCGCTTTTTCATCGCTGAAAAAGAAGGCGAAGAACCGGTCTGGTGGTTCGGTGGCGGTTTCGACCTCACCCCTTACTACGGCAATGAAGAAGACTGCGTGCACTGGCACCGCGTCGCCGAGCAGGCCTGCGCGCCGTTCGGCCCGGACGTCTATCCGCGCTACAAGGCCTGGTGCGACAGCTACTTCCACATCAAGCATCGCCACGAACCGCGAGGTATCGGCGGTCTGTTTTTCGATGACTTGAACGAGTGGGACTTCGACACCAGTTTCGCTTTCATGCGTGCCATTGGTGACGCCTACATCGACGCGTACCTGCCGATCGTGCAGCGCCGCAAGAACGATGCGTTCACCGCCAAGCAGCGCGAATTCCAGGAGTTCCGCCGTGGCCGTTACGTCGAGTTCAACCTGGTTTACGACCGCGGCACGTTGTTCGGTCTGCAATCGGGCGGGCGTACCGAGTCGATCCTCATGTCCCTGCCACCGCAAGTCCGCTGGGGCTACGACTGGAAGGCCGAGCCGGGCAGCGAAGAAGCCCGCCTGACCGAATACTTCCTGCAAGACCGCGATTGGTTGGCCAAGGCCTGAACGAGGAGTTCTGATGGACCGTTACGTCGTATTCGGCAACCCGATTGGCCACAGTAAATCGCCGCTGATCCATCGCTTGTTCGCCGAGCAGACCGCTCAGCAACTGGACTACAGCACCTCGTTGGCGCCACTCGACGACTTTTCCGACTTCGCCCGGGCGTTTTTCCTCGAAGGTCGCGGGGCGAATGTGACGGTGCCGTTCAAGGAAGAGGCCTATCGCCTGGCCGACAGTCTGACGGCACGGGCGCAACGGGCCGGCGCGGTCAACACCCTGAGCAAACTCGCCGATGGCAGTTTGCTGGGTGACAACACCGACGGCGCCGGGTTGGTGCGGGACCTGACGGTCAACGCCGGTTTCAGCCTCAAGGGCAAGCGCATCCTGCTGCTGGGTGCCGGCGGCGCGGTGCGGGGTGCGCTGGAACCGTTGTTGGCCGAGCAACCGGCGTCGGTGATCATCGCCAACCGTACGGTGGATAAAGCCGAGTTGCTGGCGGAATTGTTCGCGGACCTGGGGCCAGTGTCGGCCAGCGGTTTCGACTGGCTGCGGGAATCGGTGGACCTGATCATCAACGCAACGTCTGCGAGTTTGTCAGGTGATGTGCCGCCGATTGCCAGCAGCCTGATCGAGCCGGGCAAGACGGTTTGCTACGACATGATGTACGGCAAGGAACCGACCTCGTTCTGCCGCTGGGCCAGTGAACACGGCGCGGTGGTGTCGATGGACGGCCTGGGGATGCTCGCTGAACAAGCGGCAGAAGCGTTCTTCCTGTGGCGCGGTGTGCGCCCGGATACGGCGCCGGTGCTGACAGAACTCCGCCGCCAGCTGGCGCTCTAGGCTTTTGTGGCGAGGGAGCTTGCTCCCGCTCGGGTGCGAAGCGCCCGCAGATTTTCAGGGCTGCTTCGCAACCCAGCGGGAGCAAGCTCCCTCGCCACAGGTTATGTATTCGCCATCACTGTGGTTTTTCAATCCTCGAAGCGGATCGGGCATTTCTCAGCACCTTCAAGCTTGCGCAATTCCTCCACCACCTGCGGCCGTGCGCGGCGCAAGGTCAGGCTGCGATCCTGTTTGAGCAATCGCCGCGCTTCCTGATGCAGCATTTCCACACCTGAATAGTCGATAAAGTTGATCTGCTGCGCCTCGATCACCACGCGTGTGCCGTGCATCCGTTGCAGGCGCACTTGCAGGTAATGGCTGGCGCCGAAAAAGATCGAGCCGCCGACTCGCAGAATGTCTTCATCGCCTTCGCGCCAATGTTGAACCCGCGGTTGCGAAGTGCGCTTGAGGTAGAAAAACAGCGAAGCCAGCACCCCGGCATAGATTGCTGTCTGCAACTCAAGCAACAGCGTGGCGACACAGGTCAGCGCCATGACCAGAAACTCGGCGCGGCTGACCCGCAACAGCGCACGAATGCCCCGATGGTCCACCAAGCCCCAAGCGATCAACAGAATGCTGCCGGCCATGGCCGGGATCGGAATGTGCGCGATCAACGCCGCGCCGAAGATCGCAAACAACGCCACCCACAAAGCCGAAAAGACGCCGGCCATCGGCGAGCAGGCACCCGCTTCGTAGCTCAGGCCCGAACGAGTGAAAGAACCGGCTGACAGCGAGCCGGAGAAAAACGCCCCGACCATGTTCGAAAAACCCTGGGCGCGGACTTCCTGATTCGCGTCGAGCAATTGCTGTGAGCGAGCCGACAGGGAGCGGGCAATCGACAGACTCGTCACCAGCCCGAGCATCCCCACCGCCACGGCGCTGGGCAGCAGGCGCAGGATAAGGTCAAGGTCCAGCGGCAGCGGACTGAAGGGCGGCAGTCGCCCGACAAACGCGCTGACCAGCTTCACATGGCCGAACATCGACGGCCACAACCACACCAGCAGTCCGCTCAGCACCAAAGTGATCAAGAGCGTCGGCCAACGCGGCAGCAGTAATTTAAGGATCACGCCCACTACGACGGTTGCCAGCCCCAGAGCCAGCGAAGGTTTATCCACAAAACCGAGGTGTTTGAACACCATCAAAAAGCTGTCCAGTGCGGTGGACTGATTGGGCAGGTCCAGCCCCAGCAGGTTCGGCAGTTGTCCGATGGCAATCACCACCGCCGCGCCGAGGGTGAAGCCCAGCACCACCGAGTGAGACACGAAATTCACCAGGGCGCCAAAGCGCAGCAAACCGAGCAACCACTGGAAAATCCCGGCGAGCAGTGTCAGAAGCAGGATCAGGGTGACGTAGTCCTCTGACGCGGGTACAGCCAGAGGACTGACGCTGGCGTACAGGACGATGGAAATCGCTGCCGTAGGACCGCAGATCAGGTGCCACGACGAACCCCAGAGACAAGCGATCAGCACCGGGATGATCGCGGCGTACAGGCCGTATTCCGGCGGGAGACCGGCGATCAGGGCGTAGGCAATGGATTGCGGCAGCGCAAGAATGGCGCCGCTGAGGCCAACGATCAGGTCACGACCGACGCTGGCACGGGTTTGCCGGGGCAACCAGGAAAGGAAGGGGAAGAGTGAATGGCGGCTGGGGAAGGCCATGGGTCCTCTCGGTTGGGAATTTTGCGCAAGGGTATCAGGACCCTACGCTGATCGTTCCCACGCTCTGCGTGGGAATGCCGCCATGGGCGCTCCGCGTCCGCTTCAAGATGTGACGCGGAGCGTCACGGGATGCATTCCCACGCAGAGCGTGGGAACGATCGGCGGTGGGGATTAAAGCTTGGCTTTCACCGCCGACAACGCATCCTTCCCATCCACGGTCTTCACGCCATCCAGCCATTTATCCAGCACGGCAGGATTCGCCTTGATCCACGCCTTTGCCGCATCGGCATTGCTGACTTTGTTGTTCACCACCTCGGCCATGATGCTGTTCTCCATCTCCTGGGTGAAACTCAGGTTGGTGAGCAGCTTGCCGACGTTCGGACAGGCCTGTGCATAACCTTTGCGGGTGAGTGTATGAACGCTGCCGGTATCGCCGAAGTACTTCTCGCCGCCCTTCAGGTAATGCATTTTCAACTGCACGTTCATCGGGTGCGGCGTCCAGCCGAGGAAGGTCACGAACTTCTGTTTTTTCACCGCGCGGGACACTTCCGCCAGCATTGCCTGCTCGCTGGATTCGACCAGTTTCCACTGACCCATGTCGAAGTCATTCTTCTTGATGATCTCTTGCAGCGAGATGTTCGCCGGGGCGCCCGAGCCGATGCCGTAGATCTTCTTGTCGAACTTGTCGGCGTACTTGTTCAGGTCGGCAAAGTTATGCACACCCGCGTCCCACACATAATCCGGGACGGCCAGCGTGAACTCGGTGCCGTCGAGGTTCTTCGCCAGTTGAGTGACATCGCCCGTGGCGACGAACTTGTCGTAGAAGCCCTGCTGCGCCGGCATCCAGTTACCCAGGAACACGTCGACCTGGCCATCCTTCAACCCGCCAAAGGTGATCGGCACCGCGAGGGTATCGACCTTGGCCTTGTAGCCCATGCCGTCCAGCAGAAACCCGGTAATGGCGTTGGTCGCGGCGATGTCGCTCCAGCCCGGATCGGCCATTTTCACCGTGTCGCAGCTTTGATCGGCAAACGCCGATGCACTGCCCAGAGCCAGGAGCCCGACCGTCAGTACTGTGGATAACTTTTGCATGGACTTCCCCTTAACATTATTGGTTTTGGCAGGGTTGTGGATAACGTGCTTTTCGCTCCAGATCGTCGAGGTCGATGTGGTTGCGCATGTACTGCTGACTGGCGTCCACCAGTGGCTGGTGATCCCAGCTCTTCAGCTTGCCGAGGGTCAGTGCATCGGCGACAAAACGCCGACGGCGCTGACTGGCGAGCACCTGTTGGTGAATTGCCGGAATGTCCCATTTGGCCCGCGCTTCAGCCAGAAAATCATCGAACAACGGCCGATGTTGCAGCGATTGGCTGAGTTCTTCCTGTTCGCGCGGATCATTGTGTACATCGAAGAGTAGGCAAGGGTCGTCTTCGCTGTAGATGAATTTGTAGGCGCCGCGGCGGATCATCATCAAAGGACTGATGGTGCCTTCGGCCATGTATTCACCGAAGACTTCGTCGTGACCGCCCTGCCCTTGCAGGTGCGAGAGCAGCGAGCGACCATCCAGCGGCAAACCTGGCTCCAGTGAACCACCGGCCAGTTCCACGAAGGTGGGCAGCAGGTCGGCAGTGGAAACGGCGGCGCTGACTCGGCCGGCCCCGAATTGTCCCGGTGCACTTATCAACAGGGGCACGCGGGCAGCCATTTCGAACCAGTGCATTTTGTACCAGAGCCCGCGCTCGCCAAGCATGTCGCCGTGGTCGCCGGAGAAGACAATGATGGTGTCGTCGATCAGCCCGGTTTCCTCGAGTGTTTGCAGGAGTTTGCCGACGTTGCTGTCGATATAGCTGCACGCACCGAAATACGCGCGGCGAGCGTCGCGAATCTTATCCACAGGCAGCGGCTTGTCCCACAGGTCATACACCTTGAGCAAACGCTGGGAGTGCGGATCAAGTTCGGTTTGCGCCGGGGTCTCGGGCAAAGGGATGTCCGCGTCGTCGTACATGTCCCAAAAAGCCTTGGGAATCGTGTACGGATCGTGTGGATGAGTCATCGATACGGTCAGGCAGAACGGCTGTTCACCGTCCTCGCGGATGTGATCGAACAGGTATTGCTGGGCCTTGAACACCACCTCTTCATCGAAATCCAGCTGATTGGTACGCACACACGGCCCGGCTTGCAGCACCGAAGACATGTTGTGGAACCAGGTCGGACGCACGTCCGGCTCATCCCAGTTCACAGACCAGCCGTAATCGGCCGGGTAGATGTCACTGGTCAGGCGTTCTTCATAGCCGTGGAGCTGATCCGGACCACAGAAATGCATCTTGCCCGACAACGCGGTGCGGTAGCCGAGTCGACGCAGGTAGTGGGCATACGTTGGTACATCGGCGGGGAAATCGGCCGCGTTGTCGTAGGCGCCGATCTTGCTCGGCAACTGACCGCTGACCAGGGTGAAACGTGACGGCGCGCACAGTGGGCTGTTGCAATAAGCGGCGTCGAACACCACGCCTTCGGCGGCGAGGCGGCTCAGATTAGGCAATTTGATCGGCGAAGGACCGTAGAACGGCAACATTGGCGCGGCCATCTGATCGGCCATGATGAAAAGAATATTCTTGCGCTTCATGTGATCGCGGCATTCCATAGTGAATATTTATGCGAGAGTGCTGCGATCGAGCATGGAGTCCATGCACTTTGTGGTAAAGCCCATGCACGGCAATGACTAGGATAAGCACAGCTTATGTATGACGCCCTTGGTGATTTGTCTCTGGATCTGCTCCGCGCCTTTGAAGCGGCGGCCCGTCAGCGCAGCTTCACCGCCGCTGCGGTCGAGCTCGGCACCACGCAGCCGGCGATCAGCCAGCAGATCAAGCGGCTGGAAGAACAACTTGCTACGCGCCTGTTTGATCGCATCTATCGCGGCATCGAGCTGACGGAGGCTGGAACCATACTTTTCGAGCAGGTTCAGCTCGGATTACAGAATATCGACGCAGGATTGAGCGCGATCACCGCACAGCAGCAACATGAGGTGTTGCAGGTCGCAACCGACTTCGCCTTCGCTGCGTATTGGCTGATGCCACGTTTGCACCGTTTTCACGCGGCCAATCCTCAAGTGGACGTGAGCCTTGTCACCAGCGAACGCAGCCACAACATGTTGCGCACGGATATTGATGTGGCGGTGCTGTTCGGTGATGGCCGGTTTAAACAGGGCGAAAGCCATTGGCTGTTCAGCGAAGAAGTGTTTCCGGTGTGCAGCCCACTGTTATTGAAAGACCGTCCCCTGCCCTTGCCGGCCCAGGCATTGCTGGAATTCCCGCTGCTACATCTGCGGGGTGAAAACAGCAGTAACTGGTTCGACTGGAGCGGCGTATTTCGCGAGTTGGGGATTACGTCGGCGCCGGCCCCCGGGCAATTGCGGTTCGACAATTACACGTTGCTGATTCAAGCGGCGATCGGCGGCCAAGGCGTGGCGATAGGCTGGCGGCACCTTGTGGATAACTTGCTGGCGCAAGGTCTGTTGTGTCGACCGATTGCGGATACGGTGATCTCCAGGCTCGGCTATTACGTGGTCCTGCCCCAGCGAAAGCGGCGTGGGGCGCTGATTCAACAGTTTGTGGACTGGTTGATGGCAGAGCAGGCCAGCAGCGCCCAATCGCTTAAAGGCATGCCCCTGCCGTCTATCGCGGTGTAGGGTCGGTCGCAACGAAGTTCACGTGCTCGCGAACGTGAAGATTGCGCTGCAGCTCATCGGCAATCCCCACCGCTACGCGGTTCAGCCGTTCAAGCGGTTCAGTCAGACCCGGTTCAAGGCTGCTGCTGATGTGGCTGAAATGTTCGATCGTCAGCCCCGGCACGCCGCGAGGTGCATTCACCAGGGTCCAGTGCAAGGCGCTGCTTTGCAGCGCATCAAGGATTTCCTCGGCGGCATGCCGTTGAAGGGGATTCAGTGCTTCAGCCTCCGTTTCGTCGAGTTCGGCGAAATCCCCCACCAGGAACAGTCGGGCAATGCCCGCCGCCTGCATGCCCTCGATCAGGGCGTCCACGGCCAACACCTGTTCGACCGGGCCTGGCACGATGGTTTTTTCCACGTACTCGCTGTTGAAGGGCAATCCCGGTGCGTCCAGCAGGCAAATAACCGCCGAACTGCCCGCCACGCTTTGCTTGACGCGTTCAGGTTCAAACAGATCGCCGGTCTTGGTGCGCAAACCCGGGCGCGGTGGGAGCGCCGTCAGGTCGTCCAGAATCGCGATCACTTCATGTTGGCGCCGCAGCATTTCAGCCATCAGCGCACTGCCCAGGCTACTCATGGCACCATAAAGCACCACTTTCACCACCGGGGTTTCGGCATTTTTCATGGCTGGGATTCCTTGTTTTACGACGTATATGTCGTGTGACCTGCAGCAATCGGTGAGGGTTCGACTGGGTTTTTAGAGGGTTTCAGATGCAACAGATCAAGGGTTACCACGCCCATGTCTATTTCGACGCCAGCAGCATTGATCAGGCGCGAGCGCTGTGTGAGCAAGCCGCGCACTTATTCCCGCTGAAAATGGGCCGCGTGCACGAACGCCCGGTAGGCCCGCACCCGGACTGGAGTTGCCAATTGGCGTTCGGGCCGGAGCTGATCGGCGACGTGCTGCCGTGGCTGGCCCTCAACCGCAAAGGTTTGGTGGTGTTCCTGCACCCGGACACCGGCGACGATTTGATGGACCACACCGAGCACGCCATCTGGATGGGCGCGATCAGGCCGCTGAATCTGTCTATTTTTTGATCAGATGTTTTCTTCGGCTTCACTCGGCAACTGCTCGTCCAGGTGCAGCCAGGGTAAACGGCTGTCGGTCCAGATATGTCGCTCGGCCGGGGCCTGCTCCGGGTGATCGAGGGTGGCGATGGTCACGTCGATGCTCTCGGGGCTGAGATGCGTCGTCAGCGCCATTTGCGCCCCACAGTTCGAGCAGAAATAGCGTACGCAGGTTGTCGAAGAATCGTACTGGGCCGGTTTCCCTTTCAGCCATTTGAAGGCCGATGAGGGCACGGTGATCCAGGTCGTCACGATCCCGCCGCTGACTCGCCGGCAGATCGAGCAGTGGCAGTGGGCGATGTCCTGCAATGGACCGCTGAATTGATAGCGCAACTGTCCGCAGTGGCAGCCGCCTGTGTGAATGTTGGTCATGACCTTGCCTCCTGATGCGATTTTACGGCCGCCATCGCGGGCAAGCCCGCTCCCACAGGTTTTTGCGGCGAAGCTGCTATCTGCGGCACACACCCATCACTGTGGGAGCGGGTTTGCCCGCGATGGCCTCAACTCGGTTTAACACCCTGCCCAGTCCGACGACCGGTCACACATCCGGTGAATGCTTTCACCAGCGAAAGCTGGCTGAAAGCTTCCCCGATTAGGATCGCCCCACTACCGGCAACAGACCGGTCGGCCAATGCCAGTGTTTTATCGCTCGCACAGCCCATTTAACAACAACAATGGTGATTCTGATGTCCTCTATTACCCGCCGCTTCGCTGCAACTCCGCCCGTACGCCTTGTGCTTCCCGTTCTGCGCTGACCCCACCCGGTTCGCTCATTCCCTAGCCGCGCTACGCCTGGAGTAATCCCATGCTGACTTTCCTTGGCTTCGCCATGGTCATCACGTTCATGTTCCTGATCATGACCAAGCGCCTGTCTGCGCTGATCGCCCTGATCATCATTCCAATCGTCTTCGCCCTGTTCGGCGGTTTTGCGCCGAAGATCGGCCCGATGATGCTCGAAGGCATCACCAAGCTTGCGCCGACTGGCGTGATGCTGATGTTCGCCATTCTGTATTTCGCCCTGATGATCGACTCCGGCCTGTTCGACCCGGCCGTGCGCAAGATCCTCAAACTGGTCAAGGGCGACCCGTTGAAAGTTTCGGTCGGCACCGCCGTACTGGCGCTCGTCGTTTCCCTCGATGGTGACGGCGCGACCACTTATATGATCTGCGTGGCCGCCATGCTGCCGCTCTACAGCCGTATCGGCATGAGCCCGCGGATCATGGCCGGTCTGATCATCCTCGCCGGTGGCGTGATGAACATGACCCCGTGGGGCGGCCCGACGGCCCGTGCGGCCAGTGCGCTGCACGTGGACCCGTCGGACATCTTCGTACCGATGATTCCGGCGATGGCTTTCGGTGTCCTGGCCATCCTGGCCATCGCGTATTTCTACGGCAAACGTGAACGTGCGCGCCTGGGTGAGCTGCACCTGGTTGGCGACGAAATCGACCACAGCGAAATCAGCGTTTCGCAGTTCCCGGATGCCCGTCGTCCAAAACTGATCTGGTTCAACGGCGCCCTGACGTTCGCACTGATGTGCACCTTGATCGCCGGTCTGTTGCCGCTGCCGGTACTTTTCATGGTGGCGTTCAGTATTGCCATGATCGTCAACTATCCTTGCCTGCAACAGCAGAAGGATCGCGTGGCAGCTCACGCCGGTAGCGTGCTGGCGGTGGTCGGTCTGATCTTTGCCGCGGGCATTTTCACCGGTATCCTGACGGGCACCGGCATGGTCGATGCCATGTCGAAAAGCCTGCTGGCGGTCATCCCTGATTTCCTCGGCCCGTACCTGGCCGTGATCACAGCGCTGGTGAGCATGCCGTTCACGTTCTTCATGTCGAACGACGCATTTTATTACGGCGTGTTACCAGTACTTGCCGAAGCAGCCAGTCATTACGGTATAACCGCGGTTGAAATGGCACGTGCCTCGATCGTCGGTCAGCCCGTCCACTTGCTGAGCCCGCTGGTACCATCGACTTACTTGTTGGTGGCCCTGGCCGGTATCGATTTCGGTGACCATCAGCGCTTTACCCTGAAATGGGCAGTGCTGGTGTGCATGTGCATACTGGTTGCAGCATTGCTGATGGGGATCTTTCCGCTGTTCAGCACTCTATAAGCCCAAGACTCACCACAACGGGTCCAGGCTTCGCTGTTCGAAGCCCGGGCCCGTTCTGGTTTAACACTCGCTCAAAGGAATACACATGGAATGGCTGACCAACCCTGAAATCTGGGTTGCCTTCTTTACCCTGACCGCCCTGGAAATCGTCCTGGGTATCGATAACATCATCATGATTTCGATCCTGGTCAGCCGCATGCCCAAACACATGCAGCAGCGCACCCGGATCTTCGGCCTGGCGCTGGCCATGGTCACGCGGATTCTGTTGCTGCTGTCGATCACGTGGGTCATGCGCCTCACCGCTGACTTGTTCGAAGTGTTCGGCCAGGGCATTTCCGGGCGAGACCTGATCCTGTTCTTCGGTGGTCTGTTCCTGCTGTGGAAGAGCTCGCAAGAGATGTACCACGCGCTGGAAGGCGAGGATGAGACCCACGAGGAACCGACCGCCAAGGGTGGCAGCTTCCTGTACACCATCATCCAGATTGCGATTATCGACATCGTGTTCTCCCTGGATTCGGTGATCACCGCCGTGGGTATGGTTTCCCATGTGCCGGTCATGGTCGCAGCGATCATCGTCGCCGTACTGGTGATGATGCTGGCGGCTGGCACCATCAGCGAATTCATCGACAAGCACCCGTCGCTGAAAATGCTGGCGCTGTCGTTCCTGTTGCTGGTCGGTACCGTGTTGATTGCCGAGTCCTTCGAAGTGCATTTGCCAAAAGGCTACGTCTACTTCGCCATGGCGTTCTCGCTGGCGGTTGAAGCGATCAACATCAAGATGCGCACCGCGATTGCGAAAAAACGCAAACAGCAAGATCCGGTGAAACTGCGCAAGGACATTCCGGGGCAATAACCCGAGTCCGTGCACTGACTGATGTCAGTCAGTGCACAAAACCTGTGGGAGCGAGCCTGCTCGCGATTGCGGCCTGTCAGTCAACATCAGTGTTGAATGTGACGGCCTCATCGCGAGCAGGCTCGCTCCCACTTTTTTTTGCGCGGTGATTACCCTGGCGGATCGAGGTTATCCAGCACTCGATTGCGCGAAGGTTTGTTCAAAGGTTGACGCACCGAGCTCTGGTGGTTAGCGTCCCTCGCTCGCTTCAACCGACAATGACAAGGAATGCATATGTCAGGAAAACCGGCTGCACGCGTCACGGACCCCACCACCTGTCCCCTCCCCGGCCACGGCACCAACCCGATTGCCAGCGGTTCTCCCGACGTCTTTTTCAACGGTCTTGCTGCCGCACGGGTCAGCGACACATGCACCTGCGGCCCAGGCCCTGAACGGTGGATTCTCTTCAACCGTGTTCATCAACGGCCTGAACGCCATGACGCTCGATAGCACCACCAGCCATGGCGGCGTGGTGATTGCCGACCCGCAAGCTCGTAACCGCAAGATCAACGCGGCCTATGCACAGTTGTGGCTGGCGGATAACCGGTTTCAATGGGCAGGGTTGGCGGCGTTTGCTTCGAAGCAGGTGGGGTGTGGGTTGATTCATGCCACCAAGTTGCAAACGGCTATTGCGGCGCAGAAGGCGGCGCAGGAGAAATTGCGGACGGGGAAGTCGGAAACCCTTTTCGAAGGGTTTGGCTTCAAGCTCAGCAAGACTGATCCAGAAATCGAGAAAGAGTTAGCGAACGCTAAAGCGGCCAATCCTCTTCCCACTGAGGATATTACCTTCGGCGACAACTCCCGTTCCGCTGTTCAGCAGCAGTTGGACTACGTGTATGAAATGCTGGCCCTCGGTAACACCTCGCTGTTTCTGGATGTTTATCCGTTGCATCGGTTTTTTATGGTGCGGGGATTCAAAGAAATGGAAGCCTGTCTTTCCAAACGCAACCAACTAAAAAATGAAGTTCTGTGGCCCATCGCTGACAAAGTAGAGTTCGGTGTAGTGCGTGCAGAAGTGACCGATACTTTCAAAGCCATAGATGAAGGAAGAATTACCAAAAGCGTCGAATTCATGGCCCGTCACGAACAGCTGAACATTTTGCAACCTGCAATGTATGACGATTCCCACTTCGCTTACCTAATGCGCGGCACCCATGCTGGTGATGTCGTATCCGTGGTCACAGGGATGTTGTCCGGAGCCGCAGAAGAAATCCAGTTGACGCTGGCAAGTCAATGTAAAGCAGCAGACGGACGAAAGGTTGCCTTCGGCAGTAATCCAATGGCCAATCTGGCAAACAAGGATCAACGAATGGAATTCGTACTTCGTGCTGCAACACAGTTCGATGCTTTATTAAAAACCCCCACTTCAAAAGCCCAACTAAAGCAATCCATTACAGAAATATCTCAAGGTGGAGGGATCCGCTGATGAAGCCCCTCACCAGGCTATCTCTGATAAGCATGAGTGCAATTGTTATTGGGCTGTGTGTTGCCTACTTCAATTGGAATACGGAAGTTTTGAGTGCTCATATTGGGAAGTCTTACAAGGATACCGTTGAGGACTCCACGTTCTCGGTGCCTGCGAATACCGCTTTTTATCCAAGCACGCCACCGCATCCTAGTTCTACATGGATATCAGAGCCAGTCATCATCCATTTTGATGATCCTGAGCATGGTTTTACGCTACCAGCAACCAAGTTTGGCGCCGTTGGTTTTGATGAAGGTAAAGTCTCGACCATGACGACTTCTCCAATGTTGGAGACCTTGCCTTTCAATCAGCTGATTCCCTTACTCACTCAGTTGCAGGGGATGCTAAAAGACTCGGGCTGGGTACCGCGCAATCCACAAGACAACTCTTGGTTAGCCGTCGGCAGCGAAGTGGAAAAAAACGCTTTGCAGAGGCAGTTGTTCGATCAGGTAGTCGTCGTGATGCTCCTGATACCCCACAAATACAGTCTTGCGCTTAACGTCAAATGCTACGCCCGCTGTGATGAGCGCGACCCGAAAACGGCGAAGTATCTGATTGATGTCAGTGTCGGTTCGGATTACTACAGCGAATGAAGAGTCGCTCCAGACGAGGCTGTTGCGCAGTCCAGCGGGAGCAAGCTCCCTCGCCACAGGGGTTGTGTTCGAGCGCCTTTTCAATTGAGGGGCTGAGACCTTCGGGCCCCGTCTTCATTTCTGCATGAACCTGTTTTCATGACAGTTTTGTTTCAATCACTTCTTTAGCTATGCGATGCTGGCGCCCAGACCGTTAGCCAACTACAGCTTAAGTACAGAACGTAGAACGTCGCGCGGCACCGTCAACTTGCCCCTTTGGGGCGCTACCACCACAGGGGGCCTGCATGCTCACCCTGCTCAATTTGTTATCTGCCGTGGCCTTGTTGATCTGGGGCACGCACATCGTCCGAACCGGCATCTTGCGGGTCTACGGTTCCAATCTGCGCCATGTGATCGGCCAGAACATGTCCAAACGCTGGCTGGCGTTCATCTCGGGGATCGTCGTCACCGCGATGGTCCAGAGCAGCAACGCCACCGCCATGCTTGTCACCTCTTTCGTCGGTCAGGGCCTGATGGCGTTGACTCCCGCTCTCGCGACCATGCTCGGCGCGGATGTCGGTACCGCACTGATGGCGCGGGTGCTGACGTTCGATTTGTCGTGGCTGTCGCCGCTGCTGATTTTTATCGGGGTGATTTTCTTCCTGTCCCGCAAGCAGACCCGACTGGGCCAGATGGGCCGCGTCAGCATCGGCCTCGGGCTGATCATTCTGGCGCTGCAGCTGATCGTCGAATCCGCCGCGCCGATTACTCAGGCGCAAGGCGTGAAGGTGATTTTCGCCTCTCTGACCGGCGACATTCTGCTCGATGCCCTGGTTGGCGCGTTGTTCGCGATGATTTCCTACTCCAGCCTGGCCGCCGCCCTGCTGACTGCTACCCTGGCGGGCGCCGGCGTGATCAGTTTGCCGGTGGCCATCGGCCTGGTGATCGGCGCCAACATCGGCAGCGGCGTCCTCGCGTTCCTCAGCACCAGCATGCAAAACGCCGCCGGTCGGCAGGTGGCGCTCGGCAGCCTGCTGTACAAGCTGATCGGCCTGCTGCTGATCATTCCGGTGCTCGACCCGTTGGTGCACTGGATCGACAGCCTCGACTTCAGCCCTCAGGAAATGGTCATCGGCTTCCACCTGCTCTACAACACCGCGCGCTGCCTGATCCTGTTGCCCAGCGTCGGCCCGATGGCCAGGCTCTGCGCGTGGCTGCTGCCGGAGCGGCCGGAGCTCAACGGCATGGCGAAACCCCGGCACCTCGACCCGACAGCGCTGGTCACCCCCAGCCTGGCGCTGGCCAACGCTGCCCGGGAAACCCTGCGCATGGGCGATCTGATCGACAATATGCTCGAAGCGATGCTTGACGTGCTGCGCGGCAATCAATCCGCCATCACCCAGGAAATGCGCAAACTGACCGATGATGTCGAAGCGCTCTACAGCGCGATCAAGCTCTACCTGGCGCAAATGCCCCGGGAAGACTTGAGCGAGCAGGACAGTCGGCGTTGGGCGGAAATCATCGAACTGGCGATCAACCTTAAGCTGGCCAGTGACCTGATCGAACGCATGCTGCGCAAGGTGCAGCAGCAGAAAACCTCTCAGCGCCGGTCTTTTTCCGAGGTCGGTCTGGAAGAATTGGCCGGGTTGCACAACCAGTTGATCTCAAACCTGCGTCTTGGGTTGTCGGTATTTCTCAGTGCCGACAAGGAAAGTGCCCGCCAGTTGCTGCGTGAGAAACGTCGCTTTCGCGCACAGGAACGCCGCCTGGCCCATGCTCACGTCAGCCGCTTGCAACGTAAGATTGTGCAGAGTATCGAGACCAGTTCACTGCACCTGGAGCTGATCGCCGACATGAAGCGTTTGAATTCGTTGTTCTGCAGCAGCGCTTATGTGGTGCTGGAAACGTCGGACACGGGTGCCTTGGCGGTTGACGATATGGCTGATATCACGCATTCACCTTGAACGTCTGGCGGTGGGGTCAGTCAGTAACATTGGTTCAGCCTCAAGTCCGTCTTCGCGGGCAAGTCGAATCGTCGCACCGCCGCTCCCACAGGTTTCGCGGTGGCTACAAATGATGGGTCACCGCCGGTTCTTTGTGGGAGCGGCGGTGCGACGATTCGACTTGCCCGCGATAGCGGCCTGAAGGACGACACGGATCTCCGATTGGTTGCCTGGAAGCTTGCTATGCGTTGTCTGTTGTTCGCCTGTCTATTGCTTGGCTCATTTCCTTCGTTTGCCCTGGATCGCTTTCAGGTCGAGGGCTATACGCTGCCCAACGGCCTGCAATTGCTGCTTAAACCCGGCACCGAGCGCGGGCATGTGGCGATCCGTCTGGTGGTCGGCGTTGGGCTGGATGATTTCAGCTGCGCCGACAAGGAGCTGCCGCATCTGCTTGAGCACTTGCTGTTCAGTGGCATCGACGCCAATGGCGAAGGCGGCCTGGAAGAACGGATGCAGGCGTTGGGCGGTGAGTGGAACGCGTTCACCAGCAACGCCGACACTACATTCGTCATCGAAGCCCCGGCGAAAAACCAGCGCAAGGTGCTCGACCTGCTGCTGGCGCTGCTGACGCAGACTCGAATCGACGACAACGCCATTAACGCGGCCAAACAAGTGGTCGAGCGCGAAGACGGTGGCCATTACTCTCATTTGCAGCGCTGGCTGGACCGTCAGGACCTGGGCCACACGGCGAGCAATCAGCTGGCGGTGGAACTGGGCCTCAAATGCCCCGAGCGGGCCGAGGTCGATCACCTGACCCGCGAGCAACTGGAAGCGGTGCGCAAGGCTTGGTATGCGCCCAACAACATGTCGCTGATCGTGGTCGGCGAGCTCGACAAGTTGTTGCCGGCGTATCTGGAGCGCTCGTATGGCGCCCTTGAAGCGGTCGACCCCAGTGATCACCTGCCCTTGCCGGAAATCCAGGCCAGCGCCGCCCATGAGCGCACGCTGAGCAACGGATTCGTCGGTGGTGGTGCCAAGCTGCACTGGCTGGTGCCGGAACCGGTGCTGGAGGATCAGCACGACGAAACCTTCGACCTGCTCAAGGACTATCTGGACTGGGCGCTCTATCGCCAATTACGCCTGTCCCACGGTTTGTCCTACGGCCCCTCGGCCGAGCGCGAGGTGTTTGGCGGAGTGGGCTTCATGAGCCTGAACGCAGACCTCGAGCGCGACGACGTGCCTGAAGCCGAACAGGTGCTGGAGGATTTGAAGGCCGGTTTGCTCAAGGACGGTCTCAATGCAGGCACCTTCAACCGCCTCAAACAGGCCGCCATCGCCCGCCAGGCCTGGGCTGTGCAAGGCAACAGCGCGCTGGCCGATTATTACTGGAGCGCGCTTGGGGACTATCAGGACGGGCGTTTCGCCGACCCAGCCAGGGAGCTGCAAGGCGTGACGCTGGAAGAAGCGAACAAGGCCATGCGCGAGTTGCTCATGCAGCCGGGGTATCTGCGGATCGAGAAGCCGGTCATGAGTTATGACCAGTTGATGTGGGCGATGGCCGGGGTGTTTGGGTTGATTGTGCTTGGGTTATTGGGTTGGCGAGTTCATCGCCGAAAGTAACAGTTCCCTGTGGCGAGGGAGCTTGCTCCCGCTGGGGTGCGAAGCGCCCCCAAAACCGGACACTGCGTATTATCAGATAGAACGCATGCACCGGTTTTACGACTGCTGCGCAGCCGAGCGGGAGCAAGCTCCCTCGCCACAATGCTGCATGGGTCAAACGGACGTATCCCCCTCGCCACGCCTGCGCCCGGGCGGTACTCTGTCGAGGATTTTTCCCACGACTATTGTGAACCGCCGAATGCCTACTCTGACCCTGTACGTCCAGCGCATCCTGGAACTGATGAAGCGCTATCCAGGGGTGATTGCGCTCGGCGGTTTTATCTCCGGGGTCGGCAGCTTCATGCTGGTGGATCGTCAGCAAGGCCTGGCGACCTGGATCACCATCATCATGGTGCTCAGCTGGATATGGCTGATGCTGGAAAACAGCCTTACCAAGCTCTTCACCCGAATCTTCAAACGCGAAATTCCCCAGCCGTTGCTGCGCTATGCCACGCAGATGATTCACCAGGAAAGCCTGTTCTTCGTCCTGCCGTTCTTTTTCATCACCACCACCTGGAACAGCGGCCAGTTGTTTTTCACCGGCCTGTTGGGCATCGCCGCGCTGATTTCCATCACTGATCCGCTCTACTACAAATGGCTGGCGCCCCGGCGCTGGGCGTTCCTGGCGTTGCACACGTTGACCTTGTTTGCGGCGCTGCTGACCGCCCTGCCCGTCATCCTGCACCTGACCACCTCACAGAGTTTCAAACTGGCGCTGGGCACGGCGGTCATCCTGTCGTTCCCGAGCCTGGCGTCGATCTTCCCGATCCGCACGGTGCGCAATGCGCTGGCGATCCTGAGTATCACCGTCGGCATCGGCGGCGTGGGTTGGGTGCTGCGCTCGTGGGTGCCGCCGGCCACGCTGTGGATGACCGATGTAGCGATCAGCACTCAGCTGCAGGACCGCACGCCCGGCAAAAGCCTGGAAGAAGTCAGCGCCGAGCAGATCCGTGGCGACGGCCTGTACGCCTACACCGCGATCAACGCCCCGCGCGGCCTGGACGAACGGATTTATCACGTGTGGACGTTCAACGGCAAAGAGGTCGATCGCATCCCGCTGGACATCCACGGCGGGCGCAAGGAAGGCTATCGCGCCTGGACCCACAAGCAGAACTTCCCCGGTAACCCGGCGGGCAAATGGCAGGTCCGGGTGTTGACCGAAGACGGCCAGTTGATCGGTGTGTTGCGCTTCAAAATCACGGACAGCACACCGATCAAAGAAAAGTAATCCGGTTCGTGCTATTACGTAGATCTGCGCAAATAGCCGAACAAGCACGGAGCTTATGACCAACAGCATTACGGCCGGCAATGCCCAGCTAGACGCCTCTCACTCGCCCGCACAACTGCGGGTCACGGGTGACTGGACGCTCGCCCATTACGCCGATCTCAAAGACCTGAGCGAAAAGCTCCGCGGCCAATACGACGACAGCACGCACATCGATCTCAATGGCCTCGGTGCACTGGACACGGCCGGTGCGTCGCTGCTGGTCGAATTGCTTGGGTCCGAGCGTTTGGGCCGATCCGCCGAACATCCCGATTGCACACTGTCCCCTCCCGACCGCGCCTTGTTGCAGACGGTTTATTGCTCGCTCAGTGACTTCTGCGTGCCGATCAAGGAACCGGAAATCAGCGTCGGCATTCAGCTGCTGACCCGTATAGGTCGGGCGGTCGATACGGTCTGGCAAGACACCCTGCAACTGCTGGGCTTTGTCGGGCTGATCCTCGAAACCATCGCTCGCGGGCTGTTTCGCCCCAAGCGCTGGCGCATCACACCGATGGTTGCGCACATCGAACAGACCGGGCTCGACGCCGCGCCCATCGTTGCGTTGCTGACCTTCCTGGTCGGTGCCGTGGTGGCGTTTCTCGGCGCGACGGTGTTGGCGAGTTTCGGCGCGAGTATTTTTACCGTGGACCTGGTGGCGTTCTCCTTTCTGCGCGAGTTCGGCGTGTTGCTCACCGCAATCCTGATGGCCGGCCGTACCGCCAGTGCGTTCACCGCGCAGATCGGCTCAATGAAGGCCAACGAAGAAATTGATGCCATCCGCACACTCGGTCTCGATCCGATGGAGCTGCTGGTGGTGCCGCGGGTATTGGCGTTGCTGGTGGCGCTGCCGATGCTGACCTTTCTGGCGATGCTCTCGGGCATTATCGGCGGTGGCGTGGTGTGTGCCTTGTCGCTGGATATTTCGCCGGCGATGTTCCTGTCGCTGCTGCAAACCGATATCGGCGTTCAGCACTTTCTGGTGGGGATCGTCAAAGCGCCGATCTTCGCCTTCCTGATTGCTGCGATCGGTTGCCTTGAAGGCTTCAAGGTCAGTGGCAGCGCCGAGTCCGTTGGCGCGCACACCACGTCGAGCGTGGTGCAGTCGATTTTCGTGGTGATCGTGCTCGACGCCGTGGCCGCGTTGTTTTTCATGGAGATGGGCTGGTGAGTCGTGTACCCCGAGCGCCCTCTGAGGCGGTGATCGAAGTCCGTGGGCTGTGCAATCGCTTCGGCAGCCAGAGCGTGCACGAGAACCTTGACCTCGATTTGTACAAAGGTGAAATCCTTGCCGTGGTGGGCGGTTCCGGCAGCGGCAAATCGGTGCTGTTGCGCAGCATCGTCGGCTTGCGCCAGCCCAGCGAAGGGATGGTGAAGGTCTTTGGCAAAAACCTGCCGACGCTGTCCGAACACGAGCGCTCGATGGTCGAGCGGCGCTTCGGCGTGCTGTTCCAGAAGGGCGCCCTGTTCTCTTCGCTGACCGTGACCGAGAACGTCGCGCTGCCCCTGATCGAGCACGCTGGCCTGAGCCGTGAAGACGCCGAGCACCTGGCGGCAGTGAAACTGGCGTTGGCCGGGCTGCCGCTGTCGGCGGCGGACAAATACCCGGCTTCGCTGTCCGGCGGCATGATCAAGCGCGCGGCGCTGGCCCGGGCCTTGGCGCTGGACCCGGACATTCTGTTTCTCGACGAACCCACTGCCGGTCTCGATCCGATTGGCGCCGCAGCCTTTGATCAACTGATCCTGACGCTGCGTGATGCCTTGGGCCTGAGTGTGTTCCTGGTGACTCACGACCTCGACACGCTCTACACCATCACCGACCGGGTGGCGGTGCTGGCGCAGAAAAAAGTGCTGGTGGCGGACGCCATCGACAAGGTTTCGGAAACCGACGATGCGTGGATTCACGAATACTTCCATGGCCCTCGCGGCCGCGCGGCGCTGACGGCCGCTCAACAGTTGAACGAGGTCTGACATGGAAACCCGAGCCCATCATGTATTGATCGGTCTGTTCACCGTGATTGTGGTGGCAGGCGCCCTGCTCTTCGGTCTGTGGCTGGCCAAGTCCAGCGTCGACACCGAGTTCAAGGATTACGAAGTCGTCTTCAACGAGGCGGTCAGCGGTTTGTCCAAGGGCAGCGCCGTGCAGTACAGCGGGATCAAGGTCGGCGACGTGGTGACGTTGCGCCTGGACCCGAAAGACCCGCGCCGGGTGTTGGCGCGAATTCGCCTGGGCGGTGATACACCGATCAAGGAAGACACCCGGGCCATATTGGCGCTGACCGGGATCACCGGCACCTCGATCATCCAGCTCAGCGGCGGCACGCCGCAAAGTCCGAACCTCAAGGGCAAGGACGGCTATCTGCCGGTGATTATCGCGTCGCCCTCGCCCATCGCCCGTCTGCTGAACGACAGCGGCGACCTGATGGCGGGCGTGAACACGCTGATGCATAACGCCAACCTGATGTTTTCCACGGAGAACGTCGAGCGCATCAGCAAGACGCTGGAACACTTGGAACAAACCACTGGCACCATCGCCGATCAGCGCGGCGATATTCGTCAGGCGATGCAGCAACTGGCGTCGGTCGGCAAACAGGCTGGCGCCATGCTGGAGCAGACATCGGCGTTGATGCGTAACGCCAACGGCCTGCTCAACGACCAGGGCAAGCAGATGTTCGGCAGCGCCGAGCAGGCGATGAAATCGCTGGAGCAAAGCAGCGCGACCATCAACACGTTGCTCACGACCAATCAGAATTCTTTGAACAGCGGCATGCAGGGCCTCAATGGCCTGGCGCCAGCGGTGCGTGAACTGCGCGACACCCTGACGTCGTTGCGGGCCATTTCCCAACGCCTGGAAGCCAACCCTAGCGGTTATTTGCTGGGCAATGACAAGAACAAGGAGTTCACGCCATGAAGCTTGCGCCCCTCGCCCTCCTCGCCAGCTTCACGTTAATCAGTGCCTGCTCGATCTTGCCCAAATCCGAGCCGTCGGATGTCTATCGCTTGCCGTCGGCCCCGAGCAGCGTATCGGCCAGTCACGGTACGCCACAACGCTGGTCGCTGCGCTTGAACAAGCCTCAGGCCAGCGAAGCGTTGAACAGCCCGAAAATCGCCGTGATCCCGCAAGGTGATCTGATCAGCAGCTACACCGCCTCGCGCTGGAGTGATCCGGCGCCGGTGTTGCTGCGTAATCGACTGCTGGATGGTTTCCAGCGGGACGGTCGGGTGCCGTTGCTGAGTACGGATGACAGCAACTTCCAGGCAGACCTGGAATTGGGCGGCAATCTGCAGGCGTTCCAGACTGAATACCAAGGCACCGCTGCGAGCGTGGTCGTGCGGCTGGATGCATTGCTGGTGCGCGGGTATGACCAGCGAATACTCGCCAGCCGACGCTTCGAAGTGCGTCAGCCATTGAGCGATGTGAAGGTGCCGGCGGTGGTGGTCGGGTTTGGCCAGGCCAATGACAAGTTGACGGCGCAGGTGGTGAGTTGGGCGGTTGAGCAAGGTCAGAAAGTCGCCCCGCCACCCCGCCCTTAAACCCAACCATGATCCCTGTGGGAGCGGGCTTGCCCGCGATGGCGTAGTGTCAAACAACATTTATGCTGAAGGATAAATCGCTATCGCGGGCAAGCCCGCTCCCACAGGGATGTGCGCTTAACCGAAGAACCAGTAGCAAACGCCGATGGCGCCTAAAACGCCGGCTAACTCCGCCAGCAACGCACATCCCACCGCATGCCGCGCCCGCTGAATCCCCACAGCACCGAAGTACACCGCCAGCACGTAGAACGTCGTTTCAGTACTGCCCTGAATCGTCGCCGCCACCAACGCCGGGAAGCTGTCCACCCCGGAGGTCTTCATGGTCTCGATCAGCATCGCCCGCGCGGCGCTGCCGGAGAACGGTTTGACCATCGCTGTCGGCAGTGCATCGACGAAGCGCGTGTCCCAACCGGCCCACTCCACCAGATGCCGAATGCCGTCCAGACCAAAGTCCAGCGCCCCGGACGCGCGCAGCACGCCCACCGCGCAAAGCATCGCCACCAGATACGGCAGCAGGTTCTTGGCCACGTCGAAACCTTCTTTGGCGCCTTCGACGAACGCCTCGTAGACCTTCACTTTGCGCAAGGCGCCGATCACCAGAAACAGCATGATCAGCCCGAACAGCGTCAGGTTGCCGAGGATCGAGGACAAGCCGGCCAGAGCGGTCGCCGAGAGCGTCGCCAGCAGCGCCATGAAGCCACCGAGGGCCAGGGCACCGGGAATCAGATACGCGAGCACCACCGGGTCCCACAGCCGCAGACGCTGCATGAACGCCACCGACAGCAGGCCGACCAGCGTCGAGCAGCTGGTGGCGAGCAGGATGGGCAGAAACACCAGCGTGGGATCGGGCGCACCTTGCTGGGCGCGGTACATGAAGATCGTCACCGGCAGCAGGGTCAGGGAGGAGGCGTTGAGCACCAGGAACAGGATCTGCGCGTTGCTGGCGATGGTGTCGCTGGGGTTGAGCTCTTGCAGCGACTTCATGGCTTTAAGGCCGATCGGCGTGGCGGCGTTGTCCAGGCCCAGGCCATTGGCGGCAAAGTTCAGCGTGATCAGGCCGATCGCCGGGTGACCGGCCGGCACTTCCGGCATCAGGCGCAGGAACAAGGGGCCCAGCGCCCTGGCCAGCCATTCGACGATCCCGGCCTTCTCGGCAATGCGCAGAAAGCCCAGCCAGAGGGTCAGGGTGCCGAACAGCAGGACCATGACCTCGACTGATAACTTGGCCATGGCGAAAATGCTTTCCACCATCGCCGCGAAGATTCCGGCGTTACCGCCGATCAGCCATTGCGCCAGCGCCGAAACGGCCGCCACGATGAAGAAGCTAAGCCACAGGCCATTGAGCATCAGTTAAATCCCCCGAAGAATGCCGCGAATGATAGCGGGGTAGCCAGAAACGACAAACCCCGGATTTCTCCGGGGTTTGTTTGTGAGGCTTGCTCGGGTCACTGTGGGAGCCAGCCTGCTGGCGATGAGGCCGGCAGGTTCAACATCTCTGTTGATTGATACACCGCTATCGCCAGCAGGCTGGCTCCCACATAAAAGCCAGACTCCACAGGGTTCAGCTATCAGTTGCTGGAGACTTCGCCAGCAGGCAGCTTTTCCTTGCTGCGCCAGTGCGGCAGCGAGTTCCAGTAGCGCTGGCCCTTGGCGTCGTCGTACATGCCTTCCCAACGGGAGATGACCAGCACGGCCAGGGCATTGCCGATCACGTTCAAAGCGGTACGCGCCATGTCCATGATGCGGTCGACACCGGCAATGAACGCCAGGCCTTCGAGCGGAATACCCACGCTGCCCAGGGTGGCCAGCAGCACCACGAAAGACACGCCCGGTACGCCGGCGATGCCTTTGGACGTCACCATCAGGGTCAGCACCAGCAGCAATTGCTGGCTGATCGACAGGTCGATGCCGTAGAGCTGGGCAATGAAGATGGCCGCGATGCTCTGGTACAGGGTCGAACCGTCGAGGTTGAACGAGTAACCGGTTGGCACCACAAAGCTGCAAATGGCTTTCGGCGCGCCGTAGGCTTCCATCTTCTCGATCACGCGCGGCAGCACGGTTTCCGAAGAGGCGGTGGAGTAAGCCAGCACCAGCTCATCCTTGAAGATGCGCATCAGCTTGATCACCGAGAAGCCGAACAGCTTGGCGATCAGGCCCAGCACCACAAAGGCGAAGAAAGCAATGGCGACGTAAACCAGGATCACCAGTTTGGCCAGCGGTACCAGGGACGCGAAACCAAAGTTGGCCACGGTCACCGCGATCAGTGCGAACACGCCGATCGGGGCGTAGTTCATGATCATGTGGGTGACTTTGAACATGCTTTCCGACACGCCCTGGAACATCTTCACCAGCGGCTCGCGCAGGTCCGATTGCAGGCTCGACAAGCCGAGACCGAACAACACCGAGAAGAAGATGATCGGCAGCATCTCGCCGCGGGCCATGGCCGCGAAGATGTTCGACGGGATCAGGTTGAGGATGGTTTCGATGAACGCGTGTTCATGCTGAACCTCGGCAGCCGTCGCCTGGTACTTGGAAATATCCACAGTACCCAGGGTGCTCATGTCGATGCCGGTGCCCGGATGGAACACGTTGGCCAGCACCAGACCGACCAGGATGGCGATGGTGGTGACGATCTCGAAGTAGATGATGGTCTTGAGGCCGATACGCCCGAGTTTCTTCGCATCACCTACGCCCGCGATGCCGACGATCAGCGAGGAGATGACGATCGGAATCACGATCATCTTGATCAGACGGATAAAGATATCGCCTGCCGGTTGCAGGACGTTGCTGATCCACCAGGCTTTTTCGGCACTGAAATGGTTGAGCAGCGCACCGATTGCTATCCCCAGAACCAGACCGATGAGGATCTGCCAGGCGAGGCTGAGCTTTGCCTTCTTCATATCTTTACCCTTACTTGCGTTTGACTCAGGCGAATGCAAGAACTGGAACGCTCGTGGCGAAAAAGTCTGTGCATCTGCCCCCGTATAAGGTGCCCCGGAGCGCTTTATTACGGCTCTCTGGCAGGCGAAAAAAGGCGCAACTATTCCGATGCAAGGAAGCGACGTCTAATGCCGTAAACGCCTACCCTATGCCGAATCGGCATGAGCTTTTTTAATTGAAACGCGCGTCCCAACCGGTTCGAATACGACATTTCGGCAGGCATAAGTGCCGTGTACCGGCCATTTCAGAGGAGGTTGGTTAATTTTTAAACAGTTGAATTCATGGCAAAATTTGCGAAAAAGCCTACGTTTGACAGCGAAAGCTCACACGCCGAAAGTCGAAGGTTTCTCGATATACGGTCGTGAAGAAACACCGCGAAACGGTTTTGCGGGGAATATGCAGCAGAAGGGAATGAGCGCAGTGCTCTAGATCAACGTTTTGCACGTTGAAGCTCTTCGCAAGTCCGTCGAGCCACTCGGGGCTGGCGAACTTGCGTCGCAGCTTTATACCTACCTGACCCGGCCCTTGCGCAGACACTCCATGTGCCCGTAGGTCACTCCGCCCCAAAAACAGGCAGAACGTCCCGACCCCTTGGTCATGCGCCTGCCTTCCTCGGGTGGCGCACTGGAAAGGAGCATGCTGCTCCTCTCGTGTTACAAACTCAGTACCAGTTCGGATCTTTCTTGAGTTGTTCCATCAACAGGTCCTGCATGCCCTGGTCTGGCTTCCCGAGGAAGCGGTAGTCGGCATGTCGCGTTGGCGACTTGTCGGCCGGCAGTCCCGCAGGCACTTCGACCAGCATGGCGTAGGCGTCCTTTTTGTCGAAGCTGAAGGCCACGATCAAGCGCTTGTTCAGGCACGTCGGTTGCGTTTCGCAAAGCGGCCCGACCAGGTACTTGTCGCCATCCTCTTCAACAGCATTCATTTGCTCCGCATCGCCAGACAGGTTCATCACCCATTCCGGCAGTCGCTCTTCCTTTTTAACGACTTTAGTCCACGTTTCACGGTACTGCGGGTCCGAATTCAGCAATTCGCTGGCCCGCGTCTGGCCGTCATTGGCCGCCACCGCCATGGCACTACCGCCCAGAAGCAGGGCGGCTGCCAAAGTCTTTAACAAAACGCTCATATTCAGCCTCGACCGCGACGGCCAAAGAAGAACGAAGCAATGAACATCACCAGGAACACGACAAAGAGAATCTTGGCGATACCCGTGGCGGTGCCCGCGATACCACCGAAGCCCAGTACGGCGGCGATGATGGCAATGATCAAGAATGTGATTGCCCAGCTCAACATGGTGATTCTCCTTACGCTTCTATATTAGAGATGTTGCTTGTGGTGCTTTTCCCGGCGCATCGAACGCGCCAAGTTCGTTTGCTCAGAACACCCAACGTTCCTGAAGAGGCATCTCATCCACAGGCTGAGCCTGGTCGACGTCCATCATTCGCATCGGGGCGAGGTCAGCCTGATTGCTGCTGACAGCGCTGAAGTGGGTCTGGGTTGCGCGTTGAATCGACACGTGCGGCGCCTCGGGTTGCTGGCTCTGTTCCCACATCAGGAACTGCTGGCCGGCGATCAGCGTGATCAGCAGCGCCAGGAGGCCAAACAGTCCTTGTTGAATATGCAAAGGCGAGATGCGCAATGGGGCGACACGTTGGCGATTCATCCTGAAACTCCTCCCACTCTGGTGGTGATCTTGTTAGAGGGCGTCGATTCAAAATGGCCCTGATTACCCAGACTATTGCAGCCTGCATGCCAGCTTTTTATTAGGAAAAAACCGTTTTAAATCAACATGTTAGTTTAATGGTGGAAATCACGGTGGACGCATCCTGCACGATGGGCCGCGCAGAGTCGTGCGTATTGCACGATCGATATCCGGGGACTTTGATTATTTTTGAATTGCGAGGAGGGCGCAGATGTCAGAAAAGGATATGGGTAACCACCGAAAGCGGTCTTTTGGTAAAAAACCAGGGAAATCAGCTCATTAGCTAATGGTTGAGTAGACAGCTACCCTGCCATGGCTGGAAAGGATCAGAATCAACCATGCAACTTGCCCGATTTTTCCGGGACTAATCCAGATCATTCATTAGACTGACCAAGATCATTCATTAAAGGAGCGCAGGAACATGGAATCAGCCACTGAGCATCAAGGCCGCATTCTGCTGGTGGATGACGAATCCGCCATTCTGCGAACCTTCCGTTATTGCCTCGAAGATGAAGGCTATAGCGTGGCCACCGCGAACAGCGCGGCGCAGGCCGATGCTTTGCTGCAACGTCAGGTGTTCGATCTGTGCTTCCTCGATCTGCGCCTGGGTGAAGACAATGGCCTGGATGTGCTGGCCCAGATGCGGATTCAGGCGCCATGGATGCGGGTGGTGATCGTCACCGCTCACTCGGCCGTGGACACCGCCGTGGATGCGATTCAGGCCGGTGCCGCTGACTACCTCGTCAAACCTTGCAGCCCCGACCAATTGCGCCTGGCGACCGCCAAGCAGCTGGAAGTGCGTCAGCTATCGGCCCGCCTGGAAGCCCTTGAAGGCGAAGTGCGTAAACCCAAGGACGGTCTGGATTCCCATAGCCCGGCGATGAAAGTGGTACTCGAAACCGCACGCCAGGTCGCCAGCACCGACGCCAACATTCTGATCCTTGGCGAGTCCGGTACTGGTAAAGGTGAACTGTCCCAAGCCATTCACGGCTGGAGCAAGCGCCAGAAGAAATCCTGCGTCACCATCAACTGCCCGTCGCTGACGGCGGAATTAATGGAAAGTGAGCTTTTCGGCCACAGCCGAGGCGCGTTCACCGGTGCCAGCGAAAGTACTTTGGGGCGTGTCAACCAAGCGGATGGCGGCACTTTGTTTCTCGACGAAATCGGCGATTTTCCACTGACGTTGCAACCCAAGTTGCTGCGTTTCATTCAGGACAAGGAATACGAACGCGTGGGTGATCCGGTGACCCGCCGCGCCGATGTGCGAATTCTTGCGGCGACCAACCTGAACCTCGAAGACATGGTGCGCGACGGTCGTTTCCGTGAAGACCTGCTCTATCGTCTGAACGTCATCACTTTGCACTTGCCGCCACTGCGCGAACGCCGGGAAGACATCCTGAACCTGGCCGACCGTTTCCTGGCTCGCTTCGTCAAAGAGTACGCGCGTCCGGCGCGGGGCTTCAGCGACGAGGCCCGTGAAGCGTTGCTGGGTTACCGCTGGCCCGGCAACATTCGCGAACTGCGTAACGTGGTAGAGCGGGCGAGCATTATCTGCCCTCAGGAACGGGTCGAGATCAGCCACTTGGGCATGGCCGAGACCCCGACCAACAATGCGCCGCGTATTGGTGCGGCGTTGAGTCTGGATGAGTTGGAGAAAGCCCACATCGGCGCCGTCCTCGCCACCGCCGACACGCTGGATCAGGCAGCCAAGACCCTCGGCATTGATGCCTCGACCCTGTACCGCAAACGTAAGCAGTACAACCTGTGAGCCTGCGATGAAACTGGCGATGAAGCTGCGGACTCGGCTGTTTCTGAGTATTTCGGCGCTGATCACCGTAGCGCTGCTCGGGCTTTTGCTCGGGCTGGTCAGCGTGATGCAGATGGCCGGGACCCAGGAAGTGCTGGTTCGCAACAATTTAGTCACGCTGGACCTGGGGTTGAAATTGCGTCAGACCCTGGGCGACCAGCTCATGATCATGATCAGCGACAAGCCTGATCCCGCGGCATTCGAGGCTACCAGGCAGCACTACCTCGAGTTGCTCGAAGAAGGCATCACCCTTCAGAAATCCGGCAACGGCGGCTACGGTTTCATACAGGCCAAGGCTGACTATCTCGACTTTCTTCAGGTCTACGATCAGACACAAGCGCCGACCCCTGCGTTGAGCGGCAATGAGGCGCTGACGGAAAAATTCAATATTTTGCGCAACGGTCTGGTCACTGAACAAAAGCGCGCACTGGATAACATCAACGATACCGAGCGTAAGGCCCGTGAACGCGCGTTGCTGATTGCCGGTCTGCTCGGGTTGGTGGGGTTGGCGGTGCTGATCATCGGTTTCGTGACTGCTCACGCGATCGCCCGGCGGTTTGGCGCTCCGATCGAAGCGTTGGTCCAGGCCGCCGACAATATCGGCCAGGGTAATTTCGAAGTCACCCTGCCGGTTTCCTCTGCCGAGGAAATGAACCAACTGACCAAGCGTTTCGGCATCATGGCCGAGGCGTTGCGTGAGCACCAGGCGATGAACGTCGACGAACTGCTCGCTGGTCAGCAACGATTGCAGGCAGTACTCGACAGCATCGACGACGGATTGTTGATGATCGACCGCGAAGGCCATTTGGAGCACCTCAATCCAGTGGCCCAGCGGCAGTTGGGTTGGGACTCCGATCGTCTCGGTCAAGGGCTGGGTACGGCGCTTGAACGTCCCGAACTGGATGAGCAGCTGCAACTGGTGCTGCGCGGCGGAACGCTGGAGCGGGCGCCGGAAGACCTGAGCATTGAGGTCGACGGCGAATCGAGGTTGCTGACCTACAGCCTTACCCCGGTCAGCCACACACAAGGCCATATCCTCGGCGCCGTGATGGTGTTGCATGACGTCACCGAACAGCGTGCCTTCGAACGGGTGCGCAGTGAGTTTGTCTTGCGCGCCTCCCATGAGCTGCGCACCCCGGTCACCGGGATGCACATGGCCTTCGGCCTGTTTCGCGAGCGGGCGAAATTTCCTGAGGACTCCCGCGAAGCCGACTTGCTGGACACCGTGAACGAAGAAATGCAGCGCTTGATGCAGCTGATCAACGACCTGCTGAATTTCTCTCGCTACCAGAACGGATTGCAGAAGCTCACGCTGGCGCCGTGCTCAATCGAAGATTTACTGGGGGAGGCTCAGGCGCGTTTTGCCGGGGCTGCGGTGCAGAAGGGCATTGAGCTGCGGGTGGAAGTGCAGGGGCCGTTACCCCGGTTGCAGGCCGATCAGGCGCAATTGGACCGGGTGCTCGATAACCTGATCGATAACGCTTTGCGCCATACCGCCCATGATGGACTGATACGTCTGCAGGCGCGGCGCCATGGGGAGCGGGTGATTATCAGCGTGGAAGACAACGGTGAAGGCATTGCCTACGGTCAGCAGGGGCGGATCTTTGAACCCTTTGTTCAGGTTGGCCGCAAGAAGGGCGGTGCCGGACTTGGTTTGGCGTTGTGCAAGGAAATCGTGCAGTTGCATGGCGGGCGGATGGGCGTCTATTCGCGGCCGGGGCAGGGAACGCAGTTCTACATGGCGCTGGCGGTTTAAGCCGCAGCAGTCTCCTCAGGCTTCATCATCCAGGCGTCGATTGCTCATTCGGCGACCACGGGTAATCAGTTCGATGAACTGCACGGCGCTCAGTGCATGGGCGAACAGCCAGCCCTGACCGTACTTCACCCCTTCGCTGCTCAGGAACGCCGCTTGGGCTTCGTGTTCGATGCCCTCGGCAATCACCCTGAGTTGCAGGGCCTGGGCCATGTGAATGATGTGTGGTGCCACGCCACTGCTGGCGGCGTCATGGCCCAGGGCATCAATGAACGCCTTGTCGATTTTCAGGCAGTCCACCGGCAGGGTTTGCAGGTAGGCGAGGCTGCAATAGCCAGTGCCGAAATCATCGATCAGCACCTGATGCCCGACATCGCGCAAGGCTTGCAGGTTTTCCCTGGCCACCACCACATCGATCAAACCCCGCTCAGTCACCTCAAAGGCAATCTGTTTTGCCGCGACCCGGTGCAAGGTCAGCAGGCGTGCCATCACCTGGCCGATACGCGGCACCATGACATCGCAAGCTGCTAGGTTGACGGAGATGTACAGCTGCGGATTGGCGCGTAGCAGTTGCCCTAGTTGTTCGAGAAGTCGCTGCAATACGAAGTCGGTCATCTGGCGTATCTGGCCGGTGTTTTCCGCCATCGGAATGAACAGGTCCGGGCTGGTCAGCGTGCCGTCCGGTCTCCGCCAGCGCAGCAAGGCTTCGGCCCCGACACAGTTACGGCTGTCGAGATCGAAGATCGGTTGATACAACACCTGCAATTCGCCTCGTCGAATGGCGCCGTTCAGTTCGGCGTCCAGTGACTGACGCTGGCGCACCAGCAGAAACACCATGAAACCGACTAACATGCCTAGCGCCAGACTGGCCGGCAGCAACCACCACCACACGCCCGGCACATTCATGCCCGTTCGCGGGGTGATCAGCACTAATTGGTATTCGGGATTGTTGGTGGGCATACGGTAAATCAAGCGGGTTTGTGTCACTTGCAGCGCATCGCGGCTTGTCAGGGGCAAGGATTCCGTGGGTGGCCAGGCCTGAGGGACACCCAAAACAGGAATTGCGCGGGTGCCATGGTCAAGTACCACTAGCAGGCTACTTCCCGGCGACAGATCGACCATGTCGGTCAAATGGCCGCGAGAGGTTGCGACCCGAAAATTGCCGCGGCCGAGCATCAGCGCCGCACGGTTTTCATCGGGTTCGGTGGTGGTGTTCAGCCAAAAACTGTAGGTGGGGCCCTTGATGTCCGGGGAGCGAATCATCGACTTCCCTTCCTGGCGAGGGCGATTCGAGCAGATCCGCGACGCATCCATGTAAGTGGCTTCGTAAACGAATCGGTAGTTGAAGCTGACCTGTTGCAAGGTCGCGATCATTTCATCATCGCAGCCTCGCAAGGGCTGGGCTTCCAGATCGTCGAGGCTTTCGCGCAGCTGCCCGAACAGTTGCTCCAGCCGGGCGAGGAAGCGCTCGCCCTGGGCATTCATTTCCTGGCTTTCCCTCTGTTCGACCTGATTCATCGCTACAAACAGGCTGGCGGCCATTAACAGCGTTGCGCTCAAGGCAGCAGCCAGCATCGCCAAAAACCAGGGGCGATAGAACCAGCTACGAAGCGTCTCTCGAGCTACAGTCATTATGAATATCCGAAGAATTACCAATGAGTTATAGCTGCTGATTGAGAAAAAGCCCTTACCGTCGGGCGGGCGTCATTATTTTGTCTGATTCAAGACTTGCAGGAGCGCCGCCGTCTGAGCGTCCGGTGTGCCGTCGAATCGGGAGGGGCGGAAATGCATCTGGAAGGCTGCCAGTACGTGGCGCGTGGCCACATCAAGCTCGCCTGTTTGTGGTGTGGCATAACCCAGTCGAGCCAGCTGTCCCTGATACCAACTGATGCTCGGCAGTTCTGTTGCAAACCGGGCTTGCTGGCGGGCGACGGACTGCTCGTTTGGCCAGACACCGAGGCCTTCGGCGGCCAAGCGCTTCCAGGGGAACAGCGGACCGGGATCGAGTTTGCGCAGCGGCGCGATGTCGCTATGGCCGATGATGGAGTGAGGGTTGATGTTGTAACGCTTGCTGATGTCCTTGAGCAGGAAGATCAGCGACTGAACCTGATCTTCACTGTAGGGGTACCAGAGGCGACCGGTTGGCGTGTCTTTGAAGCCAGGATTGACGATCTCGATGCCGATGGAGCTGGAATTCAGCCACGTCCGGCCTTGCCATTCGCTTTCGCCCGCGTGCCAGGCCCGAAGATTTTCATCCATCAGCTTATAAATTGTGGCGCCTTTGTCGTCGCCGATCAGGTAGTGACTGCTGACTTCGCCGTGGGTCAGCAATTGCAGCGAGCGTTCGAGCGAGGCGGAGGTGTAATGCACCACCACGAACTGAATACGACTGTCGTGATTGGCTGAAGGGTGGCTGGTGTCGATCCGGGGGCCGCTGGCACAACCGGCCAACAGAAGCAGCGACACGATAAGGGCAAGACATTTCATGGCAAGAAGGCATACACGCAAGACAGTAATGCAACAGTGTAACGTACTGCCTTGCGTGCCGAGGGCAAAAGCACTGTTTTAAACAAAATGGAACAATTGACTATCAGCCTGCCTCAACTCGATTGCGACCCGCATTTTTCGCACGGTATAGCGCCTGATCGGCTCTTTTCAGTACAAGATCGCTGTGTTCGCCGGCTTTGAATGCAGTCACACCCATGGAAATGGTGATCGTCACTCGCTCGCCCTTGAAATGAAAAGGGCAGGCTTCGATTGATGCGCGCAAGGATTCCAGGAGTTTCGCTCCGGCAGCCAGTGGCGTAGCGGGCATCAACAGGACAAATTCCTCGCCGCCAAACCGCGCAATGAAATCCGTTCCACGCAGGCGTTTGCGCAGCACGCTGGCGATGATTTTCAGCACCTTGTCGCCTGCCAGGTGGCCGTAGTTATCGTTGATGCGTTTGAAATGGTCCAGATCGAGCATCGCCAGCAACAGGGTGTTGCCGTGTTGCTGCCATTGGTGGACTTCGTGTTCCAGTCGTTCACTCCAGGCCGCGCGATTGGGCAGGCTGGTGAGTGGGTCGATCAGGGCTTTCTGGCGCTGCTCTTCAAGGTGTTCACGATAACCCAGCGCTTCCTGTTCCATGTGTGCCACGCGTTCGGCCAGGCTATGCAAGCGTGCCGCGACTTCCTGTTCACGTTCGTCGCGCTGCTTCTGGTGTTGATCCATGGTGCCGAGCAAGCCTTCGAGATGGTTCTCCAGGACGTGCTTGAGGTCGTCCAGGTCCGCCGCTTCCTGCATGCTGCTCTGCAGGCCATCGACTTGCTCACGGATTTGCGTATCCATCTCGCGCGCGGCAGAGCGGTTGTCGGCATGGCCTTCGCTGGCGGCCTGCAAGTTGCTCTGGAACGACTCGAGGCGCTCGTTGAGTTGCTGCAGGTAAGCTTCGAATTCGTGCTGACCGCTGTCGGTGATCGCCAGCATCAAAGTCGCCAGATCGTCGAGGATCGGGATCAACTCATACCAGTTCAAACCGTTTTGCAGGCGATCACGCATTGCTTCGGCTTGCGGTCGATGGCGTTCGGGCAACGTCAGGTCGTCGAGCAGGCCCAGGAGCGTGTCTTCGATGTGCTTGGCGACGGAGCTGTAGGACGGCTCGGGCGAGTCGGGCAGGGCGTAAAGAATATGCTCTGGCTCGAGGTGGCCCACATCGAGGGTCGCCAATGCCGGGGTCAATTCATCCGGGTTGATTGCCTGTTGAGGAAGCTCGGCTGGCACGATGTCTGGAAGCGCTGGCTCTTGCAGTTGTTCAATGTTCGGCTGTACGTGTGGCTCTACAGTTTGCGCAGATGCAGTCTCTGGCTGAAGCACAGGCGGGACAAAGGCCACCACTTCAGGAGAGGGTGCCTCTGCGGCTGATGGCTGTGTCTCCAGGGTTTCAGGAGTGGCTGCGGCGGGTTGGGCGTCGAGTACCGTTGGCGGTACGACTGGCGGCTGCACGACCGCAGATGCGAGTTCGACCGTTTCATTCGGGGTTGCGGCCAGCGGCGCGGCAACGGGTTCGACAGTAGCCGTTTGCACCGCAGGAGCGGCGATTTGCGGCGCGGCTTCATCCGCTTCCCGATTGCCGAACAGTCGTTGCAGAAAACCGGGACGATCAGGTTCTGCCGGGGTATCCAGTTGGCGCAGGGCTTTGCCTTGCAGGCCGCTCAGTTCGCTGAGTAGCAACGGAATCTCTCGCGCCTGACTGACTCGGCCATCCAGTTGTTTGGCAAAGTTCTTGAGCGGCCGGCTGACTTCGCGAGGCAGCGGCAGGGTTTGCAGCTGGGTCACCAGTGCTGTCAATGCGGCGCTGGTTTGATTGATCCGGGTTTCCCGGCGCTGCTCGGAATCGAGTACGGCTTTTTCCAGACGCGGAAGCAGGGCGGCCAGGCCGGCGTCCATGTCATCGGTGCGCACGACTTCGCGCATTTCCTTCATGCACAGGTCAACGGCGCGATCAGTGCCTTCTGCGGCCAGCGTGCTGCGCACCAGCCCACGACGCAGCAAGTCGAGCCGGGCGTCCCATCGGCGTTCGAGCTTTTCCTGTTGTTCGATGCTTTTGAGGTATTTCTCTTTCCAGCGCTGTGTTTCGTCGCTCATTCAGGGGATCCGCGAAGGGGCAGGACTCAACGCGGGGAAAGCATCGGCCGTGAGCGAACCCGGCAGACGAATCTCTACCGCGACGGGCAGGTGATCTGAAATTGGTTGTGCCAGCACCTCGACCTTTTCAAGGGTCAGAGTGGGGCTGAGCAGAATATGGTCCAGGCAACGCTGCGGGCGCCAGCTGGGGAAGGTCGCTTCCAGTTGCGGCGCGAGCAGGCCGAGGTCACGCAACGGGGAGGTTTGCAGCAAGTCACTGGCGTGGGTATTCATGTCGCCCATCAGCACCTGGTGTTTGTAACCGCCAATCAACTCGCGGATGTAAGCCAGTTGCATGGTGCGGGCCCGAGCGCCCAGCGCCAGGTGCATCATTACCACTACCAGCGCCTCCGGACCCTCGCCGAAGCGCACCAGAATCGCCCCGCGACCCTTGGGCCCCGGCAGCGGATGATCTTCAATCGCCCACGGGCGCAGGCGGCTGAGCACGCCATTGCTGTGCTGGCCGAGGCGACCGAGGTTGCGATTGAGTTGTTGATACCAGTAGGGGAAGGCGCCGAGCTGCGCCAGGTGTTCAACCTGATTGACGTAGCCTGATCGAAGGCTGCCGCCATCGGCTTCCTGCAAGGCGACCAGGTCGAAGTCGCCCAACAGATTGCCGATCTTTTGCAGGTTGTCGGCACGACCGGTGTGCGGCAACAGATGCTGCCAGCCTCGAGTCAGGTAGTGCCGATAGCGCTCGGTACTGATGCCGACCTGGATATTGAAGCTGAGCAAACGCAGACGGCTGTCTGCGGGCAGGCCCGTCGATTCCAGATGATGCTCGTTGACCCGCGGATCATGCAGGCCAACGACGCGTTCAGTACCCCAGCGGCGCATGGCAGTCGCCGCGCTTAGTTGGCAGCAGCCTTGTTAGCCGCTCGCTCTTTGTCGATCAGCTTGTCGGCCAGTTGCAATGCTTGCTCGGCGCCGCCGGCAGAGCCCACGTCGAAGCGATACTTGCCGTTGACGATGATGGTCGGAACGCCGGTGATTTCGTACTTTTTGGCCAGGTCAGTGGCCTTGACGATCTGGCCCTTGATGGCGAAGGAGTCGAAGGTGGCCAGGAACTTGTCCTTGTCTACGCCCTGAGTGGCCAGGAAGTCTGCCATTTCATTCTTGTCGACTAGCTTTTTGTGTTCTTTCTGAATGGCGTTGAATACCGCAGCGTGAACCTTGTTTTCGACGCCCATGGCTTCAAGGGTCAGGAACAGCTGGCCGTGTGCGTTCCACGGGCCGCCGAACATGGCCGGAATTCGTACGAAATTCACATCGGATGGCAGTTTCTCCACCCAAGGATTGATCACCGGCTCAAACGCGTAGCAATGCGGGCAGCCATACCAGAACAGCTCCACGACTTCGATCTTGCCAGGCACGGCGACCGGAACCGGGTTGCTCAGTTCGACATAAGGGGCGGCGGGTGCTTCGGCGGCTTGGGCAGTCATGCCGAACAGGCTGGCAGCGACGAGTGCGGCGCTGATGATCAGATTACGCATGCTTTACTCCTGGACAATTTTGGTCGCCTCGCGCGACCTGTTTTCAGACAGGTCCTGGCGGGCTTGAGTTCTGTAGTGTAACGGCAGCGGCCACAAAAAAGGGCGGCCTGAGCCACCCTTTTTATACTTGCTGCGACGGATTAATAGAGCGTTAACGTTGCAGGAGATGTAAGCCCTGCCCGACGCCCTATTGGCCGGTCTTAGTGCAGGCCCTGAATGTAGCTGGACACCGCTGCGATATCTTCGTCGCTCAGCTTTTTGGCAATACTCTGCATCGGTTTGGTATCGCCATCGTTGGCACGACCGCCTTCTTCTTTGCGGAAGTCGGTCAATTGCTTGGCAACATACTGAGCATGCTGGCCACCCAGGTGCGGGAAGCCGGCAGCCGCGTTGCCCTTGCCGTCCGGAGAGTGGCAGCCGGTACAGGCTGGCAGGCCCTTGGCCAAGTCGCCGCCACGGAACAATGCTTCACCGCGAGACACGACTTTAGGGTCGGCGGCGCCAACGCTGCCTTTCTGGCTGGCGAAGTAGGCGGAGATATCGGCCAGGTCCTGATCGCTCAGGTTGGTCAGCAGGCCGGTCATTTCCAGAACGGTGCGCTTGCCGGACTTGATGTCGTGCAGCTGCTTGTTCAGATAACGCTCGCCCTGGCCTGCCAGTTTCGGAAAGTTAGGCGCCATGCTGTTGCCATCCGGGCCATGACAGGCGCCACATACTGCGGCTTTCGCCTGACCAGCAGTTGCATCACCTGCAGCATGGGCTACGCCGGAGATCCCCACGGTCAACAGCAGACTCACGATCAATTTGTTCATCAGCTAATCCAACTACGGCTAAGGGTTAAAGAGTTATGGGCCGGGATCACTCGCTCATCCAATGGATGATGGCTTGGTAATCCTCGGCACTGCAGTCCATGCACAAACCACGCGGCGGCATCGCCTTGAAACCCTGGGTCACGTGTTGCACCAGCGTCTCCATACCTTTCGCCAACCTCGGCGTCCAAGCTTCCTGATCGCCCTTTTTGGGCGCCATGGGGAGTTGGCCGGAATGACAGGCACCACAAACACGGTTGTACACAGCTTCCGGATCCTGTGTAGCCTGAGCGCTGTAAAGCGGCATCAAGACACCGGCAGCTAGCAGCCATTTCGTCATAAAACGACCTTTTCAGGGTTGAGAGCGTTCTGCGTTCTAATGCGCAATCAAGGTCAATCGCTCTCGTGAACTTCATCCTACGCTGGGACAAAGCGCACACAAAATCTGCGGCATTATATACTGGCGTCACTGAAACGGAAACGACACCGCTTGCCGCGTCCATTCCCGGCGCCGCCCACATCGGAAATCCCATGCAACTCAAGAACCCCATCCTCGGCCTGTGCCAACAGTCCACCTTCATGCTCAGTGCTGCCAAAGTCGACCAATGTCCCGACGACGAAGGCTTTGAAGTGGCCTTCGCCGGGCGTTCCAACGCCGGCAAGTCCAGTGCGCTGAACACTTTGACGCACGCCAGCCTGGCGCGGACCTCGAAAACGCCGGGTCGCACGCAACTCTTGAACTTCTTCAAGCTAGACGATGATCGTCGTCTGGTCGACCTCCCGGGCTACGGTTACGCAAAAGTACCTATCCCGTTGAAGCTGCACTGGCAGCGTCACCTGGAAGCTTATCTGGGTGGTCGCGAGAGTTTGAAGGGTCTGATTCTGATGATGGACATCCGTCATCCAATGACCGACTTCGACCTGTTGATGCTCGATTGGGCCGTCGCCAGCGGCATGCCGATGCACATTTTGCTGACCAAAGCCGACAAGCTGACCTACGGCGCGGCGAAAAACGTCCTGCTCAAGGTCCAGACAGACATCCGCAAAGGGTGGGGCGATGCGATCAGTATTCAGCTGTTCTCGGCGCCAAAACGCATGGGCCTGGAAGACGCCTACACTGTACTGGCAGGCTGGATGGAACTGGCGGACAAAGGCTCCGAGATTGCCGAGCAATAAATCGCAGGCAAAAAAAACCCCGGACTTCTTATGGGGAGGGGGAAGTTCCGGGGTTCAAGTTCCGGACCGTTAGGGCGGGGTCCAGATATCTGCCAACACTTAACACAACATAGGAGCATCGAAGGGCTTCACCAGCCATTCAGTAACTCTGAGTGGCGGTTCACGGGTTTAGTTCCTGAGTGGGTCAAAATCCATTCGGAATAAGCCCAAGCATTTTTCGAAATAACAGCCCTTCGACCTTTCTGCCGCGGCGCTATGCCGCAGCAGAAATCGCCTTTTCAGACGGCTCAGTGAGCCTCGTCCCAGTTATTGCCTACACCCACCTCTACCAAAAGTGGCACATCCAGTGTCACGGCTTCGCTCATGTGCGCACGAATTTCATCGCGGACCTGGTCGACCAGATCCTCACGCACCTCAAGCACCAATTCATCGTGCACCTGCAGAATGACTTTGGCGTCCAGGCCCGAAGAGGTCAGCCAGGTATCCACCGCCACCATGGCTTTCTTGATGATGTCCGCCGCCGTGCCTTGCATCGGGGCGTTGATCGCCGTGCGCTCGGCACCTTTGCGCAGGGCCGGGTTTTTCGCGTTGATTTCCGGCAGGTACAGGCGACGACCGAAGATCGTCTCGACAAAACCTTGCTCGGCTGCCTGGGCGCGGGTGCGTTCCATGTATTCCAGAACACCCGGGTAGCGGGCGAAATAACGGTCGATGTACGCCTGGGATTGCTTGCGATCAACGCCGATCTGCTTGGCCAGGCCAAACGCGCTCATGCCGTAGATCAAACCGAAGTTGATCGCCTTGGCGCTGCGACGCTGATCGGTGGTGACATCGGCCAGTTCCACGCCGAACACTTCGGCGGCGGTGGCCTTGTGTACGTCCAAGTCATTGCGGAACGCATGCAACAAACCTTCGTCCTTGGCCAGGTGAGCCATGATCCGCAGTTCGATTTGCGAATAGTCCGCCGCCAGCAGCTTGTAGCCTTTTGGCGCGACGAACGCCTGGCGAATCCGACGCCCTTCGGCGGTACGGATCGGAATGTTCTGCAAGTTCGGATCACTGGACGACAAACGCCCGGTCGCCGCGACAGCCTGATGATAAGACGTGTGAATCCGCCCGGTGCGCGGGTTGATCTGTTCCGGCAGGCGATCGGTGTAAGTGCTTTTCAGTTTGCTCATCGAGCGGTACTGCATCAGCACTTTGGGTAGCGGGTAATCCTGCTCGGCCAGTTCCGCGAGGACAGCTTCGGCGGTGGACGCCTGACCCTTGGCAGTTTTGCTGAGGATCGGCAACCCGAGCTTTTCGTACAGGATCACGCCCAATTGCTTCGGCGAGCCGAGGTTGAATTCTTCGCCTGCGATGGCGAATGCCTCACGCTCCAGTGCGACCATTTTGTCGCCCAGCTCAACGCTTTGAATGCCCAGCAGGTTGGCATCGACCAATGCGCCCTGGCGTTCGATTCGCGCGAGTACCGGCACCAGCGGCATTTCGATTTCGCTCAAAACTTTGCTCAGGCTCGGGATGGCATTGAGCTTTTCCTGCAAGGTTTGATGCAGGCGCAGCGTTACGTCGGCGTCTTCGGCGGCGTAAGGCCCGGCCAATTCCAGCGAGATTTGGTCAAAGGTCAGCTGTTTGGCACCCTTGCCGGCGATGTCCTGGAAGCTTGTGGTGGTGTGGTTCAGATACTTCAGCGCGAGGCTGTCCATGTCGTGACGGGTCGCGGTGGAATCCAGAACGTAGGATTCGAGCATGGTGTCGAAAGCGATGCCCTGCACGGTGATGCCGCAGCTCTGGTCACCGCCGATGGCGCAGTTGGCCAGGATGTTCATGTCGAACTTGGCGTGCTGGCCGACCTTGAGTTTGTTCGGGTCTTCCAGAATCGGTTTCAGCGCGCGCAGCACGGTGTCGCGATCGAGCTGATCCGGCACGCCCATGTAGGAATGGGTCAGCGGGATGTAGGCCGCTTCATTGGCTTTTACAGCGAAAGACAGGCCGACCAGTTGCGCCTGTTGCGCGTCGATGCCGGTGGTTTCAGTATCGAAGGCAATCAGCTTGGCGTCGTTGAGCTTCTTCAGCCACAGGTCGAAATCGGCCTGGGTGAGGATCGTGGTGTACTTGAGTTCAGTCTCGACAGCGGCTTCTTCAGCCACCGGAGCGATGACTTCTTGGCCGGAGCGCTTGGCGTCGCGCTGATTCTCGTCAAACCAGCTCTTGAATTCCAGCAGGGTGTAGAGCTCGGCGAGTTTGTCGTGATCCGGCTGGCCCATTTGCAGGTCATCTAGACCGATGTTCAGCGGCACGTCGATCTTGATGGTCGCCAGTTGATAGGAGAGGAACGCCATCTCCTTGTGCTCTTCGAGCTTGGCCGGCAGGGTCTTGGCGCCGCGAATCGGCAGGGTCGGGACGATGTCGAGCTGTGCGTACAGCTCGGTCAGGCCGCCGTTCACTCCGACCAGCAAGCCGGAAGCCGTCTTCGGACCAATGCCCGGTACGCCCGGAATGTTGTCGGAAGAATCGCCCATCAGTGCCAGATAATCGATGATCTGCTCGGGAGCGACGCCGAATTTCTCCTTCACGCCCTCCACGTCCATGCTGCTACCGGTCATGGTATTGACCAAGGTAATGTGGCCGTCGACCAGTTGCGCCATGTCCTTGTCGCCGGTGGAGATCACCACCGGGCGGTCAGCTGCCGCACTGCTGCGGGCCAGCGTGCCGATTACGTCATCGGCCTCGACGCCTTCGACGCACAGCAGCGGGAAGCCCAGCGCGATCACGCTCTGGTGCAGTGGCTCGATCTGCACGCGCATGTCATCCGGCATGCTCGGACGGTTGGCCTTGTATTCGGCGTACATGTCATCGCGAAACGTCCCACCCTTGGCGTCGAACACCACGGCGAACGGACTGCCCGGGTACTGCTTGCGCAGACTCTTGAGCATGTTCAGCACGCCTTTGACCGCTCCGGTCGGCAGACCTTTGGAAGTGGTCAGCGGCGGCAGGGCGTGAAAGGCGCGGTACAGGTAAGAAGAACCGTCCACCAGGACGAGGGGGGCTTGGCTCATGAGCAGGATCAACCTTTTCGGCGGGTCCGGCGCTAGAATAGCGGGACCGTTGACGACAAAGGGACAAGGTTATCATGCGCACACTAAATCGCCTGTTGCTGGCTGGCTTGTTTGCAACCGTTCCCCTGGCTGTCATGGCGGCGGACGATGCGCCGACACCGGAGCCGGAAGTCACAATCCGCACGGAAGGGGACAAGGTCATTCAGGAATACCGCCAAAACGGTTTCCTGTACGCGATCAAGGTCACGCCGAAGGGGGCACCGCCCTATTTTCTGGTGCGTGCGGACGGTACCGATGCAAACTTCATCCGCTCGGATCAGCCGGATATGCTGATTCCGTCGTGGAAAATTTTTGAGTGGAAGTAGTTTCTTAATTTCAATCGGCGCTGGCTCAAGCAGCGGCGCCCGTACTGGCAGTTTAAACATGTCTGTGTTCACCCCGCTGGCTCGGCCCGAGCTGGAAACCTTTCTCGCCCCATACGGGCTCGGCCGCCTGCTTGATTTCCAGGGGATTGCCGCCGGAAGTGAAAACACCAATTTCTTCATCAGCCTGGAGCAGGGCGAATTTGTCCTGACCCTGGTTGAGCGCGGTCCGGTGCAGGAGATGCCGTTCTTCATCGACCTGCTCGACGTGCTGCACGAAGCCGATCTGCCGGTGCCGTACGCCTTGCGCACCACCGATGGCGTTGCCTTGCGCGAACTGGCCGGCAAGCCTGCGTTGTTGCAGCCACGTCTGGCCGGCAAGCACATCAAGGTCGCCAACGCGCAGCATTGCGCTCAAGTCGGCGAGTTGCTGGGCCATCTGCACCTGGCGACCCAGGCCAACATGATCAAGCGCAAAACCGATCGTGGCCTGGACTGGATGCTGGAGGAGGGCACGCAGTTGCTGTCCCATCTGAATGCCGAGCAAAGCGATCTGCTGCGACGGGCGCTGGACGAAATCACTCAGCAGAAGACGAAAATTCTGGCGTTGCCACGGGCCAACATCCACGCCGACCTGTTCCGCGATAACGCGATGTTCGAAGGCACGCACCTGACCGGGCTGATCGACTTCTACAACGCCTGTTCGGGACCGATGCTCTACGACGTGGCGATTGCCTTGAATGACTGGTGTTCGGATGACGACGGGCTGATCGACGGACCGCGAGCGCGAGCATTGCTGGGGGCTTATGCGGCGTTGCGGCCGTTCACGGCAGCCGAAGCCGAGCTGTGGCCGACCATGCTACGCGTGGCGTGTGTGCGGTTTTGGTTGTCACGGTTGATCGCCGCGGAATCTTTCGCCGGGCAGGACGTGTTGATTCACGATCCGATGGAGTTCCAGCAGCGGTTGGCGCAGCGGCAGAAGGTCAGCACGCCGCTGCCGTTCGCCCTCTGAATTGTGGCGAGGGAGCTTGCTCCCGCTGGCCTGCGCAGGAGGCCCCTTCTTTTTAGGTAGAGAGTGGGGCCGCTTCGCGGCCCAGCGGGAGCAAGCTCCCTCGCCACAGGGTTATCGCTGTATTTACAACGACTCCAGACACCCCGCCAAATCATTCCCCAACTTCTCCAACACCTGCTCATACCCCTGAGCAGTCGCCGGCGTGTACCCGCCCAGCGCATCCAGCTCCGCCAATTTTACCGGCAGGCCCGCCACCAGCGTTTCCGCCAGGCGCGGACGCAACGGCGGCTCACTGAACACGCAAGTCTTGCCGACTTCCTGCAAGCGTGTGCGCATGGCCGCGACATGTTGAGCACCCGGCTGCACTTCCGCAGCGACGCTGAACACACCGGTGTGCTTGAGGCCGTAAGCCTCTTCGAAGTAGTCGAACGCCTCGTGGAACACAAAGTAAGGTTTACCGGCGATACCGGCCAGGCGTGCCTTCAGTCGCAGGTCCAACGCATCCAGACGCTCATCGAACGCCTTGAGGTTGCTCTGATAACGCGCCGCATTGGCTGGATCGGCTGCACTCAGGTCAGCAGCCATTTTGCTGGCGATTACGCGGGCGTTCACCGGTGACAACCACAAATGCGCGTCCAGGCTGCCTGGACGATGATCGTGGTCATGTTCGTCGGCTTCTTCCGCGTGGGAATGGCTGTCCTCGGCGAAACGGCGCAGTTTCAGCCCCGGCAAATCTTGCACGGCGACGCTCGGCAGCGTACGACCGTTCAACACGCGAGGCAGGAAACCTTCCAAGTCCGGACCAATCCAGTAAACCAGATCCACCGATTGCACCTTCCGTACGTCGGACGGGCGCAAGGCATAGTTATGCGGCGAAGCTCCCGGTGGCAGCAGCACCTCCGGAATCGCCACGCCGTCCTGTACCGCAGCGGCAATCAGCTGTAGCGGCTTGATGCTGGCAAGGACTTTGACGTCGGCCTGGGCCGAACCGATCAGCAGAAAACTTGCGACAAATGTGACAAAGATAGAAAAAAGTCGGGACACGATGACCACTCGAAGAGGCGAGAACGGGTAACATAATAACGTCTCTCACAAAACTCGTCGCCGCTCATGCCTAAAACACCGATTGCCAGCCGTCCCCACGACCACTCTCATTGCGTGCACAGCGCTCTGTCAGAGGCCGATGCTTTGTGCGCTCGTCAAGGCCTGCGCCTGACCGCGTTGCGTCGGCGGGTGCTGGAACTGGTGTGGCAAAGCCACAAACCGCTGGGTGCCTACGACATTCTGGCAGTGCTCAGCGAGCAGGACGGCCGCCGCGCCGCGCCGCCCACCGTGTACCGCGCGCTGGATTTCCTGCTGGAAAACGGCCTCGTCCACCGCATCTCCTCGCTAAACGCCTTCATTGGCTGCAATTACCCGGAGCATGCCCACCAGGGCCAGTTCCTGATTTGCCGCGAATGCAACGCCGCCATCGAGCTCGAACAGAAATCCATCAGCGACGCGATCATCAGCAGCGCCAAGGATGTCGGGTTTGTCGTCGAAGGCCAGACCGTTGAAGTCGTTGGTCTCTGCTCGGGTTGCCAGGGGGCTTGATGAGCAACGCGCTGATCCGCCTCGAGCAGGTTGCCGTCACCTTTGCCGGGCAAAACGTGCTGGATAACATCGAGCTTAGCGTCGAGCCGGGGCAGATCGTCACCCTGATCGGCCCTAACGGCGCCGGCAAGACCACGCTGGTGCGTGCTGTACTCGGTCTACTGAAACCGGACAGCGGTAGCGTCTGGCGCAAGCCGAAACTGCGGGTCGGTTACATGCCGCAAAAACTTCACGTCGATCCGACGCTGCCACTGTCCGTGCTGCGCTTCTTGCGTCTGGTGCCGGGCGTGGACCGCGCCAGGGCCTTGGCAGCACTCAAGGAAGTCGGCGCCGAGCAGGTGATCGACAGCCCGGTGCAAAGTGTTTCCGGTGGCGAAATGCAGCGCGTGCTGCTGGCTCGGGCTTTGTTGCGTGAGCCGGAACTGCTGGTGCTCGACGAACCAGTGCAAGGTGTCGATGTGGCCGGTCAGGCCGAGCTCTACAGCCTGATCACGCGACTGCGCGACCGTCACGGCTGCGGCGTGTTGATGGTCTCCCACGATTTGCACCTGGTCATGAGCACCACCGATCAGGTGGTTTGCCTGAATCGTCATGTCTGCTGCTCCGGGCACCCGGAACAGGTCAGCGGCGATCCGGCGTTCGTCGAGCTGTTCGGAAAGAACGCACAAAGCCTGGCGATTTATCACCACCACCACGACCACGCCCATGACCTGCATGGCTCGGTGGTCAGCGCGGCCCCGGCGGCCCACACCCATGTCCATGGAGATAGCTGCAAGCATGGCTGATTTTCTGCTCTACGCCCTGCTTGCAGGTCTGGCTTTGGCACTGGTCGCAGGACCGCTGGGTTCGTTTGTGGTCTGGCGGCGCATGGCCTATTTCGGCGACACCTTGTCCCACGCGGCCTTGCTCGGTGTGGCGTTGGGCTTTTTGCTGGATGTCAGCCCGACCGTGGCCGTCACCGTCGGCTGCTTGCTGTTGGCGGTGCTGCTGGTGACGTTGCAACAGCGTCAGCCGCTGGCGTCCGACACCCTTTTGGGAATTCTCGCACCGAGCACGCTCTCTCTGGGCCTTGTCGTACTAAGCTTCATGCACGAAGTGCGGATCGACCTGATGGCTTATCTGTTCGGTGACTTGCTGGCGATCAGCCCGACCGATCTGGCCTGGATACTCGGCGGCAGCGCGGCCGTTCTAGCCTTGTTGGTGACATTGTGGCGGCCATTGCTGGCAATCACGGTGCACGAAGAATTGGCCAGAGTGGAAGGTTTGCCAGTGCCGGCGCTGCGCCTGACCCTGATGTTGCTGATCGCTGTGGTGATCGCTGTGGCGATGAAAATCGTCGGTGTATTGCTGATTACTTCGTTGTTGATCATCCCGGCCGCTGCGGCACAACGTCACGCCCGCTCGCCGGAGCAGATGGCACTGGGCGCGAGCCTGCTGGGCATGCTCGCGGTCTGTGGCGGGTTGGCGCTGTCGTGGTTCAAGGACACACCGGCGGGCCCATCGATTGTTGTGACGGCCGCCGCACTGTTTCTGCTGAGTTTTGTCCTGCCCCGTCGAGGGGTGTAGACTTGCTCGTTTTTTGCGCAAATAGAGAGTTGCAGGAATGAAGCTGTTAGCCTCCCGTTATCTGCTCCTTGCCGCATTTTCGCTGGTACTGGGCGCATGTCAAAGCACGCCATCGGCCACTACTGAGGCGACCGGTGCACGGGCCGCGGCCATCGCGCAGCTGGAACAAAACCTTGCCAGTAGCGAGCTGGCCACCGCCGAGGACCAACTGGCAACCTTGCAGGCCCAGTCGCCCGACGACCCGTCCCTTGTGCAATATCAGCGGCAATTGGCCGAAGCCTATCTGCGCCGCAGCCAGATCGTGCTGCAAAAGGGCGATGTGAATGCGGCCGCCACGGCGCTGGCTCGAGCTCGGGCGTTGATGCCAAAGGCTCCGGCGCTGACGGGCGGGCTCAACAACGCTATCGTCGATGCCCGTAAAGCCGAGCTGGACAGGGCGGAAGCGGCGTTGTTGGCTGCTGAGGCCAAGCCACAGGCCAAAGTCATTGATCCTACGGCTGAAAGCACCACGGTTGCGTTGAACCTCACCGATATGACCAAGCTTCGCCGCCAATTGGATGCGATTGCCGCTGATGTGGTGAATTATCAATGTGACGTGAGCATTCAGGCGCCGCGCACCCAGGATTACCCTTGGTTGGCCACGTTGCTGACCAAACGGGTGAAGAAGCTGGATTCGGGGTTTGATTTGAACCTGGAGAGACAGATCCTGCGCAACGTTCCGGCGCAGATGGTCTTGAGCCCGCGTAAACCCTAAAAAGCATCGCGAGCAGGCTCGCTCCCACAGGGTTTGTGGTTGACCACAGATTTGTGATCACCTCCAACCCACTGTGGGAGCGAGCCTGCTCGCGATAGCGTCCTGTCTAACGATACAAATTCTTAAGCCGGAATCGCCTTGGCCTTAGGTTCCCGATCCCAAACCCGATGCTGCCCGATCGCGGCAAAAAACGGTTTGATCAACTTGGCATCCGCTCCCACGATCAACCCCGCATCCACCTCAAGCTTCAACACATCCAGCAACTGCTTCGCCTCGCCATGCAACGCAATCGCCTTCAAGTGCTTGTACGCTTCCAGCAGGTAATGCAGCGCCACGCCATCGCCGCTCAACGCCTTGATCGACGCAGCGCCACCGGGCACGAACACCGCGTCGAACGCCACTGACGGCAAGCCTTCCATCGACGCATCCACCGGCAGTGACTTGCCATCGGCAGTGGTCACGGGCGCGGAAGTCGGGCCGAGCAACTTGGCGTGCGCCCCTTCGGCCTTCAGCGCCTTCTTCATCGCATCAATCGCAGCACTATCGACACCGTTAGCCGCAAGAATCGCCACTTTCCGGGTTTTGATATTCGCCGGCAGCAGGTTGGCCTGGCTCAAGGCCGGTGAGCGGTCCAGCGAGGTTTTACGCACTTCGACAGTGCCAGCCTTTGGCGCCGGCAAGCCGAGGTTCTGTGCCACGCGCTTGGCCAGTTCCAGATCGATGTTGGCCAGGATCTCATTCACCTGACGTGCACGGATGAACTCACGCTCGACCTTGCCCAATTCAAAGCTGTAAGCCGAGATGATGTGTTCCTGCTCGTGCTTGCTCATGCTGTGGAAAAACAGCCGCGCCTGGGAGAAATGGTCGCTGAACGACTCGCTGCGCTGGCGAATCTTGTTGGCGTCGATGCGCTCTGGATAACTCTCGAACCCACCGTCCTGCGCGGCGGGTGGCGTTTCTTTCGGCCAACCGCCATCGATGGAATTCGGCTCGTAGGCCGCGCGGCCCTTGTCGATGGTGGTGCGATGCAGGGCATCGCGCTGGCCGTTATGGAACGGTGCCACCGGGCGGTTGATCGGGATCTCGTGAAAGTTCGGCCCGCCGAGTCGGCTGATTTGCGTATCGGTGTAGGAGAACAGTCGACCCTGCAGCAAAGGATCGTTGGAGAAGTCGATGCCCGGCACGATATGGCCTGGGCAGAACGCAACCTGCTCGGTTTCCGCAAAGAAGTTGTCGGGGTTACGGTTGAGGGTCATTTTGCCCAACGGGGTAATCGGCACCAGTTCTTCCGGGATCAACTTGGTCGGGTCGAGGATATCGAAGTCGAATTTATGTTCGTTTTCTTCCTCGATGACCTGCACGCCCAGTTCCCATTCCGGGTAGTCGCCCATCTCGATCGACTCCCACAGATCACGACGGTGATAGTCGGTGTCTTTACCGGCGAGCTTCTGCGCTTCATCCCACACCAGCGAGCAAGTACCGGCGGTAGGGCGCCAGTGGAATTTGACGAAGCGTGATTTTCCTTCGGCATTGATCAAGCGGAACGTGTGCACACCAAAGCCTTGCATGCTGCGCAAGCTCTTCGGGATCGCCCGGTCGGACATGGCCCAGATCACCATGTGTGCTGATTCCGGCACCAGAGAAACGAAGTCCCAGAACGTATCGTGCGCCGAGCCGCCGGTAGGAATTTCGTTATGTGGCTCGGGTTTCACGGCATGCACGAAGTCAGGAAACTTGATCGCATCCTGAATGAAAAACACCGGCATGTTGTTGCCCACCAGGTCGAAGTTGCCTTCGTCGGTGAAGAACTTCACGGCGAAACCTCGTACGTCCCGCACGGTATCGCCCGACCCGCGAGGGCCCTGCACCGTGGAGAAACGCACAAACACCGGGGTTTTCTTGCCCGGATCCTGTAGGAATCCAGCCTTGGTCAGTACCGAATGGTTTTCATAGGTCTGGAAGTAGCCATGGGCGCCCGTGCCGCGGGCGTGAACGATGCGCTCTGGAATGCGTTCATGGTCAAAGTGCGTGATTTTTTCACGCATGATGAAATCTTCCAGCAACGACGGCCCGCGGGCGCCGACCTTCAGGGTGTTCTGGTTGTCCGACACCTTGACGCCCTGATTGGTGCGCAGGGCCTGTTCGGTGGCATCGGAGCGGAATTTTTCCAGGCTATCGAGCTTGGCGTTGGTGTTGCCGCGGTCCAGGGTATCGGTCCCGGCCATTGCGCTTTTGGGGGCGGCAGGCTTTTTAGTACTCATCAGTCGTAAACTCCTCGTTGCGATCCCGTAGCCAGGACTCATATGCATTCCCCAGGCACGGCACCGGGGGCGTTTTCGAGTTGCCTTATTAGTGACTGATGAGCTTTTTAGCCGTTCCTTTTTTCTAACCTTTGATCGCGTTATTGCCAAATGGAAGGTTGAATGCGGAATAAATGCTAATAACCTCTATACGGACAGGCTAAAATGCGCGCCCGGCTAACCGCTGACCCAATTCCAACGCGCCCCACAAGGTTCGCTACGTGATCGAGTTTCAAAACGTCCACAAAACCTACCGCGTCGCCGGTAAGGATATCCCCGCCCTGCACCCGACCAGTCTGACGATTGAGAACGGTCAGGTCTTCGGCCTGATCGGTCATTCCGGTGCGGGAAAAAGTACCCTGCTGCGTCTGATCAATCGCCTGGAAGAGTCCAGTGGCGGCAAGATCTTCGTCGACGGCGAAGAAGTTACGGCGCTCGACGCCAACAGCCTGCGACGCTTCCGTCAGCAGGTCGGGATGATTTTCCAGCACTTCAACCTGCTGGCGTCCAAGACTGTGGCCGACAACGTCGCGCTGCCGCTGACCCTGGCCGGTGAACTGTCGCGCAGCGAGATCGACCAGCGTGTCGCCGAGTTGCTGGCGCGGGTTGGCTTGTCTGACCACGCGAAAAAGTACCCGGCGCAGCTGTCCGGCGGCCAGAAGCAGCGTGTCGGCATTGCCCGCGCCCTGGCGACCAAACCAAAAATCCTGCTGTGCGATGAAGCCACCAGCGCCCTGGACCCGCAGACCACTGCGTCGGTCCTGCAATTGCTGGCCGAGATCAATCGCGAGCTGAAACTGACCATCGTCCTGATCACCCACGAGATGGACGTGATCCGCCGGATCTGCGACCAGGTGGCGGTAATGGATGCCGGTGTGATCGTCGAGCAAGGTTCGGTCGCCGAGGTGTTTTTGCATCCCAAGCACTCGACTACTAAACGTTTTGTGCAAGAAGACGAACAGATCGATGAAAGCGAACAGCGTGACGACTTCTCTCACGTGCCGGGCCGTATTGTGCGTCTGACCTTCCAGGGCGAAGCGACCTACGCGCCGTTGCTGGGTACCGTCGCTCGGGAAACGGGTGTGGACTACAGCATCCTGGCCGGTCGCATCGACCGCATCAAAGACATCCCCTACGGGCAGTTGACCCTGGCCGTCACTGGCGGCGACATGGAGGCGGCGTTCGCCCACTTCACCGCGGCTGACGTCCACATGGAGGTCCTGCGCTGATGGAAGTCCTGACAAGTTTCTTCGTCAACATCGACTGGTTCGAAATCTGGCTGGCCACCGGCGACACCCTGTTGATGCTCTTCGGTTCGTTGTTGTTCACCGTTTTGCTCGGCCTGCCGTTGGGCGTGCTGTTGTTCCTGTGCAGCCCGCGTCAGTTGCTGGAAGCCAGAGGCGTCTACGCGATGCTGTCGCTGATGGTGAACATCCTGCGTTCACTGCCGTTCATCATTCTGCTGATCGTGATGATCCCGTTCACTGTTTTGATCACTGGCACGTCCCTCGGGGTTGCCGGTGCCATTCCACCGTTGGTGATCGGCGCTACGCCGTTCTTCGCGCGACTGGTGGAAACCGCCCTGCGTGAAGTGGATCGCGGCATCATCGAGGCCACCCAGGCCATGGGCGCCACGACACGGCAGATCATCACCAATGCCTTGCTGCCGGAAGCCCGCCCGGGCATCTTCGCGGCGATTACGGTGACAGCTATTACACTGGTGTCCTACACGGCGATGGCCGGTGTGGTCGGCGCGGGTGGTCTGGGCGACCTGGCGATCCGTTTCGGTTATCAGCGTTTCCAGCCGGATGTGATGGTCGTGACCGTGATGTTGCTGCTGGTGCTGGTGCAAGTGCTGCAAACCGTCGGCGATAAGCTGGTTGTGCATTTCTCTCGTAAATAAAATTGAGCCGGCCATTCGCTGGCAGGCGCCAAACGGGCGCCCACATGGAGTTAGCTGAATGAAAAAACTACTCGTCGCGTTCGCAGCTGTTACAGCGTTTTCCGCTCACGCGGATACCCTGACCGTCGCAGCCACCCCGGTTCCGCACGCGGAAATCCTCGAATTCGTTAAACCGGCCCTGGCCAAAGAAGGCGTGGACCTGAAGGTCAAAGTCTTCACCGACTACATTCAGCCGAACGTGCAAGTTGCCGAAAAACGTCTGGACGCCAACTTCTTCCAGCACCAGCCGTACCTCGATGAGTTCAACAAGGCCAAGAGCACTAACCTGGTTGCCGTTGCCGGCGTGCATCTGGAACCGCTGGGCGCTTACTCCAGCAAATACAAAGCGCTGACCGAGCTGCCAGGCGGTGCCAACGTGGTGATCCCGAACGACGCCACCAACGGCGGCCGTGCGCTGTTGCTGCTGGCCAAGGCTGGCCTGATCAAGTTGAAGGATTCGAACAACATCTTGGCGACCGTGAAGGACATCACCGAGAACTCCAAGGACCTGAAGTTCCGTGAACTGGAAGCCGCGACCATCCCGCGCGTGCTGACCCAGGTCGACCTGGCGCTGATCAACACCAACTACGCGCTGGAAGCCAAACTTGATCCGTCCAAAGACGCACTGGTCATCGAAGGCAACGACTCGCCTTACGTGAACATCCTCGTTGCCCGTCCGGACGACAAGGACAGCGAAGACATGAAGAAACTGGTTGCTGCGCTGCACAGCCCGGAGGTGAAGGCCTTCATTCTCGAGAAGTACAAAGGCGCGGTATTGCCGGCGTTTTGATTTAACCCTCAACACTGATCGTTCCCTCGCTCTGCGTGGGAATGCCTCACCGGACGCTCTGCGTCCGTTTTTGGGACGCGGAGCGTCCCTGGCTGCATTCCCACGCAGAGCGTGGGAACGATCAGATACAAAAAACCGCAGCCACAGGCTGCGGTTTTTTTTGGCCTGTCGATTTATTTGCGGTTAAGCATCACCGGCAACTGCGCCACCAACTTGGCGTTGTTCAACGGCGCGCGAATGAAGCCGCGCTGTGTCCCGTCCGGCCCGATCACGGCCAGGTTGCCGCTGTGATCAACCGTGTAGTTCGGCTTGCTGGTGTCTGCCGGAATGAACGGAATGCTCACCGCGTTGGCCAGTTTCTGAATGTCTTCCACCGACGCAGCCGTCAGGCCCTGAAACTGCGGATCGAAGTAGCCCAAGTACTGCTTGAGCTGCTTGGGCGTGTCGCGATTCGGGTCGACGCTGACCAGGATGATCTGCAACTTGGCCACAGCCTCTGGCGGCAGTTCGCTTTTGATCTGGCGCAGCTGGGCGAGGGTGGTCGGGCAGATGTCCGGGCAGAAGGTGTAGCCGAAAAACAACAGTGACCATTTGTCTTTCAGCTCGTTGACCGCGACTGGCTTGCCGTCCTGATCGGTCATCGTCACGT